>NZ_BONY01000036.1 GCF_016862955.1 Rhizocola hellebori | reverse complement strand
GACGCCGGCGCGGCGCTGCGATTTCGGGGGAACGCGTGACTAGACCGAGGCGGTCACCTTCTGCGAGTCGATCCACTTCTGCAGGTCGTCGCCGCTTTCGAAGCTGACGATCAGCGCGTAACGCGGCTGGTCGCCCTTGTGGTAGACCGCGTGCCACAGGCGCTGGGTGTCCACGACGAACTGGGCGCCCTTGCGCAGCGGGATGTGCTTCTCCGAGGCGGCGTCTTCCTTGCCTTCGCGGACAATCATGAAGCTTTCGGTGTCATCGGTGAGGTTGAGCCACGCGCGCACGACCCAGGGCTCTTCTTCCGGGTTGAGCCGGTTGTTGTCGTCCTGGTGCATGCAGCTGACCGCGTACTCGTAGGACTTGCTCGGCTCCAGCTTGATGACCCGGACCCGTCCGTAGCGGCCGCCGATGGCCTCGGTCCACTGGACGAGGGTGGGGCAGATCTCCGCATTCTGCGTCCAGATCCCGTCCTTGTCGGACTTGCCGTGGTCCCAGAAACCGGCACACTCCATGTCGCCGAGCGCCGAGGCGATCGGGGCGAAGTTGGTGTCGCCACCGCTCTTCCAGTCGACGTACTCCATCGACTCCCACTCCGCAGGGTTCAGCTCGCCCTCGTAGTCGCGCAGCTGAATGAAGCCGGTCTCATCAAGATCCGACAGCCGGCGGTGGTTGGTTTTGTTGCTGTTGGGCGCTGCCTGCTCCATCATGCGAGGCGTGTTCCTTTCCGGTAGGGGCAGGCCGCCGGCAGAAGGTCACGTCAAGGCATACCGCGGGGTGCGCGCCAGGCGGCCTGGGAAAGCATTGCCCTCACTCTGCGTGTTTGTCAAGGGAAGGGTGCCCTAACTTACAGGGGCCCGTGCAGGAAACTGCACGCTCAGCCCGGTAACGTTGACCGAGGTGGGGTGAGCGGTAACACTCGATGTCAGAGCACCCCCTGCGAAGCATCTGGGAGAAATCATGTTTTCCGGCGCCCTTAAGCCATGGCACCTCTTCATCGTGGTGGGAATTCTCGTCCTGCTGTTCGGCGCGAAGAAGCTGCCCGACGCGGCGCGTTCCCTCGGCCGCTCGATGCGCATCCTCAAGGCCGAGACCAAGGGCCTGACCGAGGATGGCAAGGACACCAACCTCGACGGCAAGGCCGAGGCTCAGGTCACCTCGCAGCAGCCGATCGCTGACAACCAGCCCTCGCCTGCGCCCAAGGTCGACCCGATCAAGCACTCCTGATCCGGCCGCGCGGACGTTGCCATGAAGAACCCCCTGGCACGTCGACGCGGGCCCACCGAATTCCAGCGGGCAGCGGATGGCTCGATGACCCTCATCGAGCACATCCGCGAGCTGCGTGACCGCCTGTTCAAGGCCTCGCTGGCAGTCGCGGCTGGGCTCGTGCTCGGCTGGATCATGTCGAGGTGGGCTTTCGAACAGCTGGAAGTCCCCTACTGCGAGTTGATGACCAAAGAACATCTGCTGATCAACGACAGGTGTCAGTTCCTGCAGATGGGCGCGGCCGACGGTCTGATGCTGCGGATGAAGCTGGCGCTTTGGCTCGCTTTGATCGTGGCTGCACCGGTCTGGCTGTACCAGCTGTGGGCATTCATCGCACCCGGCCTGCACCGGCACGAGCGCAAGTGGGCCTACACCTTCACCGCGATCGCGGCGCCGCTTTTCGGCCTGGGCGTGACGCTCGGGTTCATCATGGCCAGCAACGGCCTGGAAGTCCTGATGGACCTCGGCGTGCTCGGCGCGACGATGCTGGAGGTGACGAAATACGTCTCCTTCATGACCGGCATGATGCTGCTGTTCGGCGTCTCGTTCGAATTCCCGCTGCTGCTGCTGATGCTCAACTTCGCGGGCGTGGTCAGCGGCAAGAAGATGCTCGGCTGGTGGCGCGTCGCGGTGTTCATCTCGTTCGCGTTCGCCGCGGTGACCACGCCCGACCCGGGCCCGTTCGGCATGACGGTTTTCGCCCTGTGCCTGAGCCTGCTCTACTTCATCGCCGTCGGTGTCGCGCTGCTCAACGACAAGCGCAAGGGCCGCGGCAAGGAGATCTACGCGGGTCTTGACGACGATGAGACCTCGTCGATCGATGACTACCAGCCGGAGCCGGTCGAGGCCGGTGCTCGGGTGGAGCCCATCGCACCTCTCGAACGCCGCTACGACGACATGACATAGGGTATGTGACCATGGCAGATCAGGCTGACGCGCCCACCAAGAAAGCCGAATACGCTGAGCGTTTGCAGCGCATCGGTGATGTGTGGTGGAAGAGGGCGCTCAATGTTCAGGCGCCCTACCGCGCGCACCTCCGCCGTTTGAACCTGGGCTACGTGCTCGACGTCGGCTGCGGCATCGGCCGCAACCTGCTGCACCTTGACGGAAACGGCGTCGGCGTTGACCACAACGCCGACGCCGTGCAGCGGGTTCGCGCGCTGGGCTTCACCGCCTACACGTCGGAGGAGTTCCACCGCAGCGAGCACGGCAAGCCCGCCGCGTTCGACTCCCTGCTCATCGCTCACGTGCTGGAGCACGTGCCGGCCGATGTCGCGGTGGAGCTGGTCAACGAATATCTGCCCTATGTGAAGCCGGGCGGCAAGGTCGTGTTCATCACGCCGCAGGAGCGCGGCTACGCCAGCGATGCCACCCACGTGTGGTTCGTCGGGCACCCGCAGACCACCGAGCTCGCCGGCAAGGTGGGGTTGCAGGTGGAAAAGCAGTACTCTTTCCCGCTGCCACGCGTGGCCGGAAAGGTATTCACCTACAACGAGTTCGTGATGGTGGGGCGCGTCCCGAGTCGGTAGCCTCTACTGGCTATGGAGATCGCGGTTCTGCTCAACCCCTCGGCCGGACGCGGGCGGCATGCGGGCGCGGCCAAGGCGGCGCTGGCCCGTCTTGAGGCGGCGGCTTCGATCCGGGTGCTTTCTGCCGGTACCCGCGAAGAAGCAGAAAAAGCGGGCAAAGCCGCAGTCGCCGACGGTGTCGGGGCACTGGTGGCCCTGGGCGGAGACGGCACGGTTCACCTGGCGTTGCAGGCGGTGGCCGGCACCAGCACCCCGCTGGGCATAGTGCCGGTCGGCACGGGCAATGACATGGCGACCTGTTTCGGGCTGCCCACCGATCCGGTGGCGGCCGCGGGCGTGCTCGCCGAAGCGCTGAAAGCCAACCGGCACAAGACTTTCGACCTCGCCCGGCTGACCACCGCGCAGGGCGAGACCCGGTGGTTCGGCGCTGTGCTCGCCGCAGGCTTCGACGCCATCGTCAACGAGCGCGGCAACAGCATGCGCTGGCCGAAAGGGCCGCGCCGCTACGACATCGCCATCGTGGTGGAGCTGGCCCGGCTGCGCCCGCGCGCTTACACGGCCGTGGTCGACGGCAAGCGGCTCGGCTTCGAGGCGGTGCTGCTAGCCATCGGCAACTGCACTTCCTACGGCGGAGGCATGAAGATCTGCCCCGACGCCGACCCCCACGACGGCCTGCTCGACGTGGTCTGGGCCGAGCCCATCTCCCGCGCCACATTGATGCGCATCAAGCCGCGGGTCTACGCCGGCACCCACATCGACCATCCCAAGGTGCGCCAGCTCCGCGTCGAATCGATCGAGCTCGACGCCGAAGGCATCGTCTGCTACGCCGACGGCGAGCGCATCGCCCCCTTACCCATCACCGTCACCGCAGCCAGAGACGCCCTGCGCCTCTTGGCTTAACATTCGCAGCGGCTTCAAGGCGGCGCTGCCTGCGCGTTGCCTGCACGCGCCAGCAATAGAGCCCGGTGGAGGCCGTTGGCTTTGCCGCAGGGGGCTGAGGGCACGATGAGGGCGGCGCAGCCGACGGCGGCGGCTCCGGCGTCGGCGGGGGTGTCGCCCACCATCAGCGTGCGCTCGGGCTCCACGCCCAGCTGGGCGCAGGCTCGCAGAAAGATTTTCTGGTCGGGTTTGACGCAGCCCACCTCGTAGGACAGGACGATGGCGTCGCAAAGGCCGATCAGGCCCCAGGCGGCCAGCAACGGCCGGATATCGAAGCCGATGTTGCTGACCACGGCGATCTTGACCCCGGCGGCGTAGAGGGCGCTCATGGTGGGCAGCGCGTCCGGGTAGGGCTGCCAGCCCTGCGGGGTTTCCACCCGGGCGTAGATCGCTTCGGCCAGACCGGAGATTTCGCAGGGTACGGTCGCGGCGAGGCCGATGAAGGCCTCCCGATGGCTTTGCTCGTAGAGGTCCCGGTTGGCCCACGCCTCGGCCAGCTGAGGCGGGATCCGGCTCGGTTTGGCCACACCGGGCAGCCCGCCCGCGGTGGCTATCCGGTCGGCGAGGACGGTGGCCCGGCCACGGTCGAGCGATACCCCGCAATCGGCTGCTGCGGCGGTCACCCACGCGATCGGGTCGACCGTCATGGCCAGCGTGCCATGAAAGTCGAACAAAACAGCGTCTAGCGCCCGTGGCTTTGGGTCTTGCACCCGAGCAGGATACCGACCTGCGGTCGCTGGCCAAGGTCGCCTAGCCTAGGTGTCATGACGAGCCCGCTTCTGACTGAGTTCGCCGGAGGGCTCGGCTTCGAGCTTGACCCGTTCCAGCGGACTGCCTGCCGCGCCCTTGAGGAGGGCCGTGGCGTGCTGGTCTGCGCGCCGACCGGGGCGGGCAAGACGGTGGTGGGCGAGTTCGCGGTGCACCTCGCGCTGCAGCGGGGGCTCAAGTGTTTCTACACCACGCCGATCAAAGCCTTGTCCAACCAGAAATTTCACGACCTGATCCAGCGCTACGGCGCGGACAGGGTCGGCTTGCTGACCGGCGACAATTCGATCAATGGCGATGCCCCCGTGGTGGTGATGACCACCGAGGTGCTGCGCAACATGCTTTACGCGGGTTCATCGACGCTGACCGGTCTGTCGTACGTGGTGATGGATGAGGTTCACTACCTGGCCGACCGGTTCCGCGGCGCGGTGTGGGAAGAGGTGATCATCCATCTGCCCGAGTCGGTGACGCTGGTGTCGTTGTCGGCCACGGTTTCCAACGCGGAGGAGTTCGCCGACTGGCTTGTCACCGTGCGCGGCGAGACCGAGGTGGTGGTCAGCGAGCACCGGCCCGTGCCGCTGTGGCAGCACATGCTGGTGGGCAAGCGGATGTTCGACCTGTTCCACTCGGCCGACGCGGCGCGGGCCCACGACGTACACCCGGAGCTGCTGCGCTATACCCGTGAGATCGCCCGGCGGGCCGAAATGGGCGCCGTCAAACGCGGTGCGGGGCGGCGGCGCAACACCGGTCCGGCGCGTCCGGACATTGTGGATCGGCTCGACTCCGAAGGGCTGCTTCCCGCGATCCTGTTCATTTTCAGCCGGGCCGCCTGTGACGCGGCGGTGCAGCAGTGCATGCAGGCTGGGCTGCGGCTCACCTCGCCCGACGAGCGGGTCGAGATCCGTCAGGTGGTGGAGCGGCGCATCGGCAACATCCCCAGCGAGGATTTGCATGCTTTGGGGTACTGGGAGTGGCTGGACGGGCTGGAGCGTGGCCTGGCTGCCCACCATGCGGGAATGTTGCCCGCCTTCAAAGAGGTCGTCGAGGATCTGTTTGTACGCGGCTTGGTCAAGGCCGTCTTCGCCACCGAAACCCTTGCCCTGGGCATCAACATGCCCGCACGGTGCGTGGTGCTGGAGAAGCTGGTCAAGTTCAACGGTGAGGCGCACGTCGACCTGACCCCCGGCGAGTACACCCAGCTGACTGGCCGCGCCGGGCGGCGCGGCATCGACGTCGAGGGCCATGCCGTGGTGGTCTTCACCCCCGAGGTCGACCCGCGGCATGTGGCCGGCCTCGCTTCGACGCGCACCTATCCGTTGCGGTCCAGCTTCCGTCCCTCGTACAACATGGCGGTCAATCTGGTCGGCTCGGTCGGCGCGGCCGCTTCCCGGGAGCTGCTGGAGTCGTCGTTCGCGCAGTTCCAGGCGGACCGCTCGGTGGTCGGCCTGGCCCGTCAGGTGCAGCGAAACAACGAGACTCTGTCCATCTACGACACTGAGATGGGTTGCGAGCACGGGGATTTCGCCGAATACTTCGCGATCCGGGTCAAGATTGCCGAGCGGGAGAAGGAGCTGTCGCGGATCAGCCAGCAGGCGCGCCGGGCCGAGGTCAACAACTCGCTGGAGCAGCTGAAGGTCGGCGACGTGATCCGGATCCCGGGTGGGCGCCGCGCCGGGCTGGCCGTCATCCTCGACCCGGGGGTGGGCCCGTTCGGTGAGCCGCGCCCGGTGGTGCTCACCGAGGACAGGTGGGCCGGGCGGATTTCGGCGGGGGAGTTCTCCTCGCCGGTCACCGCGCTCGGCCGGGTCCGGGTGCCGCGCCACTTCAACCACCGCGCGCCCGCTGAGCGTCGCGATCTGGCGTCGTCGCTGCGCAACCTGGACCTGACCCAGGAGCGCGGCAGCCGCCGCCGAGGCTCGGGTGCGGGTGAGGACAAGCAGCTTGCCGCGCTGCGCAAGGCATTGCGAGCGCATCCGTGCCACGCCTGCCCCGAGCGGGAGGACCATGCCCGGTGGGCCGAGCGTGGGCATCGGCTGGGCAAGGACACCGAGGCGTTGCGGGCCAAGGTGGCCAACCGGACGAACTCGCTGTCGCGTACCTTCGACAAAATCTGCGATTTGCTGACCGAGCGCGCTTATCTGGGGCCGGACGGTGAGGTCACCGATTCGGGAAGGATGCTTGGCCGGTTGTGGACAGAGGCCGACCTCCTGGTGGCCGAGTGCCTGCGCAGCGGGATCTGGGAGGAGCTGCAGCCGCATGAGCTGGCCGCAGCCGCATCGGTGGTGCTCTATGAGGCCCGGCGTGAGGTCGATGAGCAGGCGTCCATTCCGCGCGGCGCGGTGGCGTCGGCGGTCGACTCGACGTGGCGCATCTACCAGGAGCTGGCGGCCGATGAGCGTCGCCACGGGCTGGCCCAGACCCGGGAGCCCGATGTGGGGTTCGTGTGGCCGATCTACCGGTGGGCCAAGGGCGAGCCGCTGGCGAAGGTGCTGGCCAGCGGGCACCAGCTGGACGGGGACATGCCCGCCGGCGACTTCGTTCGGTGGGCGCGGCAGGTGATCGATTTGCTGAGCCAGATCGCGGACGCTCCTGGCGCCTCAGCGACATTGCGGCAAAATGCTCGTTCGGCGATGGACGCCATCAATAGGGGTGTTCTTGCGTACAGTTCTGTGGCCTAAACGTTCATCCAACTTGCCGCTTGGTTGTTGAATCCGCCATCATGCCTCTGTGGCCGATGTGCATCACTTCTCATATGGACTCCTGACGCCTGCCGTGGCGTACGTCCTGTCCATCCTCGGATCGTTGCTGAGCTTGATCATCACCGCGCGTGCGCGGGATGCTCGCACGAATTCGCAACGATCTTGGTGGCTGGTTGCGGCGGCGATCGCCCTCGGCGGCACCGGAATCTGGTCGATGCACTTCATGGCGATGCTCGGCTTTACCGTCTCCGGAGCGCGGATCCGCTACGACGTGCTCATCACGATCGCCAGCGCCGTGCTTGCCGTCGTCGTGGTCGGCATCGGCCTGTTCATCGCCGGGTTCGGCCGCCGGGGCGCCCCCCGGATCATCACCGGTGGCATCCTGGCCGGGGTCGGCGTCGCCATCATGCACTACACCGGCATGGGTGCCATGCGCCTGGACGGAAAAATCAACTACGACCCGAGCCTGGTCGCCGCCTCGGTGGTGATCGCCGTGGTCGCGGCCACGGTCGCGCTCTGGTTCACGGTGATCCTGCGCCGCAAGCTCCTGATCTTCGGGGCAGCCCTGATCATGGGTGTCGCCGTGTGCGGCATGCACTACACGGGCATGGCCGCGATGTCGGTCGAGCTGACCAAGCCCACCATCGCGATCGACGGCGCCACCGCGGGCAGCCTTCTGGTCCCGATCGGCATGCTCGTCCTGGTGGTCATCGGCGCCCTCATCTTCATCATCGGCGCGGCCCCCTCCGACGAGGACTTCGACGGCCGGGCCTACCTGGAGGCCCGGCAGAAGCAGCGGGAAGCCGCTCAGGCCGCCTCGACCAACGCGTCGACCAGGCGCCGGCAGGGCCCCGCCACGTTCCAGCGCTCGGCCAGCTCGAGCAACACGCCGGGGTCGTTCGGCTCGCCCGGCAACACCGGGTCGAACTCGGGCAACGGCACGTCTAGCGCCACCCGGACCACCTCCGGGGCGACCTTCAAGTAGTCGGCCGCGTCGGCGAGCTTGCCGCGCAGACCCGGGGCGAAGTCGGCCTTCGGGTCGGCGACGGCCGCGACGATGGCGTCCAGCGAGCCGTAGCGGGCGATCAGGCGGGCTGCCGTCTTCTCGCCGACCCCGGGCACGCCGGGAAGGCCGTCGCTGGGATCGCCGCGCAGCGCGGCGAAGTCGGCGTAGGAAGACGCGGGCACCCCGTACTTGGCGAGGACCGCCGGTTCGTCGCAGGCCTCCAGTTTGGCCACGCCACGTCCGCAGTAGAGCAGCGTGGTGGTCTTGTTGACGAGCTGGAAAAGGTCACGGTCGCCGGAGGCGATCTCGACCGGGGCCGGTCCCTGGAAGGCCAGGGTGCCCAGCACGTCGTCGGCCTCGTAGTCGTCGACGCCGAAGGCGGGTATCCCGATGGCGTGCAGGAAATCCAGGATGATGAGCACCTGGGGGACCAGCGCGTCGGGGACCTCTTCGCCGCCACCGGGGGCCAGCCGGTGACGCTTGTAGGACGGGATCAGCTTGACCCGCCAAGCCGGCCTCCAGTCGTAGTCGAGGGCGCAAACAACGCGGCCAGGCCGCCGGGTGCGGATCAGGGTGGCCATCATGTCCAGGAAACCGCGCACGGCATTGACCGGCTCACCGGCGTCTGTGCGGGCGGCTTTCTCGGGAATGCCATGGAAGGCACGGAAATACAGGCTCGGCGCGTCGACTAGGAGCATTGGTTTCACTCAAACAGGCTAGTTGCCCTAACGTTCGTAAGGCGACCGTGACCGGCCGTACCCGGCCAACCGGTGGACCCCTGAACCAAATTCCCAGGCAGGCAACCCGCCGACCGGCTCGCCTTCCGCTGGCCCTGACCGGATCGTGACCACAACAACCGATGCAGCATCGCGGACTGTGGTGCGAGCGTGACTTATGGCTATCGACGACCTGCTGGCACCCTTCGCCGCGCACCTGCGCCAGGAAAGCCGCTCACCCCGCACCATCCGCGACTACCAGCGATGCGTAGTTGCCCTCGACCGAGATCTGCCGTTCGGCGCCGATATCGCGTGCGAGGAAGAACTCCGCGACTGGTTGTGGAGAGACGGCCTGGCCGCGTCGAGCCGGGCCGTCTACCACGCCGCCATCCGCTGCTTCTACGGCTGGGCCCACGGTCGCGGCATCATCGACTTCGACCCAAGCGCCGGCATCCCGCGTCCCGTGGTGAAGGTCGGCCTGCCGCGCGTGGCCACCGACGCGCAGGTGCGGACCATCCTCACCGAGGCGCGGGAGCCGTACCTGCTGTGGGCCAAGCTGGCCTGCTACGGGGGGCTGCGGTGCATCGAGATCTGGCGGCTGCACCGCGAGCACGTCACCGAGAAGGCCACCAGCGTCCACCGAGGCAAGGGGGAGAAGGCGCGCATACTGCCGACCCATCCGGTCGTCTGGGACGCCGTGAAGGACCTTCCGTCCGGCCCGTTGGCCCGAGTCGCCGACGAGCATCAGTTGTCGACGAACTTCTTGCTTCACTGTCAGGAAGTCCTCGGTCTGTACGGCGTCTCGATGCACCGGCTGCGCGGGTGGATGGCCACGACTAGCTATGCGAAGACGAAGGATGTCCGAGCGCTGCAAAGGGCGCTCGGACATGCCAACCTGGCAACGACTGCCCGCTACATTGCGGTGGCGGACGAACAGTTGCAGGCAATCATCGATTCACTACCGACGTTCGGCGAGGGCGATGCCGCATAGGCAAATTGGTCGGGGTGTCGCCCTCTTCGACGACAATCTCCAGCCTGGGAAGGCGGTCTGCAGGCAGGTGCTCCCGGCGACCCGCGACGACGACAGCTGAATGCAGGCGGGCTAGGCGGATGGCGTCGGCCCACGCCGAGACGACGGCAATGACCTGGTAGCCGTGCCTGGCGGTGTATTGGGCGCATGTGTCCATCCATGCGCAGTTGCCGCTCGGGACGAAGAGGATCGCGAGGATGGTCACCACGACCTCCACTCCGGCTGGCGCGGCCCGAGTATCTCTTCTTCGACCGAGCGAAGCCACGCGCGCAGCCTTGCCTTGCAAAGTGCAATTTGCCTGAGGTAGTTCTCCCAGATTTTGAGCATGATTGACTCGCCTCCGAGCGGCATGAGTTGATCCGGCTGGTGGGCTGCCCCGTAAGTGATGGCAGGTCAGGAAGTCCGCACCCTAAGTCCTGAGAGGTCTCAGGCTTCTCCCAGCTCAGAGCTTCGCCAATAGTCTTTCGGTCTAGTTGGAGTTTGATTTCCACATGTGAATTGGCCGCCAAGATTGTCGACCATGGCCCTAAAAGCCCATACGCGCCAGCTCACACCAGGTGTCAAGGTCGTCACGCACGGTACCTACTGTGCGCATGGTTGACTCACCCGTTAGTGACTTACCTGGATAAGTTGAATAAGTTCCAGGTCAGAGGCTAGTCGGCGACGAAAACTCCCAGCGGCGCTATCCCGTACACCAGGCCACGATCGCGCAGGATCGCGATTGCTTTCGCCACCGTTGTGTAGCCCACCTGGTATTCGGCGCACAGCTCGTAGTGGGTGGGCAGCTTGTCGCCTGCCTTGAACTCCCCTTTGTGGATGCGTGCTTCAAGACTTTCGGCGATGTCGGTGTACCGGCTTGGCCTGGGCAACGTGGTCTCTTCTCTTTGCGGCCAGAGAAGTCGATCACGGTCCGTATGATGCGGACAATGCGTATAATGCACATAGTTGCCATGGCGTGAACGTCTGCAAGCGTCTACCTGGGTGTTGTCGCTAGAGGACGGCTGGAGCCAGCTAGGAAGGCAGCTCGTCGGCCACGAAGATGCCTTTCGGCGGGCGGCTCGTAACCAGGCCGCGTTCCCGCAGGATCATCACGGCCTTGGAGATGGTGGTCAGCCCGAGTCCGAACTCGTCGGCCATCTCTTCCTGGGTGGGCAGTTTGTCGCCGAGTGGGTAGACGCCGGCGCGGATACGCGCCTCGATGATCTCGGCGAGGTCCCGGAAGGTGTGGGCTTTCGGCTCGGGCATGTGCTCTGAACTCTCCGTTCGTGGTCCCGAAGAGTTGATCACACCGCGCATGCTTCACACCATGCGCATGATGCGCGTAGTGTCGGGTGCGGCAGTCCCGTGCCATCGAAGTCAGTTCGCTGAGCTCTCGCTTGGCGCAGCGGCGGGACTGCCACCTGTTCGGCCCACCCCGCGGGAGCGCAGTGCTAGCGCGGGGTGGCGCTCTCCAGCTGCGGGAGGCGACGATGACACAGGCAATCCGGCACTACGCCGACGAGGACAACTACTACAACGGGTCCACTGGCCGGTGGACGATCTGCGGCCTGAAATGGTTCAGACAGCCGGCCGGGGTGGTCGCTGACTGCCCCGACTGTGTGAAGCTGCGCCAGGAGCGCATCGACCGGGCCAAAGCTGAGTGGTGTGGGCGATGACTCCAACGTTGTTGCGTCACGATCTGGCGTGGTCGCGGACGGTGATGCGCCTGCATCGGCGCGACTGGTGCGGGTTGTGCCGCCGGTTGTGTGGGCCGTGGCCGTGTGAAACGTATCGGCGGGCGAGGCGTGCGCATCGCAGGACGTTGGCGAAGGCGTCGCGGCTGTGAGCCTGCGTTAAGCGCGGGGTTGGGAGAGCGGGCGGTGCCCAGACAGGAGTTGGTCCCTGGGCACCGCTCACGCCCACCCGCTTGAGGCTCCCATCCCGGGATGGGTAGGGGCGGTGTCCACGACTCCTTCGCACCGACTCCTGGACACCGCTCACCCGGGGGATCATGCGTGAAACCTCGGTTAGCTGACCAGCCGCGCAGTAACCGGAACGCGTTTCACGGGAGCAAATCGGGCGCGTCAGGTACCCGCGATGGTTTCACGGACAAGGTATGAATCGGACAGCGCCGTGACAGGTTGAAGCTGTTATCCCCTCATGCACGAAGCCCTCGCGCTAGGCGAGGGCCGGTGTCAAAGTCTTGAGCACTAAGTCTTACGCGTGGTGGCGTGGCAGCTCCGGGTGGCAGCAGCACATGTCGAGCTTGTCCCACATCGGATCGCGCGGCTGATGACCTATGGCTTCAGCGTCGAAGTTGAGCTGGACCACGTTGGCGGTACGGTCCAGTCGATGTCGGGGTGTTCGGCTTGGTAGGCGCGGACAGCGGCGATCTGGCGCTGGGCGAGGTCACTCATCGTTGCCGCCTTTCAAGCAGACGCGTCGGACCTGCTCGCGTGTCCAGACGTGGTCGGTGGCTTTGAGGATGTCGACCTGGCGCATGCCTGCGGCGTCGGCGGCGCGTATGGCGTCGCCGAGCTTTTGGCGGGCGTCCAGGAAGCGGCGGTAGTCGGCCGCAGCCTGCGCCAATGCCTCCTCGTGGTCGGTCACGCCTACAAGTATGGCATACACCGTTGGCCTACGCTATTGCCATGCCTACGCATGTGGCCTACACTGTAGGCATACCAAATCCTAGGGAGGCCCAGATGCCCACCACCCGCGACGAAGAGATCGCATCCCGCTACGTCACCCAGCACGCACTAACCCTCGGCCGGCAGAAAGCAGTCGCCCTGGGCAGGGCAGCTGCCCGGCTGCACCGTGAGACCGACGGGCAGCGTTTGCAGCTGCTCACCCGCATCTACCCCGCACGCTGACAGGACCGCTCGCCCACAGACTTCCCCGCTGTGGGCGAGACGGATCGGCCAGACGAAGGAGGAAAGCAAGTGGACCTGCAAGAACGCATCGACGCAGCGCTGCACATCGCCGACATGTACGGCCAGGCAGACGGCGAGCACCACAAGACGTGGGCGATCGACCAGATGGTGCGCGCGCTCACCGACTGTCCAGAGGTGGAGAAGGAAGACTTCGACTACCTGGGCGAGGCCTACACCTACACGGCGTACGGCGAGTCGGGCGAGTACCAGCGCTTCGTAGCCGCCCACAACGACGGCCAGGACGGTCCCGACACCTACTCGTGGGACGTCGGTATCGCCCCGTAGCACCCAGCCTGCAGTCACCTCGGAGCGGAGCTGCAGGCACGAGACCCACCGGCCGATTGCCGTCTGAAGGAAGCGTCGGCCGGTGGCAGTCAACCTACCCAACCCAAGGAGGAGCTATGAGGATTACCCGTGCCGGTTTCGGCCGGCTCAACTACCAGCCCAGCCGCATCTGCTGGCTGTGCACCACCGCACTGGGCAGTGCGATCGTGGGCGCCGTTTTGGCCAGCATCCACGACAGCTACAGGTGGGTGTCGTGACCGCCGAGGTGGGCACCGATACAGCCCACACCATGCCGACGTTGGTCGACGCGATGGTCGGAGTCCGCTGCGAAGACATGGCAGACGACGCCAAACTCCATGCGGCGATCATCGCCCGGCGCAACTATCTGCGTGAGGAAGCCCGCCTGTTGACTGGGTGGGCACGTGTGGTGCGCCAGCGCCGGGCTGCGGACACGTCGCAGCGTCAGGCGGCAGACGAGCTGGGTGTGTCACGTACCGCGGTACGCGCAGGTAAGGCGAAGCAGTGATCGGAAAGGTAAGCGAAGATGGGCGAGACGGAACCAGGACTAGTGGCTCCGTCTCGCCCCGCCATATTAAGGAGAGAGGAACCTATGCCCACACCCGACCAGACGGCAGCAGCGGACCAGTTCGCGGCGATCGTCGACAGCGAAATTGACCAGCAGGTGGAGGCGCTGAAAGGCGACCTCGCGCTGAACGACCGCGCGCACACAATGGTCGCGCTGAAGCAGATGCTTGAGAGCCAGCCGCGCGGAGTCGTCGAGATGTGGCTTGCCGCCGCACTGATCCGTCTCGCGGAGGCCGACCGTGGATGAGGACGAGGCCCTGGCGATGGTCGACGAATGGACGAGCGACCCGCTCAACCGGGTCCTCGACGGCCTGTTCAACCACGGCATGGGCAGCCAGGCTGAAGACTTCGTCCACCCGGAAACGGGCGAGGTTGGCCGGATCGACGAGGACACGTACATCAGGTACAAGACGCGGGTGATTCGGCAGGCGCGCGAGGAGATTGAACAGCTGATGGGCGGTGCTGACTGTGGCTGACACGCTGATAGACAAGCTCAAGGCGGCGCTGGACGAGGACGAGCGGATCGCGCTCCGGGCGGCAGGCTTCAGCCCGACCTGGAGTTACGACCGCGAGACCTTCACCATCGACAGCGCCGAAGGCTCGGTTGCCGCGCGGAAGGCTGGCGGGTCGCCTATCAATGACGTGGACGGGGAGCACATCGCGCGCCACGATCCGGCGCGCGCGTTGCGGCAGGTAGCAGCACACCGGAAGCTCCTGGAATTGCACCCGATCTACAGCAAGCCGAAGCTTGGCTTCATTGCAGCGCCGGACCGCAAAGACCCAGCGGTGATGTACGAGCAGGTCGGAGTCGAGTACATGTGCGGCAAGTGTGACCAGTGGCGACACGAGGAGTTCTATCACCCAGAGCCTTGGTGCGACACCCTGCTCGCGCTCGCCGAGGTCTACGGCATCGAGGTGCCCGCCGATGTGCGTTGACTGCTGGAACGAGGCGGGCCAACCTGCCAACTGGACGCCCGAGATTGCCGAAGCGCTCGCACTGGTCCGCGAGCTGTACGCCATCCACCCAACAGGCGGACCGCTGCACACCACTCTCGACGACTGGAACATCGACGGCGACCGGATCACACCCTGGTACGCGTCGTGGGACGACACCGAACTCGACGCGCTTTACTACGACGGATGGCTGATCGCCGACCTGGACCCGCAAGCGCCAGCTGTGACTGAGGGGCTTGGGCGTAGTACCCGGCAGATCTGTGACGAGATCGCAGCGAAGATGGGACCGATGACCGAGGCGGACCGAATGTCGGTGCTGGCCTACCACGGCAAGCTCGCGACACCACCCGAGGCCTAATTATTAGGACATCCAGACAACAAAAAGCGCGCTGCCTCCCGAAGGAAGCAGCGCGCTCTGTCGTTTCGCTCGGGGCGGAGGATGCCCGCGATTAGCATACGCGGGAGCCGTCCCGTGTTGGTTACTCCTCGACGGGAGGCGGCACGTCCGAACCGTCAGCGTCGCCCACGGTCGCGTCGAGCGCCGACACCGCGTCGGTGATCTCGGCCAGGGTCGCGGCGGCATCCTCGGGCATCTCGCCCAGCTGCTCGGTCAGCTGCGCCAGCTTGGCCAGCACGTCGGAGGTGGTGTCGGCGAGCTGAGCCTTGAGGGCCACCAGTGCGTCGTTCGCTGCGGTCATGAGCTGCTCCATTCGGTCAAGCTGGGCGGTGTGGTCCACCAGCCCAGGGATATCCAGGTGAACGTGGAAATGGGTTTCGGATGGGCGGGCGGCGGTCATCAGTTCAGGTGCCGCGCCGACTCGGGCAGCGGCTTGCTGTTGGGAACCGCGTAGGTGATGCCCAGCGCGGACAGACCGGCAATGAGGACGCTGATCCATTCCATGCGGGTGACGACGTCGTCGTCGAGGCCGGTCAGGAGCACGCTGGCTCCGGCGATGAGCGCCGCGACGATGGCCTTTGCATACTTGCCCATGATCTTCTCCTTGACGGGTTGGACGTGGACGTAGGAAGTTGTGGTCATGGAAACCGCGCGGCATGACTCCCGTGACCGACTGAAAATCGCCGCGCTCACCGGCACCGCATCCAGGCATGCGGCCCGAAAGACCAGCGGCCAATATGACCGGGACGCCGCCATTGCCGAACTGCACACGGTCAGCACCGACCCGCATCTGCTTGCCCACGCCATCTGCAGCCCGAGGCATTGGCAATATCGGACCCTGCGCGCGATGCTGCTAGAAGCTGGTGCCGACGAGCAGGATTTGGACGAGGTGGCCGCCTATATCGACGAGCGGCTGCGTAAGGCCGGATTCCCGGTCGGCGAGTTGGCCGACGATCAGGAGTGAGGCTCGCCCTTGGGCAGCTGCGCCTTGAGCAGCACCAGCCACCGCCACCACGACACCGTCGTGAAGCCCAGGAACGCCAGCAGCCCGAGCGCCTCACGGCCCCAGAAGTCGCCGAACGCCATCACTAGCACCGACAAGCCCAGCACGGCCGTCTCGCACATGGCGAACGCCATCATGGTGCGGCCCACCTCAGAGCGCCACCACTTCGCCAGCACCTGGTAGGTGATGACAAAGTTGAGCCCGCCCACAAAGGCGGCGACGAGCAGGACGCCGGCCAAAGCCTTCACCGATGGTCCCTGAAAGCCGAGGTGAGCAGGGCGGCGAAGTTGTTTTCGATCTGGATGCGCCGCAGTTCACGGACCACCCGCGACACTTCAGGCTCAGCCGCATGGGCCGCGTCGAGGCGTTTCTGGGCCTGTTTGACGGCCTCCGTGTTTTCCGGCTTGGGCCGCTTCGACCACGGCCACCTCACGGTGCCGATTCCTTCGCTGCGGGCAGGGCGCGCACGATGCCTACCGTAACCTGCGCCAGTTCCAGCAGCCCGTCGCGCTGCTTTACCAGCACGTCGTTCTCCGCGATCAGCCGTTCGATCTGCCTGTCGCGGTTGGCCAGTTCCCGTTCGTGGGTTGAGGCCGGTATCAGCCGTCCGGTGAGCACCATCCACACCGCCCCGGTCAGGACCGCTACCGCCCCGCCAGGTGCCGCGAAGGGCAGCAGTTCCGACCACATCGATCAGTCCGTCAGCTCACGTGCGGTCTCGGCGACGACAGCCTTAGCGATCGTTTCGGCGGTAGGCGGTACGGCTGGTGCTGGTAGCCGCGCGGCCAGCTTGTCGGCGAGCAGGTCGAGCTGGGCGTCGGGCAAGGCGACCGGCATACCGGCGGCCAGCTTGGCCAGCGCCGCCTCAGCAGCCCGCCGGGCCGCGTACGAGTTGCGCAGGGCGTAGGCCAGGGCCACGTCTGCGGAGCGGGACTCCGCGGGGAGCACGTCACCGGTGGCCAGCGTCTCCGCGGGAAGGGTCGGCAGGGTTTCGTCTTTGAGCATGTCGTCTCCAATCAGTACGGCCGCCAGCCTGGCCATGAACGCGGCGTTGTTGGCGTGACGGCGCAGAACGGTTCCGTGAAGGTGCGTCAGATGCGACGAATCCGAGGTCGAGACGCGGTTGAGAATGTTGTTGTAGCCGTCCACCCGCTGGTCGCCGTCGAGGTTGCCGTACCAGGCGGCCAGCTCCTCCAGACGGCCCGCGCGCACCGCGGCGTCGAGGCGCTGGCACATGGGCAGCAGGATGTGCGGCGGCGCGGAGATGTCGAACCCGGCGATCCAGTCCTGGTCGCCCAGCTTGTCGTCGGCATAGGACACGGTGTAGGTGCGGTCGGTGCACCAGTCCGAGGTGAGGATCCAGCGCCGCGAACGGTGGGCGCCGTTGAGGTGAAGGTTGTTGCCCTTGAACCCGACCGCATCGGGGCTCAGGCCCAAGGCGGTGCGCACGGTGCGGCCCATCCGGGCCAGTTCGGCCGGCACGATCTCATCCCGCCACGCGGCTTCGTTTTCGAGCTGGGCATAGCTGGGCATTCGGTACCTCCTTACGCGTGCTCGTAGAGGATGGTGATCCGGATCCTGTCGCTCGTCGCCCACGTGAATGGGCTCGTCGACGTGATGACCCCGCTGGAGCTGACCGGCGTAATCGACGTCGTCGTCTCCATCTGGCAGGCGGCGGCAAAAGAGTTGGCACTCGCGTCGAACAGGGTGCACGCGCCCACGTAGTCGACCGACAGCGCCGGAATGGGCACCGACAGCGAGATGAACCCGGTGCCGTAGTCGGTGGTGGAGCCACGAGTCAGCTGGATCTGGACGTAGGCCAGCCCGTTGGACTGCAGGTAACGTCCCGTCAGCGTCCCGTTGCCGATGGTCGGGGAACCCGAGCTCGAGGTCAGCTCAGGCGTGTAGGTGGCCATCGTGGCCACCATCCGCAAGACGGCGGTGAGGTCTGCGGGATCGGTGATTGCGCCGGCGAGAACGGCCACAGCAGCCTCCTAGAGGGCCCAGACCGACGGGTCGGCCAGAGTTACCGCGTCAGCGGCTGAATGGGTTGCGGTGACGCCGTTGACGGAGCGGGTGATGGTGGCGGTCTGGTAGTCGCAGCGCAGCGCCAGCACGGCCCCACGGCTGATGGCCGCCGCTCCGCCCGTGACCACGAAACTGCCAGGCGTGATAGCCGCCGCCGTGGTCTGGATCGAGTAGGCCCAGACGATTCCCTGGTCATCGCCAGTGGTGGTGTCGGGTTCGCCGATCTCGGTGCCCGGTGATGCGACCGAGGTCCAGTCGTCGGCCTTCCAGCCGAGGTACAGGATGATGCAGTTGTCAGCCAGCGGCACTCTAAGCGCCGGGTAGGCGATGTTCTGCGACGACGGGTTCAACCAGCTGGCCGAGTCCAGCAGCACATTGGACGCGCTGTGCCACTTGCCGGACAGCCGGATCATCTGGGCGCTGGTGTCCGCGTTAGCGACGCCACCTGTGAACGTGATGGTGGGCGCAGCTTCCGCGCCCGAGGTGGCGATTTTGGCGAACAACTGGACGTTGATGGAGCTACCGAAAACAGCCAGGCGGGTGTATCCAGCTGGCGTATTCGGCACGCCTGTGCCGGAGTTGCGGATCGCGGCCAGGCACAGCAGCAGGTCGCCAGTGGCCACCGACGCAGGGATGCCTGGCGTGACGCTGGCATTGGACGCGTGGGTGACTGTGCCGGTCGTCCCGAACGTGACGGTGGACGCGGCGACTGCGGTGACCTGGATTTCCTCGGTGCCGATTTTGCCGGTGTAGCCGCCCGCACCGAGCGAGGCAGTCAAAGCGAGCAGCGGGCCGGACGTGGTGGCAATGTCGGCCGAGGTTGCCGAACTATTGATGGCGGCGTGAAGTTCCTTGCCCACCAGACCCCACAATCCGATGCTGTTGTAGATGGTCGCGGGCGAAAGCGTCACCGTCGGCTCGAACGTGTACGAGCCGAGGACCTCGGCGTAGCCCTCAATCAGCTGCACAATGTCGTCCGGTGCCAGCGGCGACGGGTGGTCGGTGACGGCCAGGTTCTTGCCGATGTCCGCGGCCAGCCAGTCGTCGATCAGTTCCGGCGCACGCCGCAGGTTCGGCCTTACCGCTGGCCATTGCAGCTCGTCGTTGCTGCCGACCGTCGCCAGCCAGCCTGCGATCTGGTACGCCTGGTCGTCGGTTTCGACGTTCGGCGACACCGGAAGCGGGTAGGAGCCGACCTCGGCGACCGATGCCGCGTTGGCGTAGTGCATCGGAGCGCCGCTGTTGGGCCGCTGCGCGGTCACGTCGTTGTAGAAATCCCGGTCGTCGTCCTCGGGCCGGAACGGCGGCGCTACATGGCCCTGGTCGTACTGCAGCGTGACGACCGGGGTCTGGTTGTACAGGCTGCGGCCAGTGAGGAAGGCCAGGCCGAAGTCGAGCGGCTCATACAAAATGGCCTGGTCGGCGAGAGCGCAGTCGCGCAGCAGGTCCAGCGGCTTGGCGATGCGCTGCGGCCCCATGGTGACGCTGGTGCTGCCGGTGACCACAAAGGGAATGCCGGCCTCGTCAGCCAGGCGGGCCGCCCGGACGTGGGCCATTTCGCCGAGGTGGCCGCCGGCCGCGATCGCGTTGGCGACATCGTGGGTGCCGATGGTGAAGGCCGGGTCGGTGTAGATGGCGGCGTGACCCCATGCGGCTCCACCAAGGGAAAGCACGGTGACCGGGTAGACGCCAGTCGGGCTGAGCACCTCGGCGAAGTTGATTGCGCCGTGGAAGTTCGCGTCGACAACCTGATCGCCTGTTGTCCCCAGCGAGTCGCCGTTGGTGTCCAGGATGGTCAGGCTGACGGTGTCGTTGCTGCCGCTGCTGTTCAGTTTCGAGCAGACGACGATCGACACCCACTGGTCGAAGATGTCGGCGTCGCTGATGGTGACTGTGAAGGTGTCGGTCAGCGAAATCGCGGCGTCGTAGACCTGAACCCGTATGTCGACGGCCGATGCGGAACCTGAGGTGAGAAGGCCGACGAACACGTACGGCAGGGCGGTGTTGGTGGTGCGCAGGTCCAGTAGGCCGAGGATCTGCGAGTCCAGCTCGGACGGCAGCCGCAGCATGATCTGGTACACCCACTGGCCGGTGTCCGTGTAGGCCGGTATCGGCCCGCGCATGCTGCAGGCGGGCCCGAAAACCGGCAGCGGGAGGGAGCCCGGCAACGTCGCTTCGTCGGCGAACGACACTGTTCCCGGACCGGCCGCGCCGGAGTAGAGGTGAGTGCCGCGCACCATCGGGTCGCCGCCGACTGCACTGGCGAACGAGGTCGCGCCGCGGGCGTCCTCCATCGGCCAGTAGGCGAGCGGCGTGAAGCCGCTGCCGGTCAGGCCCGAAAACCTCCCGTATGCAGGCGAGTGGGTTGTGGCGTCGCGGCCCAGGCGGCGCATGATGCCGTCGGCGGACAGCGACACCGTCTGGTCGGCCTCGCTGGGATCCCACTCCGGCGGCCAGCCGGTCACGTAGCCGCAGAAGCGGTTGACGTAGCCGGAGCCGTTGTTGACCCGCACCCGCAACGGCGTGTTCTTCTTGATCTGCCCGTAGTAGGCGCCGGCCGGGTTGTGGCGGGAGAACCGCCCATCGGAGTTGTCGACCGTCAAGGAGCAGCGGGAGGCCGTGACCTGTGCGAACTTGCCCGTCTTGCCACGGCGGATGGAAATCTTGCGGTCCTCACGCACGTAGTCGGTGATGTCGGTGAACACCCACGTGTCAGGGTCCGCGGTCAGGTCCGCGCTCAGGGCGATGGACACCTCGATGTCCAGCGGGGTTGCCGGGAACGCCATCAGCGGCCCGCGAAGTAGAGCTGGGCGTCGCCTTCGCCGGTTGTCTGCACCTCGAACTGCAGGTAGCTGGCTACTGCGGCGCCCATGGCACCTTCGAAGCCGGGTTTGACCGACACGATGAGGTTCATCGCCCCGCCCGCCGCCCCGCCCGAAGCGCCGGACATCATCGCCGCGGTCTGGGATGCGTTGTAGACCGTTCCGCCCGACGCGCCCATCTGCAGGATTTCGGGGCCGTTCTCGCCGACGACATAGGTGGCACCGGCCATGACCGACCCGCCGGAAGCACGGCCGGACACGTACGTTCCGGAGCTGACGCCGCCGAGGACATCCACGTAGCCCGGCTGGTTGAACCCTGCGGCACGCGAACCCATGAGCCGCGACAGCTCGCGGGCTGCGGTCAGGGCTTCGAGCAGGCCCGGGAAGCGGATTTCCATCGTGGTGTCGCGCGGGAGTCCCTTGAAGGCGTCGACAAGGGCGTTGACCTCGTCCTTGTTGAGGCCCAGCTTGATCGCGTTCTTGCGGAGCGTCTCGATCTGCTGCTCGTAAAGCGCGTTTGCGTCCTCGACGGACATTTTGTTGTCAATGTTGGCGTCGCGTAGATCCTTGATGGCCTGGATCTCGTCGAGGATCGCGCCTCGGTTGGCGCGGCCTTTCTCCTCGCGGGCGTCGAGCGACTTGCCGTTTTCTTCCACCGACTCGGTCAGGTCGTCGATGGCCCGCTCGTAGGCGATCGTGGCCTGGTTGATGTCCATGACCTTGCCGAAGGCGTTGTCCATCGCCTTCTTCATGGCGTCGATCTCGTCGGCCGCGTCCTTGGCTGCGTCGCCTATGCCTTCGAGGTCGCCTGCGAAGTCGTTGGAGGCGTCGCCCGACTTATTCAGGTCGCCCACGAGACTGTCGAGCCAGGGCCCGTTCTCCTTGAAGATGTTCCCGATGACGGGAATCCATCCGAACAGTTTGACCAGCACTTCGTTGGCCACCCTGGCCGCTCCGATGGACCATTCGTAGGTCTTTTCCAGCGCCGCGATCATGTTGCCGGTCCATCGCAGAGCCAACTGGATGCCGTCCGACAGCGCTGCGAAGGCCATGATGGCTCCGTCGGTGTCCTCGGCGATCGTGCCTATGAAGTCGCCGAACGCCTCACCGATCTCCGGCAATTCTTTGGCGATTGCCCGGATGACCGGCTTGGCCGCCTCCATGCCTTTGATCAGGCCGGGCATCATTTCCTCGACCAGCCCGACCAGGCCCTGCGTGAGTGGCATCAAGACCGGCGCAAGCGCGGCGAACGCGGGCTTCATAGAGCTCGCCACGTCAACGGCTGCCCGGCCGAGGAGGTCGAGCGCCTCGATGGCCGGCGCGACGAAGGGATCGGCCGCCTGCTCGAACGCGTTCAGCGCGACTTCGCCGAGCCTTTCGGCCGCGCCTTTGACGCGCGAATCTTGAGAGGCGGCCGCAAGGCCACCGGCGATGCCGCCGATACCGACCCCGCCAATGACGGCAGATGCGATGACGCCGCCGATAAAGGGCGACGCCACAGCTGCGAGGGCGGCCAGGCCTGCGATGAGTTGCGGCCTGGAAGCTTTGAAGGCGAAGCTCATGCCCTCGACGACAGTTTCGGCGATCTCTCCGCCAGCGTCGGCGGCGTCTGGAGTGGCTTCCTCGACTGCCTCTTCAAGCTCGGCCTTGAGTTCCTTCCCCAGGTTCTCAAAGAGGCGGAGCTGGCGCTTCTCCTTCCTCAGCGCCTTGAGCAGTTCCAGGTCGCCAGTTTCGTTGATTGCGTGAATTAGGCGCTTGACCTCGGCCTCGGCCTTGGCGGCCTCTTTGGCTAGGTGCCCGGTGTTGTCGGCGAGGTCGTCGATCTGGTCGCCAGCCCGGTCGGCCGAGTCGCCGACACCCTGCATCTGCTGCTTGAACTGGGCGTCGCCGGTCAGTTTGACGTGCGCGCGGAGTTCCTCGTCAGCCACCAGGCCACCACCTTCACCGGATCGAAGGAAGTGATCTCGTGACAGACCTGGTTACCGTGTGATCGTGAGCATCGAGGTTGACTTAGATCAACCGCCAACGCCCGTGGATCAGGGCGGATGGCTGGACAATCCAAAGCGAGTCGTCGCCACCGTCGCTGTGGTCGGCGTAATCGTGATCGCCGTCATTGCGGTGACGCTGCCGTCTTGGCGAGGTGCGCCCCGGCCAGCCGCAGCACTGTCAATAGCACCCGCAGCGGCACCGTGTCAGGTGGGGATTGCCGTGCCGCCGCTGCCCGCATTCACCATCACCGCGCAGGTGACAGGTGACCTCTACGAGTACGAGGACACCGGCCGCTGGACCTGGCAGCAAATGATCTGGATTCCGGCCAACCTCAACGGTCGGCCTGACCTGCGCCTAATCGAGCTGCAGACCGGCAACGGGCCGATCAATGTCACGACGGGCGGACCGCACCAGCTCGGCGTGGCCAGCAAGGCTGCGAGAGTCCGGCTGGACTTCGCCCCGGACGCCGTCTACGACCGGTGGGTGTCGCTTTCGGTGGCATCCGCAGACTTGCCAGGCGGCGACGTCTTGGCGGTGTCGCTCGCCGACGCCGAAGGTGGCATCACCTCGCAGGTGGTTCCCCTTGGCGAGCAGTTCCACAGCACCTTGACCGGCTTCGGCTTGCAGATACCAGCAGGGCAGGTCACCACAGCTGACAACCCTGGGCCGGAAGTCAAATACGGTCCGCCAGCCTTCTCTGCCAACTGTTAGCCCTTCTTTGCAGCCTTCGCCCACGCGTCGATGTAGGCGTGGGCATCGGATGCGGTCAGTTTCCAGACTTCACGCGCCGGGAGTTGGTAGCCCGAGTCTTTCCAGAACCAGGGGATGAGGGGCTTGAGCCCGTCGCGGACGCTCTTTCCTCCGAGGACGTAGCGGAGGAGGCTTTCGCTGGGGGGCCTCCGTCGCCTGCCGGCTTCACCCCCGCACGGACCGCGACCCGTCGTGCATGGATCTTGAACTCGGCTAGGTCCGGTGTTTCCACTCCCGCCAGCTTGCGAGCCAACCAGATCAGGCCAAGCTTGGCCCGCATCGTGTCCTCGGGCATCTCCTCGGCAATCAACCTGGGCAGGCCGATGCCCCACAGCCGGATCATCTGGTGTTCGAGCGGATCCAGGACGTCGAACGGAATGAAGTCGAGGCCGGCAAGGTCGAGCGGAACCCACTCCGGTCCGCCATAGGTCGCCTGGTCCTTCGGGTCCAGGGCAAGCTCAATTGCCACAGCTGCTCCTTGGGAAATGGGGTTGAACCAGCGCCCGCCACCCCATTCCCATAGGGACGGGCGCTGGAGCTCTAGATGGACTTGCTGATGCCGTCGAAGAGACGGTCGATTGCCTGCTCGCCGCGGCGCTTGAGCGCTTTGCGCCCTTCGAGCTTCACCGGGACAGTGAAGAACCCGCGCCGGATTTTGGTCACCGACCACGGGTTCTTGTACCGGCCGTTGACCAGATTGGCTCGCTTCTTCGCGTACCGGCCCTGCGCCTTGAGCACGCGTTCGCGGCCGAACACCGGATGGCGCAGCTGCCCGTCGTTGAGCCGCTCCACATCGCGACGACCCGATCGGCCTTTGGCGTAGACGATGACGGTGACGCCCTTGAACTTCGCCGCCTTCTCCACCTTCGTCAGCAGCCGAGCGGCGAGCAGCTGCTCGTAACCCGACGGCATGTAGTGGTCGGTTTGGCGGCGGACTGCGTCGGCGATGTCCTCGCCTGCCTGCATCAGACCGCGATGCAGTTCGCGGTCGAAGTCGACCCGGGCAGCCTTGGCCATCGCGGCGCCGAAGCGCTCGAAGTCCTTGCTGCCCGAGACGGTGATCAGCATTGCTACGGGGTCGTGTCCCGGACCATCGCGCCCGTGGTCGGGTAGCTGAGCTGCTTCTGAGCCAGCGTGCCGACCTGCCCGCCCATCTGCCACTGGTTGGGCAGCACGTTGACCTGATACTCCGGGTTCGTCGCTGCGATGGTCGTGTTCACTGGCCTCACCGCCACGGCCACAGCCACATTCGCGTCGAACGCCGCCCAGATCGTCGCGTCGACTGAGCCGCCGGCGAAGTCGTCGTGCAGGGTCGCCGCGAGCGTGCCCGCCTTCAACCCGCCAGTGTTCTCCCGCCACGAGTCACCCATCGCGGTCGAGTCGAGAGCGTCCGCGTTGGCGGTGAGCACACACGAGGTCGTGTGGTCGGACAGGTTGACACTGTTGAAAAGGAAATACTCGTTTAGTAGGGCCAAAATCGCCACTTCATGCCTCCTTGGGCTGGTCCTGAATGTGCGATGCCTGGACCAGCCAGGCGGGAAAGTCTTTGATAGCCACGACCAACGGCGTGGTGTGCACGACGTTCTCGGCGTGGGCGACGTACTTGTCGCCGTTGGCATCGACGGCGAAGCGGGCCAAGTGCAGCAGATACCGGGCGTCTTCGCTGTTCTGTGTGATGACCACGTTCGGCCGGCATTCGCGGTAGGGGACGCCCAGCGATTGCAGCCAGGCGTACAGTTCCTCGCGCTGGTCGGAGGTGACGCCTTCGCCCATGACGTCCACGCGGGCGACCTTCCACAGATCGCCGTAGGGCGGGGCGACGGTGGTGAGCTCGGCAACGGTCATCGGATGCCCAGCGCTCCGCCGATGACCCAGCTGCCCGAGATCGCACTGACGTTGAGCCGCCAGTAGTCGTCGGTAATCGCGCCGGCAACCGGAGTCAGCCAGTACCCGCCCGCGGCCGTGATCGAGCCGCCGTTAAAGGTTCCGCGGGTCGTCGGCGTGGTGAAGCCGGAGTTATCATCCGACTGGACGATGACCGTGATGCTTGTGCCCGCCGTCCCGAACAGATGCAGCGCCCCGTAAAGGAACTGGGCACCGCCGACAGCGCCAAGCTGGATGCCCGTACCGATCGCGCCGGTCGAGCTGGTCGCCGTGCCGGAGCCGTACTCCTTGAACAGCTTGCCGCGGATCTGGCCGATCTGGCCGTCCGATCCCGACGAGTTCAGCGCGAACTTGGCCAGGTCGCCCACGTTGCCTTGCGGGAAGGTGTACTCGGTGGTCATGTGGCGCATGAAATGCGCGAGCTCGCCCTCGGTTTCGATCATGCCGCAGGTGATGACCTGATTGGACACGCCGAGGTTGGTGAAGAAGTCCGGGTCCAGGTCTGCCGCCGAGTCGGACGACCAGAAGCCGCTGTTGGACACGGTGGACGCCTTGAGAGTGTTCTTGAAGCTGCGCCAGCCGGTCTGCGCGCTGCGCAGCGTCGTCGACTCGCGGGTCTCCGCCTCGGCGCGGCACGTGAGTTCGTCTGCGGCGCCCGTGATGTCCACCGCACCGCAGTAGATGAACGCCGAGGTGATCGCCAGCACGCCCATGTCAGGCCTCCGGTGCGCCCTCGGCGGCGACGAGCTCGATACAGCCCGCCTCGATCAGCGGCTGTATCAGCGTCCTGCCGGGCTGCGGGTTGGCCATGTCCTGCGGGTCCAGCCGCACCGTCTGCCCCTTCACCCGGTCCTCGCGGTCCACGGCGTCACGGATCGGCACATCGCCGACCACGGTCGCCTCGATGCAGCGGGCCAGGATCTCGGCCTTGCGCCGCTCGACGTCAGCCTTGGTGGTGTGCACGATTTTGCCCACGGTGCTCCCTCGGTTTGGTGCGGAAAGTTGGATGCGGTCAGTTGCCGCGGGCGACGACGAGTAAGGTGAACTGGCCGCCGAAGTAGCCGAGAACGCCCATCTCCTCGGAGCCGAGTGGGCGGAACGATTCGACGACGCACTCTTCGCATGCCCCGCCAAGAGTTCGGTCGCCCTCGATCGCGGCCTGAATGGAGTATTCGCCGGCCGGGTTGGCGTACCGGGCCAGCTGGAACTGACCGGACCGGTTGGTGCCCTTGCCGACGAGCAGGGTGATGGTGGGCCTCAGCTCGACGCGGGCCTTGTTCATCGTCAAGTGGTAGTTCGGGATGAGTGGCACGCCGACGAAGGCGAACGGCGGCGTGCCCTGCGTGGGAACCTCTGGGGTCGAGTTCAGCCCGGTCACGGTCTGCAGCCGCGCGTCGAGGTTGGTCATGATGAGCTCGAGGTCGAGAGCCATGTCAGGCCACCAGCACCGGATCGCGGCGATACCGAGCGATCATCGCCATCACCATCGGGTTCTCCCGGACGCGGATCGTGCCCCACTCGCCTGCTCCGGCCACACCCCACGGCGCGTCCTTGAGCTTGAACACCTCTTCGGCGACAGCACGGTTGGCCTCTTTGATCGGCTCCGGCACGGCAGTCCAGCCCGGTTGCGCGGTCACCTGGGCGGGCGCGCGCAGCGAGCGGCGCGGGATCGGTGTCGCCGAGCGCATCAGCCGGATCCGCCAGTACGGCCAGCCCTCTTCGCCATCAACGATGCCGTTGAGTGGCTCCACCTGATAGTCGGCGGTGGTGAGAGTCGTCTCGTAGGTGGCGTCGTCGCCGGTGTCGATGGCGACGATCAGGCCGGTGGTGGTGTGGAAGTCGTCGACTACCAGCAGGCCGCTGCGCTGCGGGTAGTAGAGGCGGGCTGTGGCCACAGTGGACCGGTTGAACTGGCGACGGCACACCTTCTCGATACCCCGGGCGGCCACGAGGAGGGCGGCCTCCATCTTGTCGTCATCAGCGCCGGACTGCACCCCGCCGAGGCGGTCCTGCAGCTCCTCAAGGGTTGCGTAGGCATCACCGATCCCCATCGCTCACACCACCTTCAGGAAGCCGGCGCGGTCGACCACGGTTTCTGGTGAGGCCAGGATCTTCACCCACACGTCGTAGGTGCCCACTGCGAGCGTGACCGCCGATCCGACAA
Source organism: Rhizocola hellebori (assembly GCF_016862955.1). GTDB lineage: Bacteria > Actinomycetota > Actinomycetes > Mycobacteriales > Micromonosporaceae > Rhizocola > Rhizocola hellebori. Next base: position 67,516 of record NZ_BONY01000036.1, on the reverse strand, counting down.
GGCATCTGGCCAGATAGGTGTCCGGAGTAGTAGTGGCGTCGGTCTCCCAGCTCGCCGTCTTCCAGTCGCCCGACACCGGGTCGACGTCGGAGGCGGTGAAGGCCATCTGCACCGTTGCGCCCGTCGGGTCCACCGATGCGCCGCTCTCGGTGACCCGCACCGGGACTTTGACGTATGTGACGGCCAGGACCGAAAGCTCAGCGGACACCTAGTCTCCTACTCTCGGCCGGCCGAGCGTCCACGAAGTGCGGGCACGGCCGATGTGCCAGCTGGTTTTGGGTCTGCCGATGTGCCAGGTGCCGGTCAGGATGACGTTGATTTCGCTGTCCACCGCACCGGTCGGTGTGACCGATCCGCCGAGGAGGCGGGAGACGGCCTTGAGAATGGCGCCGGTCGGCGTGACCGAACCCGACAGGAGCCGCGAGATCTGCCTCGTGATCGCACCCGTCGCCGTGGCCGTCCCTGACAGTGTGCGAGCGATGCTGCGGGCAATGGTGGCCGTGGGTGTCGACGATCCGGCCAGCGCGCGGCTGGTCGCTTTGGCGATCGCCCCGGTCGGTGTGGACGACCCGCCAACGGATTGCGTGTACTCGGTGCTGAACGTGACGACCGGATCGACGAAGTAGCAGCCCTTGTTGATGGTCTGCTGCGGATAGATCATCGTGTTGACGGCGTTGTGCAGGTCGTCATATTTGCCGTTGTGGACACCGCCGCTGTCGGCTGGCGCGGTCAGGTGGCCGTTGGTAACCGCACCGGTGAAGAAGTTGGACGTCGCGACGTATCTGTTGACAGTCCTGACGACCGCGACGTATTTGGTGGTTGCCGTGATGGCGGCGGGTGTGTCCAGTGTTGCGGTGTTCCATGTGCCCGCGGTGGGTGAGACGAACGTTCCTGACCCCAGCAAGGTTCCGGTGGTCTCCGAATCCCAGCTGTACAGCGCCACCGTGGGCGTGGAGGTGGGCAAGGTGGCCGGGAAGTACCAGCGGATACCCGTGACGGTCCCGTCTGCGTCTGAGGTCCACACGGTGCCGAGGCAGTAAGGGACGCCGTCGTTTTCGTTGGTGAGCGACGGGGTTTGGTTGGTGAAGATGGACTCGGCCATGGCATCCTCCTCGGTTCGAAGGAATGCCAGTGAGTTGGGATTATTACCGTCGCGCCAAGATCATTAGGATCCGGCGGGCAGGGTCAGATCGAATGTCACCACGAGACTGTCGCCCGAAACCACGTTGATCGCACTGAATACCGACCGGTCGAGCAACGTTCCGCCGCCAGTCGCAGCCTGGGAAAACAGCCCGTGCTCGACGATGGCCCCTGACCCGTCGAACGAAATCGTGCCAACCGACCGAAAGATGTTGGCCGATGCGCCCTCGGTCAGCGAACCGGTCGCCCGCGTCGAATCGACCGTCAGGATCGTCGTGGACTCCGTCTGCAGCGCGGTGTCGCCCGACGCCTCGGCATTGCTGCCCGTTCCGACGCCGTGATAGCGAAGGATCTCCGGCTCCACCGAACCCTGCAAAGCGTCGACGAGGAAGTTGACGCCTGCCGTGGTGACCACTCGCATCGACGCCAGGCCGAGGTCGAGTACCTCGCCGTCGGCCTTGATGTGGCTGATGTACAGCGACCCATACATGTTGGACAGACGCAGCGCCCTGGCCGTCAGCGCCTTGCGTGCGCCGCGGAACAGGTTGCGCCAGTTTGCCGTACGCCAGGCGTTGACCCGCTCGTCCAAGCCCTTGCGGGGCAGGCCGTAGTGGGCGATCTCCGCGACCGTCAGCTCCTTGGCGGGCCACAGCGACCGGCCGACGATGCCGTCGAACTGGTCACGCACAGGGTCGCCGCCGCGGATGTGCTGGATCGACAGAGAGCCTGACGGCGTGCTGACACCTTGCATGTCCACCTCCAAGTTGGAGCGCCGTCAGGCGCAGAACGCCGCGCCGACCGAGTAAGTCAGGCTGTCAGCATCTCCATGGACGGCGGAGATGCGGATGATCGGCGGCAAGATGTCGTTGGCCACCAGGTTGGCTGCGGCGGTCAGCGCCGGACCGACCCGCAGCACCGTCGTGCCGGTACCAGTGACGGCAGCCGACGCCAGGATCACGTAGGTCTTACCGCTGGTGCGGTCCACACCCAGAATCGAGAACACCACCGACGGTGTGGCAGTGGCCGCGGTGGCGTCGATGGTCAGGTGCATGCCGATGTGACCGGCCACCTCGAGCTCCACCGTGTCCGGTGATGCCGTGCGGGCCGCCGACGCATACACGTCGACGATGCTGCCCTTGTTGGTGACCCGGGTGATGGTGTTGGCCACGGCTACTCGCCCTCACCTGTCGAAGCGGCCTTGTTGGCGGCAGGCTTGCGCGCCTTGTTCGGAGCCTGCTTGGCCGCCTTAGGCTCGGCCGGCTCCTCGTCGGCAGGCGGCTCGGTGTCGAGCGGGTCTGCCTCGGAAGCCTGCTCCTCGGCCGGTTCCGGCTTAACTGCGCCGAGCCGGATCGCCTCGCGCAAGGAAACCTCCGTGCCCGGCGCCGCCCACAGCCACCGGCTGGCCGGGTCGCCCTCCTTGACGACCCGGGTCCGGTCTTCGGTCAGATACAGGTGCTCGCGGATGATGACGTTGCCGTCCATCGGCTGCTCCGTTCTAGGGCGTGGAAGTTCCAGCGCCATCAGCGGTAAGCCCAGGTGGCGAAACGCTTGACGTCCACGCTCTTCACGGCAGCCGACGTGGACTCGATGCAGAACACCGGCGAGCACTCCTCGTCAGCGTCCAAAGCGGCGGCCAGCGAGAACACCTGCGCCTTGTTGATGAATGCGGTCATGCCGCCAGTGGCGTTGATTTCCACCCGCAGCCGCTGGAAGGTACCTGCCGCCGGGACGTCGACGCTGGTGTCCCGGGAGCCGGTGTTGACCGTCTGGGACGCGGCAGCGTCGGACTTGTTGTGCACGGCGTACCAGCGGGCCGCGGCGGTGTAGCCGACGTCGAAGTGCAGACCCGCCAGGTCATCCTGCACGAGGGTTGCGGTGACGGTGGAGCCGGTGACCGGAGGGTCGAAAGCATCCGCGGCCAGGCCGACGAAGCCGCAGAACGCCGCCCGCAAGGTGATGGCGGAGACGTGGGAAACCTCGGTGTCCACCACCAGCAGCTGATGCTGGTCGGGTTGCATCACACCGGCTTCCATGCCGATGGCCATGGTGTGGCCGTCTTCGTCGGTGGTGGTCATCCGGCCGAAACAGCCGCCTTCACCGGCGGCCTGAACAACCAGGCCGGAGTCGGTTTCGGCGATGCCCTGCCCGAAGATGCGCAGCCCGGAACCGGCGACGATGACCTCGTCGGTGGTGGCCGCGAGAGCCACCCCCACCTGGTCGCGGAAGTCGCTCCACACGCCGAACAGGGCGCGCTGATCGAAGCTGGTCGGCGTCCAATACGGACTGGTGCGGGTGCCCTCGTTGACGAACGAGACGCCGTTGGTGGTGTCCCACAGCACCGCGCCCGCCTCGGCATACCCGGCGAGAGTGCCCGAGGTGCCCGATGAGGGCGCACCGGCGTACTGCCAGGGGCGCAGGCGCGACCCGGCGATGCGGGTGGCGTTCTGGGTTTCAGCCATTGGTTCCTGCTTTCCGGCGTGCGTTGATGACCGCGGTCTGCTGCCACGCCAAGGTTTGGGTGCGCGGCGGCCGGAGGACCGCCGCGCAGATCAGGTAGGTCAGTCGCCGAGAACGACGTAGAACAGCACCACGTCGACCACACCCGCAGTGAGTGCGCCGGTGGCGATGGTGGCGGTGATGGTGCGCGCCGCCGTGGTCTTCTTCGCCGTCGCGCCGGTGGCTACCGGGACGATCGACTTGAGGCCGGTTGTGGACCAGGGCGCGCCGGACACTGCGGCGGCGGCCACAATGTCATCGGCCGCCTCGACGTGGATCGCGAGAGTGCCGGAGGCGCTGCTGGTGACCGCTGTGTCGACCTCGACGAAGCCGTGGGTGATGTAGGCACCGGCCGGGATTTGGCCGGTGGAGCCGATGGATATCGCGCCGACGGCACCGCCGTCGACTGAGAAGTCCCAGCGGGCGCGAGCGCTCTTGACCGCCGGGTTGGGGAATCCGCCTGTGTAAGGCATGAGGTCTCCTTGGGCATGAAAAAAGACAACCCGCGGGTTGTCTAGTCACGTCTTGTATTGAGGTTTGTGGCGCTGGGTCTGCGTTTCCGCAGATCAGAGGCCGGTCACGACGGCGAATGCGGTCGGCCGGTAGTGGATTGCCGCGCACCGAACATCGGCGCGGATCGCCAGCTTGCCCTCAATGAAGAAGGAGCCGTGACTGTTGGAGATCTGGATGTCGATTCCGCGGCGCACCGAAACCTCGGAGAAGTTGGTGTAGTCGCCCAGAACCGCCTTGGTGGAGGTGACCGCCGTGGTCTCGACGACCGGCACGCCCCAGATCGTCATCGGGCCGGGCATCGACGGGTGGCCCCAGATGTAGATGCCGTCAGCGGTACGCGCGAGGCGGACCTGCTCCCACTTGGACGGGCGGATAAACACGTGGCTCGGCTCGGCGAAGCCGGTCTCCCGGACCGCCCGCATCGCCTTGTACAGCGCGTCCGCCAGCGGGTCGACGCCCAGTGCCTGGGTGTTGATGCCCGACACGTTCTCAGTGCCGCGCAGGTTCGGCGAGGTGCCGTTACCGGTGAGCAGTTGCAGGTCGAGGCGCTGCTTGAGCATGAACGGAAGGCGGTTCTCCACATAGGAGCGGGCGCGCGGCTCGTCCTCGAACTGCTCGTCAGTGACAGGCAGGAACACCGCGACCTTGCGGACCTCGGAGCTGCGCTCGGTCAGCGCCAGCTGCGCCTCACCGTAGGCCGCGCCCTCGGAGGTCTCGGCCGCGTTGTTGGTGAACGTCGTCTCCTCCATGTAGAGGACAGTCGACATCGTGGTGGTCGTCTGCGGGAACGCGTCGATCACCCGAGGCGCGGGACGGGTCGGGTACATCTCCACCCGGCCAGTGCGCAGATCCTCCGGGTCCCAGCCTGCGCCAGTCTCGAAGAGGGTCTTCAAACCCACGTCGATGCGGGCGACAGGACCACTACCGGAACCGGCCTTGTAGCCCTTGATGGCCTCAGAGCCCATCACGAGCTGGCCGAAGCCCTTGCGGCCGCGGGTGTCCATGTCGGAATCCGCGCCGCCCTCACGCGAGCCGCTGTCGTCGCGGCTGTTCTGGGCCGCCTTGTGCAGCGTCACCAGGTTCGTGACCGCCGCCTTCGCCTCGTCGATCTCGGCGTTCATCTTCGCGATCTCGGCGACCTTGGCGTGGGTGTCGCCCTGGATGGACTTCACCTTCGTCATGTCGTAGTCGGGGCCTGCCTCGGCGAGCAGGTCGGCCAGGCTCTTGCGCTTGGCGTCGAGTTTGCCCTGCGCTTCCTTCAGGGCCGGGAATTCGAGCGTGTCGGTGGTCATGGCTTTCGTGTGCCCTCTCAGTTGTCGTTGAGCCTGGCGACGGCAGCCAGCACCACGGACGCGATCTCTTCATCGGTCACGTGGGTGCTTGGTTCGTCGTCGGCCTCGATGGGTTGCGAGAGCAGAGAGTCCAGCCGCTTGCATTCATCGCGGACCCAGCTAAGGAGGTCGGCGGTGTTGGCGGTCAGGCCTTTGCCCTTACGCTGCCGGAGCGCCATGACGTCCGATGCGCGGTCGATCAGCCCTGCGACGCCGGCGAGGACGTTGGCCGCCTCATCGCCGAAACGCAGGTTCTTGCCACTTGCTACGCCGAGGTCTGTACGCAGGTTCGGCGGCTCCCGGTCCGCGTCACGCAGGTGACCGGCCAGGTGGTCGTAGACGGATTTGCGGTCGGCGTCAGTGAGGTCGACGCCGCCGGTGGCTCCGTTGAGGACGGCTATTCCGGCGAGGCAGGCGCGGATGTTCGCAGGCCCGGAGACGCCGTGGTGGTGCGGGAACTTGTAGGAGGCCTTCAGCTCGGGGTCGCCTGCCGGGTCGACCCACGCGTAGACGGTGCGCAGGTGCGAGGGCAGGGCGTCGTCGGGTAGGCCTGCCACCGTTTTGACGCCGTCCCAGGAGCGGGCGACGGTGGCGGTTTCGTGCGGTGCGACCGCTCCGGCGTACAGGCCGAGCGCGCCCGTCCGGGCTTTGCGTGCGGCGATGCGCTCGCGGGCGAGGGATTTCACATCCACGGTTCCGGTTCCTTCCCCTGCGCCGAGCAGGACGGGCGAGACTTCGAAGACTTTGCCGCCCGGCTGACCGTCGGGGCGTGGCGTGAGGTAGCGGACCTGTCGGCCCTTGAAGTTGCCTTGCTTGGAACCGCCGTCGTGGACGTGATAGCCGTAGGAAAATTCCTGCAGCGACGGCGGGTTCTCTTTGTCGAACTTGATGGCCTCGTACCAGTCCTTGGCGGCCGGGATCTTCAGGTTGAACGTCACGTCGAAAAGGGCCTGGTTGCCCTTCTCGTAGACGCGGCCTTTGCCGATGGGAACGTGGTTCCAGTCGTGTGCGGGCACCATCTGGGCATGCTGTTCGCCAAAGAAGCCTGGTTGGGTAACGTCACCGTCTTTGTCCACGACACCGAGGGTGGCGATGGCGATGGTGGCGGTACCCGTGTCGCCGTTTCGGCCGACGGCCTTCACCTCGGGCTGGAAGCTTTTGAGTTGCATGGTTTCCCCAGTCGAGGATCGCTTGATGGAGTGGCGGCCCGCAGCTGCCTTGACGTCCCCGCCATCGAAGGCGGCAATCAGTTTGCTCAGACCCTTGAGGCCACGCAGGTACGCATACTCGTCGCTGTTGTCCGCGTCGTGAGTCGTCTCGCCTGGGCCCAGCACGTATAGCCGCGCGGTTACCCAGTCCGAGTCCTCGTCGTCGGAGCCCCACACTTCAGTGAGAACGCGCCCTCCGTTTGACGTGGGCACTTCGGCCGACGTGATGATGTCGTCGATGTCGGCATCGTTGAGGGTGTTGTACTGACGATCCAGATCCTCCAGCCGTGCCAGCGCTTCTGGCGGCACGATTTCCGCCCGACGGGCCAGTAGGGGCACCAGCTCAGCTTCTAGCTCTGCCGCGTCGGCTCTGTGTTCGACGAGAAGTTCGGCGATCACCTCGTCGCTCCAGCCATGCGCGTTCGGCTTGGCGCTCAGGCGCTTGATGATGCCTTGCTTCTGGCGCAGCCTGTACGACAGGCTAGAGATCTGGCGCTCCAAACCGGGGTTGCTGACCTGGGCAATGATGTCGTCACGTTGCCTGTCGAGAGCTTCAAGCTCTTTGACGGTTGCGTTCTGCTTCGCCTTGTTGGCCTTAGCAAGTTCTGCTGCGTCGCCGAGCTGGCGGCGCAGGTCCGCCATTGCTTCTGGCGTCAGAATCGCGGTGCGGTCGGCATCGAGATCTTCCAGCTCGCTTTCCAGCTCGCCAAGCTTTTCCTCTAGCTCGTCAGGCTGCTCGTCATCCGAGTCGAGCAGCGCCTGCAGCTGTGCGATCTGCTGACGCAGCTCGTCCTTGCGCTTCTCGCCAGTGAACCCTGCGTCCCACCGGCCCGAGTCGGTGGTGATGAGCCCTACACGGAACTGCCGACCGTCTGGGCTGCCCACTTCAGCGACACCAAGGTCCGCATAGTCGGTCGTGATCTTCTTCGAAGACCGCACCGTGAATCCGTCGGGTGCGAGCTTGCCCAGCTTCAGCTTGTCCAAAGCGGACAAGCCACCGCCAGGCGTCTCCGCGAACTGACCTTCATCGTCGCGTACGTAGGTTCGCTTGATGGACAGACGGCCGCCCGTCGCGGCTTTGGTTTGGTCTCCGGCAAGCTCGGCAAGCCCGGCCAGCAATGCCTTGACGTCCTTCGGCTCGAAGATCGCTGCGTCGTCACTGAAGCCCGGATACCAGTTCTCATCGGCATCGCGTGGTCGGACGCCGATGCGCAGAATCCAGCCCTCATCGTCATTGAAGTCGCCGCCCTCAATGCTGTAGACAAGGTCACCGTCACCACTCGCAGGAATCGCGCCCTCTGCGTGCGTCGCTTCCCAGTCGGGTGCGGCTTCGAGCAGCTCGTCGAGTTCAAGCAGCCTGTCCTTGTCGGCGTCAGTCAGCTGGCCCCACGTCATCTGATTGAGCCTGTCGCGCTCGGCCGCCCATGCATCGCCGTGTTCGCTCCAGAAGGCGTCGGCTTCCCTCGAATGCTTGCTCGCCGCCTTCTGGCCCACCGCGATGGCGTCTCTTAGCTGAGCAACAGCAGCCGGGCCAAGGAGCGCGGTGCGGTTGAGGCCAGCCTCGTCCGCATCGCCGATTAGGCTGGCGCGCTCTTCAAGCAGCTCGTCCCGTCGCGCGTCGTCTTCGTCGGTGAAGTCCGCGTCGTCCTTACCTTCAAGACGTTCGATCTCGGCGTCGATCTCCCGCACCCTGGTATCGCGCTTGGGATCAGCTCCGCCTGCCCATCGCTTCGAGTCATTCGGGTTGACGACGCCAAGCCGCACTTCACGGCCGTTAGGTGTGTCGACCTCGGCCGCAAGCAGGTCCCAGCTGCCAGCTCCGCCCGCCTTGAACTTGCGCGACGACAGCAGGCGCTCACCCTCGCCGAGCTGGATCCGGGAGGCCAGCTTCAGCTTGTCCAATGCGATCGCGTCGTTGCCTACACCTGGGACGTCGGCGAACTGTCCCTCGCCGTCACGGACGTAGGTGCGCTTGAGGGACTTGGCGTCCGTGGCTGGACCCAAGTAGAGGTAACCGTTCGACCAACCGCGGTCGATGAGTCCACTGGCGAGCTTGTCGTCTCCGACGATCTTTCGAAGCGCGGCGAAGACTTGGGCTGTTGCCCCTGCATAGGTTCCAACGCCGTCAACAAACTCCACGTAGCCGCCATGGCCGCGATCGGCCTGGATGCCCAGAAGTTCGCGCCTCATGCGACCCGCCGCCTCGTACCGGAGGCGCGCTCGGCGATGGTGTCCAGGTTCTCAATCATCTGGTCCCACCAGTCAGTTCGCCCCAGGCGTTCGAAGTCGCCTTTAATCCCGTCCAAACGCTCCCGGATCAGGTCCATGTCCTCGGGGGATATGTCGATCTTTTCCGGCCAGTCGTTTCTGGCGTCGTTCATGAACGGGCCGCTGAAACCGCCGCCCAGGCCTGCACTGCCGTGCTTACCAAAGGAAAGGGCGTGATCCAATGGAATGATCGCTCCGTCGTCGCCGACGAGATAGTTCCCGGCATGCCGGTCGGGGTTGCCGATGACAATGTCCAGCAGGCCGAGCAAGACCCCCTGGTCGGATTCGGCCAACTCTTGTGGCGGGCGCTGCCACGGCGACATCGACGAATGCTCGATGTGCTTGCCGTCCATCAACTCCATGTGCAGGTCTGTCGGGCCGACTCGATGAACGGCTGGCGCGCGAAGCCCAACCGCGTTGGCCACCAGCGACCCCAGCTCCTCGGCATCGGCCTGCCTCACCCCAGTCAGAGCGTCGGAGTCCCTGTCGTCCTCCAGCTGCTTGTGAATGGTCGTGGTGCCATCGGCATGAACCTCCCGCGCAGTGCCGCCCATGAAGCCACCGTTACGGCGCGACTCCCTCACCGGAGAGCTAGACGATGCCTCGACGCGCTGCTGGCGGTCGCGAAGCGATGCCCATGCATCCGAAGCCGCATCGCCACCAGGAGTCTCGGCGAACTGCCCTTGGGAGTCGCGGACGTAGGTGCGTTTGACCGCTTTGCTGCCGTTCGGTTTCAGCACCCGCCAGGCAATTCCTGCATCGTCAAGCGCAGCCGCGGTCAACGGTTGCGGATCGGCCGGAAACACGACTTCCGCAATGTCCTCTGTCCGGACACCACCGTGGACTTGCGCCTCGACATAGCCAGTGCGGGTCCAACCTGGATCGTCCATCCACTCCAGGTCATGGGCGACGACGGACTCAGCGCTTGGGCTGTCCAGCGGCGACGGCCTGATCCAGCCGATCTCGTCGAGACTGTCACCCACCGTCGCCGTAGACCGGCCACGCACCTCGGGCTTTAGAACCACCTGGACCTTGCCGTAGACGCTGAGGACATCTTCCTGGCCCTCCCGCTGGGCGATGCCAGAGATCTTCTTGCCCTCACTGAGAGCTGGCTCGATGCCGTGGATGGCGACGTATCCATACACGGGCCGCAGCTCCGGCGGCGTCTCCGGGCTGATGCCGAGTATCTGTTCGCCCAGCCGCCGAGCGTCAGCATCGGTGCTCAGATGCGGGGCACGCTTTGCACCTTCCAGCGACGTCTTGAACCTGCCGCCTGACAGGATGCCGCGCAGGGCGGTTTCGTCGCGCACCCGCACCGCAACGGGCTTGCCGTCAAGCAACTCACCGAGCCTGGCCGCAACGTCCTTTTTGTACACGGCAGGCGTTTGCCCGGCCTTCTTAGCCGCATCCCCGATCCGCCGATTGATCCGTGCAGTCTGGGCGAGCCGGTTCACGAACGCGGGCTCCCGGTCATGCACCGACTGAAGCCATGCCGCGTCGTCGTCGCTGAGCATGCCGGACCAGGAAATTCGCCCATGCCGTTCATGGACGGTGGCAGTAATGTTCGGATCCGCCTCAATCAGCTTGGTTGCCCGCGCCCGTTCGGCAGCAGTAAGCGACTTCGGCGGAACATACACGGGCAGGCGTGCGGCAGATGCGGGTTTCGGCGGTTTGGGCTTGGGTGGTTTCGGCCGCGCTGGTGGCTTGCGGGTGGGAGCTTGCTCCGGCTCAGGCTGCGGCAACGAAACCGCTGGGATGTCGATGCTTGGCGGCTTGCGTCGCCTGCCGTGCACCGACTGATCCGGGTGCCCAGGATGTTTGACGGCCTTCGCGTCTTCGCTGCCGTCAACGATCTCGTCGAAGTGCTCCTCATAGCTGTCCGCGATGTTCAGCAGCGCCTCGGAAAACTCCAGCGCCTGCTCCGCCGACATCTCCAGATAGTCGTCCTCGGCCGCATCCGGTGGCCGGATCCGGATGTCACCGACACCGTTCTTGGCCACATAGAAGCCGTGCTTGTCCGAGTCGGCGTCGGCCACCACATCGTCGTACGGGTCGTCAGGCTCGAACTCGTCCTCGTCGACAGCCAGGACATCCTCGAGGTTGTACGCCAACTGGCGCATACCTTCCGGATCCATGTCCTCGAAAACCTGGCGCTTGCCGTCCTCCAGGTCCAGGACCACATGCAGGTCGCCGCGTTCGAAGAAACGGGCGGTCAGTCCCATCTCGTCGCCGTCGTTGCCAAGGTCTACGCCCGCGTCGTTCAACACGTCGCCGTAAACGTCGGCGTACTTTTCGGCGTCCATGACGTCGATGCCTGCGATGGCGTTGAGGGCGGAGACGCCGGCGCTACCACCAGGGGTCTCAGCGAACTGTCCTTGACTGTCCCGTACGTAGTCGCGCTTGACCGGCATGGCTCACTCCTCGTCCGGGCCGGACGGCAAGGCGAGGGTGGTGCTTGGATCTGCGGCAGGCAAAGTGGGCTGACCTGCGGCCTCTTCGCCCTCACCGGGCGCGCGTAGCTGGACCGAGAACCTGCCCGAATGCTTGAGAAGCCGCCAGTCCTTGTTAATTACCGCCGCGACGACGGAGTCAGGTTCGTAGCCCGTCTCGTTCAGCGACTTGATCGTCGTCGCTTCCATCTGCTGGATCGACGCCGCATCTTTTGCGTCATCCCGCAGGAACGGAATCTGGCGGGCGTCATACCAAAGCTCAGCACCAGGCGACGGAGGAGTCAGCAACGTTTGCAGCGACGGGCAGGCTTTCGCCCACAGGTCCGCGATCGTGGTTTCGGCGAACAACCTCTTCGCGGCGGTGAAGTTGCCCGCGTTCAGCGTCGAGCCCTGCAAGCCCTCCGAGATGCCCAGGATCGCGGCGGGAACACCAGCGGCCACGGCGATACGGTTCTCGGTCTTCGCCTGCACATTGGCCAGGTCAAGCTCCTGGAAGTTCATCGTGATCGGGGTGACGTCCGCTCCGCCCGCGAGGAACAGGGTGCCGAAGTGGTTCTGCCAGCCCTGATGGTTGGCCTTGAATATCTCCACGAATTCCTTGAAGGCCTCGGTGGAGGTGTCCTTGTCCATCTTGATCGCCAGGCCGGGCCGGGCCGAGTTCTTGAGGAAGGCGTCCTTGTGGGACGTGGCGGCGTTGTCAGCCTGGATCTCACGCAGGACCGGTGTCAGCCACGACATGCCCCGGAAACGGGCTTCCGGATCGGGAATGGGCTGATAGGCGCAGACCTGGTTCGGGAGCAAGAACAGCGGCTGGCCCGATCGCACGCCCGTGACGGTTCGCGGCTGAAACTCGTAGCCGATGACCTTCGCCCGTGCGTCGTAGGGATTGTCGTTCGGCGAGCCGATGATGATGGTGACCCAATCGGGCCGCAGGTAGGCGATCCGCCTGCCCTCACCTGTAGCAGCTTTGCCGAAACGCCCGTCGTCGTCGACCACCGTGGCGTAGAAGTTGCCCGCCAGCGACGCGACAACCTCCATACGTGCCAGCAGCTCGCCAGTCGTCCCCGATGGCCACGGCCGCTCAAGGATCGACAGCTCCTCGTTGCCGAACAGGTCGCCAGGCCTGCCCTTGGTAAACTCGCGCCACTGAAAGCGGGCCTGGCTAAAGACCTGCTGGCGGGTCGTGATGCAGGCGAAGATGATGCCGTTGGCCTTGTAGGCACGGCGGATGTAGGCCTCGAAGTCGTTCTCGATGCCCTCTTTGCGCCCGTCCAGCGGCGTCGACCCCAGCCACGGCAGCCGCATCTCGTCCAAAGCCCACGACAGCGGCTCCGTAAACGACTTACGGGCAGCACCACGCGGACGCTGACCACCAGTCAGCTGGTTGCGCTTCGCTGCGATCCTGCCGAGCAGGTCCAACGTCAGTCGCCCTCAGGCATGCGGGCCGAGGATGGGCCGCTTTCCCAGCCGACCACGACCGCAGAGCAAGCCCACGTGACTGCGAACCAAGCGGCGCGCTTGGTCGTCACCAATGCGGAAACGACAGCCCTAGCAGTCCAGCCGAGCCACGTGAGCGGCAAGGCGAGCAGGGCGACGAATGCGCGGCGGACACGCGCCCAGTCCACCTTGCGCACACTGTGAGCCTTCGCGGTGATGGCCTCCACGGGCACACGGTCCAGCACGGTCATGGTGGGCCTCCTTTGATGTCAGGCCCAGGCGGCGAGCGGGACGCGGGATGGTGCCGGCGCTTGATGCAGGATCCAGACGCCCATGCACAAGGTGATCGCGAAGTCGATGTGCTTCTTCGACTTGCCCTTCGAGAGGGTGAAGCCGCGCTCCTGCTCACGCTTCACCGCGGCCTGGATGTGCGCCGTCTGCTGGCTGTCGCCGTTGTGGACGACCTTGCCGTCCAAAATCATCTGGAAAGCCAGCCCACAGGCCGGGCTCATTCGCTGCGGTGACTGATCGAATTGGATCGTCAAGATGCCCTCGTCCTCCAAGGTGCGCGACGGCACCTCGAAGAACCTCGGGTCGTACACGACACCCCGGAAGCCGGAACCCACCGCCACCTTGCGGACGTGGTTGAAGACGTCCAGATGGTCGATCCGGCCGCCCATCGCCTCCCAGATGCGGGAGGTGACCGCGACCCGGCCGTCAGGCAGCTTCTCCAGCCGCGCCACCGCAACCGAGTCGTGCTTGAGCGCCATGTCGATGACGACCACGAACGGATTCGCCGGGCTCGACACCCACGCGCCTTCGCACGCGCCCCAAGCCTCCGGATGGTCCTTGAGCCAGGACTCCTCGGCTACATCCACCCACTTGTTGGCGTAGTAGCGGATCCACTCGTGCCGCGGCATCGACGGCTTGCCCCAGTCGTTGACCCGGTCACCCGTCGACCACAGCACATCCGCCGCGCCCGAAGCCGCCCTCACGGCAATCTCGCGATGCTCGCGCTTGTTGTAGTCCAGGCCATCGGGAGCCTCGCGCCAGTCCATCAGCATCCGCGGCGCCCGCGACGGATCGCGCCGTGCCTGAATGCCCAGCTTGTAGATCGCGCCCAGCAGGCTGTGATCCACATCGAAACCTGCCGTCGACAGGTTCAGAATCCGGCCCGGCCCGCGCGGTGTGCGGCGCTTCTTCGTCGACTTGCCGATGACCGTATGCACGCGGGCCTTGTTCGACCCGACATCGCCCCACTCGTGCAGCTCGTCGCAAATGAACAGCGACGGAAGACCGCCCTCGTTCGTGCCGGCCGCGGCGGCCACCCGGAAAATCTTGCCCGGGCGCCCGTCAGCGAATTTGATTTCCGTGTCATAGACCTCAAAGAAGCCGTTGAGCGGCGATTCCTTGACCGCGTTATCGCGGCCGCCGCACATCACCGCCGCCACCGAGAACAGCAGGTTCGCCTGCTCGAAGCTCGCCGCAGCGATCGGGATGTTCGGTGAGGGAATCGCAATCTGCGGCGGGCCGGCGAACTCCAACACGGCGATCGCCGCGATCAGGCCCGTCTTCCCGTCGCCGGTCGCGGCGCCGCGCAGGCCTTCGTCGAAATGCCAGCGGCCGCACCGCGGGCAGTACTCATACCAGCGGTAGAGGAATTCCTGCTGGTCAAGGCGCAGCCGCATCGGGCGGCCATACCAGTCACCCTCTGCGCAGATACAGCAATCTTCTATCCATTGGCAGGCTATGCCGCCGTGCGACGGCCACAGCTCGCCAAGGACAGGAGCCCAGCCGCAGTCGCAGCCGAGGTCAGGCTTCGATGATGCGCGGGTCGAAGCGGGCTTGCGCCGGGATGGCTTCGGGGGCGCTTTCGCCGGGGGCATCAGCACCTCCGTAACGCGAATTCATGTCGGCCAGCGAACGCTGCTCGGCGATGACCGCGATGCCGAGGTTCGACCGGTGCAGTGCGCCCACGCCCAGCTGCTTCTCGCATCGCTCGGCCGCGGCAAGCGCCCGGTCGGCGAGCCCGTAAAGCGGGTTCGCGACGTCCTGGCCCTTCGACCCGGTCGTCAGCGGCGACTTGTCCGCCTCAGCGATCAGGCGCAGATAGCGGTCGTATTCGGTGATCCAGCGCAGCAGCACGCCGCGGTCCGCCGGCGTCTGCACGCCCGAAGCGGCATCGCGCCAGTAGGCGTCCCACAGCTCCACGACTTCCGGCAGCAGGCCTTCCGGAGCTTCCATCCGGCCACCTGGCACCACCGCAAGGTCTGCACGCCTGCCGTTGCGCCGATCAACCGTTGTGCCTGCTGGCTTCTTGGTTCGTGGCACAGGGTCACCGCCTCGAAGACGTATCACTGTGCGTGACGGAATCGGGGGGTCTGGGGAAATCCGCAGGTCAGAGGTACCACGTGGAAATGGGAGGAAAGGCGAGGGGTCTGACCACTTAATCGATCATGTGCGCACCCGTGCCCCCGGGTATGCCATCACTCTGCGTTGCATTGGTGCGAATCGTCACGCTCTGTGTTGCTTGCTGCTGTTGCATGACCTACAGAGCACGCCTAGGGGCCCGTCTTCTCTGCCGCCTGCGCCTACAGCCACGACATGGTCAGCAGTCAGGTCTGCGCTCACATGTGCCGGCCGTTGCCAGCCTGGACACCAGTCGCCATACCTTGCCCTGTGTGCAGCTACGACCTGAGCCCTGCGCGTTATCTCGGCACTGGTGTAGCCAGGCCGGCGCTCGGCGTGGGGTCGGAGGCGGGCGTTGGACTTGAGCCTTCGTGATTCAGCGCAGGGCGGGCAGGTCGCTGTGGCGCTGAGCCGTCCGCACCTGCCGCAGATGCGCATCGGCATGAGCTAGCCGCAGTGCTTGTGGTGGCGAAGGGTGGGCATCGCTCACCTCGCCACTAGGTTGGTCTCCGGACGGTGGATGAAGCTCACTCAGCGGGCCTGTTTATGCAGCTCTCGACCGTAATACGCTTTGCGTCGTGGGAAGGAAGATGCTGAGTGTCCGCGTTGCCGAAGCGGGCATCGAAGCTATCGAGAAGCGCGCCGAAGCCGAAGGAGTCGACCGCTCCCGAGTTGTTGAGGCGGATGCTCGCCTATGCGGCTAGGAACATGCCGAAGGGCTGGAAGCCGTGAGTGTTAGGCGGCGATGGGCCGAGCGGATGCGCGTCGGCTGTTCGGGCTGTTGCGCGTCTTGCACTCCGCGTCGACCAGGTCTTCGAACAGGTATAGCCGGACCCGGCCTTGCTTGATGGTGTGCGGCAGGTGACCCAAGGTGTACCAGCGGCTAATGGTGCCCTTGGGCAGGTCGAAGTAGTCGGCTGCTTCGGCGATGGTGAGGCGGCGCTGGAGGTCCATTGCGGCACCTCCCGGATACACGAAAACCCCAAGCTCTCAGGCCTGGGGTTTGCTTGTTTTCGGGCACGACAAAAGTGCGTAAGCCGAGTGTACGCGATCTTCACGCGTGCGCAAGCCACGTGTTTGTGCGCGTCGCGTCGGCCTTGTCACTTCATCGCTACCCAGTCTGGAAAGTCGACAACCACTTCGATCGGCGTAGCTTCCGGTCTGTCAGCATCCTCGTCTTCTGCCGGCCGCAGCCCGCGTCGTTTCGCGTCGGCGTCGAGCAGCGCCACCCAGTCGGTGTATTCGCGTTCGCTGTAGTACTGGTGACACCAGGCGCATTGGACGTTCTCGCCGTCGCGGTAAAGGGTTTTGCGGTCGCAGGAGCGGCAGGTGACGCCTTTGCACAGTTCTTTGCGGGCAGGGTTGAGCCCTAGCGTCGCGGTGGCTGCTTTGCGCATTGCGGTGATGTCGGCGGCGAACTCGTCTATGCCTTCGTGACGGGTGCATGCGTCGTCCAGCCGGTTCTTGAGCCAGGCGACAAGCGCTGGGACGGTGGGGACGGGCAGGTGGTGCTCTGGGCACAACGTGTCTCGCCAATCGCGCGCCCAAGTGTCCAGTTCGGTGGCGATGGCGAGGTGGCCGATCTGGTCGGGGTCCAGTCCGAGAACGCCGCGGGCATGCGGCGCGCGTGAGCCTTGGCGGGCGGGTGCGGCCAGGTCGAGCTGGGTGAGGTTGGCGGGTATGGGTGCGTGGCGGGAGCCGGAGACGCGCCGTTGGTGGCTGCGGGCTACCGGCGCCGCAGATGTGGAGTGCAGCGTCGCATCCGAGCCGGGTTCCGCGGTCCACGATCCTGGGGCCCATGGCGCGAGCCGCACCGGGTTGGTGGTGGGGATCGGCCAGCGCTGAAGCTGGCGGACCGTCCATTGGGTGGTGTCGGTGTGGTCGTCGCGTGTGCACAGCTGCCGCCACAGTGTTTCGAGGTGATCCAGGTTGCCTGGCAGCTGGCGGCGGTCGACCTCGCAGACGGCCGGCCGTTCGGCGATACGTGGCCGGCAGCCTCGGCAGCGCGGGTTGTCGCAGTCGTCGTGGTGCTGT
The DNA here is from genome assembly GCF_016862955.1 of Rhizocola hellebori. Taxonomy (GTDB): domain Bacteria; phylum Actinomycetota; class Actinomycetes; order Mycobacteriales; family Micromonosporaceae; genus Rhizocola; species Rhizocola hellebori. The sequence continues at coordinate 50,230 of NZ_BONY01000036.1, read as the reverse complement.
CCGAAGTCGACGCAGCCACCGATGACGCACAGGTGCTCGGTCACAACTCCTCCTTGCCGGAGTTCACCGTCTCGGCCTGGACGATGACGGTCTGCGCCTGGACAAGTGCCGTAAGGGCGTCCAATAGGATGTAGCGGCCGTCCGTTGTGCGGCATCTGAGCACGTCGTAGGGCATCTCAGGTGTCCAGTAGTCGTTCTCCAGCTCCGCTCGTGCCTGGTCGTAGGCGTGCTGGAGCATCTCGACAGTGGAGCGGAGCTGTTCCAGGTTGGCGGCGTAGGTCATAGCTTCCAGATTCCTTCCGTGAGGGCAGCCCAGATGGTCATCGCCGTCAGGCCCAGGGAAACGATGCCGAGCAGCGCGGCAATCGTGCTGAAGTCCCACATTCGGTCGCGTGCGCATCCGCAGGCAAGCACGATGTGGGCACCACCTAGGGCACCGAAGACGACGGCAATCGCAGCCATGCCGCACCCGAGGGCGCTCATTGCTGCTCCTCGTAGACGTTGACCGTGCCGAATCCCATCCGGTGACCGACCTGGTGTTTGTGTTCCCGTATGGCCCGGATGCTGGTGTTGAGTCCTCGTGCCGGTCCGGGTGCGGGCGGGTTGAGGTCTTCCCGTAGGCCCCGAAGCTCGGCGATCAGCTCCTTGATGGCCGCAAGCATGTCGGCGCTGGTGGGCTGGGCGGTCATGGATGCTCCGGCACGTCTAGGCCGTTGGCCTCGGCCAGCTCGACCAGGAGCCACTGGCACAGCCTCCGCGAACCCGGCAGCGCAACCAGCACGCCGTCACCGTCCTTGTCGCCAGCCTTGGCTGTGAGTACCAGCTGAACCCTTTCCAGCAGCCTCGAATGCAGGCCAGCCGCGCCGCCATAGCCGCTATCGGCATCGACGGCACGGCGAACCTGCTCGATCAATGTGTCGCGCCACCGCCGACAGGCCTCCCAGTGAGCGGTCAGCTCCATGAAGTCTGCGTCGTCCGGCTTCATCGCTTCCTCCAAGGCAGTTCGGCCTTGAATGGGCGGCGCAACGTGATGATGGCCATGCCCTTCGATTCCGAGACTAGATACGGCTGGCCCTTGCGTAGGTCGAAGACGTCGACCTCCCACTCGTTGCCTATCCGTTCGATTCGGGTATCGATGGGCACACTGGTGTGCTCGATGTCGTGCTGTTGGCACCACTCATGGAGAGCCTCACGCTCGTCTGGACTGAGCTTCTCGTAGGGCACTCGGCCGTGGCTGTCCAGCTTCATCGGTTCCTCCTGCGCCGGGCTAATGAACGCTGGCGGTAGGCGCGGTGCAGCTGCTTGCGGCGAGCCCTAGGCCGGCCGAGCAAGTGCGGCGGGATGTCGAAGATGCGGGCGACTTCATCGACGATCGGGTCTGCAGCGTCGAACACGCCGCGGTACGTGAGGCTGAACGGCTGCAGGCAGCGCATCCCGTAGCGGTAGGTCGCCACGTCCTGGTCGAAGCTGTAGCTCACGGGCTCGGTGAACATCGGGCCGATCGTGGGCTGGTTGATGACGTACACCTGGCCTTCGGGCACAAGTGGGCTCTCGATGACCGGGATGCCCAGGCCTTCGATGCGCGCGGCGACGTCGGGTCCTGCCACGACGGTCTGCTCGGGCTGGGCTGACGGCCAGTCGTAGTCCATGATCCGGGCGAAGCGACGCAGGGCCTCGTAAGCGTCAAGCGGCTCGCCTTCGGGTGGCGCTGAGGCGGAGATCAGGCCAACCGGGCGAGCCTCGGCGGCAATGTCCACGCTGCGCACATACTCCGTGACGTCGACACCGCCGATGCTTACGTGCCTGGGCTGACCCAGGCGCATGCGGGTCACCCGCTCGTGCGCCACCTCGCCAGCCCAGGCGTGGGCATCGTCCACCCATGTCGAGATGTGGCCATCGAAGCCGCCACGCTCGCCGTTGACTTCCACCATGGCGTCGCCGCTGCCGTGCCAGGTGACGTAGCCCTCTATGGCTTCGTCTATGGCGTCCAAGGTGGGCTTGATGTCAGCCACCGTTGGCCTCCTCGTGGATCACTGGGATTTCGGCACTGAAGACCTCGTTGCCGTGCTCGGGCAAGCGGATGTCGACGCGGACGCGGCGCGAGTCTGCCGACAGCCGCAGCACGATGCTCGGGTCAAGCCCGAGGGCTTCTACCGCAGCTGTGAGCTGCGCCGAGGTGAGCACGGACGGCAGTGGTGGCGGGTTCGTCACGCGTCCTCCCCAATCCCGGTGACCTTGACCACGAGCTGGTCAATCGATGTGTGGCAGGCGCAGCCGCTGGTGTTGCATCCGAAGTCGTCGTGGTTGGCGTCGACACATCCGCACCGGCAACTGCCGAGGGCGAATGCCGTGTCGACCGGAACGCCTGGGTCGAAGCGGACGGTGATCCCGGACGGTCCCGTGGCCTCGACCAGCTTGACGTCCTTGCCGAGGATCCGGTCGCGGACGGCCTTGAGGTCGTCGGCGGTCAGCGGATGGCAGCTGTCGCGTTCGCCAACACGGAAGGGCAGGCCGGTGACGAGCCCGCCTGTCGCCAGCATCGGTTCGGCGAACAGCGCCTCGTCTAGCCGCTTGGCCCCGTCGGCCATGACCTTTCGGAACGCAGCGGCGAAGGACTCGTTGCCGCACCATTCGCAGCCTGGTCCGGTGCAGTCCCACAGCTTCGGCGAGTAGGGGACGAGGTGTTGTTTGGGTTCGAAGGGCAGCCAGCCTGGGTCGTGTCGGCGTCCGTCGCAGCCTTCACGGTTGCAGGCGTAGGTGGTGATCTTTTCGCCGAGGTGGGTGGTGTTCCAGCCGTTGCCCCAGTCGTGGCCTTGGGCGCATGCGGCTGCGATTTCGGCGAGTTGGTTGTCGGCGATGGATGCGTGGAGGATCAGTTCGACGGCGAGGGCTCGGGCGGTGTCGGGTGTGTATTCCTCCCAGCGTTGTCCTTCGCAGCAGGATCCTGCGGGGATGCGGACGAGGCCTAGGTGGGCGTGGACTTGCGGGTCGTCATTCATCCTGAAATGCCCCAATCTCAATATCTAGGACGATCGTCGTTGCAATGCTGGTCGGGCTTGTACACGTCTGGTTCGGGTGCCAGGATTCCCGGGTCGACACTCGGATCTTGAGCTGTCGCGGGCAGCTCTGGCAGCCATGGCGTTTCGTCTGTGGACTCGTACCGTGCGCATGGCCTGTCGTCGCCGCACACGTCCTGGTAGATGGCAGGGCAGTGGCGTGTGGGCATCTGCCTGCACGGGTAGGCGGGATCCATGGGGCCATGGAACGTCGGCTTGAGCGCGTCGTCGCTCATGTCAGCACCTCGATCGCAGCCCATACCGCCATCCCTGCGGCGCCCAAACCGGCAAGAGTGAAAGCGCCGGCGATAACCCAGTCGACCCAGCTGGTGCGGTATCCGGGTTCGGTGTGGCGGGTCACGGGATCATCACCGCCGCGGCGACTGTCAGCGGCACCAGGACGGCCCAGAAGGCGAGCCACAGTTTGACCGGATGCTGGTCGGCCCAGCGGGCTGTGCGCTCGAACCAGCTGTCGGTGCTTTCGCGGCCTACTGCGGCGATGGCGTCGCCGAGTTCGACCGCGTCGGCGGGGCTGAGCCGGAGCCACGTTTTGTGTCCGGCGTTGTCCTTGAGCCAGACCATCACGTGGCCGTCTGGTTCTCGGCGAGCGTCGTAGCTCGGCCCACCGCCCATGATCGGGCATGCGGGAGCAATGTCGGTGGCGTGGGACTTCGCCGCAACGGCCCCGCTTTGGGGTCCAGCGTCGCGCTGTGGCGGGTTTCCCGGCTCGCTTGTGGAACCGGACCCCGGAACCGGGAGAATTGGATTCTCGGCCATCTAGGGCCTCCATCCACAGCCACACGCCCGACGAGCGGACGATCGGTGCATGCCGTCGTCGTAGATCGTGCAGCCATCCGTGCCCACCCAGCCCAAGGCAAGGGCAGGTGCTGGCTTGGCGGGGCCGGGCTTGATCGACGGTCGCCCAGTGGCCTTGGCCTTCTTGGCGAGGAAGTTGGTCCTATGAGCGCTAGCGCACGGTTCGCAGGGCAGCTCACCCCGCTTCAGATGCCGGGTGTACGCCGCGAGATCCCCACACCCAGCGAGCTGCGATGGCTTCCTGCTCGGGCCAAATCCATATGCGGCTCGAACGATGGTCCGTATTTCCGACATGGGAACGTCCGAGTCGAAGAAAAAGTATTTACTCTCTCCGACCAGGGCCAGGATGTCCCAGCTGCCGTTAGTCGGCGTCGGGAAGCCAGGCCCGTATGTGCCAACGGGCTCGGTGATGGTCTTTACCTCGACTCGCCAGAGACTGCCGGCTTTGTGGGCCACCAAGTCGAACGGGGCGCTCGAAGACTCACACCGGAAGACCTGGTAGCCCCTGCGCATGAGCTCGGCACATACTCGCAGTTCGCTCGCGGCCCCGACGGTGGCCAACGTCGCGAACTCACCTCGCGCCTTGGGCATGCCAACCTCCATTCGACCGAGATTTCAGCGGGCTGTCGGTCATTTCTGTGCCTCCAGAGTCGACGGATGAGCGCTAGAGGCGTAGATCGCGCGAACTGCTTCGGTGAGCACAGCTGGCTGCGTGCGTACGGCAGCCAGACGGTCCGAGCCGGGATGTTTGCCCAGACGCTCAGCGCGATCCAGTAGCGCCAGTACCTGGTCCCGCTGCTCGCGGAGAAGGCGGATCTCCGTGTCTCGCTGCGCCAAGATCGCGCATGCGAGCGCGTCGTCCTCGCGGAGCTGGCGCACCTCGGCGAGCAGACTCAGCGCCCCGGTGATGGCGCTCGCCAGGATCAAATCCGAGTCGGCCTCCTCGTTCGCCGGGATGGTCATCTTCCAGCGAGTCAAGCCCTGGGCCAGATCGCAAACGTGCGTGTGGGCCTTGTCGAGGATGGTTCGTAGCGCATCCAAGTCGATCTCGCTCATCGCCGTTCCTCCGTCTCGTGCTGTCCTGACAGGACCACAGCGGGAGGTTTGCTGGGCGATGTGCCCATGCTCATCCGGTATGCGCAGTTCTTGCACGTGACGATGAACAGCAGCTTCGCGAACCGGCCAAGCTTGGCGGTGCAGTACTGGCACAGGCGTCTAGGCATCGGAGCCACCGATGAACTCAGTGACGGCCTCGGCCCAGGCGATCGAGTCCTGGTGGTAGTGCTTCGCCAGCCCGGCCAGTTCTGCTTTGAGACCACTGAGGAGATGGGCCATGTCGATGGAAACCTCTATGCACCAGCAGGCGTTTTGCCAAGGATCCCCAGCCCACGAGTGCCATCGGCCATGACGGGCAGTGCCTGCGTAGTAAGTGACACTGCCGATGGCGTCGTCGACGCTCTGGACGAACGTGGACCAGTCGGCCTGGCTCAGCTTGTCGTCGCTGTTGCCGATCGAAATGTAGACGGTCTTGGTCATCGGGTTGTCGCACCTTCCTCGGTGTCCGTAGTCGCCGGCCCAGACGAAGAGCTGGCAGGGTCGCCTGCCAACTTCGGGCACCAGCCGCAGCATGGTGCTGGCCGCGTCGGCGAGCAGGTGTGGTGTGCGCGGCAGCTGGGCCAGCTCTCGAACTGGCGGTCCCAGCAGCCCAGCTGCATGCAGAACTTGCGATCCGGGTAGTAGCTGGCGTGCCAGCGCTTGAAGCGGCGCTGGATCACTCGTGGCCGAAGCCACAGCGTCCAGCCGTAGAGCGTCCATCGCAGGTAGCTCACAGCTCCTCCAGCGGAATCGCCATCGCCTCGGCGACGTAGTGCTCGCGGATCGCGGCCGAGGTGCGTTCGTAGCTGTTGGGCATCCACAGCCAGCCGCAGGCACACGTGGCGCCGAAGACGAACGGTGGCTGGCCGAGCGGGTAGGGCGAGATGGTGGTTTCGTGTTGCGGCTGGTAGGTCATCAGTGCTCCATCTCGTCGTGTTCGCCGAGCCGTGCCGCATCGGCGGCGTCCTGCTCGGGTGTCTGCGGTGCCACGTCGTGTCGTGGGTGCCGGCGGGGCAGCTTGCAGGTGCAGTACTCGACCGGTTTGAGCGCGAGCGGGTCGGTGATGCCGTCCCACTGGAAGACGTGGGTGGAAAGCTTGGTAGCCATCACGTTCGCCCCTCTTCGGCCCGACGCTGGGCGCGCCACGGAAGCGAGCACCGCGTGCATAGGCAGATGCCTTCGCCGACGTTGGAGGCGAGCTCGTGCTCGATCACCCCGCCCTCCTGTACGAAGGCAACGTGCTTTGCCCAGGCCTTGCGCATGTCCTTCTCGCCGATTTTGAAGTCGCGCCGGAAGCTGCCTCCGTACCAGCCGCAGTCTTCGCAGTGCAGTCCGGTGACCTTGGTCTGGTGGACGTAGACGAGCGAGCTGTTGTGGCCGGCGATGGCCATGTCTGGGTCGGCGAAGTAGCTGGCAGTGTGGTTGCTCATGTGGTTCTCCGTCCAGATGGGATGACGAGGCGGTCAGGCGGGGTTGCGGAAGACAATGCGACCCGCAGCGGCATTTCGCAGCCGCACGGCAACAGCACGGCGGTCAGGCCCTCGGCGTCGCCGCATCCCATGTCGCCGCCAGTCACGCTGCAGGCGCAGATTGGGCAGACCTCAGGGCGGCGTGGCGGGTCCAGACGCGGCGGACTGAGCTGGACTCCGGCAGCGGCATCGACGAGGATCCAGCGCTTCCCGAAGGCGCGGGCGTAGTCGGCCAGGTCGGCGGTGGTCATCGCCCGCTTGCCGCTCTCCCAGTACGAGATGCAGGTCTGGGTCACGCTGAGGTCTCCGCCCAGCTCGGCTTGACTCTGACGGCGGCCCTTGCGCAGCGCCACAAGCGCGGCGAGCATGGCGTCCTCGTCTGGCGATGTCACTCCAGCACCCCCGGGCCGATGAACTCGGTGATGGCCTCGGCCCACGCGATGGAGTCCTGGCGGTAGACCTTGGCGAGCTTGGCCAGCCGCGCCTTAGCGATCGCCATGTGCTCGTCGACGGTCTGACCGGCATCGCCGTGGGATGCCTTGAACTGGACGCACCAGCAGGCGTTCTGGAACGGCGCGTCGGGTATGGACAGCCAGCGGCCATGGATGAGCCCGTACGGGTTGAGGGCGTACACCAGGTCGCTCTGGACGTCGGAGACGAAGTCCGCCCATTCGCGCTGGGTGAGCTTGTCGTCCGAGTTTCCGATCGAAACGTAGATCGTTTTGCTATCGCTCATTGCGGTGTCTCCTCATCGGACGGTGGGCAATGGTCAGGGCTGAGGGAGGTCATCGTGTCCACGCATAGACCTTTTCGCCGCCGAGCAGCGGCGCGCCTTCGGGGCCTTTCACGTGCGGGGCTATCCACACCGGACGGTGAACATTGCGCGTTGCATACCACTGCTGACGCCAGTGGCCGCGCACGATCCATTGGTGTTGGTACTCCCGGTCAGAACCGCTGGTCGAAGTTCCGGCGGGCCGCCGGAGGTTTATCACTCTGACTCGTGGTGGCTTGGGGTGGTTCTTGGCGAGACGTCGTCGGGTTGCCTTGTCGTACTGAGCGTCCGTTACTGCGGTCACCGGTTGGGTCATGAGAAGCCATGCCGCCTTGAGAGTGCCGAGCCATCGCGCGATGCCGCCCGCTTCGAAGTAGGACGCGGTCTCTCCGCCGTTGGCCGTCATCGCCGGAATGGGATCGGGGCTGAAAGGGCATTGGATTTCATTGTCGATCGCCAGTCGGTCCGTGACCGGCCGCAGCTTCTCCGCGAGGCGGCCGCTTACGGTGCCAATCCGTACGCCGCTGTCCAACGCCGCGCGGGCATCTGAGTACCAGGTAACCCAGATTCCGCCGTGCTTCCAGGCCGGGTTGTTGCCTGTCCATGGCCCCCAGCACGCGGCAACAATCGGTGCCTCGCTCAACGGGGTCTCGTCCACGTCTCGAAGGTCGGCCGTTGCGACGGGCTGATCGAAGTACATGAAGCCGCTGCGTGCGGGCAGATCCTCAGGCATCAGAGTGAACTCTGGCAAGCTCGCTCCCGCAGCGATGGCGAGCGCCGACATCTCGCTGCTGACGTAGAAAAGCTCAGCGGCTGTGACCCGCTTCAGTTCTTCTCTGACCAGAACGGCTGCGGCGCTCGTGGCGTCCCCTCTCGGCCTCATGAGCTGACGGCCGGTGCTTATGCCTTGCTCGTAGACGTACTGGCCAACGCGAGCCACGGCGGATACCGTTTCGTCACGGAGTTCGGGTAGATCGACGGGGCGGATGTGCATTCCGGCTCCATTCAGGACTGGCATCGGAGGCAGCTGCGGCGGCCGCAGGCCTTGCCGGACTCGTGGAGCAGCTGGATTGCTTGCTGCTCGGCCACGTCTGGATTGGCCCACGGCGGCGGGACGAGCTTGGGCATCTTGATCTGCTTGCCGCCGACACGGCTGCCGCGCTGCCCTGGGACCGGCCGCTTGCCTCGCTCGCGGCGTGCACGCACAAGGGCCTGACCGTGAAGGTCGTCGGTCGGTGGGCCATCTGGCGCTTTCCAGTGGTCGGCAAGGACCGTGACGCCATTGGCGATCCGTTGATCCCTGATCTCGTCCGCCTCGAAGCGAGACGGTAGGGCAAGCGGCTCAGCCTGGCCCTTACGGTTTTCGTCGCGGATGAGCTTGACGAGCTGGCGAATGTGGAAGGGCTTCAGATAGGCGTCGGAGCCTGCGGTATGGCGGACCACGGCTGCCTGACAGTCAGGCAGCTCAAGGTCTTGGAGAACGGCCTGCCAGGCGACGACGGTGGCGTCGTCGATGCGGCGGTTGTCATAGCGGGCGATCAGGGCGAGCAGGTCGCTGGTTTCGGCGAGGTTCATTTGGTTCCCCCGATGGCTTGCTGGGTGCTGGCAGCGTCGATGGCCTCGAAGCGCTTGCGGCGCTCCAGGTCGGCGACGGTTTCGGGTTTGAGCAGCATGCCGTTGTGCTGCACAAGCTGGTTGCGTGAGGCGGATCCGTTGGGGCGCTTGGCGTGCAGGCGCAGCGTGTCGTACTGCTTGCGCAGTGTCGGCATCGATTTGACGTTGGCGCGCCAAAAGTCATTGGCCTGACACCAGTCGATGGCCTTCATGACCTGATCCTCGGTGCGCCCATCGCGGTCGAGGAGCAGGCGGGCGGACTCGCGCCACTTGGCGGTGACGGTGGGGCGCAAGGACCCGTTGGCTTCGACGCGGTCGGCGAGGTGCGTGCAGATCCGTTCGACGTCGGGTCGGTCGGGCGGAGGCTTCGGCTTAGATTTGGCTCTGCGCCGACGCTTCGTCTTCGTTGTCGTCGCGTTCTCCGACGACGAATGATCTGGTGAGATCTGGTAATGATCTGGGAATAAAGGAACTGTCCCGCTCTGAGACATGCCCTTGTCTCGCTCTGAGACATGGCTTGTCCCGCTCTGAGACATGCTTTCGTCAGAGCATGTCTCACTCTGAGACATGGGCATGTCCCGCTCTGAGACATGACCTATCGACAATCGATAATTTGTTTTCGCGTGCTCTGAGCGAGCGGCTTCAATGGAAGGCCGTTCGCGCTCAAGCCATCCGGACTCTTCGAGAAGATCCAGATGGCGAGCGACGGTGGCCTTTCCGAGCCCAGTCCACTCAGCGATCTGCCGCAGGGATGGCGCGTGTTCCTCAGGGACCACGGCGGTGTCCTTGTCGGCGCTGTCCGAGAGCGCGAACATGATCAGGCGCGACGGCGACGGCAACGAGGAGGCTTTTACCGCCTTGTTGATCGCCCATTTTGTTGGCACGCAACGCCTCCGTGCTCTTCGAACCTACGTACAGATCTTACCAGATTACGAACCCTGGGGTTCACGCCCCACGGTTCGAGTACACTGGTTTCCATGAGTTTGCTGATGTGCGAAACTGCGGATGTGCCGCCCTACGTAGCCAGCGACAAGCTCCGAGCAGCCAAGAAGGCTTTCGACGAAGCGGAAGCTGTCTATGAGGCTGCTCTGGAACGGCTGCGGCAGGCCGTAATTGAGGAGGTCGCCCTGCCCACGCGACCAATCGACGTAGGTCGCGAAGTCGGCTGGCACCCCGGCCACGTTCGACGTCTCGCCCGCGAGGCAGGCGTGCCCAAGCTCGTCGACCGCGAGCCGCCCCGCCGCTCCGACCACTGACTCACCTCCCAGGTTTCGCGGTTCCTAGCTGTGTCCGGGCCCGGAAGCCGGGCCCGGAGAAGATCAGCCCTCGACTGCGGCCACACTCGGCGCAGGCGACCGGTGCGCAGTCCCCTGCCCGACGATGTCCACCGCGATCCGGCGCACCGCACTGTCGACCGGCCCGTCCACCGCAACCTCGGCGTGGTAGCAGATGTCCGTGTCCAGCCGGAACGTGTCGCTTCCGCCCTCCGGATAGAAGAGGGTCACCTCAGCCTCGGAGACGGGACGGCCAACCTCGGTCTGGCCCTCAAACTCGTAGTCGGGCTCGACGAGGGCGTCGACGCGGATGATGCTGCGGTACACGCCGGGCCAGATGACGGCGATCAGGTCGCCGTTGATGTCGCGGAACTCGGCACGCCCCGAAAGGTCGCTATAGGCGTGCGCCTTGATGTCGTCAACGTCGCCGCTGTGGTACGTGACGCCCCAGGTGTATTCCATGTCGCTCACTTGCTTGATCTCCTTCAGTCCTTGGGTTGATCCGGGCGTGACCTCATGCCACGCCCGGGAAAGAGCTACCTGTAACGGCGGGTGGTGCGCCTGCCGCCGAACGCGAGCGCGAAGACGCCGGCGAAAGCGAAGATCACCACCACCAGCGCGAGTGGAATCCACAGCGGCGATAACACCCACCACCAGGACCAATTGATTACCCCGCCCAGCTTGAGGCCGATGAACAGGATGGCGAGCAGGCCGCCGAACCCGATGCCGCCCGAGCGGGCGGTGTTGCTGTCGCTTGCCATGGCTACCTCTTCCTTTTCGTCGGCGCGGGTTTGGTGGTCTTCTTCTTGCGGTCGGCGTCGGTGAAACCGCAGTCGTCTTCACGGTTGGCCCAGTCCTCGGCGTCGCAGTCCTCGACCTCAACAGCGGGTGCCGGGTCACCGCAGGCGGCGGCTCCACTCGCGAGCGTCGCGCTGACAGCGAGCACGGCCAGGATTCGGCGCAGCCTCATGCCGTCGCCTCGCCCTCTGGCCGCGTGATGACAACATCAGGACCGCCCTCGTCGGCCGGCATCGGCTCAGACACCGAAGAGGCGGACGACGACTTGGATGCGCTGCCCTTGCCGTACAAGTGGATGTCGATCGTGCCGTCGACTGCGACATCGGCCAGATACACGACCTCCTCGACGACATGGAAGTCGAAGACGACACCGTCATCGTGGACGAGCACCACGTCGGCGTAGGTCAGGCCAGTCCCGTCGTCCGCGTCGTCCTTGGTGTGGTCGACATCGAACACTTCGGCACGGGCAGCGATGGCGTCCGTTACCGGGTCGATATACGGCTCGCCTCGGTCGTTGAGATCTTGCCGGTTGACGGTGACCTGCTTGGGAGTCATCAGGACGGAGACGACCTCCTCATGAGTGTCGATACCCATGGCCCGCAGTGCGGCCTGAATGCGGCTGAAGCTGATCGTGTTCATCTGTTGCCTTTCGGTTGGTTGTTTGGCTACGGGTTGATGGGTGTGCCGCCGGGCGTCGTGTTGCCGGACCACACGTTCCCGGCCTGACTTGCGGGCCAGTTCGCTACAGGCCCGTACTCGCTCGCACCCAGCACGTTGTCCACGATGCGGGTGTTGGTGATGCCGTACGGCTTGCCCGGCTGCAGGCTGAAGAAGCCCAGGCAGTAACCCGCATCGGTGGAGATGTGCGACCGGGTGATGAGCATGTCGTCGATACCCGGCGGGTCTTCGGAGTAGAAGCTGACCCCGTTGGAGCAGGCGTACCGGTCCGAGTTGCAGCGCAGTGTGGAGTGCTCGATGCGGACGTGCGCCCCGCCATGTGTCGACGCGGCGGTTTGGTGGGCGCCCGGGACGATGCGCTGGTCGTGGACGTAGGAGTCGGTGACGACCACGTTGGAGCCCAACGCCAGCCCGCGCAGGCCGCCGTGGATGTCGCAGCGCAGGCACGAATAGTTCGAGTTGCCGATCGCCGCGAAATTGTCGGTGCCGCCCGAGATTTCGACGTCGACCAAGCGCACGCCGCGCAGGTCGTAGCCCGCGCCTTCGACATGCCCACCGTCGATGTAGGAGCGGCTGATGGTGATGCCGGCCGCCGCAATCACGACGCTGCCGGGGAAGCTACAGCCGTCATAGATGCCACCGGCCACGGCCAGCGTGGTGGGGCAGGTGCGCAGGCTGACGCCGGTGTGTCGCCATCCGGTGCAAGCGCTGTCGGGGACGGCGGGCCATGCGGGGCAGGCGGTGGGTGGTGTGGGTCCGGCGGTGGGCGGGGTGCTCGGGCTGGGTGATGGTGTCGGTGAGACGCTCGGACTTGGTGACGGGCTCGGGCTCACGGATGGGCTGGCGCTCGGCGATGCGCTCGGGCTCGCGCTCGGCGACGGTGACCCGGCCGGAGCGAAGACAGCACGGCAGGTTTCGAGCCAGTTGCGCTGCGCCGGAGTGAGTGGGCGGCCACTGGCCAGCCGGGCGGCACATGCGTTGCCCATGGCGGCCTGGTCGTCCAGCGGCGCTACAGCACTATTGGCTGGTGTGGTGGCGGCAAAAGCCGCGACGATGACGAGTGCGGCGGCGGTACCTGCGATCCAATGCCTACGGTCGAGCTGCATGTCCCTTACCTTTCGTTTTGGTTGCCCGCCCCGGGGAAGGAGCGGAAGGGCTTAGGCGGTGGGATGGGCTGGGCATACGCCGTCCACAAGCTGGCGGGCGCACAGCCGCAGCCCGCCGCCCTCATAGGCGGGGTTCTCGACCGGCTCCCTGCAGCCGTTGCGGACGTCATCTCGCAGGACGTAGGAGTGGCGGATGTCGCGGTCCATGTGCCACAGCCGCACGCAGCCGTAGTCCTTGAACTGGCCGACCATGCCGAACGAGGATTCGTAGCCGCAAGGCTGTTCGCGCATCACCCGGGTCAGCGCCCAGGCAACGTCCTGGCCGCGTACATCGCTGGCGGCTATCGCGTCGCGGAGGACTTGGGCGAGCTTGTCGATGTCGCTCATGCCCCACCTCCGTCGGCCCACTCGACGACCGCGTGCTCCATGTCTAAGACCTCACCGAGGAACTCGAACGGAATGGCGGCATGGAAGCCACCACGAGGCATGCGGACTATGCACGCCCCGTCCGGGAACTGGACGCCATGCAGCACCTCGTCCTCCGGTATCCCGTCGGGGTAGGTGATACGGAACGGGCGCGCGAACTCAGCCACGAGGAGCCTCCAGGCACTCGGCAGCATGCGTGGTGATCTGATCGAGCGCCTCAGGCGTACAGGGCGCGCCATGGGGCACGCTGTGTGCCCAGTGGGTGCAGGCTCGGTCCACGCCGACGCGGTAGAGCCGTGACGAGTCGACCAGCCCGCCTGTCGCCAGCGGGCTTCCGGTTGCCGCGCCCTCCGTCTGCTCGCCGGTCAGCGCACGGCGGGCGTCCACAGCGGCAATCAACTCACCGAGTGCAGCCGCATGCGCTTCCAGCCAAATCGACGAGTCCTCTGTGGCTGGCGACCGCCTCCGCTCAATGTCGAGCAGCGCTTCGGCTGCGGCAGCCACCCGCTCGTCGACTGCCACACGGGCGTTGATGTCGGCGTCCTCGTCCAGCGGGATGTCGAGGTTCGGGTTCCGGATGCTTTCCACGAAGGCGACGTCCGCCAGCATCTGAGGCGTTACCGGGCCGATCTCCAGAGTGGCCAGTTCGTCATCCCGCTCGGCCTGGGCCGTTTCGGTGCCCACCTCGGCGCAGTCGCGACGGACGTGGGTGCCTTCAAGGCCACCACAGCGAGGGCAGTCGAGCGCCGCAACATCCGCCTTGACTTCCGGCACTGTTGAACGCCGTTCGACGTCCCGGTTGATTGCGTCGCAGGCATGCTCATGAAGCCGCTGCAGCAACTCCCGAACCAGCACCTCCACCCCGACCTCGTTGAACCGGAACACCTGATCCCGGACGTAGGCCATCGCGCCCACCAGCAGATCGGCGCGGTCGGAATGCTTGTCACGCGCAGCGGTCGCCTTGGCCAGCTCCGCCAGCAGGGCGGGCACATCTCCCGCCGACATGTTGGCGTAGTGGACTGACCCGACGCCGAGTGCCAGGTAGTCCTTCGACCGCTCGCTGATCTCCGTCAACTGCTCGCTGGTGAGGGTCATGCCGCCACCTCCGTGCACGCCTTCTCGGTGCACGGAACCGCACCCAACTCCAGGGCACGGCCCACCGACAACTCCCGCCACTCGGCCGGATCTGCGTTGTCGCGACGTGGCATACACGCGGGCCACGCACCTTTGCCCTTGCCTGGGCGGTGGGCTATCGACACCTCAGGCTCGATCGGCTCACGGCCGACCACACACTCGGTCAAATGCTGCATAGTCACTTCTGGTCCTCCTCAAAAACTGGACGGCGTTTGGCCGTCTCACCCCGGTACAGCACGTCGATCAGCGGACCGTCCTTGTCGAACCCGTCGGTCAGCTGCACGTACAGGCAGGACTCGAACATCTGCATCGACACCCTCGAGCCGTGCAGCACGTCGTTGTGGGTGGTGCCGTTGACGACATGCACCACCTCGATACGCACCGTCGGCTTTGGTTGGTCGGTCACCGCTGCTCTCCCTCGTTCGGTGTCGGTTTCGGTGTCCAGCCAGACCCGCGGCATCCGTCGTATCCGTCCGCCCAGCCGCTGGCCGAAACGATCTGCTCCTTGTGCCGGGCCACCTTCCCGTCGGCGCCCAAAGGCACCGGGGCGAGGCAGTGGCGGCAGATGCCAGTCGTCATGGCGCCGTCCCGTTGACAGCCTCGGCAACTGCGGCGATCAGATCCCGGGCTGCCGGCGGAGTGACCGCATTACCCAACTGCCGCACCCGTTCACGCCGATTGCCCAGCAGCCGGTAGCCGGGGTCGAACGCCATCGCGGCCTGAATCTCGTGCGGCTCCAACATGCGGAAGGCGCAGTCGTCCGGGTCGATTTCGATGCTTGCCAGGCCGTTGCCCTCGACCGCGGTCTGCGTCGGCAGCGGCGAGGTGACCGGTTTCGCCGGCCCGTTGTAGTCGACGATCATGTGATGGTTGCCCTCGGCGGCAACAGTCATCAGCGGGTCGGTCGACGCTGGCCGTGCCACGGCGTTGTTGCGCAGCGGAACAACCAGCGCATCCTGCAGCCGTGCCGTCTGCGCGCGGAACACACCCGTGGTCAGCCGGGCGTTGGTACCCGTACGGCCCTCCACCGGAACAAGCAGGCCATCAGTCTCAACCGTGGTACGGGTCGCCATCGGCTTGGCCAGCGGCTCCGCTCGATCGCGCCACGTTCCACCGCACGGCACCAGCAGCTGGCTGCCGTAGGTGGCCAGGCCCTTGCGGATCCGTGCCATCGTCTTGGGCGCCAGCGGCCGGCTGCGGTCGCCGATGCGCTGCCCGGTCAGCGACCAGTCGATCGCTGCCGCGGCGGGCAGGAACTCGGGATTCACCACCGCGTTGCGGCATTTCAGATTCGGGCAGCGGTACACGTACTGGCCGCTGCGCCCGAACTTGCCGAACTGCTTGTTCGGGTCCTTCCACGCCTGGATCGGCGTGACCACCTGGTCGCACGGCTGGCAGTAGGCGGGCGGGCGTGTCCACCGGCGCAGATCCGGACGGCGGCAGGCCTTGCGCCACGCCACGATGTAGATGCGGTCCCGTGACTGCGGTGCGCCTGGGCCCAGTTGCTGGGCGTGCATGGAGTTCAGGTAGACGATCTCGTGGTCGTAGCCGAGCGCTTCAAGCTCGCGCAGCCAGTTCGGCCACCACGCCCAGTCGCGGACCTCGACGACGTTCTCCACGATGACCGCCTCGTAGCGGTGCACTGCCGCGAACGTCAGGACATCCTTCATGGTCGATCTGGATCTTTCGGCGGCTTCGTCGGGCAGGGTTTCACCGAACAGGTCGGGCTGCCGGTCGTGTTTGCGTTTACCTTTGGCCTGGGAGTGGTTGGTGCACTCCGGCGAAAACCAGCCGATGTCGGTGCGTGGATACAGGCGCGGGTTTGCCTTGGACAGGTCGGCTTTCTGGTGGTCCACCTCGGGGTGGTTGAGGGCGTGGGTGTCCAGGGCCAGCTGCCAGTGATTGAACGCGTGGGTGACCTGGACGCCAGGTACCAGCTTCGCCCCGGACGAGGATCCGCCGGCGCCGCAGAAGTAATCGCTCAAGGTGAGTGTCATCGCTTCACGTCCTTTTGAATCGGCACGACCTTCTTCTCGACGAGCGCCGACGGCATCAGCCCCGCACCCGGGCAAGGCCCATGCCTGCCCGTCACCCGGCCGTCAGACATCAACGCCGTCTCACGGCCGCAGTGGGAGCAGATACCGCGGGGCACCTTGAAGGCTTTACGCACCATGAGGCACCTCGGGCGCAAGCTGCGCCCGGTCGGCAGCCAAAGCTGCCTCGCCTAGGTCGGTGATCGGATACCGGCCATCGGACAGGCGCACAATCCATCCGTCCGCCAGCAGCTGCTCGACGATTTTGAGCTGGGCCCGGCGTGACGTGTGCCCAGAGACTGTGTGGGAGCGGATAAACGTCCCGCCAGTCTCGGCGTCGTACAGGCGGCCGTATTTGGCTGCGGTCAGATGGCGGCGGGTGTCGACGTTCACTTGGCCACCTCGGGCGGCAGTTGCATCCGGGGCTTGGCCAAACGTGCCAACGTCGCCGCGACCTCACCGGAGTACCAGTGCTCAGGCCGCCACAGCGCGGCGTCAGCGCCGCCGGCATCGAGGGTGCCCAACCAAGCCATCTGCTCCGGAGTGGGCTGCAGGGTCGCATTCTTGAGCTCCCGGAACAGCACGCCGCCGACGCCGGCTAAAACCAAATCCGGGAACCCGACCCCGACGGACTTGCGGCTGTCGCGGACATGAAAAGCGAGCAGCCGGTGAGTGCGGGCCAAGTCCAGGATGGACGCCTGCAGCTGGCTTTCGGTCATCGTGGGACGAGTCATCAGGCCACCCCCGCCAGGTCGAAGGCAACCGCGTCAATCAGCCCAACCACGTCGGCGTACTGGCCCACACACGTTGGGCACCACCACAGCCCTTCAGGCGGCACCGAAGGAAGCGGGTCGATGATGACGGTCAGCGACCTGGTGACGTCATAGCCGTGGACACCGCACAGAGCGGACCGGCCGGGGAACTTGCCGTCCTCACGCATGATGTGCAGCCGCTTGACCTGACCGGCACGAGGGCCGTCCTGGACGTAGCCGCGGTAGAAGGCGCGCGCCATCAGCGGACCTCCATCACGTCACTGAACGCCTGGACCATCTCGTCGATCGCCGCCCGAACATCGAACGGGCTCTCGGCCTTGAGCAGGTGGCCGAGCCGGGCGACAAGGATGTCCTGGTTCTGGTCCAGCTTCACAAGATGGGCGTTGATGGCGTCGGAAACCCTGTCGCCGACCACCATCTCGATGATGTCCTCGTCGAGGTCCTTCAGCTTCGGCTCGTCGGTCGGCGGAAGCTTCGGCGGATTGTGCTCACACCGCGCCTTGAATCGGGCCAGATGCTCGCTCTCCCACTGGTCGTGGGTGATGCGCAGCATCTTCACCCCAGCCGCCTTGGCCGCCGTGACACCAGCTGCGGTGTCGAAGGTTTCCAGCCACATCGCTTCGTCGGCGATGGTTTGTGAGGCGATGGAGAACGGGCAGCCGCAGGGCCAGGTGAACATGTAGTGGAACCGCTCGGCGGAGGTCACTCGCCCCACCTCGCCAGCTCGTCAGGCGTCATCTCCGCAATGCGCTCGGCGTCGTTCTCCATGCGCTCGTCGGCGTCGGCTGGGTCGTACAGGTCACACCGGCCTTCACCTATACAGCCGTTGCAGCAGCATCCGCCTGTGGCCTCGATGTCGTTCGGTTCGTGCAGAACCGACTCGCGGCCAGCGGCATAGGCCGCTTTCACCAGCTCGGCCAGCGGGCCCATGTGCGCTTCCTCGTAGTAGGAGCGCGCGTCGTCGTCGATATGGGCCTGCCGTGCAGCATCATCCGCGTATGCCGCCTTGGCATACACGTGCTTGCTCAGGCAGTAGTCGCGGTACAGCTGGTGCAGCACCTCGGTCGGGATTTCGGCGGCGGCCAGACGCGGCGAAGAGGAGGTCATGCGCCCACCGCCACTCGGGTATGTCCCGCACAGCCGGTAGGACCACAGACCGGACAGCGCGAGGCCAGCAGCTCCTCACACAGCCGCTCCAGCTCATCGCGGGCGTCAGGCTTCCTGCGGGCCTCGTACTGCTTGCCGCCCACCCAGATGTCCCAGTACCAACCCTGACCGCGAGAACCGACCACGCAGGTGCGTATGGCATGGCCAAGCTTCCGGCCGCTCTCGTCGTCGATAGGGCGGTCGTAGGCCAGCAGCGTCGTACCGCGGTCGGCGATGTAGACGGTCATGCGGTCACCTCCGGTCGTGAACCCCAGGAGCCGTTCGAATACAGGAAGACGACTCCATGAAGGAAATGGGTAACTGGCACTCGCAGCGGGTCCTCGTCCTGCCGAATGGCCCATCCGTGCTCACGTGCTTCTTCACGGTGCGACTCGACATGGCTGTGGCAGCCCGCATCGCCAGCACCCGAACCGCACAGGGCCAGCCCGTTCTGCGGCGCATTGGTGTCCGGCTGTTGCGTGCCACCCGCACCGCGGGCGCGGCGGTGCTGGATTGAGTAGTCGAAACCACGCTCGCCATACAGCGCACCGCCGCAGCGGCCGCAGGCGTGGCCATCGCGCTCGAGGATGGCGTCGACCACCTCCGGGGCGAAACCGGCGTGGGGCCGCTTGGCGGTGGCCATCTTCGGCTTCGCCTTGAACGTCGACGTCGGGAAAGGATTGCCCTCAGCGGCCAGCTGGGCGCGGCGCTTGGCTGACATGGGAGCCAGACCCGTGCCCCGCTTCACGAGATCACCTGACCGGCCAAATCCAGCAATGGCTGATCCGACCCACGCAACTCGTCACTCACCCGATAGGCCGGGATCCGCACCTCGATGCCCCGGTAGTGCGCCTGCGTTATGCAGTTCCACGTGCCCGACCCTTTGCCGTTCCAGACCTTGCCCGGCTGCGGGAAGGCCAGCAGCAGATCAGCCATTCGGCCGGCCGTGACATCGTCGAGGTCGTCACCTAGCAGCATCCGCTTGTTGCGCACCGAACCCGCATAGTGGTGGTTCTCCGGCGTCCAGCCAGCGTCGTACACGGCTGGCGTGACGCCATCAGTCCCAGCGATATGGGCGCGGACGATGGCATCCGCGCCTCGCTGCTCGCCGACGCGGACAGTGACCGGCACGGTGCGCTCGCCGAGAAGGAAGTGCTGGCCGATCGCCTCATCGAGGTGCCGCCGGATGAAGGCGGCGTCTTTCCACTCACGCCATCCGCTGACCGCAAGGATCATTCGGTCACCGCCGAAGCCTTGTCGGTGGCGGGCTCCAGCTGCGCCACGTACTTGCGCAGCTTCACCAGCACCTGCTCCGCCTGATCCACGCTCAGCTGAGCCGTCTTCTCCACCGACTCCGGCTTGATCGCCTCGTTGATGTACGGCAGCGCCAACTCCTTCGAGTTCAGCTCAGCCTTCTCCAACAGGGCCATCAGCTCTTCCATCTGCCGCTTGCCGAGCTGCTGCGGCTCGGGCCCCTCCTCGCCCTGCGGGTTCACCAAATCGCGGACGTGTGCCGTGGCGGGCTCGCATTTGAGGATGTCGAAGATGACCCGTTCCAACGTCAAACCGGGCATCGGCCGCGGCCGGTCCACGCCCGGGCGCACACCCGCATGGACTGAGCGGGCACCGACGACAAGCGGGGGATGCTCGCGGGAGACGCGGATCCACACCGAGCAGTCGAAGGCGAGGTTCTTCTGACCCTCGACCTTGTACTCCTTGGTGTTGGCGATGGGCTTGCCGTTGCCGTCCATCGCCGCGACGTCCTTGCCACGTGCGGTGACTACGACGATGCCGGGGAAGGTCATCAGGATCGTCATAAGCCTGCGGTGCCTGGCGGTGGCCTCGTTCCACAGGTCCATCGAGACGGTCACCTCGACGTCGGCGGCTACACCTTTGCCGTTGCGCTTGAGCCGGTCCTTGGCCTTGCCCTGCGCCCAGTCCTTGTGCAGGTCCCACTCGGCGGTCGACGAGTCGATGCCGAGCACCACGGGCGGCTCGCCGAGCTTGGCGACGCGTTCGGCTTCGGCGCGAACTGCTTCTACCTGGCCGAGGATGGAGCGCCACGTGCCGTCGTGTTCCAGGACGAGGTAGCGGGCACCGGGTATGGCACCGTATTCGTCGGCTGCGCCTTCGCCGAGGTCCAGCCAGTAGGTCTGGCCCACCTTGTCCGATGCAGACAGCTCGGCCAGCAGCCAGCTTTTGCCGGCCTTCTCCGGCCCTTCGACGAGGATCAGCGGCCACGGAATGCGGCCTGTCGGCGGCCGGGTCTTCAGGGTTGTCATCAGTCGTCTCCCAATCCGTCGCTGTGGCGCTTGGCGCGGGTTTCGTCCTCTACGGCCTGCGCGAGTGGGCAGATGTGCAGATGCCGGTTGGCCTTGGCGATCAGCCGCTCAAGACGCCGGCGAAGGTCCGCGTTCTCGGCCTCCAGCTGCTCGTTGCGCTTGAGGAGCTTGATGCGGGCGTCCCATGCGTAGAGCTGCCGGGCGAGCTCGGTGAGGGCGGTCACAGGCACTCCTTGCATTCGGCGAGCCGTGTTTCCGCGTCCTGAAGCCGCCCGGACAGCTCGACCAGCTCCTCGTCCATGCGGGCGATCTGCTCATCCCGCTCAGCCAACTGGGCCAGACGTTCGACGCCGATCTCCTTCTCTATGGCCAGCAGCCGCTGCACTGTGCGGATCCCCTGCTCCTTCGCGATCACCTGCGCCGAAAGGTGCGAGTTGACGATCCGCAGGGCACGGTTGTTGGTGGCGATCCGCTTGACCATCGCCACCATGCGGACATGACGTTTGCGCAGAGACGCTTCGGCGAGACGGTTGAGGATGCCCAGGATCATCGGGCACCTGCCAGCAACAGATCGCGCGCAGCGGTCAACCGCCGGAACAGCTCCGGATCGCCGCCCACATCGGGGTGATGCTTTTTGGCGGCGTTGCGATATGCCTGCGCCGCCGCGGCGGGATCGGTGAGCACGTCGACCGGCTTGAACGACGTTTGCCCGGGATGGGCGAGCAAGTCGGCGGCCTGCGCGCGGGTCATGTCGAATTCGCCGGTCGTGACACTGATGGCGGTCCAGCCTCGGTACTGCTCGCCGCTCGAGGTCACGCCATAGCGGTCGACTGCCCGCAACGCCTCCAAGGCCAGCGCGATCGCCCGTATATTGGCCTGCCAGCCAGGCGGGTCGTTGTAATAGCGGGCGTCGTAGGCATCGGTGGCGTAGGTGAGAGAGCCGTGCCGAGACTCGAAGGAAACCTTCACGCCGGGGAAGGCGACCCGGGCGTTCGCGCGAAGCATGCCATCGCGGCGCAGCTCGCCCTCGGTCACGTCGATCTGAATGACGACCAGCTCGCCGCCGAGGTGCTCGACTTCGCGGCCGAGCAGGTCGAGCGTGGATTGCCAGGCTGCCCGGAACCGCCCCGAGGTTGCACGAGGTTCCGTCTTGGGCTGATCCCAATTGCCCAGCGGTCGAATCTCGTACCTCACGGCTGCCACCTCTCCCGGTCGCGGTTCAGGTCCTGCTCGTTCAGCAGGTCGAAGAAGTCCCGCTCCTCCTGGCTGGCGATACGACCATCTACAGCCAGATCAGCCAAGCCCGCCGCGAGTTCGCAGGCGGCAGGGTCGTTGCAGTCGTGGGCGCCCATCGGGTCGTCGGCCGCATCGGATGCGGCCACCATCGCCGCCGGGCCGAACGCCAACACCACAAACGCGATCGCCGAAGCCACCATCAGCACAAAGGCGAAGGCAACAAACGCAAGCCAGTTACCGCCCAGCCCGCCGATCAGCAGCGAGGAGAGCACGATGGCCAGCGCCGTAGCGGCGGCAAGCGTCACAGCGACGCGACGAGTAGACGGGCTCATGAGGCACCGCCAGCGGCCGCGTGCAGGTCCAGGAAGTCGCCAATCCGCCGCAAGTGCTTCGGCGTCAGGCCCGTCCGATCGTTCGGCGATACCAGCAACGCTGGTGAATACGCCCGAAGCCCCGCATCAGCGTCGTAGCGCTTCAAGCTGTAGGTGATGTCGTCGTCCGTCCACACCAGCGGCCGCTTCTCGTCGCGAACCACGCGCTCGGCCGATGGGAGCTTCCACCAGTCCGGGCGGCCCTCGCGGATCGCCTCGGCTGCGTAGGTCACGGCAGCGTCGAACTCGGGCGCGACAGCAACCTCGAAGGCGGGCAGGCCACACAGTGCCTCTATTGCGGCTGCATCCTTCTGCCACGTGGTGTGCCAGCGAACCTCGGCGCGGCCCGACTCGTGCACATCGCGGATGAAGTCGACGACAGGCTGGGCCCACAGGATCGGGAACTCGCCATCCCGGTTTTGAGCTTTCCCGGACAGCCATTGGTCCTTGGGCCAGACGCTGCCATCAGGCTTTCGGGAGCAAGCGTTGACGACGCCGTCGACGTCGAGCAGCCAAACAGGAACAGTCACTTGGACACCCGCTTCCCCGCGAACGGCGACCTAGGAGCAGCAGGCACAGGCTCCGACGCGACAGGCGCAGACGGCGGTGTGGGCTCCCCGAAGCCCTCACCCTCACGAACCGCAGGCAGAAAAATGGTCGCCAGAAACCCGCCCAGCACCACCAAACACGTCACACCGATATACAGCAGCTGATCCTCAGCAGGCAGAGCGGCGAACCAGTCGAACGCGGAGTCGAACACGCTCACGACACCACGACCTTGTTGGCGTCCAAGTCGACCAACACCTTGCGGTTGCTCCGCGCCTTCGGCAGCCATTTTGCAGCCTCGGCGATCGCCGGGTCCTTAGCCTGTTCGCCCGCCGACTCGAAGCCCTGAGCAACCGCCAGCGCCCCCATCTCGACATCCGAGCGCACAAACCGCCTACGGGTATTCGGATCCACCTCAGGCTCCGGACCCGGATCCAAATCCTCCGCGTCGTAGCCCTTGATGATCGGCCACAGCTGTGTGCGGTCAGGGTCGTCCAGCTTCCACTCCGGCATCCGCCACACCGACACGTGATCTGGCAGCGGCGTCGACTCGAACACCGGCACAGTCGCCGCCTCGATCTCGCGACGCCACACCACACCCGTCAAAACATCCGACGTCCCAGCGTCCGACCACGGCGCGACAACCAGCATCGGCGGATCAGCCGCAGGCTCGGCCGGCGCTTCCACCTTGCCGGCGTCGCGGCTGTTGGCGCGCATAAGCTCCCGCGCCCACTGCGCCAGGTACATGAACAGAGCGCCAGCGGCGAAGGTGCCGAGCAGCTCGAAGATGGTGACTGAAAGATTGCGGGTCATCGGGAGTCTCCTTTGAGGGAAGCGAGAAGGTCGGCCTCCACGCGCTCGATGTGAGCGGCATGCGCAGGGCCGAAGTGGTAGGCCTCGAAGTCCATGGGCGGCTGATGCATCAGCTGAGGCGGGTTGCGGCGGGCCTGACGCAGATCGCCGACGTACGCCATACCGATCGGCACGCCGAACACCAGCAGCACCAAAGCGAGGACATGCAAGCCGTTGATAGTCACAGCCATGGCGCCACCCGCCTCCTCATCAGTTCGGCGAGCAGCAGCATCGCCCAATGCGCCAAATACCAGCTGCCACCGGAGATCAGGGCGACGCACACGGCGAACAGATAGTCAGCGAGCGGACGCATAGGACACCTCATTTCGAGGACGAGGGATGGGCCGCCGCGCCGAATTCGGCTTCGGCGGGCGGGAGACATTGCGCAGGCCGCGAACACAGGCGGCTTCGAAGGCGGTGCGGATGACCAGCAGCTCCCGGGTGTCCACCGCGTCGCCCCATGAGGCCAGCTGGTAGACCTGCACCCACAGCAGGTGAGGGCCGATCGACGCCTCACCCATCACGCTGATGACACGCACCCGCAGCGGGCGCAGAAGGTACTGGCAGCCACACAGACCGTCCACGTAGGCCTCCGCGCCGGGCTTCATGACGCACCCCGAGGCTTGAGAAGGCCAATGTCGTACGCGATCGCCACCAGATGCGCCCGATCGACCGCGCCGTACTTGGCGCGCATCTTCTTCGCACGTTTCGTGATCGCCGCTGCGGTCACACCGAACTGCAGGCCGATCTGGCGTTCGGTCACACCAGACCGGAAACCTTCCAGGATGGCCAGCTCCACCTCTTCGGCGGATGCCTTGATTGCCTCGGTCATCGCTCAGCCCTCCAAGAGAGCAGCGACGAGACTGGACTTGGCGCACTCAGGACAGGCGGTGCACGCAGGCGGATCGGCAAGCCGCAACACGGCCACCGCCAGCAACTCCTCGACCTTCCCTGGACCGGAAATGCCGCCAGCCAAACGCAGCAGGTAGCGCAACCTGACGGCCCGCTCCACCTGCGTCGCGTCCTCGCCGAGCACTGTTTTGGCCATGCCCACGATTTCGGTCAGGTTCTCCTCGAGGAATGCCAAACGCTGATCGGCGGCGGCGAGAAGCTCAGGCGGGAACACGGTCATGACTCACCGCCCAGCCGCTCAGCCAGAGCACCATCGACGGCGTACACCAAAGCCGCACGGTCGTCGCGCAACCCGTCGGTGTACGAATAGCCCACCACCACATGCCCCGACAGGACCGCTACCGGCATCACCTCGGCCACCCGGTAGTCGGTGCCGCCGTAGCGCACCATGTCACCGGCACGCAGCGAGGTGACCGCGACAAAGGTTGAAGTCAGAGTGCTCATCGGGCACCGCCCCGAAGCTCGCGGGCGTAATGCACCATCGCGTCCTCAAGCGGAGCCGCAGCATGCACCGGACACAGCATCGACCCGTCGGCAGGAGTCAGCGGCGTATCACAGCCACCGATCCAGTTGCAGTGCGAAAAGATGGTGCGCTCCGGAGCAGCAACCGCCGCCGGGTGCTCAGGTACCAACTCAAGCTGCGGCATCGGCACAGACGCCTTCCCCACCGCAACCAACACGGGAGCATCCACATGGGCGGCGATACGCACATGCCAGCCCAGCCACTCAGCCCACGCCGAATGCGTCGCCGACCCGTCCTGGAACGTCGACGAATGCCGGGAAGCAGAAGACACGCCAAGCGCATCCGCCCACGCCTGCACCTCACCAAACGTCGCCACCTCAACCGTGGCGATTCCGTTCGACTTCGTCATCCGCAAACCATCCGGATGCGGCAAGCTGTAGGCGTCGCGCAGCTCGGCGAACCCGAGCAACGTCGCAGTGATGTTCAGCGGACCGGTTTTCGCCGGCCGCTCGTTAGACCCAGTGAGGTTCACCGAAGTCTCCTTTCGTGTGAACTGGTTCGTGGAGGTCCCTGGGCGCTCTAATCGCCCGGGGCCTTTCTTGTTGTCTGGCCCGGGAAGCCCTGCCCCAGCTGGACTTCCCGGGTTCCGGGACCGCCTCTCACCTCACGGCTTGAGACCTGCCTCCCAGCCGCCCAGGCTGGAAGCTTTTGAGCCCAGGGCCGGGGACCCGGGGGAAGCCCCAGCCCTGGGCGGTATCCCCACGCTCCGCACTACCCCGACGGAAGCAGGCGAGCTGTGGGGACGTGGACGGCCTCACGCATCACGCGAGGCCTTGCCGCCTGGTTAGGGCGACTGGTCTTGGGGTGAGTCACCCGAACGGACGTGCCCGTGCCGGAGCTTGTGGCGCAGGACGGCCTCATTCCGACAAGGCCGACACTCCCTGCCCACGCATCCCTTCCGCTTGCGGAAGTAGAGGTAGGTGTTAGCTAGGTCGTACGGATGGCCCTGGGGGCAGTGCGTCTTGTCGCGCATTGGATTGTTGAGCTTCCCCGCCCGTCCTCGACTGCCGTTTACGGCTTGGGTCACTGCCTCCAAATGCGCCGGGTTGACGCACCGGCGATGGGGGCACGTTTCGCCCCCGCGACAGGAGAGATCGCGGGTGTGGCAAACATGATCAATCGTCAGGCCATCAGGAATTGGGCCGACAAATTGCATGTATGAAAAGCGATGTGCGCTAATTCTTTTGCTGTCGCAAGACAGCTGGCCGTATCCGGCACGTGCGTAGGCAGTCCAACGCCAGCATCCATTTTGCTGCTTGACCACCTTGGCCATGAAGCGCTCTATAGAAGCCTCTGTGACGATCATTTCGGCTCCTCAAGTTGTCGGAGGTAGCGGAACGGGCGGTGGGGGCGGACTCTCGGGCCTAGGTGGAGGCGGGGGAGTCGTTGGCCCTGATGGACCCGGGCTCACGCGACCCGCGCTGGAGCCGTGTCGGGCAGGAATTGAGATACGGGGACACCGAGCACTCGCGCGACCCGCACCAGGTCGTCTGCACTGAATTCGGTCACGCATCGGAGGCGACGGCTGACCCACATCTCGGACACATCCAGCTGCGCTGCGAGCCAGGTGTTGTTGTCGTGGCCTTGTCGGCCCAATTCCGCTCGGACCTCGGCCGCAACGTATTCCGTCGTGCTCTGTCTCATGAGGTTATGCTCTAACGTCAGACGTTAGAAGTCAACATGGCATGATTGAATTACCCGAACGGTTGACGTGAGAACCAAAAGCGTTAGAAACTAACTGTCATGGAGACAGACGCTCATCCAGCGACAGGCCTAAGCGCCATCGTCGCCAAGGAGATTCGGATCATGCTGGTGCGGCTCGATCTGAAGCAGAGCGAGCTAGCGGCGCGCCTAGGGGTCAACGAGATGTGGCTAAGCCGCCGCCTGCGGGGAGCCCAGCCCATCGACTTGAACGATCTTCAGCGGATCGCCGAGACGCTTGGCGTCGAAGTGACCGACCTACTACCTCGCCCTAATGAAGGCCGGACGGTGGCCACTGCGGGAGAGCCCGCACGCACGGCGGCCTATGCGACGGGTGGAGCAGCATCGCGAAACGAGATTAACGTTCGTTAAGCTTGTCGGCATGGCCAGCGTTGTACGCATGCTTCCCACCCCCGAAGCGCATGACCTCATCGACCTCACCTATGAGCTCGCCGACAAGGAGCTCGCGATGAAGGTCGACGAGTTCGAAGGCAGGGGCGAATTTCCCCGCGAGATCATCCGCACGCTCGGCCGGTCCGGCCTGCTGGGTTTGCCCTATCCGGCCGAGTACGGCGGCGCGGAGCAACCCTACGAGGTGTACCTGCAGGTGCTGGAGATCCTGGCCAGCCGGTGGGCAGCCGTCGCCGAGGCGATCAGCGTGCACACCCTGGCCTGCTACCCGGTGGCCCACCACGGCACGCCGGAGCAAAGGCAGCGCTGGCTGCCCGAGATGCTCGGCGGTGAGCTGCTCGGCGCCTACTGCCTGTCCGAGCCGGCCGGCGGCTCCGACGCGGCCAACCTGTCCACCCGGGCGGTCAAGGACCGCGATCGGTATTTCGTCAACGGCACCAAGGCATGGATCACCCACGCCGGGGTGGCCGACTTCTACAACGTCTTCGCGCGCACCGGCGGGCCGGGGCCGAAGGGCATCTCGTGCCTGCTCGCACCCTCGGACACGGCCGGCCTGCATGTGCAGGCGCGGGAGCGGACGATGGGACTCAAGTCGTCCCCGGTCGCCCAGGTCAGTTTCGACGACGCCGCCGTGCCCGAGGACCGTCTGGTCGGGCAGGAGGGCGAGGGTTTCCGCATCGCCATGGGCGCTCTCGACTCGGGCCGGCTGGGCATCGCCGCCTGCGCGGTGGGGCTGGCCCAGGGCGCGCTGGACTACGCGACCGCCTATGCCAAGGACCGCACCCAGTTCGGCCAGGCCATCATCGACTTCCAGGCGGTGGCGTTCATGCTGGCCGACGCCGACACCCAGATCTCCGCGGCGCGGGCGCTGATGCTGCACGCGGCGCGGCTGCGCGACCACGGCCACCCCTATTCGATCGAGGCGGCCAAGGCCAAGCTTTTCGCCTCGGACATGGCCATGAAGGTCACCACGGACATGGTGCAGGTGCTCGGGGGCGCGGGTTACGTCGCCGACCACCCGGTGGAACGCTACTTCCGCGAGGCGAAGGTGCTGCAGATCGTCGAGGGGACCAACCAGATTCAGCGGCTGGTGATCGGGCGTTCGCTCGCCAAAGATTAGGCACGCCAATCGACGCGCTATTTCATGCCAAATATGGGCACTTTTTAAAGATTTGAAATATTTATTTCGAATTGGGTCAAATGTCCTAGCGCAATCTTGGCGATGAGCCCATTCTTGCCAGGTGACACAAAGAATGCACCAAGTGGATCAACAGCTTCAAACAAGCATCAACGAGGAACTGAAATACGAACCAAGCGTCAACGCCAGCGAGGTCGTCGTTCTGGTGAGCAACGGCACGGTAAAACTGTCCGGTGAGGTGTCGAGCCTGCCGGAGAAGCTTGCCGCCAACCGTTCGGCCATGCGGGTGCGTGGCGTCAAAGCCGTCGCCAACGAGCTGACCGTCCGCCACCCGGGCAACACCGATGTGGACATCGCAGAGACTGCGAGCAAGATGCTGGCCTGGGCCGTCGACGTGCCTTCCGGAAGCGTCACAGCCGACGTCAACGACCATGTGATCACGCTTTCTGGCACCGTTGCGTGGCAATACCAGCGCGATGCCGCGACGCGAGCGGTGATGAACCTGCGTGGCGTCACCGCCGTCACCAACCAGGTCGCCTTGGCGCAGCCGGAGTCGGCCAGCCCGGTCCGCAACGCCATCGCCGCCGCGTTCAGCCGCAACGCGCTTCTCGACCCAGAGGCGATCGATGTCCACGTCGAGGGTCATCAGCTTGTCCTGCGGGGCAAGGTGCGATCGTTCGCCGAGGCCCGGCAGGCCGAACGAACCGCCTGGGCCGCCGAAGGTGTGACGAGCGTCCGCAACGATCTGGTGATCACCTCCTGACCTCCCATGAAGAGCCGGTGGGCGCGATTCGATCCAACGCCAGCCTGCCGGTGGATACGGCCAACGCTGTCTGTAGACGCGTTGGCCGTATCCGCAACCCCGCGCGACAAAGGCTTGGACGAGCGAGCTTTCCAGCGCGGCCAAGGGTCATAGTAGAAATTACGCATGGCGAGCGCTGAGGCGACAGATGGGTCCGCACTGCAGGAGATTTCACGGCGGCGAGCGCTGACGCTCGACGCCGCACGCCCGCAGCCGGTGGCCGCGCGGCATGCGGCCGGTGGCCGTACCGCCCGGGAGAATATCGCCGACCTTGTCGACGAGGATTCCTTTGTGGAGTACGGAGCCTTCGCCACCGCCGCCCAGGAGCAGCACCGCAGCGTCGAGGAGCTGATCGAGCGCACGCCCGCGGACGGTCTTGTCGGCGGAACCGCACGGGTCAACGGATTGCCGTGCGCGGTGCTGTCCTACGACTATCTGGTGATGGCCGGGACGCAGGGGATGCGCGGCCATCACAAGACCGACCGCCTGCTCGGGCTGGCCGAGCGGCTCGGGCTGCCGGTGGTGTTCTTCGCCGAGGGCGGCGGGGGCCGGCCCGGTGACAGCGACTATCCCGTGGTCTCCGCCCTGGACGTGCGCTCGTTTGCCATGTGGGCCAAGCTTTCCGGGGTGGTGCCCAGGATCGCGGTGGTGGCCGGAAGATGCTTCGCGGGCAATGCGGTGATCGCCGGATGCTCCGATTTCATCGTGGCGACAAGCAATTCCAACCTCGGCATGGCCGGCCCCGCGATGATCGCTGGTGGCGGCATGGGCCGTTTCGAACCCGAGGAGATCGGCCCGATCGACGTGCAGACCCGCAACGGCGTGGTCGATGTCGCGGTGCGCGACGAGGCGGAGGCGGTAGCGGTGGCGCGCAAGCTGCTGGGCTACTTCCAGGGGCACGCCGCCCCGGCGGCCGCGGCCGGCCAGGAGCGGCTCAGAAGTGTGGTGCCGCAACGCGAGCAGGTCGCCTACGACGTCCGGCCGGTCGTCACCACCCTGGCCGATGAGGGCTCGGTGACCTTCTTGCGGGAGAAGTTCGCGCCTGAGCTGGTGACCGCGCTGATCCACCTCGAGGGCCGGGCGGTCGGGGTGATCGCCAACCAGACCCTGCACATGGCCGGCGCCATCACGAGCAACGCGGCGGACAAGGCGGCCCGCTTCCTGCAGCTGTGCGACTCGTTCGGGTTGCCGGTGG
Organism: Rhizocola hellebori; assembly: GCF_016862955.1. Classification (GTDB taxonomy): domain Bacteria; phylum Actinomycetota; class Actinomycetes; order Mycobacteriales; family Micromonosporaceae; genus Rhizocola; species Rhizocola hellebori. Next base: position 20,071 of record NZ_BONY01000036.1, on the reverse strand, counting down.
TGTCCCTTGTGGACACTCCGGGGATGATGGTCGGCCCGGAGGCCGAGAAGACCGCGCTGGTAAGGCACACCTCTCGCCTGCTGGTGGCCGGGGCGCGGCTGCAGGTTCCACTGATCGGGGTGGTGCTGCGCCGCGGGTACGGCCTGGGCGCGCAGGCAATGCTCGGCGGCAGCACCCACGAGCCCGTGCTCACACTGGCCTGGCCCAGCGCGCATCTGGGCCCGATGGGCCTGGAGGGCGCGGTACGACTGGGGATGCGCAAGCAGCTGGAGGCCATCGCGGACGACGCCGAGCGGGAGCGCGCGGTGCGCCAGCTCACCGAGGTCTACCGCGAGAAAGCCAAGGCGCTCAACGCCGCCCGCGTGTTCGAGATCGACGACGTGATCGACCCGGCCGACACGCGCCGGATCATCGCCGCCACACTCGACGCGGCCGCTGCCGGTGGCCGCCTGGCCGGCAGCCGCCGCCCCATCGACACCTGGTGACCGGACTGGGCGCGGTCAGCCGGCCCACCGGCAGCGGCTGGCAGCCGCCCCCGGTCGACACCTGGTGACCGGTCTATCGGTCGCCACCGCAGCGCCTCGGGATGGCAAATTGCGTGGGGCCGCTGGGAATCCAGTCGAACTTGACCTGCCAGGCGCCGGTCACGTGGCGCGGCGTGACGCTCAGGGTCACCGTCTGCCCGCGCTGCGGGGGTGTTAAGCCGTCACGGCCCGGACCGGGCTGGGTGGTGTCCCATGAGCCTATGTACGGGGTTAGGTCGTAGTCCCAGAACCCCAAGGTCATCAGGCTGTGGCCGTTGACCGCCAGCTCCAGCTCGCCGGGTGTCTGCGATTCGGCCAGGTAGAAGATGGTGTCGTCCCAGATGAGCGAGACGGTGGCGGGCTGGAGCGGGTCGCCCGGGTTGCTCCGCACGCCGAGGCACTGGTTGGTGTCCTGTAACGGCTTCAGGTTTGCCGGGCGGGTCGGCAGCACCGCCTCCTCGAAGGAAAGCCGCTGGTAAACATCGACTTCCAGCGCGCCGATGGCGGGCACGGGCACGCTGATACTCGCATTGGTGACAGGGTCGTAGCGCACCGCGCCGGTGGCCTTGATGATCACGGTGGCCGGGGTGCCCAGGCGCATTCCTGGTACGTCCTCGAAGGTGGTGAAGGTGCTGCTCGCGCAGCTGCCCGTGTAGATGAGCTTGCCGTTGACCAGGACTTCCACCTGTACTTCCACCGACTCGACGTCCCGGCAGATCGAGGAGATGTGGGTGCCTTTGGCGGAGGTGGGGGTCCAGACCAGGCTGAGGCTCTTGGCCGACAGCGGCACCACGTCGTGTGCCATGAGCCGCAGGCCGTGGCCGATTTCGGCCGCCGCGGAGGGGGAAGGGGATGGGGATGCCGATTCGGCCGGTGGGACAGGCGCGGCGGGCAGGAACTGATACCCGCCAATGAGAGCAGCTATCGCGGCGGCTGTTGCCGCGGTCAGGATGCGGCGGCGACGCCGGATTTTCCGGTCCGCGAGGATGCCGCCTGCATTCATGTCCACTACTACCTTCTGGATGAGCTATTTGGTTGCCCCGGTTAGGATGATCACATGCGCGCTGCGGTCATCCACGCCCCCTTTGACATCCGCATGGACACAGTGCCCGACCCGGTGGTGCGTGAGCCGGGTGATGCGGTGGTGCGCGTGACGCACGCCTGCATCTGTGGCAGCGATCTCTGGGCCTACCAGGGCGTAGCCAAACGACAGCCCGGGCAGCGTATAGGACACGAGTTCGTCGGGGTGGTCGAGGCGGTCGGCCCGCAGGTGAGTTCGGTGAAACCCGGGGACGCGGTCGTCGCGCCGTTCGTGTGGTCGGACGGGACGTGCGCCTTCTGCGCCGAAGGGCTCTACACCTCATGTGCGCAGGGCGGTTTCTGGGGGCAGGCGGGCTCGGACGGCGGGCAGGGCGAGGCGGTGCGGGTGCCCTTCGCCGATGGCACGCTGGTGGCGTTGCCGCCGGGGCTGGACGACGGCACACTGATCAAGATCTTGACGTTGTCCGATGTCATGTGCACCGGGCATCACGCGGCGCTGGCCGCGGGCACGGCCGCGGGCCAGACCGTGGCGGTGGTGGGGGACGGGGCCGTCGGTCTGTGCGGCGTGCTGGCCGCCGCCCGGCTGGGCGCCGAGCGGATCTTCCTGCTGGGCCGCCACGAGCAGCGCACCGCGATCGGCCTGGGCTTCGGCGCCACCGACGTGATAGCCGAGCGCGGCGACGCCGCGGTGGAGGCGGTGCGGGAGCTGACCGGCGGGCAGGGCGCGCACGCGGTCATCGAGGCCGTTGGCACCGAGCAGTCGATGCAGACCGCGATCGCCATCGCCCGCGACGGCGGCAGCGTCGGCTTCGTCGGGGTGCCACACGGCGGATCCGCGGGTGTCGACATTGGACAGATGTTTGACCGCAATGTCTCGCTGCGCGGAGGGGTGGCGCCCGCCCGCAAGTACCTGCCCGAGCTGTTGGCCGATGTGCTCGCGGGCAGCCTCGACCCGTCGCCGGTCTTCGATCAGCGGGTGGGGCTGGACGGGGTACCGGACGGATATGCGGCAATGAACGGCCGCTCGGCACTCAAGGTACTGGTGGTAACTTGAGCGCCGTGGAGGAGACCGATCAGGCGATAGTCGCCGCGCTGGCCACCGACGGCCGGATGTCCTATACGGACCTGGCGACGCAGGTTGGGCTCTCGGTTTCCGCCGTGCACCAACGGGTCCGCCGGCTGGAGCAGCGCGGCGTGATCAGTGGCTATGGCGCGAAGGTCAACTACGAGGCGATCGGGTTGCCGCTGACCGCCTTCGTGGCGATCCGGCCATTTGACCCGGCGCAGCCCGATGACGCGCCGGAACGCCTGGCCCACCTGCCCGAGATCGAGTCGTGTTTCTCGGTGGCCGGTGAGGATTTCTACATTCTCTTGGTACGGGTGAAGTCCCCCACGGATCTGGAGCGCCTGCTGCAGGAGATCCGCACGTCGGCCAATGTCACCACCCGCACCACGGTGGTGCTGTCGACGCCTTTCGAGCAGCGCCCGCCCCAGGTCCGCCTGGACTGACCCGCTAACCGTTCCAGCGCAACAGCACAGCGTTCTCACGTTCGTAGCCGAGCACGCTGAGCGTCGCCGTCTCCAGCCGGAACAGCGCCCCGGCCGAGGGTGCCAGGCCCAGCCAGCGCGCGGTGAGCACCCGCAGCTGGTGAGCGTGTCCGACCAGGGCCACGTCGCCGCTGGGCAGCATGGCCCGGACCCGGTCGAGCACCCGGTCGGCGCGGATCCCCACTTGGGCCGCGGACTCGCCACCCGGGCTGTCGTCGGTCCACACCGACCAGCCCGGCCGTTCCTTGCGGATCTCGGCGGTGGTGCGCCCCTCGTAGGCCCCGTAGTTCCATTCCAGCAGGTCATCGTCGGTGGCGGTGACGGTGAGCCCGGCCAGGACGGCGGTCTGCTGCGCCCGGCGCAGCGGGCTGGAAAGCACTGCGGCGAAGGCACGCGAGGCGAGCACGTCGCCAAGGTGCGCCGACTGGCGTTCGCCCTCGGCGGTCAAGCCCAGGTCGGTGAAGGAGGTGTGCCGACCGGCGGCACTCCAATCGGTCTGGCCGTGCCGGAGAAGGACGATCTCTCTCATATCGCTCATAATCCCACTCCTAGCTGCCTAGGATGCCCAAGAGGGGGTGACCCGTGGTGGTTCGCACGGCGTTTGCCCGGCTGAGCTACGGTCAGACCCATGCAGCAGATGACATGCCCGAAATGCCACGGCGAGATGCGTTCCTACGAGCGCAGCGGGATCACCCTGGAGCAGTGCACCGAGTGCCGTGGGATCTTTTTGGACCGCGGTGAGCTGGAGCGGCTGACCCAGGCCGAGACCGCGTGGCACGGCGGGGGCGGGCACCAGCAGCAGCACAGCCAGTCCCACCAGTCGCACTCCGGTTACGGCCACGACAGCTATGGCTACGGCGGGCACCAATACAAGAAGAAGCACAAGCACTTCCTCGAAGAACTCTTCGACTGAGGCAGAGCGGCCGGGGCCCATGGCCGACTGGCGGCCGTGGGCTTCGCGCCCCGCAAATCCGCTTGGGTAAGCTTGCGATCCATGACCGAATTGCGGACAGCCGTCGAAATGAGCGATGCCCTGCGGGAGAGAACGGTCTCCTCCGCCGAGCTGCTCCAGACCTCCTTCGACACGATCGACAAGACTGATCCGCAGGTCAAGGCTTTTGTCTCCTATGCCGACCGCGATCTGTTGCTGGCCCAGGCGCGCCAGGTCGACGAGCAGCGGGCGGCGGGTAAGGAGCTGCCGCGCTTCGCCGGGGTGCCAATCGCGATCAAGGACAACATCGCGGTCAAGGGGCAGCCATTGACGTGCGGCTCACGCATCCTGGAAAACTATGTGGCGCCCTACACGTCGACCGCGGCGCAGCGAGCGCTCGACGGCGGCCTGCTGATCGTCGGCAAGACCAATATGGACGAGTTCGGATTCGGTTCCAGCACAGAGAATTCGGCTTTCCAGCCGACCCGCAACCCGCATGCGCTCGATCGCATCCCGGGCGGCTCCTCGGGCGGTTCCGCGGCCGCGGTGGCCACCGGCATGGTCCCGTGGGCGCTGGGCACAGACACCGGCGGCTCGGTGCGCCAGCCCGCCGCGATGTGTGGTGTGGTGGGGTTCCGGCCCACCTATGGGCGCATCTCCCGCTACGGCCTGGTGGCTTTCGCCTCTTCGCTTGACGTGATCGGCCCGCTGGCCGGCACGGTGGAGGACGCCGCCTGCCTCACCGAGATGATTATGGGGCGGGACCCGCGTGACAGCACCTCGTTGCCGGACCGCGCCGACCTGCATTCGGCGCCGAAGAAGATGCGGCTGGGCATCCCGGACGAGTACATGAGCGAGGCGTGTCAGCCCGAGATCCAGGAGGCGGTGCAGCGCGCGGCGCAGTACGCCCGGGATCTGGGCTGGACGGTGGATCGGGTTTCGTTGCCGCTCACCGAGTACGCGCTTTACATCTACTACGTGGTGGCCTCGGTGGAGGCGGCCAGCAACCTGGCCCGCTATGACGGGGTGAAGTACGGCTACCGGGCTGCGGGCGCCCCCAACTGGGACGAGATGATCGACCGGTCGCGCACCTACGGTTTCGGTGCGGAAGCCAAGCGCCGCATCATGTTGGGCACCTTCGCCGCGTCCGCAGGCTACCAGGACAAGTTCTATCTCAATGCCACCAAGGTGCGCCGCAAGCTGTCGGACGAGTTCGCGGCGGCGTTCCGCGATTTCGATGTGCTGCTGTCGCCGATCTCGCCCACCACGGCCTGGAAGATCGGCGAGAAGATCGAAGATCCGATGACGATGTATCTGCAGGACATCTACTCGGTTCCGGCGGCCCTGGCCGGCATCCCGGCGCTGGTGATCCCCTCGGGCACGGACAATGCCGGCCTGCCGATCGGGTTGCAGCTGTCGGGTCCGCGCGGCGGGGACGCCAATGTGATCGCGGCGGGCCGTGCCCTGGAGAAGGTCCTCACGCCCGCGTAGGGGCTAGCCGTGGGTGGCGAAGGCGGACTCGATGGCGTCGCGGCTCATGCCGTTGGCGATCAGCACGTGCAGCAGCAGGCGGGCTTTGAGGGCGTCGAGCAGGTCGGCGCAGACCAGCCCGCGGCCGAGCAGATCGACCTCTGAGCCTGGGTAGCCGTAGGTGCGCCGCAGGGTGGGGCCGGAGTCCACGCGGGTGGCGAGCACGACCGGGATGCGCCGGGCCAGCTTGTCGATGGCGTCGACGGCTGCCGCAGGCACGTGTCCGGCGCCGAAGCCGGCGATGACCACGCCGTCGAAGGATCCGTCGTCGAGCTTGGTGTAGAGGGTGCCGTCGTCGCCGACGACCGAGACGATGAGCGCGGTCTTGACCGCGGTGAGGTCGGGCAGCGGGTAGACCGGTTGGCGCAGCGGGGGTTGCAGGAAGCGGACCTCGTCCTCGATCAGGACACCCGCTGTGCCGACGATGCCGGAGCTGAAGGCGTTGCCGGAGGTGGTGTGGATCTTACGAACCCAACGGGCGCAATGGATTTCGTCGTTGAGCACGACGAGGCAGCCGCGGCCGCGGGCCTGCGGGCTGCTGGCGGTGGCGACGGCGGCGGCGAGGTTGAATGCCCCGTCGGGGCTGATGTGTGACGGCCCGCGCATCGCGCCGGTGACGACGATGGGCTGTTCGCAGTCCCAGAGCAGGTCGATGAGGAAGGAGGCTTCTTCGATGCTGTCGGTGCCCATGGTGACCACGAAGCCGGTGATGCCGCCCTGGGCGGCTTGGCGCATTTCGCGCAGCAGCGCGGTGAGGTCGCCGAAGCCGATGGAGGAGCCGGAGAGCTGGCGGAACGAGCGGCCCTCGATATCGATGCCCTTGAGTAGCTGCGCGGGCAGGTAGGAGGCCAGCTCGGCGGCGCTCAGGGTGGGCACTATCGAGCCGCCGGGCCCGACCGAGGTCATCGCGATCGTCCCGCCCAGGGAATAGATCAGGATCTTACTCAACTCGATCTCCGGGAGCTCAGGCAAACGGTCACCAGCTCATTTAAGTGCCCGCTGTTGGTGCCGCGCTCGCAAACCCGGGATGTCAGCGGCTGAAGCCGCTGAGGATGGCGGTCAGCACGAAGCCGACTCCCACGCCGATCAGCGCGCCCGGGGCCACACGATCGAACAGCATGCCGATGCCCACCCCCAACAGGGTGCAGCCGATAAACAACCCACCGCCGAGCTGTGCCCTACGCATCCTCGGAGGGTACACGGTCCACTTCGGACTTTCGCCACCACTTTTGGCCGGACTCGGCGAGGGTGTCGATCGGATCGTAGTAGGCATACCGTTTGGCCAGCACGTCTTCGTCGTGGGTGGCTTCGATGGAGGTGCGATAGTTCTTTGTCCAGTAGGAGATTCCGTGTTCACGGTCGTATTCGGTGACCATGTGAACCCAGCGTTTGCCGACGAACGGGACATCGCAGACGATGCGCGGCGTGGCGTATCCGGGCAGGTATCCCATGATGTCGTGCTGGAGTTGCTGGGCCTGCCAGACGGCGACGCGCCAATGCTCGGCGTTGGGGATCATGTCGCACATGTAGAAGTAGTAAGGCAGGATGCCGGCTTCGCCCTGCAGCGCGAAACACAGGTCGAGCAGGCTGTGGCTGTCGGCGTTGACGCCGCGCATGAGCACACCCTGGTTGCGCACGTCGCGGACGCCGACTTCGAGCGCGGTCTTGGCGGCCTTGGCCACCAGCGGGGTCAGCGAGTTGGCGTGGTTGACGTGGGTGTGGATGGCGAGGTTCACGCCGCGCCTGCGCGCGGTGCGGGCCACCCGCTCCAGCCCTTCCACCACGTCGTGCTGCAGCCAGTGCTGGGGAAGCCCCATCAGCGCCTTGGTGGCCAGGCGGATGTCGCGGATGGTGTCGATCTCGAGCAGGCGCATGAGGTACCCCTCGAGATTGCGCCATGGCACGTTGGCCACATCTCCGCCGGAGACCACGACGTCACGCACGCCGGGGTGGGCTTTGAGATAGGCGATGTGGGCGTCGTAGCGCTCGACCGGCTTGAGTGACAGCTTGAGTTTGTCGACGGTGGGGGTGGAGTTGCCGACCAGGTCCATCCGGGTGCAGTGGCCGCAATACTGCGGGCAGGTCGACAGCAATTCCGCCAATACCTTTGTCGGGTACCGGTGGGTGAGCCCCTCGGCTACCCACATGTCGTGTTCGTGCAGGGAGTCGCGCTTGGAGAAGGGATGCGACGGCCATTCGGGCAGCCGGTCGGAGGCGACCGGGATCATGTAGTGGCGCACCGGGTCGGCGTAGAAGGCGTCGGTGATGTCGGCCACATCGAAGCTGCGCACCATGGTGTTGATCATCTGGGGTGGCACCAGCATCGACATGGTGGCCATGGACTTCTGGTCGGCCTCCAGGTCGGCGTAGAACTCTTCGCCGACGAGGTCGCCGAGCACCGCCCGCAGCTGCTTGATGTTCTTGACGCAGTTGACCCGCTGCCATTGCGCCGACTCCCACTGGGCCTGCGTGACATCGCGCCATCCGGGGAAACGGGTCCAGTCGGGCTCCGTTAGCTCGGTGCGGCGGTAGAGGTACGGCTGGTCCATGTGGCTGCCTCCGGGAAGCATCGTTGCGTCTGCTGGACCATACTGGAAGTTCTACGGTCTTCCAACTATTATCCCGTAGAATTTCTCGTATGGCGCCGGAGGGACAGTAAAAATGACGAGCTCGCCCATTGGCCTGCACCGTGTCATAGATCCTCAGGGTGTTTTGCCTCAGGCGGCCGCAAAATTGGACAACAGCGCCCTTATCTCCCAGGACGAAGTACGCATCTCGGTCGAGCGGCTCAATCTCGATGCGGCAAGCTTCCGGCAGCTCAGCGGCACCCATGACCCGGCCGGGGTCCGCCAGGCCGTGCTCGACATCGTCGAGCAGCGCGGCAAGATGCAAAACCCGGTGACCGGCTCCGGCGGCATGCTCATCGGCACGGTCGCCGAGGTGGGCGCGGCCTCGCCGCTGGGCCTCAAGGTCGGCGACCGCGTGGCCACCCTGGTCTCGCTCACGCTCACCCCGCTGGCGATCACCGACGGCCTGGCCCGCTGGGACGGCCGATCCGAGCAGGTCCCCTGCGAAGGCCACGCCATCCTGTTCGCCCGGTCGATCGCCGCTGTCCTGCCCGACGATCTGTCGCCCGAGCTGGCGCTCGCGGCGCTCGACGTCTGCGGCGCCCCGGCCCTGACCGCGCGGGTCGTGGCCCGCTACCCGGGTGCGAGCGTCGCCGTCATCGGCGCGGCAGGCAAATCCGGATCGCTGTCGCTGGCCGCCGCCCGCGACGCCGGCGCCACCCGCATCGTCGCCGTTGTCCCGCACCAGGCCGAACACGACCTGCTCCGGGCAGCCTCCGCCGCCGAACCGCCTCCCGCCGCTGGGTTTCCCGGCGGCGGTGGCGCGGGGATGTCTGGTGGGGAAGCGTTGGCCGATGAGGTGGTCATTGCCGATGCGCGTAACCCGGTGGCGCTGGCCGAGGCGATCGGCAAACCCGTTGATGTGACGGTGGTCTGCGTCGACGTGCCCGGTTGTGAGCACGGGGCGATCCTGGCCACGGCCCAGGGCGGCACGGTGATCTTCTTCAGCATGGCGACCAGTTTCTCGGCCGCCGCGCTGGGCGCCGAAGGGCTCGCCGCGGACGTCAACATGCTCATCGGCAACGGCTACGTGCCCGGTCACGCCGAGTACGCGGTGGACCTGGTGCGCACCAATTTTGCCGTGCGTGCCCTCTTCGAGGCACGCCTGGCAGCAGACTGATTCCTATGACGACGACGACCACCCCCAGCATCCTGTACACCGCGGCGGCGGTGCGCACCCCGGCCGTGCCCGACGCCGACGCGCTGCTGGTGCGCGACGGTGAGATCGCGTGGCTGGGCCGCTCCGCCGAGGCGCCCGCCGCCGACGCCACCGTGGACTGCGGCGACGCCCTGATCACGCCGGCGTTCGTGGACGCGCACGTGCACGCCACCGACACCGGGCTGGCCATGCTCGGCCTGGACCTGTCGGCGGTGCGTTCACCGCGTGAGCTGCTCGACGCGGTGGCCGGTTTCGCCGCCAAGGGCAGCGGGGTGCTGCTCGGGCACGGCTTCGACGAGTCCACCTGGGGCAGCCAGCAGACCCCGCCGACCAGCCTGGAGCTGGACAGGGCGGCGGCCGGGCGCAGCGTCTACCTGTCCCAGGCTTCGATCCACTCGGCGCTGGTCAGCAGCGACCTGCTGACGATGGCCGCCGATGCACCGGGCTTCGACCCGTCCGGGTGGGTGCGCCGCGATGCTCATCATGTGGTCAGGGAACAGGCTTTCGGCCGGATCACCCAGGCGCAGCGGGAGGCCGCGCAGCGGGCGGCGCTGAGCAAGGCCGCGTCGTTGGGCATCGCCGCGGTGCACGAGTGCGGCGGGCCGGGCACCTCCAGCCCGGAGGACTTCACCGCGCTGCTGGCGCTGTCGGGGCAGGGTTTGCCTGAGGTGTACGGGTTCTGGGGCGAGCTGATGGGCGCCCAGCGGGCCCGCGAGCTCGGCGCGGTGGGCGCCGGTGGCGATCTGTATGCCGATGGGGCGCTCGGCTCGCGGACAGCCCACGTCCGTGAGTCCTATCTGGACACTGACGGCGGCGAGTGCGGGCACGGGTACGTCACCGCGCAGCAGGTCGGCGAACACCTCGTCGACTGCCACCGGCACGGGATGCAGGGCGGCTTCCACGCCATCGGCGACGCCGCGATCAGCACCATCGTCGAGGGTTTCGCGATCGCGGCCAAGACGGTGGGGGTCGACGCGCTGCGCGCGGCCCGGCACCGCGTCGAGCACGCCGAGATCATGGACAAGCAGCTCATCGCGAAGTTCGTCGAGTACGGCATCTTCGCCTCGATGCAGCCCGCCTTCGACCGGCTGTGGGGCGGGGAACACCAGATGTACGCCCAGCGCCTCGGCCTGGCCCGCAGCCTGGCGAGCAACCCGATGGGACAGATGCACCACACCGGGGTCCCGCTCGCCTTCGGCTCGGACTCACCGGTCACCCCGCTGGACCCGTGGGGCAGCGTGCGGGCCGCGATGTGGCATTTCAACCCGGTCCAGCGGATGAGCGCCAAATCGGCCTTCGCCGCGCACACCCGCGGTGGGTGGCGTGCCGTGCACCTCGACCGCGAGGGGGTGCTGGAGCCCAACGCCCCGGCCACCTTCGCCGTCTGGCAAACCACACAGCGCACGGGCAGCCTGCCCACCCTCGATCCCGGTGACGAGCTACCCCGATGCCTGCGCACCGTCCTACGTGGAAAGACAATCTATGAAGCTCAATCTTGATCCCCTCGCTGTCAGCAGAGCGCGTGAACTGGCCCGCCGCGCGGGTCAGCCCGTCGTCGACATGGCCCGCTCCCACACCACCGTCAGCGTGGAGCGGGCCGTGCTGCGGCTGGCCGGGATAACCGGCGCCGACACCGACGGCATCCCCTGGGTGAACCGTTTGGTGGACCAGGTACGCGACGATGTCGGGTTGGGCCACGGGGTGGCGTTGCCGGTTTTCCATGCCCTGGCCGAGTTCGGCGATCTGACTTTGCTCGCGCAGAAGGCGGCGGCCGGGTCGGTGCGTTTCGAGCTGCCGCAGGGCAAGGACGCCACCGCCGCCCGCAAGCTCGCCAAACGCGCTGTGGGACAGGGCATCAAGACGATCGACCGCAACCGCGCCCAGCGCGACCGGCTCGTCAAACGGCACGGCGATCCCAAGCAGCGGCCCTGGATCTACCTGATCGTCGCGACCGGCGACATCCACGAGGACATCCCGCAGGCCCAGGCGGCGGCGCGCGCGGGCGCGGACGTCATCGCCGTCATCCGGTCCACCGGACAGTCCCTTTTGGACTATGTGCCCGAAGGCGCCACCCGGGAGGGGTTCGCCGGAACCTATGCCACGCAAGAAAACTTCCGCCTCATGCGGGCCGCGCTCGACGAGTCGTCGCGCGAGCTGGGCCGGTATGTGCGGCTGACCAACTACGCCTCGGGCCTGTGCATGCCCGAGATCGCCACCCTGGCCGGGTTGCAGCGGCTGGACATGATGCTCAACGACTCCATGTACGGCATCCTGTTCCGCGACATCAACCCGATCAGAACCTTTGTCGACCAACGGTTCTCGCGCCAGATCCACGCCCGCGCCGGGATCATCATCAACACCGGTGAGGACAACTACCTCACCACCGCCGACGCGGTCGAGGCCGCCCACACGGTCACGGTTTCTCAGCTGCTCAACGAATTTTTCGCCCACGAGGCGGGGCTGCAGGACTGGCAGCTGGGCATCGGGCACGCGTTCGAGATCAACCCGGATCTGCCCGAGTCGTTCCGCCTCGAGCTGGCCCACGCCCTGCTGGCGCGCGAGCTTTTCCCGGACGCGCCGCTGAAGTGGATGCCGCCCACCAAACACATGACCGGCGACGTGTTCCGCGGCAACCTGCTCGACGGCTTCTTCAACCTGGTCGGAACCCTTACCGGGCAAGGTATCCTGCTCGTCGGGATGATGACCGAGGCCGTGGTCACGCCGTGGCTTTCCGACCGCGACATCGCGCTGCAGAATGTGCGCTACGTGCTCAACGCCTGCGGGGGCCTGCATGAGGACTTCGTGCCCGCGCCGGGTGGTTTCATTCAACAGCGGGCTCATACGGTACTCAATGAGGCCATCGATCTGCTGGCCGAGATCGTGGACGACACGTTGCTCAACGCCATCGCCGACGGGACCTTCGGCATCATGAAACGCCCGGCCAACCGGGGCAAGGGCCTCGACGGCGTCGCCAAACACGAGCCCGGCTACTACAACCCCGCCACCGAGATCCTGGAAGCGCGATGAAGACGATTGTTCGCCCCTACGGGGACACCACCGGCGACGGGATGACGCAGGTGAGCTTCACCCTGCCGATCCCGCACGACAAACTGGCCGAAGGCGCGGCGCTTCAGCTGGCCGCCAAGATGGGGCTCGAGCCGGCGATGCTGGTGCACGCCAAGCAGATCGGCGACGGGTTCACCTTCTTCGTCGTCTACGGCAGCGTGCGGCATCTGGTGGAGCTGGACAAGGTACAGGTGGTGCAGCGCGACTTCGACCTGCTCAGCGCGAAAGAGGTCAACACGATCGTCAAGCAGCGCTTGCGGCGCAAGCTTTCCGTGGTGGGGGCGTGCATCGGCACCGACGCGCACACCGTGGGCATCGACGCGATCCTCAACCTCAAGGGGATCGCGGGGGAAAAGGGGCTGGAGTACTACCGCGAGCTGAAGGTGCTCAACATGGGCGCGCAGGTCACCGTGCCGGAGCTGGTGGCGGCCGCGCGCTCGGAGAAGGCCGACGCGGTGCTCGTGTCGCAGGTGGTGACGCAACGCGATGCGCATCTGCACAACACGCGGGAGATGTCGGCGGCTTTCCGGGAGGCTTTCCCAGCCGGCAAACGGCCACTGCTCATCGTGGGCGGGCCGCGTTTCGACGAGATGATGACCCAAGAGCTTGGGGTGGACCGGATTTTCGGGCGCGGCACCACGCCGCGGGAGGTGGCCAGCTATCTGGTGCACCGTGTCGCCCGAGAGGGCAGATGAAGTCGGCGAAAGCCGATACAGCCTGGTCATGCAGAGGGGAAAGCAATGAGCGTTGGGCTTACCGTGACACATCGCCGCTACGTGCCTTACAGCCACGCGCATTACGCGGGCAACCTTGTCGACGGCGCCTACGCGCTGGCCGCGTTCGGCGACGTGGCCACCGAGGTCTGCATCCGCACCGACGGCGATGAGGGCCTGTTCGCGTCCTACTCCGACGTGCAGTTCAAGGCGGCCATGCGGGCCGGGGACGTGCTGGAAATCAGCGCCACCATCACCCGGATGGGCACCCGCAGCCGCACCATCGACTTCGAGGCGCGCGTGGTGTGCCGTGGCACGCAAGGGTCGCAGGCGCAGGTCCTCGATCCCGCGATCGTCGCCGTGACCGCGACGGGCACTGTGGTGGTACCGGCAAAACAATGATGGTGGTCTGTGTCGACGTCGGGTCGACCTTCACCAAGGCGGCTGCCGTGCAAGACGGGCGCCTGGTGGCGACGGGCAGTCATCGCACCACCGTGGAAACCGATGTCCTGCAAGGGCTCGACGCCGCCGTCGCGGCGACCGGGGTCGACCCGGATCGGATTCTGGTGTGCTCGTCGGCCGGCGGTGGGCTGCGGCTGGCCGTCGTCGGCTATGAGCGGCTGGTCACCGCCGAAGCCGGGCACCGGGTCGGGCTTTCGGCCGGGGCGAAGGTGGTGCACGTCGCGGCCGGCAGGCTCGACCGGGCGGCGCTTTCGCAGCTGCGCGCGGCCCGGCCCGATGTGGTGCTGCTGGTCGGTGGCACCGACGGCGGCGACGCCGAAACCCTGATCCACAATGCGACCCTGCTGGCCAAGGCCCGCTGGCGGATTCCGGTGGTGCTGGCCGGAAACGCCGACGCCCGCTCCACTGTGGAGGATCTGCTCGCCGCCGCGTCGGTGCCGGTGACCAGCGCGGCCAACGTCCTGCCCGCGATCGGCGTGCTGGACCCGCGACCGGCCCGCGCCGCCATCCGCGAGGTGTTCCTCAACCATGTCATCGGAGGCAAGAAACTGTCCAGGGGCCCGCGTTTCACCTCGCTGGTGCGCGGGGCCACCCCGGATCTGGTGCTGACCGGGGTGGAGGTGCTGGCCAGGCGGATCGAGGGCGACCTGCTCGTGGTCGACGTGGGCGGGGCCACCACGGATGTGTACTCAGTGCTCAAAAACGATGACACGGTTGAGGTGGCCGGGTCGCTGGCGGCTTCCCGCACGGTGGAAGGCGATCTGGGCATGCGATGGTCCGCGCCGGGGGTGGTGGCGGCCGCGCGATCGGAGAAACTGCCCCACGATCCGGCTTTGGGGCAAATAGCCGATTTTCTTGCGTCACATCCGGAAACGCCCATACACGAAGCCGATCCTGAGCTTGCTTCCCTTGCCGTTGCGGTTGCGTTGCGCCGTCACGCCCGGGGCGAGGCATCGATGCCGGGCAGTCCGCGTCGCGGGGGCCGCGACCTTCGCGCGGTAACGCTCGTTGTTGGCTCCGGGGGCGTAATACGCCATCGGCCATCGAACGAAGCAATGTCAATACTTTCGGCTGGATTGTATGACGATGCAGGTGGGTATCCGCTCCCTCGGTCACCTACGGTGGTCGTTGACACCTGCTACATCCTTGCCGCCTCCGGCCTGTTGGCAGAGGAACATGCTGATCAGGCGGCAGTCCTACTGGATGGGCTGCGGCCTTGACCCAGTAGCGGTGCAACGCGTACCGTCGTGGGGTTCTGTTTGGGGGGCCAGTAGAAAACGACGTCTTGTCGGCCCGAAGGTCGCCACGGCAGAGGACCAACGACCGGGGCGCGATCATAATGGTCGCGCCCCGGTTCTCTGTCTTTGAAGAAGTGGTGATGTAGTGCTCGCCGTGCCCTATGCGTTGGTTTGCTCGGTGCTTGCCGGGGCCGCCCTGCTGCTTGCCTTTCCGCCCTACGGGCTGTGGTGGCTCGCGCCCATCGGGGTCGCGCTGCTCGCGCTGGCCTGTCTGGGACGGCGGCTGCGAGCAGGGCTGGGTCTGGGGCTGATCACCGGAATTGTCTTCTTCGGTCCACTTTTGGCCTGGACCAACATGCATGTCGGGTATACCCCATGGATTTTGCTGACCCTGTTCCAGGCAAGCTATCTGGGCCTACTGGGCGCGGCGATCGCCGGGATGACCCCGCTGCTGCGGCGCCGGCGATGGAGCGTGCCGCTGGCCATCGCCACGCTGTGGGTGGCGCAGGAGGCCCTGCGTGACCGCGCGCCCTTCGGCGGGTTCCCGTGGGGGCGGCTTGCCTTCAGCCAGGGCGACTCGCCGGTGCTCGGCTTCGCCGGGCTGGGCGGCGCGCCCCTGGTGACCTTCGTGGTGGCGCTGGGCGGCGGGCTGCTCGTGGCCGCGGCGATGGCGGTGCCCTCGCTGCTCGGCGGGCGCACTGATATTGCGGCCGCCACCGAAGAGAACCCTTCCGCCAGCAGCGATACGGCAGGCGGCGGCGCGTTGGGCGGCAGCGTTGGGGCCGGCGGTGCGGCGGGCGGCAGCGACGCGGCGGGCGATGGTGCATTGGGCGGCAGCGATGGGGCGGGCGGCGGCGCTTCGGGCGGCGGCGCTTCGGGCGGCGGCGCTTTGGGCGGTGGCGCTTTGGGCGGTGGCGCTTTGGGCGGTGGCGCTTTGGGCGGCGGCGCTTTGGGCGAAGGCGCGGCGGGTGGTGAGGGCTCTGGGGCGGCGGTGCGCCGGGCGCTGGTCTGGGTGGCGGCGGCGGTGGCGGTGATGGTGGCCGGGCTCGCGGTGCCGCTGTCCATTCCCGACGGTGCGCCGGTGACGGTCGCTGTGGTGCAGGGCAATGTGCCCCGGCTGGGGCTGGAGTTCAACGAACAGCGCAAAGCCGTGCTGGACAACCACGTTCAGGCCACCATCGACCTGGCCAAGCAGGTCAAGGCGGGCCAGGCCGTGCAACCCGATCTGGTGATCTGGCCGGAGAACGCCTCGGACATCGATCCGCTGCTCAACGTCGACGCCGCCGCGGCCATCGACTCCGCGGCGCTGGCCATCAACGCCCCGATTCTGGTGGGCGCGGTGCTGCGCGGGCCGGGGGACAACGAGTCGCGAAACGCCGGCATCGTGTGGACCCCGGCGCAGGGCGCCGGCGAGATGTACCTCAAGCGGCATCCAGTGCCCTTCGCCGAGTACCTTCCGCTGCGCCCGATCGTCGAGCCGATCGCGAAAGCGATCACCAATCAGGCCAAGCTGCTGCGCACCGACTTCGTGCGCGGGCAGGTTCCCGGCGTGCTGGACCTATCCGGTACCCAGATAGGCGATGTCATCTGCTTCGAGGTCGCCTACGACGAGGTGGTCCGCGACGTGGTCGAATCGGGCGCGCAGCTGCTCGCGGTGCAGACCAACAACGCCACCTTCAACGAGGCGGAGGCCGCCCAGCAGCTGGCCATGGTCCGGCTGCGCGCGGTCGAGCACGGCCGGGACTCCCTGATGGCCTCGACGGTGGGTATCTCCGCTTTTGTCACCGCCGATGGCGAAGTGCACAATGCGACCGACTTCAACACGAGAGCGGTGATAGTGCGCGAACTCCACATCGGTGGGTCGACTACTCTTGCTACGAGGGTTGGCGCGTGGCCAGAGTTCGCGTTGACGTTGCTTGCGGTGGTGCTGCTGGCCATGGCCATCGTGACGAGACGTAGGAGAGACGCTCAATGAGTGAGCAGGTGGACGGGGTTCCGGGCGTAGGCCGGGTGGTGGTGATCATCCCGACCTACAACGAGTCGGAAAACGTTCGGCTGATCACGGCGCGGGTGCGCGAGGCGGTGCCTCAGGTCGATGTGCTGGTGGCCGACGACAACAGCCCCGACGGCACCGGGCGCATCGCCGACGAGCTCGCCGCGGCCGACCCGCAGATCCACGTCTTGCACCGGGCCGGCAAGGAGGGCCTGGGCGCGGCCTACATCGCCGGGTTCGGCTGGGCCCGCGAGCGCGGATACGACGCCGTGGTGCAGATGGACGCCGACGGCTCACACGCGCCAGAGGAGCTGCCCAAACTGCTGCACGCCCTCCGAGACGCCGACGCGGTGATCGGCTCGCGTTACGTACGCGGCGGCAAGGTGGTCAACTGGCCGCTGCACCGCGAGGTGCTCTCCCGCGGCGGCAACATCTACGTGCGCACGGTGCTGGGCATGAAGATCAAGGATGCTACCGGCGGCTACCGCGCCTACCGCATGGCCGTGCTCGACAAGGAGGAGCTCGCCTCCATCCAGTCGCAGGGCTACAGCTACCAGGTCGAGCTGACCTGGCGCATCCACCGCAACGGCTTCATCATGACCGAGGTGCCCATCACCTTCGCCGAGCGGGAACACGGGGCCAGCAAGATGAGCGGCTCCATCGTCAAGGAAGCGCTCTGGCGCGTGACCATCTGGGGCGCCAAGTCGCGCGCCAACTCGGTGCGCCGGGCGCTCAAACCGAAGAGCACGTGGCCCTGATGCGCAAGCTGCGCTGGGTTCCGCTGGGCGCCCTGCTGCTGGGGGCGGCGGAGTTCGTGGCGCTGTGGGCCGTCGCCCAGCTGGTCGGCCTGCCCGTCGCGGTGATCGGCCTGATCGCGCTGAGCCTGCTCGGTGGCCTGCTGGTGCGCCAGCAGGGCCTGCGGGGCTGGCGCAAGCTGCGCACGGCGACCAACTCCGGCAACCCAGCCGGCGACGAGGTTCTCCTGAGCGTCACGGGCCTGTTCGCCGCCTTGCTATTGATGATTCCTGGGTACCTGACCGGCCTGCTCGGCCTGCTGATCCTCATCCCGCCGGTGCGGCGGCTGGTGCGCGACCGGCTGCGCCGCGCCACCGAGCGCCGGGTGTCGTCGAATGTCGCCGGTGACCTGTTCGGCCCCCGCAAAGTGCGGGTCACAACGAAACATCCCCCGAAGTCGCAGACCTCGGAGGATGTTATCGAAGGTGAAATTGTCGACTAGCCTCAGCTGCTAGCCCCGGCCGCGCCGGGATCGGACCTCTTGCAGGCGCTCGTTGAGGATCTCCTCGAGCTCCTCCACCGAGCGGCGCTCAAGCAGCATGTCCCAGTGGGTGCGCGGCGGCTTGACCTTCTTCTGCTCGGGCTCGCTGCCATCGACGAGGCGGGCTACGCTTCCGTCGAACTTGCACTCCCACGTCGCGGGCACCTCGGCGTCGACGGCGAACGGCACCTCGAACTGGTGGCCGTTGGCGCAACGGTATTCGCGGCTCTGCCGCGGCGCGAGCTCGGTATTGCGGTCGGACTCGTAGCTGACGGCCCCCAGACGGCTTCCCCGCAGCATGCGCTCGCCCATATCAGCACTCCTTGAGAATTTAGGTCAGCAGTCAGATCGTGCAACGACGCGGGCCTCGATGCGATTCCCGGGACCGTACGAGAGTACTAGGTGATCTGCCTTTCTGCCTCACCTGAACCGGCGATCACGCTATTGTCCGCTTTATGACGGTTAGTGGTGGCGTGCCGGAGACACCGGCTGCCCCGGTGAAAACGTGGTTCGGTCATCCGGGTGGCCTGCTGGTGCTTTTCCTCACCGAAATGTGGGAACGGTTCAGTTTTTACGGCATGCGCGCCATCCTTCAGCTGTTCCTCACCGCCCCGCTGGCGGTGGGCGGCTTCGCGATGGCCGAAGCCGACGCCTTCACCATCTATTCGGTCTATAACTCCATGGTGTACCTGATGGCCCTGCCCGGTGGCTGGATCGCCGACCGGCTGCTGGGCACCCGCCGCAGCGTGCTGTGGGGCGGCATCGTCATCGCGCTGGGGCATTACACGCTTGCCCTGCCGGTGAAGCCCACCTTCTTCGTCGGCCTCGGCCTGATCGTGCTCGGTACCGGTCTGCTCAAACCCAACATCTCGGCGATGGTCGGCGAGCTCTACAACAAGCACCCCGAGCTGGCCGAATCGCGCCGCGACTCCGGTTTCACCCTGTTCTACATGGGCATCAACCTCGGCGCCTTCATCGCCCCGCTGATCACCGGCTACTTCCAGGAACGCGACGAATACCACCTTGCCTTCGGCATCGCCGCCATCGGCATGACGCTGGCCGTCATCCAGTACGTGCTCGGCGGCAAACGGCTCGAAGGCGTGGGGCTCAAGGCGCACAAGCCATTGGTGCACGGGGAGGCGCGGCGGCTGCTGAAGTTCGCGGCCATCGCGGTCGCCGCGGTCGCTGTGTTCTTCATCGGCGACGTGGCGCTGGGCACCTTCGAGCCCAAGCACATCGCCACGTTCCTCGCGCTCATCCCCTTGGT
The DNA here is from genome assembly GCF_016862955.1 of Rhizocola hellebori. Taxonomy (GTDB): domain Bacteria; phylum Actinomycetota; class Actinomycetes; order Mycobacteriales; family Micromonosporaceae; genus Rhizocola; species Rhizocola hellebori. The sequence continues at coordinate 696 of NZ_BONY01000036.1, read as the reverse complement.
GGTGGCGCTGTGCTACTTCTTCGTGGTGTTCCGGGACAAGACACTGACCCCGCTGGAACACTCGCGCGTCACCGCCTACGTGTTCATTTTCCTTGGCGCCACACTGTTCTGGATGATCTACGACCAGGCCGGGTCGGTGATCACGGCCTTCACCGACGACAAGGTGCAGCGCGCGATCGGCAGCTTCCAGATCCCGACGCCGTGGTTCCAGTCCATCAACGCCGTGCTGATCCTCATCCTCGCCCCGGTCTTCGCGTGGCTGTGGGTCAAACTGGGCGACCGCAACCCACCGACGTCGAAGAAGTTCTCGCTGTCGCTGATGCTCATCGGTTTCTCATTTCTGATCATGGCCACCGCGGCCATCGCCGCCGCCTCCCGAGGGCTGATCTCGCCATGGTGGATCTTCTTCATGTACCTCGTGCAGACCGTCGCGGAGCTGTTGCTCAGCCCGGTAGGCCTGTCGGTCACCACGAAACTGGCTCCGCTGCGCTACGCCAGCCAGATCATGGGCTTGTGGTTCCTTGCCACCGCATGCGGCAACGCCCTCAACACCTGGGTCACGCCGCTGGTGACGAAGATGCCGGAGAAGGTCTACTACGGCGTCATCGGCATCTTCGCGATCCTCGTCGGCCTGGCCTTCTGGGTCGCCTCACGCAAACTCACCAGACTGATGGGCGGCGTGCATTAATTCTGGCG
>NZ_BONY01000035.1 GCF_016862955.1 Rhizocola hellebori | reverse complement strand
TTGAGGTCCACTTGAGATATTCACCTTAAGCTCATATCGTCGACGACCGGGCCAGGGATTTCCCGCTCGTTGACGTTAGGGGCTCGAAGGTGTGGCAAGAGCTCATTTCCAATGGCTGGCTTGTGGCGGCCGTCCTCTTTGTCCTGCTGATTTTCCGCGATGCGGTCGTGGGCTGGATGACGAAGGCCTTTACCGCCGCGGGAGAGGCACTCTACAGCCGCTTCGCCGGCAGCCGGCTGTGGCAGCAGCGTGCTCTCGACCGGTACAGGCGCAGTGTCGGCTCCTACTACGCGGCGGCCTCGGAGAGTGACGGCTATGTGCCGCTGACAGCGAAGTCCCTCGACGGCGCCGTGGGCGGGCAGGAGGTCGCCCAGCCCATCGACGATCAGCTGCGCACGGTCGTGACCGGTGCGCCGGGCGCGGGCAAGTCGATGCTGCTTCGCCACTCCATGCTCGCGTGGGCCACCGGAGCACCGGGTTGGACGGTGCCGGTTCTGTGTGAGCTGCACCGGCACAGCGGCACCGGGCTGTCCCTTGAGGACCATCTCGACCAGCAGATGAGGCGGCACGACTTTCCGAAAGCGGCGCGGTTCATCGAGCGATCGCTGCGCGAAGGTCACCTCACCGTGCTGTTGGATGGTTTCGACGAGGTCAGCACGGCTGAGAGAGCGCGGGTCGGCGAGCTCATCAAGGAGTTCGCGGTCCGCTATCCGAAGACCCGGATGGTGGTGACCTGCCGCACCGCGGACTACAAGGCGCAGCTCATTCCCGAGATGACGCAACGGCTTGAGGTCGGCGAGCTGGAAGACCGGATGATCCTGAGCTTCCTCGATCGGTCACCGAAAATCAAAGGGCCGCAACAGGTTCAGCGACTCATGGAGTCGCTGCGGGACAATCCGCGCGTGCTGCAGCTGGCACGCAATCCCATGCTGCTCACCATGATTGCGGAGCTGTATGCCGGTGGGGGCGATGGCCGCCAGCTGCCCCGATCGCGGGCACAGCTGTTCGGGGAAGCGGCAGGTGGTGTCAAGACCGAAGTGTTGCAGAAGATTGCGCTGGCGTGCATGGACGCGGCCGGCAGCGCCGACCGGATGACGCTGCCGCACCGAACAGTCCTCGACATCACCGCGCAGACTTTGCCGTCGCTCAACGAGTCCGCGAAGTACGCCGAGCTGATCATCGACGAGATCGTGGAGCGTGGCGGCCTGCTTCAACGCATCGATGGCGGCGCACAGTACCGGTTCGCCCATCTGACCTGGCAGGAGTTCCTAGCCGCCCGCGAGCTAGCCGGTGATCCGGCTGCCCTGCTGCAGCGCTTCGAAACCGACCCGGCGCGCTGGCGCGAAAGCGTCAAAATCTGGTGCGGCACAACGACAAAGGACTGCACTGAAGCCATCGGCGCCGTGTACCAGCTGGAGGCGTTGGCCGGTCTGGAATGTCTCGCGGACGCGCCAGTGGTCGACACCGAGCTGGCCGATCGCCTTGTCGCGGAGATGCTGACCCGCCTGCGCGACAACCCCGAGCCGTCGCTGGTGGCAGCTTTCGGGGTGGCGGCCACCGGCCCGGGGCCGCGCGGTGAATCGATCTACGACCGGCTCGTCAGCCTGGCCGGCTTCCGGCAGGCCGGGGGGATCCAAGCCTTGGCGCACACCAACCTGCCCAAGGCGGCCAGCCTGTTGTCGCAGCTGGCCGAGACCCATGCGGAGGTCCGGCCGGCCTTGGCGGGCCTGGGCGAGCTGGCGGTGCCGACATTGGCGGGCCACGCCAAGACCGGACAGCAGTGGGCGGTCGACTGCCTGGCCGCCATCGCCACCCCCAGTGCGATCGAAGCTTTGGTCCAGCAGCTGTGGGCAGGCCCGTCGTCGATGTTGGCCTCCCGGGCGGCCTGGCGGCTAGCGGCCCTCACCACGTCGGCCGACGTAGCGGAAACGTTGCGCGCCACCGCCCCGCCGTCGGTGCGGCTGGGTGGCTACGACTGGTGCTGGGAGCCGTTCGCCGGGCCGGGCCAGGGCTCGCTGCCCTACGTGATGGCACAGATCTGCCTGCTGCTCGACCAGCCGGAGGCCGCGCAGACCCGGCCGGACGACCTTGCGGACATCGATCCGCGGATTGGTGTCCCGCTGTGCCTGCGCGAGTTCGAGAGGACAGGGGGCTCCCCGGCCGAGCTCAAGATCTTCAGGGACGGTCTCGGCGAATACATCGCCGCACGAGAATTCAGCTTGCTCGTGCGCGGCTGGGAGCAGGAGCTGACGGACCATCCCAAACCGGTTGGGCTCAAGGCCCTGGTGGTCGCCATGCCGTCGCCATTGCGGCCGGTGGTGGTCGCGCTAGCGGCCGAGAATACCTACTTCAGCCGGAAGGACTGGGCCAGCCTCACCGACGAGTCCACCTACAGCTTCAGCGCCAGCCCCAGCTACCGCGGCCTGTTCGCGGTGGTCTGCCTGACCTTGCTCGGCGGGTTCGCCCTGGGAGTCGGCATGGTCACCGGCTGGTGGCCAGCGCCGACTCCGGGCCCGGCCTGGCTCGGCTGGCTGACCGTGATCCTTACCGCGGGCGCGGCGTGGTCTGCCACGGCGCTGAACATGGGCAACAGCGCCGGCAACCTTCGCTTAGGCGTCATCGGCCTGCTGGAACTTGGCACCAGTGTCGTGAAACGACGGACAGGTCAGAGCGAGATCGCCTTGGGAGTCTTCGGATTGGCGCTTCCGTTCTCCACCATTCTGCTGACGGTCACCGGTTACACCTATCTCGGATGGCCTGCCGTGGCCCTCGCGGGCGCGCTGATCCTGGGCACGGCCGGAATCTGGACGGCCGGACGGCGAAAAGAGAACCGCGTTTACAGCGCCATGCGCGAACTGCTCCCCTATCTCGGTACCAGATCGACCGCTATGATTCGATGATCTGATATTGCTCGATGTCGTCAGGGGTTGCCGTGGGCCGGGAAACGCGGGTGGACCCGCAGCGCCTGCTCGCCAGCGCGAGCGTCTGCCGAGACCTGCGCTCAGGAATCGGCCGCATGATCTCCGAGGTGGAGCCGGAGACCGAAGCCGCGATCGGCGCCACGCCGGGTTGGTTGTTCCGCAAGGCGCTGCAGGATCTGATGGAAGCCCAGCGCGACGACATGCGACGGCTGGGCCAGCGTCTGGACTCGACGGCGCAAGCCCTGGAAAGCAGCGCCGGGGACTACACGCGCGGCGAGAACGCCAACGCGGCCAGCTTCCGTCGCGCGGAGCAACCGTGGTGACCTTCGCCGAGCTGAGGGACAGCCAGCCGGCCCGGCTAGGCCCGGCCGCCGACGCGTGGGTGCAGCTGGCTCAGGACATGAGCCGGCTGGAGCGGCAGGTGGTGAGCGAGTTGACCAGGCCGCTGCGCACGAGCGGCTGGAGTGGCGACGCCGCCACGGCCGCGTTTCGGATCTGCGACACGGTGGATGACGAGTTCGAGCTGGCCGCGCGCCAGGTCCGCAACGCCGCGGCGGTGATCCGCTATGCGCGGGTGCAGTTCGTGAAGGTACAAGATGAGCTGCGCCTCGTGCTGGAGGCCGCGGGCAGGCAGGGCCTGCGAGTCGATGACCGGGGTGTCGCGCAGCCACCGGACATGAGCGCGGCCGCGGTGGAATACGCCCGCGCGGCAACCGACCGGATCAGATCGATTGTGGTTCGGGCCACCGATTTGGACGCCGAATGTTCCCGAGTGCTGCGAATGTTCGCCCCGCACACGCCCGGCCAGATGGAAGCAGGCGAGTGGCGCGACGCCACCCGCGACGCGCGCGCGGCCATGGACCTGATCGGCATGTCGGAGCGCGACATTCCGCGCCAGGGCACGGCGCCCCAGGAGGCGAAGGCGTGGTGGCAATCGCTGACCGACGAGCAACGCTCCCTGTACTTGGCCGCCTACCCCGACCGGGTGGGCGCACTGGACGGGCTGCCGACCATCGACCGGCACGCCGCCAACACCATGGCGCTACGCGAAATGGCCAACGGACAGCAGCGGCTGATCGGCCTGCTGGACAGGCTGGAGGCCGCCGAGGTAGGCCCGGAGGCCCAGCGGCTGTATCTGCTCGGCATCGACAACCGCGGCGACGGCCAGGCGATCGTGTCGGTGGGCAACCCGGACACGGCCCGTCATATCGGGGTGGTGGTGCCGGGGATGACGGTCACCCTCGACGACATGGGCGGGCAGATCGAGCGGGCCGGTAACCTGCGCCAGACCGCCGACGACCTCACCCCGGCCGTCGAAGGCGACGTCGCGGTGGTGGCCTGGCTGGGGTACGACCCGCCGGACAACGTCTTCACCGCGGCGGGCACCGGCAGCGCGGAAGCGGGAGCCCCGCTGCTGAACCGGTTTGTCGACGGCGTACACGCCGCGCATGAGCCGGGCGACTCGCACCGGGTGGTGGTCGCGCACTCCTACGGCGCGCCCGTGGTCGGCATTGCGGCCAGCCAGGGCCGGTTGGATGTCAACGACATCATCGTGGCCGGGGCGCCCGGCATGCAGGTCCCGACCGCAGCACAGCTCAACATCGACCCGGCCCGGGTGTGGGCGGGCATGGCGGCCGACGACCCGATCCTGCTGGGTTCGGGCATGGTCCACAACACCGACCCGCATCTGGAAAGCTTTGGCGCCAACCGATTCCGAGTCGACACCCACGGCCACTCCGACTATTGGCGGCCCGACAGCGAATCGCTGCGCAACCAAGCTCTGATCCTGATCGGCGCATACGACCGCGTCACACGGGAGGCCGTGCCCAGATGACCGAAGATGAGGCCGGCGAATATGCCCGCGCCTACGCCGAAGCCGTGGCCGCGGTGATCGGCGGCGATGCGGCGGAGTCCGAGACGCGGGTCAGCCCGGCGCCGTGCGAGAACAGCCGCGGCGAGCCCGCCGGCGACGGCCGGTTCTACGTTCAGGGCAACTGGCAGATGCCGCTGCCCGCCGCCGAGCACCCCGGCACGTTGGAGCGGCTGCGCGAGATGTGGGAAGCCGAGGGTTACCAGATCAAGCGGTTCCAGATGTTCAACGAGGTCGAAGGCGTGATCATCGCGGAGAACCCGAGTGATCAGGTCGAGGTGATCGTGGAAAGCACGATGCCGCCCACCGCGCTCGCCGTGGTGGTCATGACACCGTGCTACCAGCCAGCGCAGCCAGGTCAGCCAGGGTGACGCCACTGAGGGTGTCGCGCAGCGTGACGCGCGGGCCTTCGGTGAGCGGGACATGGTGCGGGATGGCCAGAACCCGGGCGCCCGCGGCCGAGGCGCTGGCGACGCCGGTCGGCGAGTCCTCAATGGCGACACAGTCGGCGATGTCGACGCCCAACAGCTTGGCCGCCATCAGGTAGGGCTCGGGATGGGGTTTGGTGTTGTCCACCTCGTCACCGCAGACGAGCACATCGAAGTTGCCCGGCCCGGCCCACGACATGGCTATCTCGACCAGCCGGCGCTCGGTGGCGGTCACCAATGCGGTGGCCACCCCGGCCGCCTTCACCTCGGTCAGCAGCTCCCGCGCGCCCGGACGCCACACCAGCGAGGTGGCGAAAAGCTGCGCCACACGCTCGTGGATCCAATCCGAGCTGAAGACCGGGTCTCGCCACGGCTGCCCGATACCCTCGTGCAGCAGCACCATCGACGAGGACATCGCGGTGCCGACCATGGCGCTGCGGGTCTCGTCGGGCACGGCCGCGCCGTAGGTCTCGGCCAGCTCGAAAATGGCTACGTCCCAAAGCTTTTCGCTGTCGAACAGGGTGCCGTCCATGTCGAACAGGACGGCTTTGGGTATCGCGCTACTTGGCATTGAAGTACGAGGCCTCCGGGTGGTGCACCACGATCGCGTCGGTGGCCTGTTCCGGGTGCAGCTGGAACTCCTCGGACAGCTCCACGCCGATCCGCTGACCGTCCAAAAGCGACATGACCTTCGCCCGGTCCTCCAGCTCCGGGCAGGCCGGGTAGCCGAAGGAGTAGCGGCAGCCGCGGTATTCGGTGCGCAGGACGCCGGCCAGGTCGGCCGGGTCCTCGGCGGAGACCGGGGAACCGTTGGGCAGCACCAGCTCTGAGCGCACGCGGCGGTGCCAGTGCTCGGCGAGCGCCTCGGTCAGCTGCACCGACAGGCCGTGCACCTCGAGATAGTCGCGATAGTTGTTGCCGGCGAACAGTTTCGCGGCGAACTCGCTGATCGGGTGGCCGACCGTGACGATCTGCAGCGCGATGACATCGAGCTGCTCACCCTTGGGTCTGAAGAAGTCGGCCAGGCAGAGGCGGCGCTCGGAACGCTGGCGCGGGAAGGTGAAACGGGCCCGCTCGGAATGGCCGTTCTCGTCGAGCACGACGACGTCGTTGCCCTCCGAGTAGGCCGGGAAGTAGCCGTAGACGACGGCCGCTTCGAGCAGCTTCTCGGTGGCGAAACGATCCAGCCAGTAGCGAAGGCGAGGGGTGCCCTCGGCTTCCACCAGCTCCTCGTAGGACGGGCCGCTGCCTCCGCGCGAGCCGCGCAAACCCCACTGGCCCAGGAACAGCGCGCGCTCGTCAAGCATCGACGCATAGTCGGCCAGCGGAATTCCTTTTACCACGCGGGTACCAAAGAATGGCGCCACCGGAATAGGAACCTCAACCGCCACGTCCGAGCGCACCGAGTCGTCGTCGAGCGGCGGGAGAGCATCGGAAACCATGGCCCGCTGCCTTTCCCGGCGCGCCTTGCGCTCGGCGAGCTGGGCCGCCCGGGCCGGGTCTTCGATGGACACGCCGCCCTTCTTGGCCGCCATCACCCGGTCCATCAGCGACAGGCCCTCGAAGGCGTCCCGCGCGTAGTGCACCTCGCCACCGTTGAACAGATCGCGAAGATCGTCCTCCACATAGGAGCGAGTCAGCGCCGCGCCGCCCAGCAGCACCGGGAACCGGCCGTGCATGCCGCGCGCCATCATCTCGGCCAGGTTTTCCTTCATGATTACCGTGCTCTTGACCAGCAGCCCGGACATGCCGATGACGTCGGCGGCGTGCTGCTCGGCCGCGTCGAGGATGGCGTTGATGGGCTGCTTGATGCCGATGTTGACGACCGTGTAGCCATTGTTGGACAGGATGATGTCCACCAGGTTCTTGCCGATGTCGTGCACATCGCCCTTGACCGTGGCCAGCACGATCGTCCCCTTGCCGACCGTGTCGGCCTTTTCCATGTACGGCTCGAGGTGCGCCACGGCCAGCTTCATGACCTCGGCGGATTGAAGCACGAACGGCAGCTGCATCTGGCCGGAACCGAAGAGATCGCCGACCGTTTTCATCCCTTCGAGCAGCGTGTCGTTGATGATGGCCAGCGCGGAGCGGGACTGCAGCGCCTCGGCCAGGTCGGCCTCCAGGCCGTTGCGCTCGCCGTCGACGATGCGCCGCTGCAGCCGCTCGTCGAGCGGAAGCAGCATCAGCTCCTCGGCACGCGAAGCCCGCGCCGAGGCGGCGTCAACGCCCTGGAACATGTCGATGAACTTCTGCAGCGGGTCGTAGACGCAGTTGCCGGCCTCATCGAAGCGACGGCGGTCGTAGACCATGTCGAGGGCGACCTCGCGCTGCTCCTCCGGAATCCGGTTCATCGGCAGGATCTTGCTGGCGTGCACGATCGCGCTCGTCAGCCCGGCCTGCTGGCACTCGTGCAGGAAGACCGAGTTGAGCACCTGACGCGAGGCCGGGTTCAGGCCGAAGGAAACATTGGAGATGCCCAGGGTGAAGTTGACGCCCGGGTAAAGCGCGGCGATCTGGCGGATCGCCTCGATGGTCTCGATCCCGTCGCGGCGGGTCTCCTCCTGCCCGGTGGAGATCGGGAAGGTCAGCGCGTCGACGAGGATGTCCTGCACACGCAGACCCCACCGGCCGGTGAGGTCCTCGATGAGCCGGGACGCGACGCGCACCTTCCACTCGGCCGTGCGGGCCTGGCCCTCCTCGTCGATGGTCAGCGCGACCACGGCCGCGCCGTGCTCCTTGACCAGCGGCATCATCCGCGCGTAGCGGGAGTCGGGACCATCGCCGTCCTCGAAGTTCACCGAGTTCACGATGCAACGGCCGCCGAGCTTCTCCAGACCGGCCTGGATCACGTTGGGCTCGGTCGAGTCGAGCATCACCGGCAGGGTCGAGGCGGTCGCGAAGCGGCCGGCGAGGTTGGCCATGTCGGCCCCGCCATCGCGGCCCACGTAGTCGATGCACAGGTCGAGCAGGTGCGAGCCGTCACGGGCCTGCTCCCGCGCGATCTCGATGCACTTCGTGTAGTCCTCGGCGAGCATCGCGTCGCGGAAAGCCTTGGAGCCGTTGGCATTCGTCCGCTCGCCGATCATCAGCACGCTGGCGTCCTGGGCGAAGGGCACGTGGTGGTACAGCGAGGAGACGCCGGGCTCGATCTGGTAGTTGCGCGCCGGGGCGGCCTGGCCGTTGAGCGCCCGCACCACATGCTCGATGTGCTCGGGGGTGGTGCCGCAACAGCCGCCGACCAGGGCGATGCCGTATTCGTCGACGAAACGCTTGAGTGACTCGGCCAGCTCGGCCGGGCTGAGCGGGTAGAAGGCGCCGTTCGCGGTCAGCTGCGGCAGGCCCGCGTTGGGCATCACCGACACCGGGACCTTGGCGAACTGGGAAAGGTAGCGCAGATGCTCGGTCATTTCGGCGGGACCGGTGGCACAGTTCAAGCCGATCAGATCCACACCAAGCGGCTCAAGCGCGGTCAGCGCCGCGCCGATCTCGCTGCCGAGCAGCATCGTGCCGGTCGTCTCCACGGTCACCTGGCAGATCAGCGGCACCTCGATGCCCAGCCGGGCCATGGCCCGCTTCGCGCCGATCACCGACGCCTTGGTCTGCAGCAGGTCCTGGCTCGTTTCCACGATGATCGCGTCCGCGCCGCCGGAAATCAGACCCGCCGCGTTCTCCGCGTAGGCGTCGCGCAGGGTCGCGTACTCGACGTGGCCGAGGGTCGGCAGCTTGGTGCCCGGGCCCACGCTGCCCAGCACGAACCGCGGCCGCTCAGGCGTGCTCCATCGATCGGCGGACTCGCGGGCCAGCCGGGCCCCGGCCTCGGAAAGCTCGAAGATGCGCTCGGGGATGTCGTATTCGCCGAGGTTGGCCAAGTTCGCGCCGAACGTGTTTGTTTCGACGCAATCGCTGCCGGCCGCGAAGTAGGCATCGTGAACACCGCGCACGATGTCCGGCCGGGTGACGTTGAGGATCTCGTTGCAGCCCTCGTAACCGTCGAAGTCGTCCAGCGTGGGGTCGGCGGCCTGAAGCATCGTGCCCATGGCGCCATCGGCAATGAGGACGCGGTCGGAGAGCATGCTGCGGAAGTCCAGGTTCGTCACCCGCCCTAGGCTAGTCGGTGCGGCCGTCCACCTCACGTGCAGTGTGCTCCGCGGCACAGGAGCGCCACTAAGCGCCCACGGCCTCGATCTGCGGCAGAGACCGTAGGGTGGGGGTGTGACCGAGTTCGACGGGCTACCCACCTTGCGATCACCCGTGGCCATCGCCGCCTTCGAGGGATGGAACGACGCCGCTGACGCGTCCACCTCCGCCATCGAACATCTGGAGCAGCTCTGGGACGCCCGCGAGATCACCACGATCGATCCCGAGGAGTTCTACGACTTCCAGGTCAACCGGCCTCAGATCACCCTGGTCGATGGGGACACCAGGCGGGTGGAATGGCCCGGCGCCACCGTCCTTTCCGCCACCCCGCCCGGGGCCAAGCATGACGTCGTGCTCATCCGCGGCACCGAGCCCAGCATGCGCTGGCGCACCTTCTGCGAGACCGTGCTGGAGGTCTGCCACAGCCTGGGCGTGACCCGCATCGTGCTGCTGGGCGCCCTGCTCGCCGACGTTCCCTACAACCGGCCGCTGCCGATCAGCGGCAGCGTCACCAAGCCTGGTGAGGAAGATCTTCAGATCACTCCTACGCGGTACGAGGGTCCGACCGGCATCGTGGGCGTGTTGCACGACGCGGCCCGCCGCGCCGAGCTCGATGCCATGTCGTTCTGGGTGCATGTGCCGCATTACGCCAACAATCCGCCGTGTCCAAAGGCGACGCTGGCCCTGCTGCACCGCATCGAGGAAGTGCTCGACCTGCCCGTCCCGGTGGCCGACCTCGCCGAGGAATCGGCCGCCTGGGAGGAACGGGTCAAAACCGCCGCCTCGCAAGACGCGGAGCTGGCCGAGTACCTGCGCGAGCTGGAAGAACGCGCCGGCGACGCGGTCCAGCCACCCACCGGCGACGAGATCGCCACCGCGTTCGAGAAGTACCTGCGCCGCCGGGGCGGCTCCACTCACTGATCCGTGGCTCAGCGACACGGTCGCTAAGTTGTCCTAGGACGCTAGGTATTCGGACATAGGTACGGCAAGATACACATCATGACCGAGACTGGCATGGGCTTTGTCAATCCGGGCGCCACCGAGCACCCGCACCGGCAGATCGCCGCCGTGCTCCGCGGGAAAATCCGCCGCGGCGACTGGGCCGCCGGGGAGCAACTCCCCTCGATCCCGGCCATGGCCGCCATGTTCGGCGTGGCCAAGCAGACCATCCAGCGCACAGTCGATCAGCTGCGCATCGAAGGCCTGCTCATCACCAAACCCGGCTCAGGCACCTACGTCCGCGGCACCCGCCGCCGGCTCAACCGGCTCTCCCGCGGCCGTTATGGCGCCCACCGCGGCTACCACGCCGACCTCGCCGCCCGCTACCGCCAGCACCTCACCGAGGTGGGCCGGGCGCTGCCGCCCGCGGAGGTGGCCGACATCTTCGGCATCTCCGACTCCACCGAGCTTCTGGTGCGCCGCTACCTGGTGCGCACGCAGGACGCCGCCGTCGAGATGGGCGCGTCGTGGCTGCTGCCCAAGGACGCCGGCGGAACCTCACTGGAAAGGTTCGAGTCCTTTGGGCGTCCCCTTTACCAGGAGGTCGAGGAGGCCACCGGACGCCGCTACATCACCGCCACCGACACGCTGAGCGCGCGCCTGCCCACCCGCGAGGAGGCCGAGCTGCTCCAGATCCGGCCCGACACCCCCGTGCTGCACCTGCTGCATGTGGCCTACGACGAGGACCATCGGCCGATCGAGGCCGCCCAGGCCACCTGGCCCGGTCCAATGACGACACTCGTCGAGGAGTACAAGGTCCCGGAGCCGCGTCCGGACACCGATCCTGGGGTGTTTCTGGAGTGAATGTCGGATCCAAGACACGTTTTCGCACCGCTTCCAGCCGATCCGCCAGCAAGGATGTGACTATGGCCCGTCGTAGCCCTCAGGCACAGGTCGCCCTGATCGCAGCCGCAGTCTTCCTCGTGGTGGGAGTCAGCCTGGCGGCCGTGCTCCTCATCGGCCTCATCGACGGGGTGACCGGCACCGGCCCGCTGCTGCTGGCGGCGCTCGCCCTGGGCGTCTTCGCCCTCGCCGCCCGCCTGCTGATGCTCGCCCGCCGCCCGGCCCCGGGCCGCAGGAGCACCACTGCCCCGCCACCGCGCCAATCTCCGCGTGGTGCCACCGCCGGCCCAAGCGCTTCCGCCGCAGCCCGGCCCACGCATCCCCGCCCGCACCCGCGCCCCAAATCCCTGCGCCCCTAGCCCCGCCTCACCCCGCGACCCGCCCTCACCCTGCGACCCGCGCCTCGCCCCGCCCTGGCCTCGCGGTCAAGCGTGAACCATCGCGCGGGTCTGTGCGGCCCGGTTGCGGGAAGCGATGTTAGGGAGTCAGGGGGTGGTCGCGGCGGGCTGGGGCGGTCAGGCAGACGCCCAGCAGCTGGTCCACTGTGGACGACATCAGCGCGGCCGCGCCCGCATCGTTGCCCAGCCAGGTGAGCGCGTCGTCGGCCCAGCTGTCGATGAGGGCCAGCGCGCCCGGGGTGTCCAGGTCGTCGGCCAGCTTCTCGCGTACGCCCGCCACCAGATCGGTGCCGGAGGGGCCGCACGGCGCGCTAGCGGCGGCACGCCACCGGGCAAGGCGCTGCTCGGCGACCTTGAGGAGCTCGTCTGTCCATGCCCGGTCGGCGCGGTAATGGTCGGCCATCAGCGCCAGGCGCACCGCCATCGGGTCGACGCCGTCGGCCCGCAGCCGGGAGGCGAAGACCAGGTTTCCCCGCGATTTGCTCATCTTCTCGCCGTTGAGGCCGATCATCCCGGCGTGCACGTAGTGCGAGGCGAAGGGCGCCTTGCCGGTGAGCACCTCGCCGTGCGCGGCCGAGCACTCGTGGTGCGGGAAGAGCAGGTCATTGCCGCCGCCCTGGACGTCGATCGTCGCGCCGAGCAGGCTCTGCGCAATCACCGTGCACTCGATGTGCCAGCCCGGCCGCCCAGGCCCGAGCGAGCCGCCCTCCCAGGCCGGCTCGCCGACCCGGGTTCCTCGCCACAGCAACGGATCCAGCCTGTCCCGCTTGCCATCGCGGTCGGGGTCGCCGCCTCGCTCGCCGAACAATTGGATCATGGTGGCTCTGTCGAGATTGGACTCATAGCCGAAATTGGGCGCGGCAGTGATGTCGAAGTAGACGTCGCCTGTGCCATCGGTCAGCCGGTAGGCGGCGCCCCGCTCCAGCAGCTCGACCACCTTCTCCGCGATGACCGGGATCGACTCGACCGCGCCGATGTAGTGCTCCGGCGGGATGATGCGAAGCGCCTCCATGTCCTCACGGAACAGCGCGGTCTCCCGCATGGCGAGCACTTTCCAGTCCTCGCCGTCGCGCTCGGCGCGCTCAAGCAACGGATCGTCGATGTCGGTGACGTTCTGGACATAGGCAACTTCGTGGCCTGCGTCGCGCCACAGGCGGTTCACCAGATCAAAAGTGATCATGGTGGCGGCGTGGCCGAGATGGGCCGCGTCGTAGGGGGTGATGCCGCAGACGTACATCGTGGCGCGCCCGCCCGGGGAGGTCGCGAAGGCGCCCTGACGAGCGGAGTCGTACAGGCGGACAGGGACAGCAGCGCCTGGCAGGCGAGGGGCATCGTCGCCGATGCCGGAGGGAGCGGACCACGAATCCATCCCGCAAGCGTAGCCATTACACGGATGAGCGCCGCTACCGCTAGGGTTCTAAGCATGACCCATCAGGTCTTCGCTTTTGAGCCGCCGGAGCGGTTCGTGGCCGGTACGGTGGGTCCGCCCGGCGAGCGCACGTTCTACCTGCAGGCGCGCGGGGGCGGCCGCCTGGTCAGCGTGGTGCTCGAAAAGGTTCAGGTGACCCTGCTCGCCGAGAAACTCGAAGAGCTGCTGGCCGAGGCGCATCAACGCTTCGCGCTGGAGCTGCCCGGCCCGAGCAGCGCTCCACCGGACAACGACCCGCTCGACAGCCCGGTCGACGAGGAGTTCCGCGTCGGCACCCTCGGTCTGGCCTTCGACGTGGAGGACAACACCGTCATCATCGAGGCTATCGCCGCCGACGACACCGCCGAGTTCGATGCGGAGACCGACGACGACGCCGATGACGACGACAGCAGCGAGACGCCGACCATCTCCGACGATCTCGACCGGTTGCGGGTCAGGCTGACCCCGGCCGCGGTGCGTGAGTTCATCGATCGCGCCCGGCGGGTGATCGCCGCCGGCCGGCCCCCCTGCCCGCTGTGCGGCCAGCCGCTCGATCCCTCCGGTCACCTCTGCCCGCGGCACAATGGCTACCACCGCCGATAGCGTTCTGGCGCTCCTGCGCGAAGGCGACATGGAGATCGAGGGCCGCCTGGTCGACGCGTCGAACATCACTCTGCGGGTTCAGTTAAGCGACGTGGTGAAGGCGGTCTACAAGCCGATCCGGGGTGAGCGGCCGCTGTGGGACTTTCCCACCGGCACCCTGGCCGCCCGTGAGGTGGCCGCCTACGAGCTGAGCGCGGCCCTGGGCTGGGACCTGGTGCCGCCCACGGTCATGCGCGACGGCCCGCTAGGCCCCGGCTCGTGCCAGCTGTGGCTGGAGGAGCTGGTGGAGCCGCCGGTGGGCTTTGTGCCCTCGCAAGAGCTTCCCGGCGACTGGCTGCCGGTCGCCGCCGCCCAGGACGAAGACGGCCACCCCTACGTCCTCGCCCACGCCGACGATCCCCGGCTGGCCCGGCTGGCCCTGTTCGACACGATCGCCAACAACGCCGACCGCAAGGGCGGCCATGTCCTGGCCACTCCCTCCGGCGGGCTCTACGGTGTCGACCACGGCGTGTGTTTCCACACCGACGACAAGCTGCGCACCGTCCTATGGGGATTCGGCGGCCGCCCTGTCGATCCGGCCGACCGGGCGGCCCTGCGCGCGGCCGACTTCAGCGCGCTGACGCCGCTTCTGTCCAATGTGGAGCTTGAGGCGCTGACCGTCCGCATCGCGAAGACACAGGCGCTTCCGCTGCCACCGGACGACCGCCACGCCATCCCCTGGCCCCCGATATAACCCCTAGCCGCCGCAGCAGCGGAACCCGCCGCGCGCGGGTGGTGGGCTAGACGGCGCCGCCGCCGACCGGGGCGTCGGAGGAGGTGCCCGCGGGAGGCAAGGCAAGGGGCGACTGGTCTTCGGAGAGGCGCACCAGGAACGGCCGGTCCGGGGTGTAGCGGATCACGGTGAGCGACCCGGGGGCGATGTGGATGCGCTGGAACAGGTCCAGGTGCAGCCCCAGCGCGTCGGCGACGATCGCCTTGATGACGTCGCCGTGGCTGCACGCCAGCCAGGTGGCGTCGGGGCCGTTTTCCGCCGCCACGATCTCGTTCCAGCGACGCACCGCGGTCACCGCGCGGGAAGCCATGGCCGCCAACGCTTCCCCGCCCGGGAAGACCACCGCTGACGGGTGCAGCTGGACGGTGCGCCACTGCGGCTCGTCGGACAGCTCGGAAAGCTTGCGCCCGGACCAGTCGCCGTAGCCGCATTCGGTGAAGCCGGGCTCGACGGCCGGGTTGACGCCGGGCAGCGCCAGGGTGAGCGTCTGCTTGCAGCGTTCCAGCGGGCTGGTGACCACGGCACGCAGCGGCAGCCCGGCCAGGCGCGCCCCGGCGGCCTGGGCCTGGACCACCCCGACCTCGTCAAGGGGCACCGGCGAGTCACCGGCCAGGACACCCTCGGTGTTGGCGGTGGTGCGCCCATGCCGCAGCAGGATGAGCGTGGTCATCAGGTGGCCGAAACCACACCGGTGGCGAGAAGCACAATGATGAGACTACCCAAGACCACCCGGTACCAGACAAAAAGCATCATCGTGTGGTGAGCCACAAATTTCAGCAGCCACGCGATGGAGGCGTAGGCGACGATGAAGCTGACCACGGTGCCGATGACCAGTGCGGAAATCCCGACCTTGTCGCCTTCCAGCGCGTCGGGCAGCTCGTAGATGCCCGCGGCGGTCAGCGCCGGCACGCCGAGGAAGAAAGCCAGCCGGGTGGCGGTAACCCGGTCGAGGTCGCGCAACAGGCCCACGGTGATGGTCGCACCGGAGCGGGAAACCCCGGGAATCAGCGCAAGGCATTGAGCCAGACCGATTATCAGGGTGTCCTTGAGGGTGAGGTCGGCCTCGTGGCGCTGCTTGGTGGCGGCGTATTCGGCGAAGGCCATCACGGCGCTCCACACCAGCAGCGCTCCGGCCACGAACCACAGGCTGCGCAGCGGGCCCTTGATGACGTCCTTGCCGAGGATGCCCACCACGCAGATCGGCAGGGAGCCCGCGATGACGTACCAGGCCAGGCGGTAGTCGGGATTCTCCCGGCCGGACGCCGAGAACAGCCCCTTGAACCAGGCGGCGCCTAGCCGGCCGATGTCCTTGGCGAAGTAGACGAGCACCGCAGCGATCGCGCCGACCTGGATCACCGCGGTGAACGCGGTGACCGCCGGGTCGTCGATCGGCAGGTCCATCAGCTTTTCGGCGATGGTCAGATGCCCTGTGGATGAGATTGGAAGGAACTCGGTGATGCCTTCAACGATGCCGAGAACTATGGCCTGCCAAATTTCCACGCGATCAGTCTCCAGTGCCGGATAGCCGGTGTGCCTCCGCCACACTACGCACTATCTCGCGGCCGGTCTCCGCGTCCCCCGCGAACATCGACACGGCCAGGGACGTCACGCCGGACTGGGCGTATTCACGCATCCGCGCGGCGACCCGGTCGACCGGCCCCAGCAGCGAGGTGCGGTCGATGAACTCGAACGGCACGGCCGCCGCCGCGTCGCGCTGCTGCCCGGAAAGGTAGAGATCCTGGATCTCACGCGCGGCCTCCCCGTAGCCCATCCGGGTGGCCAGCTCGTTGTAGAAGTTCTTCTCCCGGCTGCCCATCCCTCCGATGTAGAGGGCGCAATAGGGGCGCAGCAGCTCGGCACAGCTCTCGGGGTCATCGCCGAAGACCACCGGCACGCTTGGTACCACATCAAAACCGGTCATATCTTTGCCCACCTTGGCCCGCCCTTTGGCGATGGGCGCGAGGAACTGCTCGCCCATGCCCGGGTCGTAGAAGATGGCGAGCCACCCGTCGGCGATCTCCCCGGCCAGCTCCAGATTCTTCGGCCCGACCGCGGCCAGATAGATCGGGATGTCCGTCCGATGTGGACGGAACGAGAGCTTGAGCGCCTTGCCCGGCCCGCCCGGCAGCGGCAGCGTGTAGTGCTCGCCTTCGAACGCCACGGTCTGGCGGGCCAGCGCCATCTTGACGATCTCGACGTATTCGCGGGTTCGGCCCAGCGGCTTGCCATAGCGAACCCCGTGCCAGCCCTCGGAAACCTGCGGCCCGGACACCCCGAGACCGAGCCGGAACCGGCCACCGGTGATGGAGTCGATGGTGGCCGCGGTCATCGCGGTGGTGGCCGGCGTGCGGGCCGGGATTTGCATGACCGCGCTGCCCACGTCGATGCGCTCGGTCTGCCCGGCGATCCAGGCGAGGATGCTCGGCGAATCCGAGCCGTAGGCTTCCGCCACCCACACGCAGGAGTAGCCGAGCCGGTCGGCTTCCTGGGCGATGGCCAGGTGATCGGCCGGGGTGGTCCAGGGTGTTTGGTAACCGAGATTGAGACCAAGACGCATGGGCGACACGTTACCCGTTAGTAAGATAAGTCTGAAGATAGAGTCCACGACATGCAGCAGCGACCCCTCGGCCGAAGTGGGCTGATGGTCTCCCGGCTGGGGTTGGGCACCATGACCTGGGGTCTGGACACCGACCCGGACGACGCCGGAGCCCAGCTCAAAACGTTCGTGGACGCGGGTGGCAACCTGGTCGACACAGCGGACGTCTACGCCGACGGCGAAGCCGAAGCCGTGCTCGGGACGCTGCTGGACGCCATGGTCTCCCGCGACGATCTGCTGATCGTGGCCAAGGCCGGGCTGCGCGCCCGAGCCGGAAGACGCCACGACGCCTCGCGCGGGCACCTGCTCAAGACCCTCGACACCACGCTGACCCGGCTCGGTGTGTCGCATGTCGACCTGTGGCTGGTACACGGGTGGGACTCGGCCACTCCGATGGAGGAGACGCTGACCGCGGTCGACCACGCCGTCGCCAGCGGCAAGGTGCGCTACGCGGGGGTCTCCAACTTCTCCGGCTGGCAGACCGCCCGCGCCGCGACGTGGCAACAATGCTGGCCCGGCCGGGCCCCGATCGTGGCCTCGCAGATGGAATATTCGTTGCTGCAGCGCGGAATCGAACGTGAGGTGCTGCCCGCCTGCGAGGCCCTCGGCATCGGGCTGTTGCCGTGGTCGCCGCTCGGGCGCGGGGTGCTGACCGGAAAATATCGCCACGATCGCCCCGCCGATTCGCGGGCCAGCCGGCCCCACTTCGAGCGATTCGTGTTGCCCTATCTCCAACCACGATGCTCGGCGATAGTCGAATCGCTTGCCACGGCTGCCGCGGGCCTGGGCATTTCGGCCACTGAGGCGGCTCTCGCGTGGCTGCGCGACCGCCCAGGCGTGACTGCCCCCATTGTGGGCACCCGGACGGTCGAGCAGCTTGAGGCGGCGCTGAGCGCTGAGGAGATCACTCTGCCCGCCGAGATCGCTCGCGCGCTCGACGATGTATCTGCGGTGGGAATTGGTTACCCGGAAGGGGACCCGTAAGACTGGCCTTCGCCCGGATCTAGGTGCAGCATAAATCGCATGGACTACGAGTACGCGCCGTTGCGGTTACCACCGGATGTCGACCGAGTGACCGCAGCGGTGCGGCTTGCTCTACAAGCCGAGTACGGCGGCTGGGAGCTAGCCCGAGTGCGGATGCTGCGCGACGGAACCCGGCAGGTGATGTTGCGCCGCCCTCGGCGCAACCTTCTCCTGCCGGGTCTTTCTACATAACCGAATCAGTCTTCGTCTTCGAAGATGTCCCCGGTGAGGTGCTCGTCAAGGCGCGCCACCAGTTTGTCCGTGCTTGAAAGAACGTAAGGCCCGTTCACGTCGGCCTCGGCGTAGCTGTCCGGCTCAAGCGCCTCGTCCACCTCGGCCACCGTGACGATCCCGTCGAGCGGCTCCAGCTCCGGAATATCGAGCGCGGCAAGCGACCCGTCCGAGGTCTGCAGCAGCTCCAGCAGGGCGTCGGCCACCGTGGTGATCGGCTCATCGGAACCGTCGACCGCCACCTCCTTGCGCGCCATCTCCGCCGCCTTGAGCAGCGCGGACACGCTCGGGATGTGATAGTCGCGACGCTGGCGCACCGACACCACCCGCGGGTGCGGATCATCGACGCCACCTTCGGCCGCCACCAGGTCGGTGACAAACTTGTCCGCCTTGTCGGGGTCGATCGGCTCGACCTCCCACGGCAACGGCTCGCCATAGTTCGCCGAAAGGAGTTCGTCATAGGCGACCGCGGAGTTGTTAAACGCCACGTAGGCCTGCCACACCTCGTCGCTGTCCACCTCGCCCTTGGCCTCCTGGACGGCGGTCAGGTGCGCGCGAGCTGCGGCGATCATGTGCTCCAGCGCGGCCTCGACGGCGGCATGGTTTTCAGTCATAGCTAAGAACCCCTCAAAAATCGGTCCAAGACTCGCACGCCGAACTGTAGTCCCTCGACCGGCACCCGTTCGTCGATGCCATGGAACAACGCCGAGAAGTTCAGGTCGGCCGGCAGCTTCAGCGGTGAGAAACCGAAGCAACGGATGCCCAGCCTGGCGAACTGTTTGGCGTCGGTGCCGCCGGAGAGCATATACGGGACCGCGCGGGCGCCGGGATCCTCCGCCCTCAGTGCCGCGGCCATGGCGTCGACCAGGTCGCCGTCGAAGGTGGTCTCCAGAGCCGGCTGTCGATGGACCTGCTCCAGCTCGATGTCGGGGCCGAGGACCTCCAGGAGCTGTTCGCGGAAGAGGTCGAACTGGCCGGGCAGCGTGCGGCAGTCGATCGTGCCGCTGGCTTTGCTGGGGATCACATTGTGCTTGTAGCCCGCGTTCAGCCCGGTCGGGTTGGCGGTGTTGCGGATCGTGGCGCCGACGATCGCCGCGATCGGGCCAAGTTTTGAGATGGCGAGTTCTGGGTCATCGGGGTCGAGATCGATCTGCAGCGCCTCGGAGACCTGCTCGAGGAAGGCACGCACGGTCGGCGTGACCACGACCGGGAAGCGGTGCCGGCCCACGCGGGCGATCGCCTCGCACAGCGTGGTCACCGCGTTGTCGTCGTGGACGAACGAGCCGTGGCCGGGCCGGCCGGTGGCGTGCACGCGCAGCCAGTCGATGCCCTTCTCGGCGGTCTGGACCAGGTACAGGCGAAGGTCGTTGGTCACCGAGTAGGAGAAGCCGCCGACCTCGCCGATGGCCTCGGTGCACCCCTCGAACAGGTCGGCGTGCTTGTCCACCAGGAAGGTCGCGCCGTAGTCGCTACCCGCCTCCTCATCGGCGGTGTAGCACAGCACGATGTCGCGCGGCGGGGTGTATCCGGTGCGTTGCCAGTCACGGATCACCGCGAGCGCCATCGCGTCGAAGTCCTTCATGTCGACCGCGCCGCGGCCCCACAGGAAGCCGTCCTTGATCTCCCCAGAGAACGGGTCCACCGACCATTCCGAGGCATCGGCCGGTACCACGTCCAGGTGCCCGTGGACCAGAAGTGCCCCGCGGCTCGGGTCGGCGCCGGGGATCCGCACCACCACATTGGCCCGGCCGGGCGCGCTCTCCAGGAACGTAGGCGCCAGACCGACCTCCGACAGGCTCGCCGCGACGTATTCCGCGGCTGCCCGCTCCCCCACGCTGGTGGCCGGATCGCCCGTATTCGTGGTGTCGATACGTATCAGATCCCGGCAGAGGTCGATAACCTCTTCATCAGCAATTGAGCGCATACCGATCTTCCTACCAGAGCTATCCGGCTTTCACGAAGCAGGCTAGGCTTGCCTAACCTTACTCCTTAAGCAGTGGAGTTTCCCTTGGCCACGCCACTGAAAGATCCTGCGGCCGAATCTCTAGCCGACCTCCTGGGCGGCAGAAGCGCGGCCATCGATGCCACCCTCGGCCCGGTCGCCTTCGTCGTTGGTTACTTCGCCATTCATCGATCCATCGGCTGGGCCTCCGTCATCGCGATCGCCGTGACCGCGCTGATCGCGACCTGGCGGGTTTGGCGTGGCGACAAACCACGCGCGGTCGTGATCGGGTTGCTCGGCGTCGTCGTCGGGGTGCTCATCGTCATGCGCACCGGCAACATCGAGGACATCTTCATCCCCCGCATCGTTTCCAACCTGGCGAGCCTGCTCGCGTGGACGGTCAGCATCGTCATCCGGTGGCCCCTGCTGGGCGTGGTGGTCGGCACCCTGCTCGGGCAGAAAGGCCGATGGCGGCACGATCCCGACCTGATGCGCGCCTACAGCCGCGGCAGCTGCGTGTGGGCACTGCAGTACCTGATCCGGGTCGCCGTCTGGGTGCCGCTGTGGTGGGCCGGCATGGCCGGAGCCCTCACCGTGGCCACCTTCGCGCTCACCTATCCACTGATCGCCGCCTGTGTCGCGGTGAGCTGGTGGGTGATCCAGCGCACCCTGCCCCCGGGGCATCCCGGGCTACGCCACCCCCGTCCGGCCGGCGAAGACCCAGCCCCGCAACAGCAGGAAGCGAACGAGGGTGGCCAGCAGGTTGGCCCCGACCAGAACCAGGGTCTCGACCAGGTGACCGGCCAGCGGGTCGAAAAGGTGCAGCGCCAGAAGCGATGAGCTGGTGAAGGCGAAGCCGAGCCCGAAGACCACCAGCCCCTGAGCCTGATGGCGCAACGCTTCTGCCCGCCCCCGGATGCCGAAGGTGAGCCTGCGGTTGGCTGCCGTGTTGGCGATCGCGGTCAGCAGCAGGGCCACCAGATTGGCCGCCTGCGCGCCCATGGCCGGCCGCGCCAGCGCGTAAAGCAGCACGTAGGCGGCGGTGCTGACGATCCCGATCGCCCCGAACCTGACCAGCTGGCGCAACAGGTGTGGCTGCACCCCGGGCGCCGCGACCGATGCCAGCGGGCCGCGGCCCAGCTGCTCACGCAGCCTCGCCACCGGGAGCGCCCCAGTGAGCAGGGCTCGGCCGACCCGGCTCACGCCTTTCAGATCGGCGATCGCGGTGCTGACGATGTCCACGCGGCTGTCCGGGTCGTCGGTCCAGTCGACCGGGACCTCATGGATCCGCAGCCCTATGTTCTGCGCCAGGACAAGGAGTTCGGTGTCGAAGAACCAGCCGGTGTCGCGTACCAAGGGAAGCAAATCTTTGGCAATGTCGGCCCGGATAGCCTTGAACCCGCATTGGGCGTCGGAAAACCGCACGGCCAGGGTGCGTTTGAGCAACTGGTTGTAGGCACGGGAAATCAGCTCCCGCTTGGCCCCTCGCACCACGCGCGCCTGCGGCGAGAGCCGTGAGCCGATCGCCAGGTCGGAATGCCCACTGATCAGCGGCGCCACCAGCGGCAACAACGCCGCCAGATCCGTGGACAGGTCTACGTCCAGGTAGGCCAGCACAGCCGCTTCAGAGGTAGACCAGCTGTGCCGCAACGCATTCCCGCGCCCTTTCTGCTCCAGACGCAGATGCCGCACCTTGCTCAGCTCACCGGCCAGCATCGCCGCTATCGCCGCGGTGCCATCGGTGCTGGCGTTGTCCGCAATCGTTATCCGGTAAGGGAAAGGGAACCG
The DNA here is from genome assembly GCF_016862955.1 of Rhizocola hellebori. GTDB lineage: Bacteria > Actinomycetota > Actinomycetes > Mycobacteriales > Micromonosporaceae > Rhizocola > Rhizocola hellebori. The sequence continues at coordinate 73,569 of NZ_BONY01000035.1, read as the reverse complement.
GGTGCTCAGGTGGGAATGCAGCCGCCGCACCGACTTTTCCAGATCCTTTTCCTCATTGTGTACCGGGACCACGACATCGAGCACAAGGGTGTCCAGCGCAACGGGAGTCATCGGGCACCCGCGCTCAGGTCGTAGAGGGTAACGCCGCCAACGGTTTTCGCCTCGAAGCTGGAGCTCACCCAGGCCGCGATCTGGCTCGCCACCCGGCTACCGCCGTTGGCCTGGAAGCCACCGCCGCCAAGGAAATAGTGCACCTTGCCTTCGGCCACCCACTGCTGGAACTGTTCCAGCGACGGAGCGGCATCGCTTCCGTTGAACCCGCCGATCGCCATCACCGGCTGCTGCAGGGCCAGCTGATACCCGGCGGCGTTGTTCGCGCCCACGGTCGCGAGCACCCACGTGTAGCGCCCGGCGTCCTGCGCCAGCGCCGCCTTCAGCTCAGCGCTCGGCGCGGTGGCGTTCAGCAACCCACCCATCCCACCACCGCCTCGCGCTGTCCCGCCGCCTTGCGCTGTCCCGCCGCCTTGCCTCAGGCCGCCGCCTGGCACCGCGCCACCGCCCGGCCTCGTGCCGCCGCCTTGTGACATTCCGCCCAGCCGTTGACCGCCACCCGGCATCTGCCCACACCTGCCAGCCGCCCGGCCTTGCGCGGTGCCGCCGGGAGGCTGGCAGGTGGGGGCAAGCCCGGGGCCGGCGGTCACGATGCTTCCGGTGTGGGCAGTGGCGGCAGTCTGCAGGGCGAAGGCGGTAGGCCCGGCCAGGGCCACCACCAGGCCGCCCAAGGCGACCGCGCGCTGGGTCCAGCGTGGAGCGAGCTGCGCGGCGACGAGGCCGATCGCGAGGACCAGTGCGGCGAAGAGGACGGCCCAGCGCAACCAGGGCAGGAAGTCCGGGGACCGTCCTAACAGGACATAGGCCCACCAGCCGGTGACCGCGACAGTGACGCCACCGGCCACGCGTGCCCAGGGCAGCCTGCGGATCCGCCACAGCAGCACCGATCCGCCGCCGATCAGCGCGCCGATCGCGGGGGCCAGCGCCACCGTGTAGTACTCGTGGATGATGCCCTCCATGAAGCTGAACACCAGCGCGGTGGTCAGCAGCCAGCCGCCCCACAGCAGGAACCCGGCGCGCAGCAGGTCGGTACGCCCGCGCCGCGCGGTGGCCCACAGCCCGCCTACGAGCAGGATCAGCGCCGCCGGGATGAGCCAGGAAGCCTGCCCGCCATAGGAGCCGTTGAACATGCGAAGCAACCCCGCCTCGCCCCAGCGCCCACCGCCGACGCTGCCGATCTCCTCGCCGGTGAGACGGCCCAGGCCGTTATAGCCCAAGGCCAGCTCGAGCACGCTGTTGGTCTGCGACCCTCCCACGTAGGGCCGCGAGGACGCGGGCCACAGCTCCACCAGCGCGACCCACCAGCCGGCCGAAACCACCATCGCGGCAAGGGCTATCGCAAGCTGCCCGATCCGCTTGGCGAGCTTCGGCGGCCCGGCGAACAGGTAGACCAACCCGAATGCCGGCAACACCAGGAAGGCCTGCAGCATCTTGGTGAGGAAGGCGAAGCCGACGGCGGAGCCGGCGAGCGCGAGCCACCGCGTCTGTCCACTCTGGACGGCACGGGTCACCCCGTAAGCCCCGGCCACTAGCAGCAATACGAGCAGCGCGTCGGGGTTGTTGAAGCGGAACATGAGCACCGCCACCGGGGTCAGCGCCAGCACCGCGCCCGCGACCAGCCCGGCGGTCTGCCCGGACCACCGCCGCACCGCCGCGTACAGCAACGCCACCGAACCCACCCCGCAAAGCGCCTGCGGCAGCAGGAGGCTGAACGAGCTCAGGCCGAACGCCCGTACCGACAGGCCCATCAACCACAGCGAAGCCGGGGTCTTGTCCACGGTGATGAAGTTCGACGAGTCGAACGAGCCGAACAGGAAGGCTTTCCAGCTCTGCCCCGCCGCTTGCGCCGCCGCGGAATAGTAGGCGTTCGCCCAGCCCGATTGACTCAGGCCAACCAGATAGAGCAGGGCGGTGGCGGCCAGCAGCGCGGCAAGGGCCAGCCGGTGGCGATGGGTTCGCGTCATGCGGCCAAGACTGAACCGGCCAGGTAGGACCCACGTATGGGCAGGCTGGGTATTACCTGAAGAGATGGAGATCCGCCAGCTTGGCGCTCTCCTGGACCAGCCGGGCGTTGGCCTCGTCGCTGCGCAACACCCAGTCGAGGGCATCGTGGGCATCGAGCCCCTTGGACCGCTGTCGCTCGATCAGCCCCGCCAGCCGTTCGTCGGCCGGCGCGTCAAGGTAGACGGTCAGATCGAGAAGCTCGCGAACGGCGTCCCAATGGAGCAGATAGTTTCCTTCGGTCACCACGATGGAGGTGGTCGGGTGCACCGGGATCGATCCCGCGATCGGTTCGTTCATCACGTGGTCGAACGAGGGGGCATAGATGATCTCGTCTGGGTGCTCACGGATCCGCCTCAGCAGCGCCGCGTAGCCGTGCAGGTCGAAGGTGAAGGGCGCGCCTTTGCGGTCGGCGTGCCCGAGCCGGGCCAGCTCGACATTGGCCAGGTGGAAGCCGTCCATCGGGACAACGACCCCGTCGGCGAAAACCTCGGTCAGCCGAGCGGCCAGCGTCGACTTGCCCGCGCCGGGCGGCCCGGCGATGCCGACGATCAGGCGCTGCCTAGCGGTCTGACGCGCCTGGATGGCCTCAACTACCGTCGAAAACACGCTCACCTCCGACATAGGTCTGTGTTACCCGGGTTTGGCTGATCTCACCCAGGAACGGGTCCCGGTCAAGCAGTATCAGATCGGCCAGGCGTCCCGCTTCGATCACGCCCGCCTCATCGCAGCTGTTGGCGTAGGCCGAGCCCAGCGTATAGGCGGTCAGCGCGGTCACCAGGCCCAGCCGTTGCGCGGGCAGGAGGACTTCGTCGCTGTGCATAGCGCGGGTCACCGCCATTTCCATGCCCTGCCAGGGGTTGGCGGTCGTCACCGGCCAGTCGCTGCCGGCGGCCAGGCGTGCGCCCGAGGAGTGCAGGTCACCGAAGGGGTAAAGCCAGCCGGACCGCTCAGGGCCGATGTAGGGCAGCACAAGGTCGTCGAGCTGCGGATCGTGGCCGGCCCAGAAAGGCTGCATGTTGGCGATCACGCCGAGCTGCCCGAAGCGCGGCACGTCTCGCGGATCGATCAGCTGGATGTGCGCGATCTGGTGTCGCGCAACGCTTTTCCCGGTCGCGGCGACGGCGTCGAGGGCCGCTCGCACAGCGGCGTCACCGATCGCGTGGAAGTGCACGCCGAACCCTGCCGCCGACAACGCTTTGACATATCCGGGCAGCCGATCGAAGTCTACAAACGACAGCCCGTTGCCATGTCCGCAAAGGTAGGGCTCGGTCAGCGCGGCGGTGAAGTTCTCCGCGACGCCATCAAGCATTATTTTCACCATGGGGGTACCGAATCTGCCGATCGCGTTCTCGGCCCGCCTCGCGACCAGCTCCTCGATCTGCTCGGTTCCGCGATCCCTGTCCCACCAGAGCGCCCCGCACACGCGCGCCGTCAGCTCTCCGCTCGCCGCCAGGGCCCGATAGGCCGGGCTCGGGTCGCGGTAGCCGCCGTAGGGGCCAAGAATCGCGTCCTGCCAGCCGGTGATGCCGAGGCGGTGCAGGTGGGTCTGCGCGATGCGAAGCGCCGCCTCATATTCGGCCGCCGACGCTTCCGGAAGGTGCCGCGCGACAAGCGCCACCGCGCCTTCGTGCAGCACCCCGGTCGGGGTGCCGTCGGCCTCCCGCTCGATCCGCCCGTCGGGCGGATCCGGGGTCAGGCGGTCGATTCCGGCCAGCTCCAGCGCCCGCGTGTTCACCCAGGCGCCGTGGTGATCGCAGTTGTGCAGGAGCACCGGGCGGTCGGCGACGATGTCGTCCAGATCGCGGCGGTGGGGGTTCCCACCCGGAAAAGCCGCCATGGACCAGCCGCCGCCGGTCACCCACCCGCGGTCTGGGTTCGCGCGGGCATAGTGGGCGACAGCCTGCCGGTAAGCGGAAGCCTCGGTGTAGGGCGAAAGATCACAGCGCAACACCTCCAGACCACCCCAAACGGGATGGACGTGAGCGTCCTGTATACCGGGTGCCAGCATGCCGCTTACCGGCACAACCTGGGTGTTCGGGCCCACCAGGCCCGCAACCTCATCGCCCACGGCGATGATGCGCTCGCCCTTAACGGCGACCTGCGCCCGCTGCGGCCCGGTCGGCAGGAACACCCTGCCTCCGGTGAATACAAGATCTGCTTCCACCGACCAACACGCTAGTGCACCAGGCCGGGCCGAGCGCACCCCGTGCAGCGCTGGGATACGGTGTACGCGATGGCCGCCTTGACCCCCGGCATGCGACTGCATGATCGTTACCAGCTCGCCGAGCCCATAGGCGCCGGCGGGATGGCGCAGGTCTGGCTGGCGACCGACCTGGTCCTCGGCCGGTCGGTGGCGGTCAAGACGCTCGACGGCCGGCTGGCACAGGATCCGCAGTTGCGCGCCGGAGCACGGCGCGAGGCGCAGGCGGCCGCGAAGCTGGCCCACCCGCACATCACCGCCGTGCACGACTACGGTGAGCTGACCTTCGACGACGGCCATGTGGTCCCGTTCCTCGTGATGGAGTTGCTCACCGGGCAGACGCTGGCGCAGGCGATGCACAGCGACGGCCCGATGCCGTGGGAGCGGGTGGCCACCATCGCCGGCCAGATCGCCTCGGCGCTGGCCGCCGCGCACGCTCAGGGCGTCGTGCACCAGGACATCAAGCCCGCCAACGTGATGCTCACCCCCACCGGCGCCAAAATCCTCGACTTCGGGATAGCCGCCATCCGAGGACGGCCCGGCAGTCCTGATTGGATCTCCGGAACGCCCGCCTACGCGCCGCCGGAGCGGCTAAAGCAGGCCGTGCCCGACCCGAGCGCCGACATCTTCAGTCTTGGCGTGCTGGTTTACGAGATGTCCACCGGCCGGCTGCCCTGGCCGATCGAGACCTGGGAACAGGCCGCCTCGGTCGAGCGCAAACCACCCGCGCCGCTGCCAAAACCGGTACCCAGTAAGCAAATCCTTGCCGCCTTGGCGCTCGATCCGGCGCAGCGTCCCGCCGCCGCCCAGCTCGCGGCGGAGTTCGGCGACGCCGGTGGCGATGTCACCGCCGCGGTGTCCGCTGCCGCGGTGACCCGGCCGTCATCGCCCACCCTCATCGCCAACCGGGGCTTCCTGGCCGGAAGCGCCAAGGTGCCCGAGCGGTCCACCCGGATGTACGACCTGACGCCGGTCCCGGCTCCGGCACGCCGCCGCTCCCCGCACCTGGCCGCCGCGCTGACATTGGTGGTGCTGCTGATCGCGCTGGGCATGGTGTTTCTGGCCGCCGCGTTCCTGCAGTCCGGCGGCGGCAACGGGGCCCAGCCCCTCAACCCCACCAAATCCCCAACGGCGGCAGCTGTTCCCCCGCCGACCCTGAACGCGACCCAGGCGCCGGCGAGCATCAACGAGGCGCTCACGCTGATGCGCCGCGCGGTCGACCTTGCCGCCATCTCCGGCGAGATCAGCCGTGACCGCGTCGAGAACCTGCGCGACCGGATCAACGACATCGCCGAACGCGACCGCCGCAACCGCCCCAAAGACATGATCAACAAGCTGGAGGATCTCCGCAAGGAGGTCTCGGACATGGCCGAAGAAGGAGAGATGTCACCGGCCGTGGCCGCGGGCCTGCACACGCTGATCGCGCAAGCCATCGCCCAAGCCCAGCGCCAGTAACACTTCCCCCGCCGTAGCACGCTGCTCAGCGCGGCAATGCCTGCTGCAGCTCGGCTCGCAATGCGGGAGTGAGGATTTCGCCGGCCTGCTTGACCAGCCGGGCCATCTCGAAGCCGACCACGCCGAGATCGGCTTGCCCGCTGGCGAGCACGGCGAAGACCGAACCGTCGCGAACCGTCATGGCGATGAAGTAACCGCGGCCCATCTCGATCACCGCCTGGCGCACCTCGTCGGCGTCGGCCAGGGTCGCCACCACCGCCGCCACCCCGAGCAGGCCGGACGTTACGGCCGCGAGCTGATCCGCCAGCTCCCGCGACACGCCCTCGGAGATCGCCACCGGCATGCCGTCCGAGGAGGCCACCATGGCGTGCTGCACCTCGGGAACCCGCCCGGCGAACCCGTTGACGAGCCAGTTGAGATCCTGTGCCGGCTTACTCAACACCGCTGTCATGCCAAGGCTCCCTCGTCTATCAACAGATCGTCCGGGACCCGTACGTAGGCACTCGTGCCGGCGTGCCCGGAACGAAGCTGAACCCTAACCCGATGCCGAGCGGCCAGATGACTCACCACCACCAAGCCCATCCTTTCGCTGGAGTCGAGGTTGAGGTCGGGCGGTGTCCCCAGTAGCTGGTTGGCCTCGGTGAGCGCGACCGGGCTCAGCCCGATCCCCTCGTCGCTGATCTCGATGGTCACCCCGCCACCGTGGGCTGTGGACAGCACCCGCACCGGCGAATCTGGCGGCGAGAAGGCGGCGGCGTTGTCGAAAAGCTCGGCCAGAAGGTGTACCAGATCGCCAGTCGCCTGGCCGCCCACCCTGACCGTGCTGTCCACCTCGACCCGGATTCGCTGGTACTGCTCAATTTCCGACAGTGCCGCAAGCACAAGCGCGTCCAGCGACATGCCAACTCCCGGTTTGCGCCGCGCCTGGCCCCCCGCCAGCACCAATAGATTCTCGTCGTTACGTCGCATCCGGGCGGCCAAATGGTCCAGGCGAAACAGCGCGGCCAGGCGATCTGGATCGCGCTCCTCCCGTTCCATATCGTCGAGAAGACGTAACTGCTGCTCCACCAGTAACTGACTGCGCCTGGCCAAATTGATGACGATTGCATTCATGCCATCGCGATGTTGGTCAATCATGGCGCATCACGCGCGGTACTCTACTCGTCACCAATCGACCCGTTCAACTGTCCGTAGTGGAAAGGCGGACCAGCCGATTGCACACGGTCCCTCCTTTTGACACAGTGTCGCGCTAGAACATCTGTCTCATTTGTCATTGGGGAGGAAATTCTCATGATGGGTCCCTCGCATGCGCTTTCTGGCGCGGCGGTGTGGCTTGCCGGATCCTGGGTTGCCGCCGAAGCCTTCGACTACGGCCAGTCGGCAACCACCATCGCCATCGGCGCGGCGGTCTGCGCCGGCGGCGCCCTGCTCCCTGACATGGACATGTCCGGAAAGGTCACCCGCTACCAGGGGGGCTCGACCGTCTCGCGCAGCTTCGGCGTCTTCTCGCTCTTCCTAGCCGAAGTGATCGAGAAGCTATCGCTGGGTGTCTATCGCGTCACCAAGATGAAGAACGATCCCGATCGGGAGAACGGCCACCGCACCCTGACCCACACGATTCCCTTCGCCTTGCTCATGGGAGTCGGGGCCACCTGGCTCTGCTCCAACTACGGCCGCTGGGCCGTGATCGGCATCCTGTTCTTCATGTTCGGCCTCGCTCTGCGCGGCCTGTTCCACCACTGGGCCAAGCGCGCCGGATGGGTCCTGGTGACGCTCTGCTCCGCCGGGGTGGCGCTTTTCGCCTACACCTTCCTGCCGACCCAGAGCCGCGGCTACGAGATGATCGGCATCGCGGTGGGTGTCGGCTGCTTCGTGCACCTGATGGGCGACATCATCACCCGCGCCGGGGTGCCCATCCTTTGGCCCATCCCGACCGGCAAACGGATGTGGCGCATGATCGGGCTACCCGACGCCATCTCCATCGAGGCCGGCAGCAAGATCGAGACGCGGGTGCTCAGCGTCGCCTTCACCCTCATTGCCCTGGCCGCCGGTGCCGGACTGCTCACGCCCGCGCTGCTGGACAGGCTGCGCGAGGCGAAGATCATCACTTAGCCTCCGCGTAGGAGTCCACCACCGCCACGTTGAGCGGGAAACGCACCGGGGAGTTGCCGAAAAGCAGCTCCCCGGTCCTGTTTGCCGCGGCGTGCAGCGCGCTCACCACGACCTGCGCCTCGTGCTCGGGGCTGTGCACGATCACCTCGTCGTGCTGAAAGAACACCATGCGCGCGGCGCTCTCCCACAACGCGTCCCGGGTCAGGGCGAGCAGGGTGCCCGCCCATTCCGCCGCCGTCGCCTGGATGACAAAATTGCGCGTGAACCGGCCCCGCGCGCGGCCCGACGCACCCTCATCGGCCCAGCTCGACTCCAAAGTGGACGGTGGACAGGTGCGGCCCAGCCACGAGCGCACCAGGCCTCCGTTCTCACCTGTGCGGGCGGCGCTTTCCACATATGCCCACGCCTGCGGATAGCTGCCCCGCAACGCCGCCAGCGCGGGCGCCGCCGCCCCACCGGTCTGCCCATACATGGCACCGAGCAGCGCCACCTTGGCCTTGGCCCGGTCGCCGCCGAACGACTCGCTCGCCAGGGCCGCGTAGAGGTCGCCCCCGGCCGCCGCTCTCTCCAGCCCCTGATCGCGCGAAACGGCCGCCAGGATGCGCGGCTCCAGCTGACCGGCGTCGGCCACAATCAGCTTCCAGCCCGGATCGGCCCGCACCGCTCCTCGCACCGCCTTGGGGATCTGCAACGCGCCCCCGCCACGGGTCGCCCACCGGCCCGACACCACACCCCCGGGCACGTAAGCCGGGTGGAACCGGCCCTGCTGCACCCACTGCTCCCGCCACGACCAGCCGTGGGCTGTCCAGATGCGATACAGCTCGCGATATTCCACGAGCAACGGCATAGCCGGGTGATCCACCTGTTTCAGCGTCCAGGACCGGGTGTTGGGCACCTCGATGCCCACCCGGCGAAGTGCCCTGCGCAGCTCGGCGGGCGAGTCCGGATGCAGGCCGGGCGCGTCGAGCGCCGCCGCGATCCGGCTCGACAGCTCGGCGAGCCGCCGCGGGACGCCACCCACCGGGGTGCCCAGCAGATCGACGAGGATCTCATCATGCACGTGAGCGCTCCAGGGCAAACCCTCGCGCCCCATCTCCACCGCGATCAGCGCTGCCGCCGACTCTCCCGCGGCCAGCAGCCGGAACCGGCCCGGGTCTGGCAACTTCGCCATTCTGGCGGCTTGGTTTTGGTACACGATAGAAAGCACTGAAAGATCAATTTCTTGCGCGGTCTCGCCAAAGAGGGTGGCCTGGCCCAGACCCGGCGGGTCAGCCTGACGCACCGGCTGATCCACCGGCACTGGCCGCCCGGTCAGCCTGGCGTGCGCCGCGGCCACCGACCGAGGCGCCCCGTAGTCGCCCTCGGCGGCCAGCAGCAGCGCCTCCACCAGCTCCAGATCGTGACACCGGCGCAGCCGCACCCCCGCCTCCAGCAGAGCCGCGTAGACCTGCTCCGCGCCCGCCCACAGCCACCGCGGCCGCAGCGTGGCCTCCAGCTTCGCCACGGCGCTCGCAAGATCGCTCGCGACGACCGGGTCGCCTTCCGGCCGCCCCCGATCATCAAGGCGCTGCCACGCGCCCTCGCTCACCGCGATCATCGTCACGGCGACCATTCTGCGCACACGCTGTGACAACTTGTCGCATGATCTTAGTATGGCCAGCAGAGCCTTCGACGCCATCGGTGCCACCTACGACGAGGCCTTCTCCGACAAACCGGGACAGGTCGCCGCCGGAAGCTGGCTACTCTCCCACCTCCACGGCGACCGCGCCGTGCTCGACGTCGGCTGCGGCTCGGGCCTGCCCACCGCCGGCCAGCTCGCCGCCGCCGGCTGCACCGTCGTCGGCGTCGACACCTCACCGGTCATGCTCGAACTGGCCCGCAAAAACGTCCCCACCGGCATCTTCGTCGAACGCGACCTGTTCGACCTCGGCGGCCTGCACCCCGCCCAAGGCCGCTTCGACGGCGCCACCGCCTTCTTCTCCCTGCTCATGCTGCGCCGCACCGAAATCGGCAAAGCCCTCGACTCCATCCGCAGCGTCCTAGGCCACGACGGCCTTTTCACGGTGGGCATGGTCGAAGGCGACACCGACTACCTCATGCGCGAATTCCTCGGGGTCCCGGTGCCACTCACGGCCTTTCCCCGCGACGAACTCCAGGAACTCCTGCCCAGGCACGGGTTCACGGTTGTGGAATTCCACTCCGAGCACTGGGAGCCGGCCACCCCAGACACGGAACCACAAACCCACCTGTACGCCTACTGCCGCGCGACACCGACTATGTGAGCGCCTTGGTCCCAAGAGCGAGGATCATTCCCTCGTAACCTTCCCTTAGCGGGCCTTCGTCAGGGATCGGAATATCGACAAGCTCGGCATCAACGGCTTCCGCAATTGCCTCGGCAACGTCACGCCTTCCCACTGGCACTGACGGAAACCACTTATCCGCCACTGAATAGCCCTCCGACCCGGCCATGAACGCCATCGCGAACGGGGCACCAGGCTTCAGCGATCCCAGAAAGTTCTTGATTGCCAGGCGGAATTCACTCATGTCACCGGTGATGGACTCGGCCACGAACATCATCGTGCCCAGATCCCAACTGCCCGGCATCGGCTTTAGTACATCAGCCTGAACGATCGTCGTCTTGAGCGCGACTTCCGACCAAGGTTCCACGGTCGCGTACCGCGGGTAACTCTCAAGTAGATGCCAAAAAGGATCCCAATCTTTATGTGCGGAGCCAGTTTCGCGCGACAACCACTGGATGCCTGCCGCCGAACGTTCGATCAACGTGATCTCCGAACAGAACGGAAGCATGGCCAACGTGGGGTAGAGATTGGAACCCGTTCCTACATCGACGCCATGCGCGTAACGCGGCCTTCGTTTGCTCGTCGACGCGAAGTGTTGGCTCAGCAGAGCCAGAATTTGACGATCATCGTCGCGAAGCTCGCGGTAGTTCTCCCTGAAGTACCGCTCGGGATCGAAGTCGTCCCAACGGACATCGGCATTGCGAACCGGCGCGGACTCTAACAAGGGATCACACCTCTTCGCATCAGCCGTCGCAACTCTGTCCAGTTGAAGATCTATCCCTCACAATAGAGGTTCACCCTGGCGCGGAGGGATCATGGCCGATAGAAGACGCTCCATTGGCTCCGCGCCACTGTGGATGGTCGGCACTCTTGGCGCGGCGATAACCGCCCTGGGCTTCTACGTCCAGACCAACGGAAATTCGGCAACTAATCAGATGGTCGCCGGCACGCTGACCGCCGTTGGCGGTGGCGTGATAGGTGCCGCCATTAGCATCTACTTCGCCGCTACTGAAGGGCGAGACACGCTCGCGATGATTCGAAAGATGATGGCGGATTTCTCCAAGGCAGGTATGCGCTCTGAGGAAAATAGCTTGTCGCCAATACGCCGATCATGGCATTACTACTACCTAACCCGCAAGGATGACAAATATCTTTGGCGTCATTTCGTATATCGCTTCCAGGACAGCACTACGCCGAACTCCATTGAAGTCATGATAGTCGATGAATCTGCGGGCGAGCCCTACGAGGCCTTCACCGAGGTCGCCTTGCGCAAAGACAGGCTCATTATGGTGGAGATTCCGAAGAATGGAGATGAACCACCGCTTGTCGTCGTCGCACCCGGATTCACTGAAGGATATCGCGACGTTAGGGCTGGAGTCGTCATCCTCAAAACATGGGACGCAACTGGAATGCTGTCCAAATGCCTCTGGAGTACCAGGCCCCTGACAGATAGCAATGGTCGCGAAGTCTCGCACGAAGCCGCGCTGATTCTCGAAGAATTATGGCAGCGCAATTTTGCAAGGGACTACGAGATCCTGCCGCTGGTCTCGGACAAACCAGCTGCAAAACCATCCTCGGCGGGCAGCTCCGACGACCTCTGAAATTGATAACTTTCGGCAAACTTTGATTTGCGACTCTCCTACAACAACATCGAGCGCGGTCGCGCGACGTTGTCGAGTTTGGAACTGGCTTCACTATGCTCCGCGTCAGGTCTAATATCACCGGATCCAAGCCCAACGGAAAGACGCTACCGTTGTTTACCACTGAAGGGGTCGTTGATTGCTGTGGGAGTACCGATGACCGCGCCCATCAAGAGCCGTCTCAAATCCGGCAATATGCGCAATGCGGACGCTCGTTGGGATGCCTTTACCCCGGATGCGTACAAGGGCCTCCACTACTCCAAGATTCGGCCGGATGATCGCGCAATCCTCGAACTGGTGCGAGATTTCTTTACGCAAGCCGATATTCAGCCTGGTGCGCATGGCATTGATGCGGGCAGCGGGCCGAATCTCTATCCCGCGCTGTCGATGCTCCCGTTTTGTTCAGAGATCACGATGCTCGACATCTCGCGGAGCAATGTCGACTGGCTACAACGCCAACGACTTAAACCAGATCGCTCGTGGCAGCAGTTCTGGGATGTTCTCACCTATGAGACGGTTTACCAGGAGCTCGGCGACTACAAGCGGCGGCTGCTCCACAATACCGTCGTCAAAAGAGGCAGCCTCTTCGATCTTCCGTCGTGCCGATACCATGTCGGCACGATGTTCTTCGTCGCAGAGTCGCTCAGCAACGACTTCGCCGAGTTTCTGCACGCAGTAAAGTCATTTATTGGATCTCTTCGCCGCAGCGCACCGTTCGCGATCGCATTCATGCGCGGCTCTGAAGGATACACGGTCGAGACCGTTGACTTTCCGGCTGTTGCGATAGACGACGTTGACGTGAAGAATTGCCTCGAAGAGGTGGCGGCGCAGATCAATTCGGTCGTCGACATCGCCAAGATGCATGAATTCCGCAAGGGATTCGACGGCATGTTGTTAGCGACCGGTCGGGCCGCTCTCGGCTGACCTTCGGCATGAAATGGGCGGTCCACACATGAGAGTCCGGCCACGGCTTCACCTGCTTGAGATCTGGCGCGGCGTGGCGACTACCTCATACAACGACAACAAGTGGACATGGGGCGGCCGTTTCGAATCTAATTCGGTCAGTGATGCGCAGCAGCTGTTGTGCTTAATGTTCCCGGCAACGGAGATCAGCTCCTTCGGCCTAGGCAATCCTGACCGCACCGAGGAGGCGACACTTGAGGCGCTGGCGAACCTAGGCGGCGCGCAAAAGATCCCGTTGCTGATCGTCCAAGTCCTTCATGAGTATCTCGACAGATACACTGCGGATGACGGTACTCCGCTGTTCTCGGGCGGAAGCCACTTCCTGTCTCGCGACCCAGACTCGCCGCCAACGCAGGCCCAGCTTGAGCTCGATGTGGTGGAGTCCTTCGCGGCCTCAGTCACCCTGATGCTGGCGACGATCAGCTTCGCCCGCAGCCTCCAGCGTTCGGTGAAGCGCGAGGAGCATCTGTCGAGCCTCAGGCAGCTGGAGGAGAGAGCCGGCCGTCGCCTCACGGCCGCGATGGTAGGCCTGCTTCGCAGTTTCACGATCAATACTTTCGAGGAAACGAGCAGAATGGGGCAGGCACTACTGCGGTCAGTGAATCAGGCCGGCCTTCCCGAGCGACGGGTAGTACACGATCTACGTCATGAGCTGCGCGACGTCATTGCCGGTCTCCGCGATGAGATCCAGATAGGCTCCGGTCAAAGCAAGGGCGGAGACCTCGACAGCCCCAACCTGCTGTTTGAGTGTGGCTGGTCGTGGGGCGTGATCAGAGACGCCGAACGCGTGCCGTTCTTCGACCTAAGCCAACAACGCGATGGTGTGGCCTCAGACGAACCTTACTTGTACTTTACGATGGTTGCGCTTGACGCTATCGCCGACCTGTTTACTGAGCGCACCAGGCGCGCCAGTCTCCTCGACGAGGATCAGCAACGGTTGGCTCGAGCCTTACAGATCCGATGGGATCTCACCCAGGAGTACTGGGCGGTCTTGGCTGACTTCGGTCCAGCGCAATGGCCGCTCGAAGACATTCCATGGCGAGCGACCGATGAGATCGAGTCTGATTATCTGTCCGTTCTGGTGGCCGGTGTAGCGATGCGTAACCTCGTCGAGGTGCGGGCCGATGACCTGGACCTGAGTCGCATGGGAACACTCCTGTCCGAGCTGGCCAACCGAGGCCGGATCACGAGACGGCCCACCGAAGACGATCAGGCTTTGCAGAAACTGCATGATCCCGGCTTCCAACTGCCGCTGGTGGTTTCCGGCGAGGCGATCGGCCCTCACCTCATTTGGCCGGTGCAAGACTATGCGGCCGTGCTTCTCAAACGCAGCGCCCGACTAGCCACAATGTTGAAGGACACTGATCTTTATAGCGACGTGCTCACGCTGATGAACTCCCTCTGGGATCACCTTGACCTGCGCCGGATGAAGGACGGAAACACCAAAACGCTATGGGACCAGCCATCGCTGGCGTATTCGACGCTGACCCGGACCTACGATCAGCCGTCATGGCAGATGACCGTGCGCGTAGTCGAGAGTCTTGTGCTCGCCGCTGGTCTGGTGGCAAACGAGCCGCTACGCAGCGACACGCTCTACAACTTAACCCGCGACATGATCAGCGAGGCTGAACACCTATTGGACCAGGAGTTCCTTATCGGCGCCGACAATGCAGGACCCTCCATGCGGCGCACGATCCAGAGCGTGAATGCCAACCTGCAACGAGCCAAGACGATCTTGAGCAAAAGACCCGCGTCGGCCCATGCCCTTGTTTCCAGCGTGTTGCTAGAGCTCGATACCCTGGCGGCAGCCCGCGAGGACTCTACCTGGGCAAGGTGATGACATGCTAGTTTTCGCTACATCCGACAAAGGCGGCACAGGGCGGACGGTGACCAGCAGCAACATCGTCTACCGGAGAGCGCTTCAAGGCAGTGATGTCTGCTATCTCGACTTTGACTTCGGCGCGCCGACCGCCGGAGCGATCTTTGGCATCCACACGGTGCAGCGTGGGACCAAGGATGGTGGCCTGCATAGGTACATTCAGGGCGCCATCGATGAGCCGCAACGCATCGACGTGTGGGCGGAGTCGGAGAGGACTAGCCTCTGTGGCCGCCCAAGCGGCGCAGGTGAGCTGGTGCTGCTTCCGGGAGATGAAGGCGGCAGCGAATTCGTAGTCGACGATGAATCAGTGGATCGCTGCGTCGACCTCCTGGTACAGCTCAATGACAGCTATGACATTGTCCTGATGGACCTGAGCGCTGGGCGCTCCTTTGCGACGGAGCTCGCATTGCGGGTTACTGCGCGCGATGAGCTCCGATCGATCCCAACGCGCTGGCTCGTATTCCATCGGTGGACCCGGCAGCACGTGATTGCGGCGCACGGCCTCGCGCTCGGCGTCGGTGGCATCCTCGATCTCGGCAAAGGCTTCGGACACGACCACGATGAGCTCCAGTCGGCGATTCGCTTCGTTCGCACGGTGGTGGTCAACCCCTCGTCAGAACAGCTTGCTGGCCTTCGGGCCGCTCAGATCACCTGGTTGCGCCAGATGGACCGGGATCTCAATCAGCTCGCTGGAAATCTGGGCATTGGCCGCCTCGTCACACTCGGAAGCGTGCCGCTGGACCCAGTGCTGCAATGGCGGGAGCAACTCATCACCGACTCCGACACAATGCTTCGCGAGATAGCCAATCCCGCCACCGTAGAATCCTTTGAAGCCCTGGCGAAAGGGCTTACCGACGACTGGATCACGATTTGACCGAGCCGACCGCCGCCTTTATCGAAGCCACCGGCGAAAGTAAAACCCGTTCTGTACCTATGTCCCACCTATCGGTCGAGGTGGGACATCTCTACATGGAAGACCTCGAGTCTGGCCAGGCGACCGTCCGGCAACGATTCACAGGTGTGGCGCCTTGGGTAGAGCAGGCTGTGCGGTGGTGCGCGAACAGTTCCGGTGCCGATCGCCCTAGGATCAGCACCTGCTACCTGATCGATGACTACTTCTCACCGGACAGCTCGCCTGCGGAGATCATTCCTATGGTGCTAGCCGCGGCCGACGACGCTGGTCTCACAATCGACTATCTCGCGCGCGAATCGAGCTGCGCCGTGGAGTCCGGTGTTGCCATCGCAGAGCTAGTGGCGGCTCAGATCGTGGCCGAGCCGCATCCTTCCAGCAACGGTGCCCGCCCTGCGGCTGCGGCGAGCGGTTGGCTTTCTAACGGCAGACGCTCGCCCTCCGGTCCGGCGGTAGCCATGAAACCGCGACGATGGCAGCCACCGTCGGAAAGCGCGGCCAACCGGCATTCGATCTTTATTGATGTCGAACTGTGGAACGATCAAGAGGGCGGCCGCGTCTACTCGTGCCCATTCCTTGCGGCCGTCTGGCAACTGGCAAGGCTGGGCCTGTTGCGCGCCAACGGTCTGCCTTTGCTCCAGCCGCAGCAGTGGTCGGCGCCCTGGCCCACGAGCTGGCAGGCCTTACCCGGCGTGATCAAACTGAATCACAACGCCTCGCCGTTCAGTGCATACAGCACGCTGTCGGTAATTGCCGAGCGCTTCTTGCCTATAGAAGACGCGGTAAGGACGGTGCTAAGCCAGATTGCGGTCGACGGCGCCGCCGCGACGCAGCTCGCCAGTCAGGCAAAAGGCGACAAGCTGCGGCTCGCAGGCACTGTCGTTGAGCGAATCGGCTATGTCTTTGCCCCTCAAGAACCGTGGGAGCTCACTATCGAAGATCGATCAGTTGGGCGGCGCTCCAAAGCTCCTCGAAGCGCTGAACCCGCTCATTGACTCTTTCCTCGTCCTGTATCAAGCGTGTGTTGATGATAATGGGCTGGGTCTTGGAGGTGTTCACGGCGGCCGGCGTCGACTCATAGCTGATGGACCCATCGAAGACGATGAAGTCGAACATGGTGTGCGCGCGAGTTCCCGGCGCGTCCGACGCGTCCAGAACCCTGACATCTATCCCGATGTTCATGTGCATCTTGTAGATGGCGTAGAACCCGGTCTTTTCCAGAAACTCCCGCGAATCCGTGGCTGCCGATCGATCGGTGACGAAGATCCGCCGGATCCGCACCTTTCGCCGAACCGCGTCCAGCTGTGCTTGGAGGTAGCGCTGGCCAAGATCCGACATCCATAGGCCACCATCAATTCCAGCGTCCATCGTCGTCAGGCTTATGGCGTCAATCGAGATCTCCGCATTGGCGGTCAGCCCCAGCATCCAGTCGCGATCCTCCCCTTCATAAGGCACGTCGCTACCTTGACTGAGCTCCTTAAGCGTCTTCGCGAGGCGACTGATCTCGGCTTGGGCGAACTTGAATGCCAACCGATGGGTCTCGGCGTGGATCTTGGTGGAGTGCACTACCAGCTGGGTCATCGTGTCCGTACGCAACTTGGACGCCTCGAGCCGCCCAAAAAGCTCCGTTGCCTCATTTATCCCGGTGAACCCGTCCCTGAGCCCGGACTCGAGCTGGGCCAGGCGCTGTTCGACCTCCACCAGGTACACGGAAATGAACAGCACCCCGCCTACAAAGACCGATGCCGCTATCGAATACGCATAGGTCTGGGAAACCAAGGTGGCAAAGACGAATGCGACCGAACCTCCGGCCACTGTGACGAGTAACCTGCGTGCCAATTGCTGTTGGGAAAGCCCGGACATTCGCACCTCAACTATGGTCGAAGGAGTGGGACGCCAGCAGTCGAGTGATGGTCGCCATGGAAAACTGATCACGAACTCGATCGACCGACGCCTGCCACTGCTTCGACAGCGCAGCTTGCTGATCCAGCGCTCGCCAGAAAGCTTTAGCTTGCTCGCCTAGGCGCACTCCCGGCATCCAAAGGTGGAGTATGAAATCCATGGCTGGGATCAGACGTGCGATTGCCTCACGACGCGGTGCTGCGCCGATCATGCTGTGGTCAATCAGTTTCAGGAGCGTGCTGAGAAGCCAATCGTGCAGCGCAAGGTCTTCGCAGAGCGCGATCAGCTCCGCCGGTTCTTCGCCACCACAGTGGAGCTCAACGGTGCGCAGCCCATTGCGCCGCAGTGCAAAGACAACGTTTCCCGTCTCGGCTGAATCCGCGATGGCCGCCCAGCGAAGGCGTGTCGACTGTGCCCGGAATGCAGATCGGCGGTTGAGCCCGGGACGCGTCTGCACTTCTCTGATAATTCGGGCATTAACCGCACCCAGATCCAATGTGGGTGGCGGAATGGCGGCTCGCAGAAATCCGGAGCACAAAGCTCGTGCCTGCACTCGCCCGAGTACTTCGATCACGCCGGGACGGGAGAGATAGTGTGACCAGGTCAGCCTTCGGCTCGCCCCTGAGGGGGTGATCGTGGCATACGAGGAGCTAAGCAGAATCTGCCCACCTATAACGGATGCTCGGGACCCGACCGTGCCAATCCCGCGCGGGACGGCCCCTATGCTGGCGAGGGCACAGTCCACCCCGGTCAGCAGCTCCGGTGACCGCGCGAAGCGCACCGGCCGCTCGCCATATTGCGCAGGCGACCCAGGCTTGAACCCGAGCAACGTCGCTGAGGCACCCGCGGTCAGGGCCGTCGAGTTGCGTAGCAATCCGGTGTGGACCTCGCCGATCAGTATCATTCGCGTACTCCAGACGAATGAATATCGTATAGGTCTACCAATGATGGCTTGGTGCTACAAGCACCTGCGCAACCATCCGAGTGACGTTCCTCCGTCAGATCGACCTTGACGTTAGCCTAGACAGATGGGCAACAGTGACCAGCCAGTGTCAGTAGTTGGCGCCGGCGTCTCCGGCATGACCACCGCCGTCGTCCTCGCCGAGGCGGGAATCGAGGTGGAGATCTCCTCCGCGATGCCGCCAAGACAAACCACCTCAGCAGCGGCGGGGGCGTGCTGGTCCCCCTATCTCGTCAATCATGAGCGAGCAACTGAGTGGAGCGAGGTCACTCTTGCGATCCTCGCGGAGTTGGCAAACCAGGACCACACCGGCGTGCGAATCGTCGGGGGCATTGACGCTTCGCGTGTGCCAACGGCCGCTCCGAATTGGACAGAAAAGCTCAACTCATTTCGGCTATGTCACCAAAACGAGCTTCCAGGAGGATATCTCGTGGGCTGGTGGTATGAGATGCCCATCTTGGACATGCCGGTGTATCTCGACTACCTGGCCGCTCGTTTGGCCCGCGTAGGAGTGGAAGTTCAGCTACGGAAGATTGATTCGCTGCATGACCTGGCGAGGGATCGCATCGTGATCAATTGCACAGGAGTGGGTGCCCGCGAACTGTGCGGCGATGATCTCATCATGCCCGCCAGGGGACAGCTCGTGGTGGTCAATAATCCCGGTCTCACGACTTTCTTCCAGGATTGCGAGGAACGTGAAGAGGACCTTCTCTATTGGCTACCGCAGGGCGACCATGTCGTACTCGGAGGTTGTACCTCGAGGGACAGCGGCAGTCTGGAGCCTGACCCTGAGGTAGCCCGCGAGATTGTCAAACGCTGCGCCCGGATCGAACCCCGCCTGGCCGAAGCCAAGGTGATCGAGAATCGGGTCGGCGTCCGACCTTCAAGAAAGGAAGTGCGCCTTGAAGAAGAAGGCAACATCATCCACAACTACGGTCACGGCGGCGCTGGCGTGACGCTCTCCTGGGGTTGTGCGGCAACGGTTCTCGAGTTGGTGAAGGAGTTAGGCGTTGCGCATCGCGTCTAGCGCCACCAAAGCCACATGCAACGAAAGGCACACCTGCACCGATTCCAGGTCGACGCCCAGGATTCTGTTGATACGAGCGAGCCGATCATAGAAGGCCGGCCGGGACATGTGCGCGGACATCGCGGCGGTGGACTTGTTTCGCCCGGAATCCAGATAGACGCGCAAAGTGGGCAGCAGCGGCTCGCGCGGGTGCTGGGCGTCGTGTTGGAGCAGAGGCCCGAGTTGGCGTTCGACGAAGGTTTGCAGTCGCGGTTCGTCGCGCAGGAGGTAGAGCAGGCCGGCCAGCCCGACGTTGGGCAGGCGGTGCACAGAGATGGCGGAGGCGGGGTCGTGGCGGGCGGCTTCGGCGACCTGGCGGGCTTCGATGAGGGAGCGGCGCGCCTCGCGCAGACTGTCCACTCCGGACCCGGCGGCCACGATGAGGGCTAGTTTTGTATGGCGGCGCAGGGATGCGGCCAGCTCCCCCAGCGCGGCGGATTCGTCCAAGCCGGGTTTGACCGCCACCAGAGCGCCGACGGCGGAACCGTTGAGGGGACTGGTCAAACCATCCAGTGCGGACTCGCGGACGGCATGGCTGACCGCCTCGGAAAGGTCGCGCAGCCTGTCGGGTTCCATGGGTTCGTCGCCGCGCAGCCGGAACGCGACACCGACCAGGCGGCGCCGTTCCAGGGTGATGCCGAGGGCTCGTGCGCGCAGAGCCACCTCGTCGACGGGCAGGGTGTGCTCGAGCAGGGCCGAAAGCAGGGTGCCGTGCAGTTGGCGTTCCAGGCCTTCCGCATCGCGCTGGATGAGCCGGCCCAGCGCGAGGGTGGAGGCGGCGCGTTCAAGCACGATGACGAGCCGGGTCGGCGGCTGAGCGCCGTCGAAGCGCAGCAGCAGGCGGCCCCAGTCGTGCCCGCGCGCGCCAACCATGGTGCCGAGCCAGCCGGCATCCGGGTCGTACCCGGTGCGGCCCTTGGTTTGAATGCGACGGGAGTGCTGCTCCCAGTTGTCCAGCAGCAGCGCGGCCCGGTCGCCTGCGGTGTCGAAGGCGAGCACCTGGCGGGCCAGGTTTTCCAGCACCACCGGGCATCCGCTCAGCTGGGCGGCTTGGTGCACGACCTCGGTCGGTTCCGCGCCTTCGACGCTCAGCTCGGTGAACCGCTGGTGGATCTCCTCGGTGGCACGCAGCTCGGTCAGCTGGGAGTCGACGATGAGCGCATGCACCGCCTCGGTGATCGGCACGAACGGCGTCGGCCGGCGCAGCTCGATCAGCGGCAGCCCCAGCTTCTCCGCGGCCGCCACCATCACCCGCGGGACCGAGGCCGAATATCGCCGCCCCAATTCGACGACCAGCCCCGAAACCCCGACATCAACGAGATCCTGGATGAACGCTCGGATCCCCGCGTCTTCCGCGGGCAGCGCCACACCCGTGGTCAAGACCAGCTCCCGGCCCTTTAACAAGCTTGCTATGTCTGGTACCTCTGCCGAGTGCACCCAGCGCACCGGCCGATCGAGCCCGCGCTCCCCCGCCACCAGCCGAGGTTCGCCGACTCGCATGGAGTCCAGCGCCATCACCTCACGCACGGTCGGGAACATGATCGCACTTTACCCACCAAGACGCCCTACCAGCTCGCGCTAGCAGGAAGCTGACGCACGCCGGAGCCAGCGGCTAGAGCGGATCGGTGCGGGTGAGTTCCCAGCAGGCGACGGCGGTGGCGGCGGCGACGTTGAGGGAGTCGACGCCGCGGCGCATGGGGATGCGCACGTGGACGTCGGCGGCGGCGAGGGCGGCTGGGGTCAGGCCGGGGCCTTCCGCGCCCAGGAGCAGCGCGGGCCGCAGCCGCTGCGCGGCGGTGAGTTCCTGTAGGGGCACGCTTTGCGGGCCCGGCGTCATGGCGAGGACCGTGTAGCCCGCGTCGCGGACGAGCTGGAGACCCTGGGGCCACTCGGCTAGCGGGACGTAGGGGATGGCGAAGACCTCGCCCATGCTGACCCGCACACTGCGCCGGTAGAGCGGGTCGGCGCAGGTCGGGGAGAGCAGCACGGCGTCGACGCCAAGCGCCGCCACGCCCCGGAAGATGGCGCCGAGATTGGTGTGGTTGTTCACGTCTTCGAGGATCACCACGCGGCGGGCGGCGGCGAGCACTTCCGAGGCCGGGGGCAGTGGCTGGCGGTGGAAGCTGGCAAGCACCCCACGGTGCACATTGAAGCCGGTGATCTCCTGCAGCACCTGCGCCGAAGCACCGTAGGTCGGCGCCCCGGACAGGTCGGCGATCTGCCCGGCCCGTTTCGCCTCAACGAGAAAGGACCGCGGCCGGTACCCAGCGCGAAGAGCCCGCCGCAAAACGAGCTCGCCCTCGGCGATGAACAGGCCGTGCGGTGGCTCCCATCGGGTGCGCAACTCGACGTCGGTCAGGGCGCGATAGTCGGCGATCCGCTCGTCGGCCGGGTCGGTGATCAGCTCCACGCGAGCATCTTGCCAGGACGCGAAGCGGGCCGGCGGCAACATGCCACCGGCCCGCGACTTAAAGCGAATTACGGCGCGGCCGCCGGAGGCGGTGTCCGCTCGGCCTCTGATTCGATCTCGCGTACCGCTTTGGCGGCGGCCTCGGACATCCGGGCCACCTCGCGCTCGGCTTCGTCTCCGGCCACCTTCGCCTTTGCGACGGCTTCCGGTGACTCACTTAGATCGCCGAACCGGTTGGAGATGCCTTCCAGCAGCTTGGTCACCTCAGCCGGGATGATCCACAGCTTGTTCGAGGCGCCCGCCGCGATCTGCGGCAGCGCTTGCAGGTACTGCCAAGCCATGACCTTGTTGTCCGGCTCGGACACGTGGATGGCATCGACCACGAGCTTGATCGCCTTGGCCTGACCTTCGGCTTGCAGGATGCGAGCCTGCCGGTCACCGTCGGCGCGCAGCACGGCGGCCTGCTTCTCACCTTCGGCGGTGAGGATCTGCGACTGCTTCACACCTTCGGCGTTGAGGATCGCGGCGCGCCTGTCCCGCTCGGCCCGCATCTGCTTTTCCATCGCGTCGCGGATGCTCGGCGGCGGCTCGATCGCCTTGATTTCCACCCGGGTCACCTTGATGCCCCAGCGGCCGGTGTTCTCGTCGAGCACCGAGGCGAGCTGGCTGTTGACCACGTCACGGCTGGTGAGCGAGCGCTCCAGGTCCATCGAGCCGATGACGTTACGCAGGGTGGTGACCGTGAGCTGTTCGATCGCCTGAATGAAGTTGGCGATTTCGTACGTGGCCCGCACCGGCTCGACCACCTTGTAATACAGCACCGTGTCGATGGAGACCACGAGGTTGTCGGAGGTGATCACCGGTTGCGGGGGGAAGCTTTGCACCTGCTCGCGCAGGTCCACCTTCGTGCGCACCTGGTCGATGAATGGCACCAGGATGTTCAGGCCGGGTGTCAGCGTGCGGTTGTACTTACCGAGCCGCTCGACAACGTCATTGCGTTGCTGCGGCACGATTTTGACCATCTTGACCAGCGTGATCACAATGATCAGGGCTATCGCCCCGACCACGATCAGCAGGAGTTCGTTCATCAATCCCTCCATACGAGCGCGGTTGCGCCGTCCACTTTGACCACACGGACCCGCTCACCGGGCTCATAAGTTTGCCCCACATCGTAGGGTCGCGCGCGCCAGAGCTCTCCCTCGATCTTGACCATACCGTGCTCGCGGTCGACTCTCTCGACGACAAGCACGTCGGCTCCTTCAATGACCGACAAACCCATCTCTTTGCCTTTGGAGAAGCGCCGGTTGATCCAGGGGCGGAGCAGCCAGAGCGAGAGCGCCGACACCGCGGCGAAGACCAGCACCATGACCCATCCGGGCGCGCCGGCCAGGCCCGCGATCGATGCGGCGAGCGCGCCGGTGCCCAGCATCAACAGCACGAAGGTGCCGGTGAACAGCTCTGCGAGGACGAGGATTACCGCCGCTATGAGCCACCAAATCCAATCTGCCACGTCTGCCACGTGTCGATCGTGTCATGCTCGCGCCACTAATTGGGGCCCGGAAGCAGAGTCAGCCGTTCGTTCGATAACGTCGACGGCCGAACAGCCGTTGGTCGTGGGGAAAGGAGATCTGATGACGCTGAACCCGCAGACCGCACGCAAGGTGGACGACCTGGTGGCCCGCGCCCAGGAGCGGGGCCGCGCCCCGGCCTTGGCGGCGGCGGTCGTCCGCGATGGCGCGCTGGTCCACTTCAGCGCCAACGGCTGCGACCCCGCGACGGGCGCTGTCCCGACCGCCGATACCCAGTTCCGCATCGGCTCGATCACCAAGACGCTGACCGCGGTTATGATCATGCAGTTGCGTGACGAGGGCCGGCTCAGCCTGGAGGATCTGCTTTATCGCCACCTGCCGGGGACGCCGGTGGGCAGCGCCATCACCCTGCGCCAGATGCTCGGTCACATCTCGGGTCTGCAGCGCGAGCCGGACGGGCAGTGGTGGGAACGGGCCGAGGGCACCGATCTGGAGACGTTCCTGGGGGCGCTCACCCCCGACAAGATCGCCTACCCTCCCCTGCGCACCTATCACTACTCCAATCTGGCGTATGGCCTGCTCGGTGCGGTGGCCAACCGGCTGACCGGGCTGGACTGGACCGACCTGCTTTCCAAGCGCCTGCTCGAACCGCTGGGTATGAGCCGGACCAGCCATATGGAGATGGAGCCTTTCGCCCGGGGTTTCGTCGTGCACCCGTGGGACGCCACGCTGCGGGAGGAGCCGCGCACCGACACGGCCGCGATGGCGCCCGCCGGCCAGCTCTGGTCAACGGCCGCCGATCTGGCCAGGTGGGCGGCGTTCCTGGCCGACCCGGACCCGGGTTTGCTCGATCCGGCCACGCTCACCGAGATGTGCGCGCCGATGGTCATCAGCGACCTGGAGTCGTGGACGGGTGGGCATGGCCTGGGCCTGGAGCTGTATAGGTCGGGCGAGCGCATTTACGTCGGCCACGGTGGTTCGATGCCGGGCTACCTGGCCCACCTGCTGGTCCACCGGCCGAGCCGGACCGCGGCGATCCTGTTCGCCAACGCCTACACCCTGCACGAGCTGCGGATCGCCGCGCTCAACACGAGCCTGCTGGATCTGGTACTGGAGGCGGAGCCGCCGCGGGTCAAGCCGTGGCGCCCGGCCCCGGCCGCCCAGCCGCACGAGCTGGCCGGGGTGTGGTGGTGGATGGGCAGGCAGCTGCTCGCCCGCCACGACGGCGAGGAGCTGGTCATGGAACCGGTCAGCCCGGCCGCCGCCCCGTGGCGCTTCGCGCAGGAGAGCGCGGACGTGTGGCGCTGTCATTCCGGTTCCAACGATGGCGAGCTGTTGCGAGTGCGCCGGGACGGTCAAGGAACCCCGGTGGAGCTGGACATCGCCACCTTCCTGCACACTCGTCAACCGTAGGTTGACACCCGCCAACCGTCAACCTATGGTTGACTCATGATGATGCGACTCGATGACCTAATCTCGTACGTCAAAGAGCGCCGTCCCGACGGGTCCGCGCTCGAACATCTCAGCGACGCGATCGTCGTCGCCGAGCAAATCGACGACATGGCCGACCATCTCATCGGCCATTTCGTGGACCAGGCGCGGCGCTCGGGGGCCTCCTGGACCGGAATCGGCCAAAGCATGGGCGTTAGCAAGCAAGCGGCCCAGAAGCGTTTCAGCGACACCGGATTGGACCGCTTCACCGATCGCGCCAAAGTGGTTGTCCTCAAGGCCCAGAACTCCGCTCGCGATCGGGGGCACGAGCAAGTCGGCAGCGCGCACCTGCTCTACGGCTTGCTCGCGGAGTGGGAAGGGCTTGCCGGCAAGGCTATCGAGGCCAGGGGCGTGTCCAAAGACGCGGTGGAACATGTGCTCACGGAGATAATGCCGCCGAACACCAAGCAGCTCAACTATCACGTGCCGTTCAGCCCAGGTTTGAAACGGGTCCGTGAGCTGATTGTCACCGAAGCGCAACGGCTCGGGCACAACTATGTCGGCACCGAACACATCCTGTTGGGACTGCTTGCGGCGCAAGAGGAAGCGGCCACCCAAGCGCTCAACGACCTCGGCGTGACGCACGAGAACGCCGAGGAGGCCGTGCTCGAAGAGCTCAGGAAGTGGTCACAAAATCGATGAGCCGCTCCACCGAGTTCACCAAAGGTGTTTCCAGGTCGCGATAACTGTCCACTCGCGACAGCAGGCGTGGCCAGAACGAGTCTGTGTCGCTCACCCCTAGGGCGGCACAGATTCCCTGTTTCCAGGGCTGGCCGGGTGGAACGACCGGCCAGGCCGCGATGCCGAGCCGTTGGGGCTTGACAGCCTGCCACACATCGATGTATGGGTGTCCCGCGATGAGCACGTGGGCACTGTCTACTGTGGAGGCCAAGCGGGTTTCTTTACTGCCCGCCACTAGATGATCGAGAAGCACCCCGAGGCGGCGCTGCGGGCCTGGCTCGAAGCCTTGCACCAACGCGGCCAGGTCATCCGCGCCGTGCATGGGCTCCACGACGATCGCCTCCCCACGAAGATCGTCGCCCCAGATCTTTTCGATCAACGTGGCGTCGTGCAGGCCTTCCACCCAAATCCTGCTTGCTTTGGCCACTTTGGCGCGCTGCGGACCGGCCGCCACCGAACCGGATGCGGTGACGGCGCGGGTGCGCTTGACAGCGGGGCGAACCAGGGTGGCGATCTCGCCATCTACCAGAAACGCCGCCGGTTCGAGGGGAAAGTGGCGCAGTTTACCGTGCCTGTCCTCCAATGTCACCGCTCCGTGCGAAAAGCCAACCACGGCACCACAAAATCCGCTGTCCGCACACTCCACGACCAGCCCATGTTCGGCTTCCACCACAGGAATTACGCGACGCATCGGGACAGGGTACGGGACAAGATGTATGCGGAGCACGTACTCTGGCTGGCATGTCCCCCACAGCGCACGCGGTTACCCTGACCGCGCGCAGGTCGGCCCGGTTGGTGAGCTGGGCTAGGGCCTGGCGCGCGGGGCTGGTCTCGTTCGACGAGATCGTCGATGTGATGACCGCGGTCGAAGAAGAGCAACACGTCGAGGGTCTGCCGGGCACCTGGCGCGAGGTCGAGCTGCGCGAAGCCTTGCCTCAGCTGGCCAAGCTGCACCCCGACGAGATCAGGTTGGTGCTGCCGGTGCCGGGCGATCCGCGCGGGCTTCCCGGGCCGGGCCCGTTCACCGATCGCGCGCTGCTGGCCGGTGAGGGAGTGCTGGCCAGCCGGCTGGGCCTGGTTCCCGAAGCGCGCCAGCACACCTCGGGCTCAGGGGTGACGTTCACGACCGTGCAATGGCACGCTTTCGAACTTCCCGAAGCCTTTTCTGGGTACCAAATAGAGTTAAGAGAAGCCGAAGCCACCTTGAGCCTGGCACTGGCCGAAGCCACCACGCAGCTGGTGAAGCTGGACGTGGCGCAGTGGCGGCCGGAGCTCGCCGGTGAGCTTGCGGCGCTTCGCAAACCTACTGGCGAGTCGGATTTGCCCGCCGGCTATGACCAGCGGGCCAGGCGCCTCTACGCGCGGGCGTGCGTGCTCGACCGGGTGCTGACCCTGGCCGGCCAGGCCGCCCCGGGCGGCGCGCTTAACACGGTGGAAATGCGCCAGCGGGAAGAGGCGTTGCGGCCGCTGGCCACGGCGTGCCGTGAAGCACTGGTAGCGGCCTGCAACTCCCCGTTGTGCTAAGACAGTCGTGATTGGATAGTCAGCAGTTCCAGCGGTAGGCGCTGTTGTTGGCATCGCTGATTACCACGTTGTCACTGGTGACCCCGATGGTGATTCGCGGAGCGGGAACTGGCGAGGTGAGGGTTTCCACCGTCGCACCCTTGAAAAGCACCTTGGCACCGCTCTGCCGGGTCGCGGTGATCGAGCCCGAAGCGTTGATGGCCTGGGGCACACCGTCGGCGATCTCGCGCACCACATGGCCGCTGAGGTTCCACTCCACGACGGTGTAAGGCGCGTCGACGCCTTTGAATCCCACGATGCGGCCACCGGCGAAGTCCCGGACCGAGAAGGTGGCGCCCGGATTGTCCAGGGACAGGCTCGTTCCATCGGGGTTGAACAGGACTCCCCAGCTGACCACGACCCGTCCGGTGTCGTCGATCCCGGCCGCTGTACCCAGCCCGAAATCGGTGAATTGGCTTGGGGTGCTTGCTTTCCACAGCATGACGTGGGAGAAGTCACCGGCGGTGAGGTAGCTGGCGAACCCCACGATGTCGCCGGCCGAATTCATGTCGGTGGGCAGCGATTTGCGTGTTCCCAACGGGGGAAGCTGTTGGTAACTGCCATTGGTGTAGCGCCAGCCGAAGGAGACCCCGGTCGAACCGACCCAGTATCCGGCGACCACTCCGGAACCGTTGACCGCACGCGGATAGTTGGAGCCGTCGCCCGCCGCGGGATTGGGCAGGCGTTGCGGCACACCGTTGGTCCAGAGGATGCCCTCCCAATGGTTGGACACCCAGCCGGAGCCGACGATGTAGCCCGTGCCGGCATGGTTGGTGGAGTAGGTGATCGTCATGCCCGCGGGCGCGTTGAGCCGCGTCGAGGCGCACGCGGCGGAGGCTGGCGACTGCGGCACGACAATCAGCGCCGCGGTCAGGACTAGCGAGGCAAGCCACTTCATGGGCGGCACGCTGGCACGCCCGGCTCGAATCCGCCTAAACCTCCTCGATGAGGTCGGCGACCGAGGCGACCACCCGCGAGGGCCGGTAGGGGAAGCGTTCCACATCGGCTTTGGTCGAGATCCCGGTGAGCACCAGGATGGTGTTCAGGCCCGCCTCCAGCCCGCACAGCATGTCGGTGTCCATCCGGTCACCGATCATCGCGGCTTCCAGCGAATGCGCGCCGATGCGGTTGAGCGCGGAGCGCATCATCATCGGATTCGGCTTGCCCACGAAGTATGGATCCACCCCGGTGGCTTTGGTAATCATCGCGGCGACCGACCCGCAGGCGGGCATCAGCCCCTCGTTGGACGGGCCGGTCACATCGGGGTTGGTACAGATGAAACGCGCCCCCTTGGTGATCAGGCGCACCGCGGTCGTGATCGCCTCGAAGCTGTAGTTACGGGTCTCCCCCAGCACGACGTAGTCGGGGTCGAAGTCGGTCATGATGTAGCCCGCCGCGTGCAAAGCCGTGGTCAGGCCGGCCTCGCCGATCACGAAGGCGCTTCCGCCCGGCCGCTGGTCGGCCAGGAACTGCGCGGTCGCCAGCGCCGAGGTCCAGATGGCTTCCTCGGGCAGGTCGAAGCCGAGGCGGGTCAGGCGGGCATGCAGATCGCGTGGGGTGTAGATGGAGTTGTTGGTCAGCACCAGGAACGGCTTGCCGGAGGCGCGCAGGCGGCTGATGAACTCGGTCGCACCGGGGATGGGCACCCCCTCGTGCACCAGCACACCGTCCATATCGGTCAGCCATGCCTCGATGTGCCGTTCCATGCCACCGTCTCCATTCACCGCCGGGCGGAACTAGCAGGCGCCGGGCAGCAGTGGCTGGCGCAGAAGTCCCAGTGATCGAGCCTACCGAGCCCGGCTCGACTCCCGTCATCGGACGTCCGCATCCGTTCCTGGACCAGATCGCGGATCATCGCCACGAACCGGGAATCGGTGCCCGGGGTCTTGGCGCGCGCGAAGCCCAGCCCCAGCTGGCGTGCTGTGGCGGCGGCCTCCTCGTCCAGGTCCCAGATCACCTCCAGATGATCCGAGACGAACCCGATCGGGCTCACCACCACCTGTGTGGTGAAGTCCTTGGCCAGCACTCGCAGATGCTCGTTGATGTCCGGCTCCAGCCACGGCACCTGCGGCGGGCCGGAACGGCTCTGCCACACCAGATCCCAGCCCACCCCCGGCAGGGAACGGGCGGCGACCAGCCGGGCGGTTTCCAGCAGCTGCGCCTCGTAGAGGCCGTTGCTCTCCGGGCCGCTGCTGGCGTTCATGGAGGCGGGAATCGAGTGCGCGGTGAAGACGAGGCGCGTCGTCTCCCGGGCCGCCGGGTCCAGCTCGCCGAACGCGGTGACCACGGAGTCGGCGAGCGGCTCGACGAAACCGGGGTGGTCATGGAAGTGGCGCAGCTTGTCGACCACGGGTGCCCGCGGCCCGACGGCGGCGCGCGCGGCGGCGAGATCCTGAAGGTACTGCCGGCACGAGGAATAGGACCCGTAAGCACTGGTCGCGAACGTGATCGCCCGCTGCACCCCGTGGTCGCGCATCTGCGCCATGGTGTCGGCGAGCATGGGACGCCAGTTGCGGTTGCCCCAGTAGACCGGCAGGTCGATCCCGTGTACCGAGAAGTCGGCCCTGATGGCGGCCACCAACTCCCGGCACTGCTGGTTGATCGGGGAAACGCCGCCGAAGCGCTGATAGTGAGCGGCCACCTCGGCCAGCCGCTCCGGCGGCACCCCTCTGCCTCGGGTCACGTTCTGCAGGAACGGAAGCACATCATCGGGGTGCTCCGGGCCGCCAAATGACAGCAGCAGAAACGCGTCATACATACCGTAAAGACTAAATCAGCGCGGTGGTCGCGCCTATGCGGCTGTCGCGTGGTACCCACCGTCGACGTGGATGATCTCTCCGGTGGTGGCCGGGAACCAATCCGACAGGAGTGCCACCACGGCCTTGGCCGTCGGCGCGGTGTCGGTCAGGGCCCAGCCCAGCGGGGCCCGATCGGACCACGACTCCTCGAACTTCTCGAAACCGGGGATCGACTTGGCCGCCATCGTCCTAAGTGGACCGGCCGAGACCAGGTTGCTGCGAATGCCCTTGGCGCCCAGATACTTGGCCAGGTAACGGGAGGTGGACTCCAGCCCGGCCTTGGCCACCCCCATCCAGTCGTAGACCGGCCAGGCCAGCGTGGCGTCGAAGGTGAGCCCGACCACCGAGCCGCCCTTCTCCATCAACGGCAGCGTCGCCATCGCGAGCGCCTTGTAGGAATAGGCGGAGACGTGCACCGCGGTCGCGACGTCCTCCCAGCCGGCGTCCAGGAAGTTGCCGCCAAGGGCGGTCTGGGGCGCGAAACCGATCGAATGGACAACGCCGTCGAGGCTGTCGAAGCCGAGGGCGCCGACCCTTTCCGCCAGGCTGCCCAGATGCTCGGCATTGGTCACGTCGAGCTCGATGACGGGCACTTCCTGCGGCAGCCGCTTGGCTATCCGCTCCACCAGGGACATCCGCCCGAACCCGGTGAGCACCAGCTTCGCGCCCTGCTCCTGGGCGATCTTCGCGATGTTGAACGCGATCGACGCCTCCGTGAGCACCCCGGTGACCAGGACGCTCTTACCCTCAAGCAACACGGTTGTCTCCCTCAGTGACCCATGCCCAAGCCGCCATCCACCGGGATGACAGCGCCAGTGATATATCCGGCCGCGTCGCCGGCCAGCCAGGTGACCGTCGCGGCCACCTCGTCGACATGGGCCAGACGCCCAGCCGGAATCGCCTTGAGGATTTCCGCTTTGCGGTCCTCCGGCAGGACTGCGGTCATGTCCGTCTCGATGAAGCCGGGCGCCACCACATTGGCGGTGATGTTTCGGGTACCGAGCTCGCGCGTGATCGAGCGGGCCACGCCGACGAGGCCGGCCTTGCTCGCGGCGTAGTTGACCTGACCCGGTCCGCCGTAGAGGCCGACGACCGAGCTGATGAAGATCATGCGGCCCCACCGGTTGCGCAGCATCTTGGTGCTCGCGCGCTTGGCGCAGCGGAACGCGCCGGTGAGATTGGTGTCGATCACCCGGGTGAACTGCTCCTCGGACATGCGCATCAGCAGCGTGTCATCGGTGATGCCCGCGTTGGCCACGAGCACCTCGACCGGCCCGAGCTCGTTCTCGACCGTGGTGAAGGCGGCGTCGACCGCCGCCGAGTCCGTGATGTCGCAGGTGACGCCGAGAAGATCGGGCGCGCTCGCGGCATCGAAGGTGCCGCGATGGGTGATCGCCACCCGGTCGCCCTGCTTGGCGAAAGCCTGCGCGATGGCCAGGCCGATGCCCCTGTTGCCGCCGGTCACAAGCACGGTTCGAGCCACGTTGCGCTCCTGTCAGGTGGGATGTCTACTCGCCACACCCTATGGCGCGGGCCGATGACGATCGCCGCCGACCCATGACGAAAACCACCTAAAGATGTTGTAGAGATCCTCCAAAACACGATCATGTCCACATCGCCGGGTGGCCACGACACACTGCCGGGAAGGATGAGGCGGGCCGGTCCTTACCTGGATGTAAGATGGCAGCGTTTGCGGGGAGCCCGCGATCCTGCCTGTGAACCATGGCCCAAGGAGGTGAGTCGCTATGCGAGATAGCGATCCTCCCAGTCATGGCCGGGCGCCAGATCTTCACGCGAAGTGACCTTCCTTTCCTCGTCACTTCAGCCCGGTCATGACCTTCATGTGAGCGACCAACCCTGTCCTGAGCACCGACAGACGCCACTGGAGTCTTGCCATGAGCCGTTACCTTGCCCCGCTGGGCTTTACCCTCGCGGCCACCTGGGTCGCCACCATCTTCGTCCTGGTCACCGCTAGGTGACTCAGATCAATCGCGGTGTCCACAAGAGACTGAACATTCCCGCTAGCAGGGACAGGATTAGGCCGGCTCCGGCGAACCATCGGGTGAGTTCCACCGGTTCGACCCGCCGGCCCAGTGACGAACCCATGTCGTCGTAGACCTGTTTCAGCTCGCTTGCCGAGGCCGCTTCGTAGAAGAAGCCTCCCGTGGTCTCGGCCAGCTCGGCCAGAGCCACCCGATCCACTGGGACCCGCTGCAGCTGTCCCGCGATGTCGACCGTCCCGTCGTCGGTGCCGAAGGCGACCGTGGAGACGGGCACCTGCGCCTCGACCGCCGCGTCGGCCGCCTCCTCGATGGGGCGGCCATAGGTCCGGTACCCGTCTGAGAGCAGAAGTATGCGGGCCGGGGCCGCCTCTTCCGTGCCGTTCGCGGGGACGTTGCGGATCGCGTCGAGGGCGGTGAAAACCGCCTCACCGGTCGCGGTCGCCTCGGCCAGCTGCAGCGCGTCGATCGCCTCGATGACCGCCTGGTGGTCTTTGGACGGTGGCACCAGAACCTGTGCGGAACGGGCGAATGAGACCAGGCCCAGGTTGTAGGCCACGGGCAGGTCCCGGACAAATTGTTTGGCCGCCTCCTGCGCGGCCTGTAGCCGGGTCGGCTCGACGTCGTCGGACTGCATCGACAGAGACACGTCGATAGCCAGTACCACCGTCGCCCGCTCCAGCGGCACCTCCATCTCGATCGCGGGCTGGGCGAGGCTCACCACCAGCGCCAGCAACCCGGTCAGGAAGGAACCGGCGGCGAGATAGCGTCTCCAGCCGATTCCCTTGGGGGCCAACGACTTAAGCAGCTCCAGATTGCTGAAGCGCAGTGCGGTCTCGGACCGCTTGCGCTGCCGCCACAGGTAACCGGCGGCCAGGGCGAGCACCGGAACCAGCGCGATCAGCCAGCCGGGCGATAGCAACATCATGATCATCGACCTCGCCGGAAGCGTTGCGACACCACGAACTTGACCACATCGGTCAGCCAATCCGAGTCAGTACGAAGGCGCAGGTGCCGTGCGCCCGCGGCCCTCAGCGCCGCCTCGACGTCGGCCCGCTGCTGCGCCGCGGCCTGCGCGTAACGCTCGCGCAGAGCCCGGTCCGAGGTCTGCACCGAATGCACCGCACCGGTTTCGGGGTCGATCAGGTCGAGCACCCCGACATCGGGCAACTCCAGCTCACGAGGATCGAGCAGCTCGATGGCGAGCACGTCATGGCGCACCGCCACCTTGCGCAGCTGACGCTGCCAACCCTGCGGCGGTTCAAGGAAATCCGAGATGACCACGGCCACGCCCCGACGCCGGGGTGGCCGGCTCAGCGCCTCGATCAGTTGGGGCAGGCACGCCCCGGGCGCGGCGGTGGTGTTGGCGATCGTCCTGATCAGACCCTGCGCGGCCAGTCGCCCCCCACGCGCCGGACGGCGCAGCAACCCACCTGTCCCGCAAGCGATTACGGCACCGACCCGGTTGCCGCCGCGGACGGTGAGGTGGGTCATCGCGGCGGCCGCGGCGACAGCGAGATCGCGTTTGAGCATGGCCGCCGTGCCGAAGCTCTGGCTCGCCGACATGTCTATGGCCAGCCAGGTCTCCAGTTCCCGGTCGGCGACGGTGAGCCGCACGTGGGGCACGGCGGTGCGGGCGGTCACCGGCCAGTCCATGCGGCGCACATCGTCCCCGGTCACGTACTCGCGGGACTCGCCCGCCTCGCTGCCCGGACCGGGCAGCAGCCCGAGATAGTCCCCCTGCAGCAGGCCGTCCAGGCGGCGGCTCACCAACAGCTGCAGCCGGTTGAGCACCGCCGATCGTCCCGGCGGCCCGCCGGTCACGCTGATTGCCTTGGCGCCACCGTCGGCAGCGGCACCGTTTCCAGCACCCGCTCGACGATCGTGTCCGGGGCGATCTCGTCGGCCAGCGCGTCGTAACTGAGCACAAGCCGGTGGCGTAACACGTCCGGCGCGATGTCCTGCAGATCCTGCGGCAGGGCATAGTCGCGACCCCGCAACAGCGCGAGGGCGCGGGTGGCCCGCACCAGGCCCAGCGACGCCCGCGGGCTCGCGCCGTATTGAATCAGCTGCGCCACATCGGGCATCCCGAAGTCGGCGGGAGTACGCGTCGCGAGGACCAGCCGGACGGCATAGTCGACCAGCGCGTTGTGCACGAAGACCCGGTCCGCCCGCTCCTGCAGCTCGATCAGCTGGCTGGGGTCGAGGATCCGGCTTGCCCGCGGCGTGGTGGCCCCCATCCGGTAAACGATTTCGCGTTCTTCGCTGTCGGTCGGGTACCCGACGAGAATCTTGAGCAAGAAGCGATCGCGCTGGGCTTCCGGCAGCGGGTAGACGCCCTCCTGCTCGATCGGGTTCTGGGTGGCCATGACCAGGAACGGGTCGGGCACGGTATGGGTCTTGCCCCCCAGCGAGACCTGCCTTTCCGCCATCACCTCCAGCAGTGCCGACTGCACCTTGGCCGGCGCCCGGTTGATTTCGTCGGCGAGCAGGAAGTTGACGAAGATCGGCCCGAGCTCCACGTCGAAGCGTTCCGAGCCGGTGCGGTAGATCCGGGTGCCCACGATGTCGGCCGGAACGAGATCGGGAGTGAACTGGATGCGGGCGAAGCTGCCCCCCACCACCGTCGCCACTGTTTGCACGGCAAGGGTCTTGGCCACTCCGGGCACCCCCTCGAGCAGGCAGTGCCCCTTGCCCAGCAGCGCCACGAACATCCGCTCGACCAGCAGGTCCTGCCCGACGATCACCTTCTTGACCTCGAACATCGCCCGTTCCAGCAGCGACGCATCGATGGCCGGGGAAGGCTGATCCGGTTCGGGCGTAGCGATCTCGGCGAGCTCGGCCGTCATTTCTTAGGTCCTCCACAGCGGACAGGGGTGGGCGATGTCGCTCTCAAGCGTCGCACAGAGCATCCCTAAATGGGCCGATTCAGGCGTTTCGCCCGAGCGGTTACTGGGAGCAACGACTCGGTCGCAGAAAATCAACCAAACGGACGGGGTGGCCCCTCTTCCCCTAGCGCTCACGGCCTGGTTAATATTTGCGCGTTGCCGGGCGGCTTCCCCCGTGGCCGCCCGGCACGCCACATAAAACCGAGCGATTTACAGCTCGGTTTTTTTCTTTTACTAGGCTTGATCTGTGGCCGACGATGAACCCCCGATCTGCTCCAGCAAGGGCTGCCGCGCGCCCGCGACCTGGCAACTGCACTGGAACAATCCGAAGCTGCACACGCCGCAGCGCCGCAAGACCTGGCTCGCCTGCGATGATCACCTGGAAAAACTCTCAGCCTTCCTGGACGCTCGCGGGTTCCTGCGCGAGCGGGCGTCGTTGAGCTGATCCTCTAGTCTCGATACGTGCAGTCGCTCAGCGCTCTCGACCCATGGCCCGACTCCTTCCAGTGGCGTCCGGTCTCCTCCCGGCTCATCGCCGCCGAGCTCACCGAACGCGCCATCTGGCTGGTGGTCCTGCTCGGCGGCAGCGCCATCGCCTGGTTGTTCACGCAGTCGTGGTGGGCGGTGGCAGTCGGCGCCGCGGTTCTGGTCCTCAACATCATCGGCGCCATCTTCGGCACGCTGGCGGTGCGCTCCTACGGATACGCCGAGCGCGACCGCGACCTGCTGGTGCGGCACGGCCGGATGATCCGGCGGCTGTCGATCGTCCCCTACGCGCGGATGCAGTTCGTCGACGTCACGGCCGGGCCGCTGGAACGAATGTTCAACATTGCCACGGTCCGCCTGCACACCGCCGCCGCGGCGAGCGACGCGTTCATCCCGGGCCTGCGCCCCGACGAGGCGACCCGGCTGCGCGACCGTCTCGCCGCCCTCGGCGAAGACCGCGGCGAGGGCCTGTGACCCAGGAAAACGGCCATGCGCTGATCACCCGGCAACGGCTGCATCCGCTCAGCCCGGTGCTCAAAGGCTTGCGGCTGTTCGTGCTCGCGGTGGTGGCGATGTCATGGCGAAGCCTTCAGCAGCTCCACTTCTGGACCTGGCTGGCCGTGGTCGCCGGCCTGTTCGTCATCCTGCTCATCTACTCCACCATCGCCTGGCGCTTCACCGGATATGAGGTGATCGGGCGGGAGCTGCGCATTTACGAAGGCCTGATTTCGCGCCGGGTACGCACCGTACCGCTGGAGCGCCTGCAGGCCATCGAGGTGATGCAGCCGTTCCAGGCCAAGCCATTCGGCCTGGCCGAGCTGAAGCTCGACGTGGCCGGGGCGCAGCGCTCCGAAGCGCCGCTCGCCTTCCTGCCCATGCCGGAGGCGCTGGCGCTGCGAAGCCAGCTGCTCGCCCTCAGCGGGGGCCACAGCACGGCGGTCGTCGAAGAGGAAACCGAGCACGAGCTGCGCCGGGTCGACAACAACGCCGTGGTGTTCAGCCAGCTCCTCACCCCGCCGGTGATGTTCACGCCCATCGCGGTGCTCTACATCGCCTCGCAGCTGGTCTTCAACGAGGATCGCGGTTTCTTCACCATCGCCGCCATGATCAGCGCCTTCGTCGCGACCATCGGCGCCCCCGTCATGCGCACGCTGAACTTCTGGGACTTCCGCCTGGCCCGCAGCGCCGACGGCAAGCTGCGCATCCGCCACGGCCTGCTGAACTCGCGCAGCCAGGTGGTACCGGTGCACCGCATCCAATCGCTGACCCTGACCTGGCCGCTGCTGTGGCGGGCCAAGGCCTGGCTGCGTGTCACGCTGGCGGTCGCCGGACAGACCAGCGTCGCCTCCGAGGGCGGCAAAGCCGAGACCGACCGGCTGCTTCCGGTGGCCACGCTCGAGGAAGCCCGCGCGGTCATGCCCTACGTCATGCCGGGCGTGGACCCGGCGAACCTGCCGATGACCCCGGTGCCGCGCAGGGTCCGCTGGCTCGCCCCGCTTCGCGCCCGCGTGCTCGCCGCGGGCCTGCACGACGAGGTCTTCGGCGCCGTCGACGGCTTCGCCACGCGCACGCTGACCATCGTCCCGTATGGACGGATCCAGAGTGTCCGGCTCACCCAGGGGCCGTGGCAGCGCCGCCTGGGCGTGGCCACCGTCCACGCCGACGTCGCCGGCAGCACCCCGGTCAGCGCGGCGCATCGTCCCGTCGAGGAAGCCCGCGCCTGGGCCCGCGACCTCGCCGCCCGTTCCCACGCCGCCCGCGCGGCCGCACTCACCCCGCCAACCACCGGCGGACATTAGGCTGAACCGCATGGAACATCAGCTGTCCCCCGGCCTGACCGCTTCCGTCGCGTTGACCGTTTCCGGCGCGGACACCGCGGTGGCGCTCGGTTCCGGCGACGTCCCCGTGCTGGGCACGCCGCGGGTGGTGGCGCTGGTCGAGGAGGCCACCGTGGCCGCTGTGGCCAAAGCGCTTGAGCCCGGTCAGAGCACCGTGGGCGTAAGGATAGAGCTGGACCATCTGTCGGCCACCCCGGTCGGGCGGGCGGTGACCGCCCAGGCGACCCTGACCGCGGTCGAGGGCAGGAAGCTCACTTTCGACGTGGTCCTGCTCGACGGCGAAACGGTGGCCGCGAAGGGCACCGTGCACCGGGTAGCCGTAGACAGGCAACGATTCTTGGAGCGGCTATGAGGTTCACCGAGATCGCTGACCGGGTCTATCTGCTGCCTTATCCCGCGTTCAACGTGAACTGCACGCTCATCGTGGGAGACGAGCGGGCTCTGCTGATCGACACGCTCTCCGATCACGCCCAGGGCGGCGAGCTGGGCGAGGCGGTGCGGCAGGTGACACCGCTTGAGTTCGCGTTGGTCAACACGCATTTCCATTTCGACCACTGCTTTGGCAATGCCGTGCTCGCGCCCGAAGGCGCGCCGATCTGGGGGCATCCCGACACCGCGAAGGAGCTGGCCGAGCGCGGCGAACACTGGCGGCTGGAGTGGGAGGCGGAATACGGCTTGGATCTGAGCCAGGTGCGGATAGTCCCGCCGAACCAGCTGGTCGGGCGCGAAGCCACCATCCAGCTCGGCGGGCGCGAAGTGGTGCTGAGCCACCACGGCCGCGGCCACACCG
Source organism: Rhizocola hellebori (assembly GCF_016862955.1). GTDB lineage: Bacteria > Actinomycetota > Actinomycetes > Mycobacteriales > Micromonosporaceae > Rhizocola > Rhizocola hellebori. The sequence goes on along the minus strand of NZ_BONY01000035.1, from coordinate 35,592 downwards.
CCGGCGACATAGTGGCACGGGTCGATGGCGTGCTGGTCGCGGGCGACCTGGTGGAGCAGGGAGCGCCGCCCGCCTTCGAGGACGCCTACCCGCTGGAATGGCCCGAAGCGCTGGCGCAGCTGCAAACCCTGTGCGGCCCGCAGACGGTCATCGTGCCCGGCCACGGCGAGCCGGTCGGCCGCGACTTCCTCGACGCCCAGCACGACCTGCTGACCCGCCTGGACTGGCTCATCCGCGAGGGGCACGCCGACGCCGCCCCGCAGGAGCGGGTGGTCGCGGCGAGTCCCCTGAATCAGTGGGGCCAGGACGGTCTGGCCCAGTCCCGCATCGCCGTCAAGCGAGGGTTTGCTCAACTGAGTGGGCAGCTGTAGGCGGCTTGGTCAGCAGAGCCGACTCGTTGCGCCCGATTCCCGGGTCGAGTGTCTTGGTGACGAAGATGGCGTGCCAGACGCAGAAGACGAGAATGGTCCAGATTTTGCGTGAGTTGTCGGCCCGGCCCGCCTTGTGGTCGCGGAGCAATTCCTCCACATAGGACAGATTGATGAGGTCGCCCGCTCCTGAGTTGTGCAGAATGTCGCGCGCCCACTCGTACATCTCGTTCGCCAGCCAAACCCTTGTCGGCACAGGGAAGCCGAGCTTGGGCCGGTTGACGATGGAGGGCGGCACCACCTGCGCCATCGCCTGGCGCATGGCCCATTTCGTGGTACGCGACCCAGCCGGGACCTTGAGCGCCTGCGGCAGTTTGGAGGCCACCGCCCACACATCCCGGTCGAGGAAGGGCACCCGCAACTCCAGCGAGTGCGCCATGGACATCCGGTCGGCCTTGACGAGGATGTCGCCGCGCAGCCACGTGCTCATGTCGACGTACTGCATCTTGGTCACGTCGTCCAGGCCATCGGCGCAAGCCTCGGCGTAGTAAGGCTTCGTGATGTCGGTGTAGCGGGCCCCGCCCGCGTTGCGTTTGAGCACCCGGCGGATCTCGTCGTCGGCGCTGAAGATGCGGGCGTTGCCGCTGAAACGCTCCTCCAGCGGGGTCGTGCCCCGCTCCAGGAAGCTCTTTCCCCTGATGCCGTTGGGAATCGCCCGCGACACGGCTTTGAGCCCGCGGCGCATCGGGTCGGGCAGGCGGGTCAGCATCGCCAGCGAAAGCGGCTCGCGGTAGATCAGGTACCCGCCAAAGAATTCATCGGCGCCCTCACCTGAAAGGACTACGGTGACATGCTCCGCGGCGGTCTTGGCGACGTAGTAAAGCGGAACCAGCGACGGATCGGCCACCGGATCGTCGAGGTGCCACACGATGCGCGGCAGCGCCTCCATCATGTCGTAGGCATTGATCTTGGTGGGGATCGTGGTCACCCCCAGCGCCCGGGCCGACTCTTGAGCGATGTCGATTTCCGAGTACCCGGCGACGTCGAACCCGACCGTGAAGGTGAGGATGTCCGGATTGAACTCCCGGGCCAGCGCGACGACCGACGTCGAGTCGATGCCGCTGGAAAGGAAGGCGCCCACCGGAACATCGGAGCGCATGTGCAGGCGCACGCTCTCACGCAGCGCGTCCTGGATGTCATGGAAGATTTTGGCGTTGTCCGACACCGGGATCGGATGAAACACCGGCCGGAAATAGCGCCGCATCACCATCTGCTCGTCGGGCGCCCAGGTAAGACATTCCCCTGCGCCAATGCGTTTGATGCCGTGGTGCAGCGTCGACGGCTCGGGCACGTATTGGAAGGTCAGCAAATGCGAGAGCTGCTCGGGGTCCACCTCGCCGTCGGCGAAGGGCAGCAGCGCTTTCTTCTCGCTGGCCAGGAACAGCCCGTCGTCGGTCTGCAGGTAGTGCATCGGCTTGATGCCAAAGGGATCCCGCGCCCCGAAAGCCCTCCGCTGCTCTCGGTCCCAGATCACGAAGGCGAACATGCCGCGCAGCCGGTCGAGAACCGCCTCGCCCCAGTAGTGGAATCCGGCGACCACCACCTCGCCGTCGCCGTTGGTGGCGAACTGCGCGCCGTGCTCGCGTATCAGCTCCTCGCGCAGCTCCAAGTAGTTGTAAATCTCGCCGTTAAAGGTGAGCAGGTAGCGATCGAGGTACGGCAGCGGCTCCTTCGATAGTTCAACATCGATGATGGCGAGCCTTTTATGGGCAAAAATCGCATCATCGTCCACCACCTCCAGGCCGGTGTCATCGGGGCCCCGGTGATGGAGGAGCTCAAGCGCATCCGCGAGACGCGGCTGAAAGCCACGAACCATGCCATGACTACTAAAGAAGGCTAAGATACCGCACACGATGACATCCTCCCATATTCCTGGCCGCGTTAAGCTCGAACATAAAACGGTGGAGGAGACATGGCGGTTGCAGAAAACCCAGGAAAAGATTCGGTCCCGGAAGGAACCGAGTCGCACGATCCGGCTTACCCGCCGAAGTTCCTGGAGTTCATGCGCAAGGGCTGGCGCGACACGGAGCTGCCAGTCGCCCTTGTGACAGAAGCGCCCAACTACTCGAAGCGGCGCTCAGCGGTTAGCGCCGCCTTCCCCGGCGAGACCATCGTGATCCCGAGCGGTCGCGAGATGGTCCGCGCGAACGACACCAGCTTCCCGTTCCGGCCCGGCAGCGACTTTGTCTACCTGACCGGCGAGCACGAGCCGGAGAGCGTGCTGGTGCTGCGCCCGAACGGCTCGGGACATGACGCGCTGCTCTATGTCCGGCCGCGTTCGCCGCGCGACACCGACGAGTTCTTCAAGGACCGCTTCTACGGCGAGCTGTGGATCGGCCGCCGGCACACGCTGCGCGAGAAGAGCGCCGAGCTTGGTGTCGAGGCAGCCCATCTCGATGACCTGCCGCTGGATGACTTCGCGCCCGGCCGCACCCGCGTCCTGCGCGGCCTGGACCCACGTGTCGACAAAGCGATCCGCCAGACCAACCCGGAGCGCGACGCCGAGCTGGCCTGGGTGATCTCCGAGTTGAAGCTCGTCAAGGACGAGTGGGAGATCGCGCAGCTGCAGGACGCCATCGACGCCACCGTACGCGGCTTCGAGGACGTGGCCCGCGTGCTGCCCGCCGACCGCGCGGTGTCCGAGCGCCTGGTCGAGGGGATCTTCGGCCTGCGGGCCCGGCATGACGGCAACGGCGTGGGCTACAGCTCGATCGTCGGCGTCGGCGCGCACGCGGCGATCCTGCACTGGATCCGCAACGACGGCGTCACCACCCCGGGCGAGTTGCTGCTGGCCGACATGGGCGTGGAGAACCGCAACCTCTACACCGCCGACGTCACCCGCACGCTGCCCATCTCCGGGCGGTTCACCCCGCTGCAGCGGCAGGTCTACGACATTGTCCACGCCTCCCAACAGGCCGGCATGGAGTTCATCAAACCGGGCGTGAAGTTCACCGACGTGCACCAGACGTGCATGCGCGTGCTCGCCGAGGGCCTCAAAGACCTGGGCATCCTGCCCGGCAGCGTCGACGAGGCGATGGACAAGGACTCGATGATCTACCGCCGGTGGACGCTGCACGGCTTCGGGCACATGCTCGGCATCGATGTCCACGACTGCTCCAACGCGCGTATGGAGAAGTACCGCGACGGCGAGCTCGCCGAGGGCTACGTGCTCACCAACGAGCCGGGGCTCTACTTCCAGCCCGAGGACGAGCTGGTGCCCGAGGAGCTGCGCGGCATCGGCATCCGCATCGAAGACGACGTGCTCGTCACCGCCACCGGCTGCAAGATCCTCTCCGACGGGCTGCCCCGCACCGCCGACGAGGTGGAAACCTGGCTCGCCGCCCAGCGCGAAGCGGGCCCGCGCCTGCCCGGCTAGCTCCGGACACGAAAGAGGGGCTCTTTGACAAGAGCCCCTCTTTGTTTGGTACGTCAGCGGAAGACGGCGACCGTCCGGGCCGGAACCGAGAAGGTGGTCCCGTTGTAGGTGGCACCCGCCATGGCCGGGTCGACCGACGGCACTGCCGTCAGCGAGCCCAGGCCCGGTACCCGCTGGGTGACCGTGGCCGGGGTGGCGTTGAAGACCACCACGACCGTGGATCCGCGCCCGCGCAACACCATGGTGATGACGCCGGGCGTTTCGTCCACTCCGGACAGTGGGAAGGAGACCGACCGCTGCACATCCTCGGCGCTGTCGAGGCTGAACAACGGTTCGCTCTTGCGGATCCGCAGCAGCTCTTGGAATCTGGCCGCGGCCAGCGCCGTCGAGTCGCAGGTGGGTTTGACGGCCGGGTTGGCCAGCAACGGTTTGGCGAACTCCCATCGCGAAGCGTTGTCCCACGCGGGTGGAAGGCCCCGGCCGAATCCGTTGCCGGCCGCGCAGTCCCACTCGATCGCGTTGAACCAGTCGCCCGAGTCATAGGAGTTCTTGTCCAAAGACTTGGAGCGCAGGCGATCCGAGCCGCCGGTGACGAAGCCGGTGCCCTGGCTGAGCACCACCGTGGACAGGGCGAGCACCTGCATACGCGCCCGATCCGCCGCCGACGTGCCCGGTGGCAGCTTGTAGGCCAGTGAGTCGAAGAGGATTTCGTTGTCATGCGCGTCGACGTAGGTCACCGCTTCCGACGGCGACTTCGTGTACCCGGCCGGAGCCCCGTTGTAGTCCACCTGAGCCCCGGTCACGCGCCGCCCGGACGAGTCCACAAACTCATATCCGGCAAGGTTTCCGGTCAGGCCCACCTTGATCTGGTCCTGCTGGTGGAGCAGACGTGAGCGTTGCTCCGCGGCCGTGCCGTTGATGGCGTCGCCATTGGGCGCGGTGAACAGGCCCGAGGCGAACCCTTGCAGGTGCGGGTTGACGTCGAAGGGACCGCCGCCCTTGACCGCGTCCCGGAGCCGGTCGTTGAACGTGCCGATTCCCGTCCCAGCCATGTTGAGCTGGGTCGCCTGAACGAACCTGGCGTTGTCGGCCACCTCGCCGAAGTTCCACCCCTCGCCGTAGAGCAGCACCGACTTCCCGTGCGGCAGTCTGTCCAAAGCGGACCGGACATCGAGCAGATTCGCCTTGGGGTGGTGGCCCATCAGGTCGAAGCGGAAACCGTCGACACCGTAAGCCGAGGCCCAGGTGACCACCGAATCCACCACCAGCTTGCCCATCATCGTGTGTTCGGTGGCCGTGTTCAGGCAGCAGGTCGAGGTTTCGACGCTGCCGTCGGCGGACAGCCGGTGGTAGTAGCCAGGCACGATCGGGTCCAGCGGCGACGGCGAGGAGGTGTGGTTGTAGACCACGTCCAGCACCACCTTGAGGCCTATCCGGTGCAGCGCGTCCACCATCGCTTTGAACTCGGCGTTGCGCGCCGCGCCGGATGGGTTGACCGCGTAGCCACCCTCCGGAGTGGTGTAGTGCAACGGGTCGTATCCCCAGTTGTATCCGTCGCTGGCCCGCACCGCGGCCACACATGCTTGCTGCTGCTCGGAATCCGGGGGCATCGCGGCCAGATCGCAGGCCGGCGTCGCCTGGTCCGAGCGCACCTCGGGGATCGTCGCGAAGTCGAACGTGGGCAGGAGGTGAAGGTGGGTCACGCCCGCTTGCGCAAGCGCCTTGAGGTGTTTCATGCCCGCGCTGTCGGCGACGGTGAAGGCGCTGTAGGTGCCGCGCAGGTTGGCTGGAACGGTGGTGTCGGCTATCGAGAAGTCGCGGACCGACAGCTCCTGGATCTGCGGCCGCCCTTCGAACTTCGCGATCGGGGCCGACGGCAGCTCGGCTATAACGCTATGCGTGGAGTTGGTGGTCAGCGCCACCGAGTAGGGATCGGTCACCGATTTTGTTTGCTGCCAAGTTTTTACGCGGTACCGATACCTCTTGCCCAGCCACGAGGAGTTGCCCGACACGCTCCACACACCGGTCGCGTCATCACGTTTCATGGCGATGACCTGATCCTCCAGCTCGAGGTCCACCCGCTGCGCGGTGGGCGCCCACAGCGCGAGGGTGGGCTTGCCGCCCTTGACGGTCGGCCCGAGCTGGGCTTGCGCGGCACGGGAGTAGACGTCGTCGAGCACACCCGGGATCTGCACCCCGGTCGCGGAGAGCAGCTTGCCGGTGTGGTCGCTTTCGGTGACCACCAGCTGGCCGCGTAGAGCGTTCTTCGCGTCGGCCGACACGCCGTAGGCGTAGTAGTGCCACAGGTGCGGGAAGCGCACCCGTTGCGCCTCGGCGATGCCGCCCTTCGCGGTCAGCGGAATCCGCGAGAACGTTCCAGTCAGCTTTCCGTCCACAATGGATGCTCCGCCGTTGGGGAAGACAGCCAGCTCGTAAACCTTGCCGTCCGGGTTCAGTTTCTCCCAGGCGATGGTGCCCCGGTCGATCCACTGCGCGTAGGACTTCGTCAGATCGATGTCGCTGGACTCCGCCTTGACCTCGGGCCGCAGATAGGCCGCGCGGCCGGAAAGCAGCCACGCCTCGCGCCCGAAGGCGCCGAAATCGAGCCGCTGGTCGTTGGGCAGGTCCTTCTCATCGCCCTTGTGCGCGATGTAGCTCAGCCCTGCCGCACCCGCGCTCAGCGGCACATTCCAGAAGGCGCCGTAGGAGTCGACGCCGGTCGGTGGCATCGGCGAGGTCCATTCGGTCGGGTTCGCCGCCCCATCCCACAGGTGCAGTCCCCATCCAGTGTAGTTACCGTCGGCGCGGCGATAGTGCAGGACCGCGGTGCCCGCGGGCGGCTGGGTGGCGGCCGGTGGGGGCTGCGACGCGGTCTCGCCCTGCTTGACCCACACCTCGAAGGTCTGACTCGGATCGATGAACCGATCCACCGGAACATCTTTGTTTCCGTCGGCGTCGATGACGAGATAGCCGACGCTGGTGGCGCCCGGCTTCACCTTCACCCAGGCGAAAGCGCCATAGGCATCGCGGCCGGCGAACGGCTGGCCCTGCGGCCATGGCAGGTTCTGGCTCGGGTCGATGTCACCCCACGTGTAGAGCCGCCAGTTGGCGTAGTCCCCGTCGGGGCGCTGATAGTGCACCAGAACGTATTCGCGCTGTGCCGCCTGCGGCGGCGTCGCCACCTCTGTGCCACGCTTAGCCGAAGCCGTTCTGCCCTGTCGATCGCGTACGACCGCCTTGTAGGTCACCTTCGTGCGGCCGGCCAGGTCGGTCAGATCGTGGTGGATCCGGTAGGGCGCGCTCGTCGCTGTTCCGAGCGTCCGCCACGGCCCGTCTCCCACCTGCGCGGCGAAGCTCACCGTGGCGGTGGGATCGCCGGTGACGTTAGCGGTCACCACGGCCTGGGTGGCAGACTGCGCCGCCAGATCGAGCTCGATCGTGGGCGCCGCCGCTGTCGGGATTGGACGGTCAGCCCGGAACACCACGCTCGACTGGGCCGGGACGGTCAGCGACCCGCCATCGAAGCTCCCGCCGCCGTAGACGCTCGACCACGAAGCGCCCGGCGTTGAGGTGCTCACGGCCACCGTCTTTGCGGTGGTCGCGCTGTTGACCGCCACCACGTATTCGGTTCCCTTGATCCGCGAGAACGCGAATACGCCGTCGCCGGCGTGCCTTGTCGTCTGGGTGCCGTCACGCAGAGCCGCATGCTCCTTGCGTAGCTTGCCCAGCTCGGCGATGGCTCGATAGAGCGGGTGCGCGGTGTTGTAGTTGTCCTGGGCGTGGGTGGAATCTGTACCCAGAAGATCATCGTCGAGATAGTCGGCGGTCTTGGACGCGAACATGTCCTGTCGCGCATCCTTGTCACCACCATTGCCTGTGAAGCCCTGCTCGTCGCCCGAGTAGATTACCGGCTGACCACGGGTCAGGAACATCAGCTCGTGCGCCAGGCGATCCTTCTCCAGGGTGCCGGTGAAGTTCCCGATCCGGCCCATGTCGTGGTTGCCGAGGAAGGTCGGCAGCGCTGCGGCATTGGTATTCCTTGCGGTGTAAAGGCTGTCCGCGGCGTAGAGATCGGCCAGGCCCTGACCCGACCCGCCGTTGACGAATCCGGTCGCCGCCGCCTGGAACCCGAAGTCGAGCGTGGCCGGAAGCTGACCCTGCCGCACGTAGCTCGACATGATCGCCGGATCGGCCGAGAAGACCTCGCCGAACATGAAGAAGTCGCGGCCCACGCCGTCGACGAACTGGGGCCAGAAGTCCATGTTGACGTGCTTGGCGGTGTCGAGGCGGAAGCCGTCGACGCCCGTTTCGCGGACCCAATCCTTGTAGATCTTCGTCATGCCGCGTACCACCTCGGGCCGCTCGGTCCACAGATCGTCGAGGCCGAAAAAGTCGCCGTAGGTGCTGTTTTCGCCGGAGAAGGTGGAGTCGCCCCGGTTGTGGTACATCGTCGGATCGTTAAGCCACGCCGGCACTTTGACGTTGCCGTTCACCACCGGCGTATACGGCCCGGAATTCCTGTCGACGGCTGGAAACCCTTGCGAGCCGTCGGCATAGTTGACGTCTTCGAACTTTCGCCCCTGCGCGTCCACGTAGGGCGACGTCTTCTTGTCCACGTACGAGTACTGGTTCTCCTGATAGGAGATGACGTCCGCGGTGTGGTTCACGATGACGTCCAGGAAGATCTTCATGCCCCGCTCGTGCGCCAGCCGCACCAGCCGCTTCAGGTCGGCATTGGTCCCGAAATGCGGGTCCACCTGGGTGAAGTCGGTGATCCAATATCCGTGGTAGCCGGCCGAATCCGCCTGCACCGGCCGGTTCTTGAACACCGGCGCCAGCCAGATCGCCGTGGTGCCGAGCCCCTGGATGTAGTCCAGCCGATTGATCAGGCCCAACAGGTCGCCGCCGTGGTAGAACCCCTTGTCGGTGGGATCGTAGCCGGTGCTCATCCGGTCGCCCGGGTAACCGCCCTTGTCATTGCCGGGGTCACCGTTGGCGAACCGGTCCGGAAGCACAAAGTAGAACTGATCGGCTGGGCGCGCATTCCCTTGCGCGGCAACGGCTGCCAGCGCGGCATCGGTGGGCTCGTCCGCCCGGCCCGCCGCGGGCGTGGGCGTACCGAGCAAAGCTATTGATAACAGTCCAATAAGGACCATGCGCAATCGATGGGGGCTCATGGGCGCACCTTACGATTACTGAAATGTTTCCGCAAGAGTCAGCAAGATATGACGCGCTCTTGCTATGGACAAAAAGGATAAATACTCAATAGCATTCCTTTATGGGCTGTCATCCCCGCGGCCCGATTTTCCCGGAGGTGATATCCGTGGACCTTCTCGGTGGCCTGCTCTCGGCCATTGGCGACCTGCTAGCGGCCGTGCTCGGCATCATTCTCGGTGCCCTGCCAAGCCTTCCCGGCCTGCCCGAACTTCCTGGCCTACCCGGCCTGCCCGAGCTTCCGGGCCTGCCGATCGACCCCAGCCTGCCCGGCCTGCCACCTCTGCCGATCGACCCCGGCGTGCCGCTGCCCCCCATCGACCCCGTAGCCCCCGTGCTGCCCCCAATCGACCCAGCCCTACCCGGCCTGCCTCCGCTCGATCCCGCGCTGCCGGGCCTGCCTCCCCTTGACCCAGCCCTGCCCGGCCTGCCCCCGCTCGACCCCGGCGTGCCCCTGCCTCCGCTCGACCCAGCGCTGCCCGCCCCGGGTCTGCCCCCGGTCGGCCCCGGCCTTCCCGTCCCCGATCTCCCGCTGCCCGGCGTGCCGGTGCCACCCCCTGCCGCCTGACACCAAGCGTTGCCACGCCGCCAAGTATTTGCGGCCAGGCGGGCAAGCTGATTCGCGGCGGCGCGATTTGCCGCCAGGTTGGCGTGGCACCAAGTTGTTTGGTGCCAGGCCGTTTGACAGCCAGGTTGGGTGGAACTGGGTGGTTTGGCGCCGGATGGTTTGGTGGCCGCGCTGCGAGGGTCAGGCGAGCAGCAGTCCGGCCAGGCAGGACAGCGAGTTGGCGAGGACAGCCGCGGCGAAAAGGATTGAGGAGGAACGGCGAAGAACCGCCCACAGGAGTCCAAACTCGACCATCCACGCCGCCAGCTCGACGAGCATGAAATAGCCGATGGAAGCTCCGCCTGCCAGCAGCAGCCACACCGCCGGATGGGTGACGAGGTTGACCGCCACGGCGAGCGCCCAGGCGGAGCGGAAGCGTAGCGCCACAACGTAAACAGGCACCTCGATGGCAAGCGTCAGCGCGAGGGCAACGACGTAGGGCACCGGGCCAGTATGCTGCCGCCGATGACCGCGACCGCCCCCGCCTTGACCCGCACAGCCGTGAACCTGCCCGCGCTGGGCATGGCGGCTGCCGCGACGGTGGCTCTGGCAGCGGCCTTGCGCGCGCCGCTGGCCGCCACCGTCGCCGGGTTTGTGGTGTTCGGCGCGCTGCACAACGTGCTCGAGCTGCGCTACGTCCTGGGCCGTTTCGCGCAGGTGCTCACCGGCCGCTTCCTGGGTGTGCTCGTCGGGCTGGTGACGATCATCGCGTTGTGCCGCCTGCTTGCCTTGCCCAGAACAGAGATTCTCGTGGGGTACGCGCTGCTGGCCGCCGCCTCGCTATGGTGCCTGAAGCACAGGCCGCTCCTGCTGGCCGCCGCGATCGTGTTGCTCGCCGTGGCGGCGGCCGGTTCCTTGGCCTGGCCGGCGCACCACTTCGTGGTCTTCACCCACCTGCACAACATCGTGCCGCTCTTCTTCGTCTGGGAGTGGAGCCGCAGCCCCGCGGTGAGAGCGGTTTGCGTCGGCTGGGTGCTCGTCATTCCGGCCGCGCTGCTGGCGGGCGCGGCCGACTCACTGATCCGAGTGGACGGGCCGGTGAAGTTCTCGCCCGCGGCCACCCCGTTGCTCGATGGGCAGATGGCGGCCAGGCTGCTTGCCGTCTTTGCTTTCCTGCAGACCATGCACTACGTGGTGTGGGTGTGGCTGCTGCCGCGTTACGCCCCGTCGGCGACCCGCCGGTTCGAAGAGCGGGTGCCCGCCTTGACGGGTTGGCGAGCCTGGGCCTTGGGCGCGATAGCAGCCTGCGCGCTGGCTCTGATCCTGCTTGCCGATTACAGCACCGGGCGCGGCGTCTACGCGTCGCTGGCGACCTATCATGCCTACCTGGAGTTCCCGGTGCTGCTCGCGCTCGTCTTCACCCTCCGGAAGGGGCAACAATCATGATCGCTTTTGACATGGCGCCGGAGCCGGGCCCGGCGCCCGCGCTGGCTCTGCTGGCGGTGCTGGTGGCGACCGCCGTGGCGACCGCCGCATTCCTGTACCTCAAAACTCGTAAGCGCCCCTGATCTGTTACTTCGACGGCTGGGGCGGCGGCTCGCAGGTGACCTTCGGGTTGACCCCGACGTAGTTCAGCGGCCCGGCGATGACGGTGACCAAGGTGCTTCCCGCCGTGGAACAGTCCTTTTCAGTACCGCTGAAGTAGCCGCGCTGTCCGGCGGCCAGAAGTCCAATCACGATCCAGATAACGACGATGACAGCACCAATTCGCATGCCGTGAGTTATTCCCCGTCCGCTGGAATCTCAACCGGGATGCCAGCGGACAGGTGAGGATCTATCTGCGGCGGCGGTAGCCGGAAAGCGCCGTAGCCGCGCCCGCCAGGTGTAGTGCTACGCAAAGCAAACCGGCCGTGGTCAGGGTGGCCGGCGTGATGACCTCGCCCATGCTCTCGCCGACGAGCTGGAGCAGCAGCGCGAGGCCAAACAGGATAGCGGCGATGATGGCGAACATCTATGTCCTCCTTGGACAGTGAACGGTGTCGCCTCGCAGGTACCCGCTACCGGGCAGGATCAATCACCCGGGTAAACGATCCCTGGCGGTCAACATCGCGATTTTCGCCTCACGTTTGGCGGTCTTGGTACCTCGCCGGACGCTGCCGGCCACGGAGTCGGCAAGATGTTCGGTGCGCCACCTGAGGCCGGGCCGGCCCTGGGTGTCGGCGGCCGCCAGCAGCAAACCTCCAAGCAGGCCAAGGTTTTTCAAGAACTGCACCTGCTGGCGTTGCCGTTCCTCGGGATCCTTGATGGTCCAGAACGGGTGCCCGGCAATGGTGGTCGGGATCAGCGAAGCGGCCAGCATGGTCGCGGCCGGGCGCGTGAAGTGGCCGAGCGCAAGCAGCAGCGCCCCGCCGACCTGGACCACGCCATTGATCTGCACCAGGGTCTCGGGGTCCGTCGGCAACCTCGGATCGATCTTTTCCAGCATCGTGGCCATCGGGTCGGTCACCCGCTTGGCCCTGGGCACAAGGCCTCCCGGGCCAGCGAGCGCTTTGATCCCGCTGGCCAGGAAGATGCCACTGAGTAACACACGGGCGGTGGTGCGCACGGGTTTCATAGCCCCGTCATACCCCGCGGAAAGGAACTTAAAGAACGTCGTGACCCGGGTGCGGCTCCGCCGGGATCACTCCCAGCCGGCCGGCCTTGAAGTCGTCGAAGGCCTGCACCAGCTCTTCGCGCGTGTTCATGACGAAGGGGCCGTAAGCCGCGACTGGCTCCTTGATCGGTTGCCCGCCCATGATCAGCACGTCCATGCTCTCCTTCTCATCGGCCTGGACGGTGATCACGTCACCGCTGCCGAAGACCGCGAGCTGGCCGAGCCGGGCCGGACGGCGCTTGTCGCCGACGGTTCCCTTGCCCGCCAAGGTGTAGACGAGCGCGTTGAAGTCGGGACGCCACGGCAGGCGTAGCTGAGCCCCGGCCGAAAGGGTCGCGTGGACCAGCGCGATCGGGGTGTGGGTGATGCCCGGCCCGGGATTGCCGGCCACGTCGCCGGCGATCACGCGCAGCAGCGCGCCGCCATCGGGCGAGCTGAGCAGTGAAACCTGGCCGGCCCGAATGTCCTGATAGCGCGGGTCGGTCATCTTCATCTTGGCGGGCAGGTTCACCCAGATCTGGAAGCCGTGGAACAGTCCACCGGATATCACCAGATCCTCGGGCGGAGCCTCGATGTGCAGCAGCCCGCTTCCGGCGGTCATCCACTGCGTGTCACCGTTGGTGATCAGACCGCCGCCACCATTGGAGTCCTGGTGCCGGAAGGTGCCATCGATGAGATAGGTGACCGTTTCGAAGCCCCGATGCGGGTGCCACGGCGTGCCTTTCGGCTCGCCCGGCGCGTAGTCGACCTCACCCATCTGATCCATGTGGATGAACGGGTCGAGGTCTCGCAGATCCACTCCAGCGAATGCCCGGCGCACCGGGAATCCCTCGCCTTCGAAGCCGGTGGGCGCCGTGGTCAGGGAAACGACGGCACGGTCGCGGGCGGCTTCGCCTGGCACTGGGACACGCGGAAGGACTAGCGGGTTCTCCACAGTTACAGCTGGCATGCCCTCACTATAGTTGAGCATTCAACTAACTGCAAGTGACTCCACCCGTGGGCATTTCTCCTCGTCGGGGAGCATTGGGCGGAAGATGACGTAATAGGTGGCGTCTCCACTTCGCCAGAATTCGCCGGTCTTTGCCCCCGCGAACGGCTCCGCCGCGTCTGCGGTCAGCACCTGGCAGCGGCCGACCTCATAGCCTTCCCCGGCGGTGGCCAGATCGTTGAGCTCCCACTTGCGCGGGCTGGCCGAGGTCTCCTGGGGCTGCGCCCACACCGCCAGCCTAGAGGGCTTATACGGTGATTTCTCCGGGCCGATGTCGGGCCCCAGAAAACCGTCCAGATCCTTGAGCCGATCCCGCAGCGCGGCGATCTTGCCCTCCGGCGACACGACGAGATTGACGTGGCGCTTGCCCCCGGAGACCACCACGAAGGTGACCGAGGGCGCGTCGGGCCCGGCTGGGGCGCCCGGCGCGGCCTTGCCGGCGAGGCCCGCGTCTGCGGCCGCCTGGCTGACCTTCTTGACTCCCGCTTCGGTGAGCTGGCGCTGCACCAGACCGCCGGCGGTTTTGACGACCGCGATCCCGCCGCCGTAGACGGACACCACCGGTGTCGTCAGCCCTCCCCCGGGCGGCAGCATCCCGGGCAGTTCCACCATGCGCAGCACCAGATCCCGGGCGCCGGTGGGCGGGTCGGCGATAACCTTCGGGCCGGATTCACAGGCGGCGGCGAGCAACACGGCCGCGAGCAGGACAGGCAATCGCCTCAATGACAACACCCATCCTCAGACGCAAGGCCGGGCCCGACGGATCCGCCCGGCCCGGCGCCAGCACGGCCATTGATACCAAGGCTTTTCGTTAGGGGACGGCGACGAACTCGATGCGGTTGCCGTGACAATCCTCGGTGTGGAAGCGGCGCACGCCGGGGATCTCATCGTTGGCCCAGATCGCGGGGTAACCGGCAGCCACGATGCGTTCGGCTAGAGCATCCAGGTCGGGGCGGCTCAGTGCGGGATGTGCCTTGCGGGCCGGGCGGAAGTCCTCCTCGACGCCGAGGTGGAGCTCCGAGCCGTACTCATCGGCGAACCAGCACCCGCCGCGCACGGCGAGCGCTGGGGGCTTGGGCTTTTCGGTCATGCCGAGCACGCCGACATAGAACTCACGAAGCGCGTCTTCACTCCCCGCCGGGCAGGCAAGCTGTACGTGGTGCAACATGTGGGAAGTGAACCATGGGAGTTGCATCTTTAACAAGACGGACGTACGGTTTACGACGTCGGACCGGGTAGAACCCTAAGGAGTACCGCTGTGGCCAGCCTCGACACCTTTGGTGCGAAGAGCCAGCTGAGCGTCGGTGACGCGAGCTACGAGATTTTTGAGATCAGCAAGGTGGAAGGCCACGAGCGGCTGCCCTTCAGCCTGAAGATCCTGCTGGAGAACCTGCTGCGCACCGAGGACGGTGCCAACATAACCGCGGACCACATCCGCGCCCTGGGTGGCTGGGAGCCCACGGCGGAGCCCAGTGTGGAGATTCAGTTCACCCCCGCCCGGGTGCTGATGCAGGACTTCACCGGGGTGCCGTGTGTCGTCGATCTGGCCACGATGCGGGAAGCGGTGCGGGAGCTGGGCGGCGACGCCAGCAAGGTGAACCCGCTCGCGCCGGCCGAGCTGGTCATCGACCACTCCGTCATCGCCGACATCTTCGGCCGCCCGGACGCGTTCGAGCGCAACGTCGAAATCGAGTACGGCCGTAACCAGGAGCGCTACCAGTTCCTGCGCTGGGGCCAGACCGCGTTCAACGAGTTCAAGGTGGTTCCGCCGGGTACCGGCATCGTGCACCAGGTGAACATCGAGCACCTGGCCCGCGTCATCATGTCGCGCAACGGCCAGGCCTACCCGGACACCGTGGTGGGCACCGACTCGCACACCACGATGGTCAATGGCCTGGGCGTGCTGGGCTGGGGCGTGGGCGGCATCGAGGCCGAGGCCGCGATGCTCGGCCAGCCGGTGAGCATGCTCATCCCGAAGGTGATCGGCTTCAAGCTGCACGGCGAGCTGCCCTCGGGCGCGACTGCGACCGACCTGGTGCTCACCATCACCGAGATCCTGCGCAAGCACGGGGTGGTCGGCAAGTTCGTCGAGTTCTACGGCACCGGCGTGACCGCGGTGCCGTTGGCCAATCGCGCGACGATCGGCAACATGAGCCCCGAGTTCGGCTCCACCTGCGCCATCTTCCCGATCGACGGCGAGACCATCACCTACATGCGCCTGACCGGGCGCACCGAGCAGCAGCTGGCGCTCGTCGAGGCCTACGCCCGCAAGCAGGGCCTGTGGCACGACCCGTCGGCCGAGCCGTCCTATTCGGAGCGTCTCGAGCTCGACCTGTCCACCGTGGTGCCGAGCATCGCCGGGCCGAAGCGCCCGCAGGATCGCGTTTCGCTCACCGAAGCGAAGACCGCGTTCCGGGCCGCGCTTCCGGACTATGTGGACGACGACAACATCGACGAGGCGGGCAAGGAGAGCTTCCCCGCTTCGGATCCACCGGCCGCCACCTCGGGCCGCGCCAGCAACCCGACCGCGGTCACCGCGCCTGACGGCACGGTTTACCAGCTCGACCACGGCGCGGTCGTGATCGCTTCGATCACCTCGTGCACCAACACCTCCAACCCGCAGGTGATGATCGGCGCCGCGATGCTCGCCAAGAAGGCGGTCGAGAAGGGGCTGCGCGCCAAGCCTTGGGTGAAGACCACGCTCGCGCCGGGGTCGAAGGTGGTCATGGACTACTACGCCAGGGCCGGGCTTACTCCGTACCTGGAAAAACTGGGTTTTCATCTTGTTGGCTATGGCTGCACGACGTGCATCGGCAACTCCGGTCCGCTGCCCGACGAGGTCAGCGCTGCGGTCAACCACAGCGACCTCGCGGTGGTGTCGGTGCTGTCGGGCAACCGCAACTTCGAGGGCCGCATCCAGCCGGACGTGAAGATGAACTACCTCGCGTCGCCGCCGCTCGTGGTCGCCTACGCGATCGCCGGATCGATGGATGTCGACCTTGTGCGCGATCCGCTGGGCGTGGACGAAGCCGGCCAGCCGGTCTACCTTGCCGACATCTGGCCGTCGCCGCTGGAGGTCCAGGAGACCATCAACATGGCGGTCAACTCGCAGATGTTCGCCGACGGCTACGTCGACGTGTTCGCCGGTGACGACCGCTGGCGCAACCTGTCGACCCCGACCGGCGACACCTTCGCCTGGGACGGCGCGTCGACCTACGTGCGAAAGCCTCCCTATTTCGACGGCATGTCGATGCAGACCACCCCGGTCAGCGACATCAGCGAAGCCCGGGTGCTGGCCAAGCTGGGCGACTCGGTGACCACCGACCACATCTCGCCCGCCGGCTCCATCAAGCCCGACTCGCCGGCCGGCCGGTACCTGACCGAGCATGGCGTGGAGCGCAAGGACTTCAACTCCTACGGCTCCCGGCGCGGCAACCACGAGGTGATGATCCGCGGCACCTTCGCCAACATCCGGCTGCGCAACCAGCTGGTGCCGGGCGTGGAGGGTGGCTTCACGGTCAACCACCTCACCGGCGGCCAGGAGTCCATTTACGACGCCTCGCAGGCCTATCAAGCCGCCGGGGTACCGCTGGTCATCCTGTCCGGCAAGGAATACGGCTCCGGTTCCTCGCGGGACTGGGCCGCCAAGGGCACCGCTCTGCTCGGTGTGAAGGCGGTCATCGCCGAGTCCTACGAACGCATCCACCGCTCCAACCTGATCGGCATGGGCGTGCTGCCGCTGCAGTTCCCGCCCGGACACACCGCCGATTCGCTGGGGCTGACCGGTTCCGAGTCGTTCACCATCACCGGCGTCACCGCGCTCAACGACGGCGTGACCCCGAAGACGGTAAAGGTCAAGGCCGGCGATGTGGAGTTCGACGCGCTGGTGCGCATCGACACACCGGGTGAGGCCGACTACTACCGGCACGGCGGCATCCTGCAATACGTGCTGCGCAAGATGATCGAAGGCTAGTCAAGGCGGGATTTAAGGGTGTGGGTGCTCTAGCGGAGCAGCCACACCCTTACCAATTCCGCCACCGGTGTGACGTGGAACAGACCGGTCAGCGCGGTGGCCGCGGTGCAGCCGGCCAATGTCCACTTTGGACCGCCAGAGCGCCATATCCTTGACAGCGACCAGATTCCCGCTACCACGAGCGCCACCGCGAGAGCGAAACCGATGGACGAGAGGAACCACAGTGGCGCGTAGAGCACATAGCCGGGATAGCCGTAGCGGAGCAGCCTATCCGGCGTGGTTTCAGCCCAGCCACCCGGAGCCTTGATGGCCAGGAACATCAACGCGGCCACCGCAACGCCGTACAGGGCCAACACGAGCAGCTGGACTCCGATGAGGAGCCGGACACCGGGCCGCCTTGACGCGACCCGGGCCGGCTGATCGATGGCGGTCATGCCGAGATGCTACGGCTTTCACCGGACTCCGGCTTCGGCCAGCAGCTCGCCAACGAGCGCCGCCTCGTCGAGGTCCGCCACTCCGCGAGCAGCGAACCAGGTGACGACGTTGTGCACGTCGCGCTCCAGGAAACGCCGGCCCTGCGGGTTGGCCACCAGGTCCACAATCTGTGGCAGGTCGATGACGACCAGCCGCCCTTCGTGGACAAGGATGTTGTAAGGCGAAAGGTCGCCGTGGGTGTAACCGGCCCGCGACATCACCCGCAACGCCAGCAGCATCTGCTGCCACAGGTCGGCTATGTCGGCGTCGTCGCCGCGGACAGTCGCGAGCCGCTCCGCGGCCACCCCGTCGGGCGAGCCGACGTACTGCATGAGGACTTCAGTCCCGAGGATCTGCACCGGGTAGGGCACGAACGGCTCTATCCCCAGCTGCTGGCAGGTCTGCCAGAGCAGGATCAGCGAGTTGAACTCCGCCATCGCCCACCTGCCCGCGATGGCCTCCTTGCCGAACTCGGTGCGTTTCTCCATGGCCCGGTTGACCCGGGACGCCCTGTCCTTCCGCCCTTCCAGGTATCCGGAGTCGCGGTGGAACATGCGGTGGTCGTGGCTGCGGTAGCGCTTGGCGACCAGCATGCAGGACCGATCGGTCCCCGGCACTGCCCGCGTGATGAGGCAGGCGTCGGCCTCCTTGCCCGTCTTGAGCACACCGTGTTCGAAGTCGACGGCAGCCAGCTCGGTGACGAGCCACTCGGGATACGGCCGCGGGCCGCGTTCCAAGGGCGTGGACAGATCCCAGGTAGACCAGCGGTCACCGGTTTCGGGTTTGTCGGAGGTTTCGTCCCATTCCTCTTCTTCGGAGTAGGACTTCTCGAAAGTTAGATCTAGATCATCATCGTCGAAACGACGTTTTTGCTTACGCAACGCAAAGCTCCTTGAGAACGGAGAGAGAACGAGGGAACGACCGGGGTGCAGGGCACAACAACGACAGTCATCACGAGGCTCATCTCCTCTCCACTCAGAGCAATGGTGCATAGCAACGCGCAGAAGCCTAACCGGCGCCACCGGAAGGCTGTCAACTGATTTATCTCATCCGGTATTGCGGGTCGGCGGCCAGGACCTCGGCCACGGCCTGGATGACGCCCTCGGCGATCCTGGTCGGGCCGAAGCGCGGCTCTGTCCAGCGGCGGCCGCGGTGGATCCAGACGCTGGGAATGCCGACGGTGGTGGCCCCGCCGATATCGGCCTCGGGGCCATCACCGATCATCCATGCTCCGCGCAGGCGCATCCGCACCCGCTCGGCCGCGATCTCGAAGATCCGCGGATTCGGCTTACGGCAGTCGACCTCCTGCGAGATGACCCAGTCAGCCACGAACCGGTCGAGACCGGTGTGCCTGATTTTGGCCTCCTGCTGGCGGGTCTCCCCATTGGTGACGATCACTGGCACCCAGCCGGCGTCGGCCGCGATGCGCAGTGCGGCCCCTACCATCGGGTCGAACTTAGTTGACTCAATCTGCCCTTCGTGCAGCTCGTCTACGAGGTCAACCACCGAATCGCGGAGCCGGTAGCGCTCGCGGATCGCGTCCGCCAGGTCCCACCGTGAGGTGAGACCATCGGCGTCCGCGTCTACCAGCCAGTCCAGGTCGTAGGGCGGTGCGCCCACTCCCGCAAGGAACCGAGCACCCCAGGCCCGGAACGCGCCGTCCCGGTCCACGAGGGTGTTGTCGAGATCCAGCAGCAACAAGGGCACGCGGGCACGATACGTGACTCACGACACGCCGGTGAAGCCCCCACCGGGTATGAAGTGAAAAGCACCTCATCTCACACGATTTCGGCGTCGGCACCCACCACGTCTCGGTTGCGGGCTGCGCGTATCTGATCGCGCGCCCACGACTCCGACGGCCGGAAGCCGTATTGCTGAGACGCCCAATCGCGTACCTGCCCCGGAAGCGGCACCTCGCCCATGGCCAAGGCCTCGGCGATGAAACGCTGCGTCTCGTCCTTGCGCTCGTCCCACAGCGGATGACGGCCCATCGGCTCACGCCCACTGGAAACGGGGAAGATCGACTCCAGCTCGGCCCGCTGCGCGGGATCGAGCACGGGCTCGGGCGCCCGCATCGGGGAAGGCTGTGCCGAAACTGGCGCCTGGGGTAGGGGTGGCTGCTGTGGCACCTGGTAGTGCCCGTTGCTGCCGTGGCCATTGGGCTGGACGTGGGAGAACTGCGCGTTGTGCTGTTGAGGCACCACGGCCGGCCGGTGGGCCAGCGGCTGACGGCCAGCGGTGGCCTTCGCCCGCTTGACTTCGGCTCTGGCGTGCACCTCGACGAGCTTGGCCTGCTGCTCCTCGCGGACCCGCAGCGCGCCGTCGAGCCGTCGCTGTCGCTTGGACTCGCGCACATCCATAAGATGATCTAGGGCGTTGCGGACACTGGGCCGGATGCCCTCCGCGGGTGGGTGAACGATCCACGCCCGCCGCGCCGCGAAGGTCGACAGCGGCGCGTAGAGCCAGCGCTGCCCGAATCGCGGGTAGCGGGTCTTGAGCGCCACCTCGTCGTCGATGTTGGCCATGAACTGGTCGAGCAGCTCATGGAACATGGCCATGCCGGCCATGGAGAGGAAAGCCAGGTAAAGACCGGCCCACAGGGACCACTTTTCCCGGCCGTGCACGAAGTTGAGCGCGGCCGACATGGTCGCCGCCGCGAGAACGATCTTGTATGCGCGCCCGGGGTGACGGCCGCGTTTGACCGCGACGAATGCCCAGGCTCCAAAGGAGACACTGATGCCGTCAAGGCTCAGTGGCACCAACATGTTCGTCCAGTGGTTCCAACCCATCACGTCGCTGGCGAAACCGGTGAGGCCGATGAACGACACGCCCATCACGGCCAGCCAGACCAGAAGCGATGGAAGTAGTGCAGCTAGGAAAAGCGCGGTGTCCTTTGCCTTGTCGAGACGGTTGTTGTAGGCCTCGGGGTGTGCCAGCCGGCGGCCGCGCCGCCTTCCAGCGGCTCGGGCCAGGGGCACCCCGATGAGCAGCGAGACGGTCAACACCGACACCACCAGAACCATCACCCAAGTAGGTACCTGAGTGTCGGTCAACTGGGTTAACAGGTCCACTGTGCGTCCCTCCTTCGTGGGTCGGGGAGGGATTCTTCCATGCCGCGATGACATTGCCGCGTTCGCCATACGCGAACAGTTGTGCCAATCCTTTACCGTCCAAAACGTACGTACGGATTGCACCACCCACGCCGACCTGGGAAGATCGGACATGTGCCCAGGGTGAGTCAGGATCAGTTAGACGCGCGCCGCCAGGAAATTCTGGCCGCCGCCAGAGCCTGCTTCGCCAAGTTCGGATATGAAGGCGCAACCGTGCGCCGATTGGAAGAGGCGACCGGCCTGTCTCGGGGAGCGATCTTCCACCATTTTCGGGACAAGGATTCACTTTTTCTGGCCGTGGCCGAGGATGACGCCGTGGAGATGGCGGCGACCGTGGCTCAGCACGGGTTGGTGCAGGTCATGCGGGATCTGCTGGCGCGCGCCGCCGATCCTGACGCGGCTGGATGGCTGGGCACCCAACTTGAGGTAGCGCGGCGGTTACGCACAGATCCCGATTTTGCCAAACGCTGGGCCGAGCACGACGAGGCCATCGCCAAAGCCACCCGGCAGCGCCTGGAGCGGCACGCGGCGGCCGGCACGCTGCGCGAGGACGTGCCGCTGGAGGTGCTCACCCACTTCCTCGAGCTGGCCTACGACGGGATGGTCAAGCGCCTGGCCATGGGGGGATCAGCCGGCGACTTCGGCCCGGTCCTCGACCTCATCGAGGAGACCGTCCGCCGCCCTCGGAAGTGATGCTCGTCACTCAAAAATGGAATGGCTGACGCCCGGCTCGCGCTTGCGGCGACGCCGCCGCCGGATCTGGATCGCCACCAGATCCGTGATCGTGACCGCGAGCAGGACACAGCCGACCACCGCGAGCGCGAGGTTGCCGTACAGGAAGGCGAGCACGATGAGCGTGATCGTGCACAGCAAACCGAACACGGCAAGCGTCAGGCGCAGGTTCAGCGCGCTCTGCGGCTTTTCACCGCTGGACATACCACTACTCTCCCCGTCATGGGCGTGATCAAACAAGGCAGGGCGCTGGTGCGCAGGCCCGGTCCGCGGCTGGCCGAGGGCATCGTCACCCACATCGAACGGCAGCCGGTCGACCTCGACCTGGCGCTCGAGCAGCACGCCGGCTACGTGGCGGCGCTGCGCGGGCACGGGTGGCAGATCCATGAGGTGACGCCGGCGCCGGACAGCCCGGACGCGGTGTTCATCGAGGACACCTTGGTGGTGCACGGCGACCTGGCGATCGCCACCCGGCCGGGCGCGCCGCAGCGCAGGGCCGAGGTGGCCGGAGCGCAAGCGGCGGCGGCGCAGCTGGGCCTGCGCGTCGCCTCGATCACCGAACCGGGTGTGCTTGACGGTGGCGACGTGCTTCAGGTCGCGGGGACCGTCTACATCGGACGCGGTGGGCGGACCAACGGCGAGGGCATCCGCCAGATGCGCGCCCTGACCGGAGCGCGAGTGGTTCCTGTACCCATATCAAAGGTTTTGCACTTGAAATCGGCCGTAACCGCATTGCCTGACGGCACTTTCCTCGCCCTGGCCGATGCCGTGCCCGCTGGGTTGTTTGTGGGGGTAAGGGAGGTGACCGAGGAGGCCGGATGCCACGTGGTGCCGATCGGCGGCGACCGCGTCCTGATCTCGGCGTCGGCGCCGCGCACCGCCGACTTCCTCGCCGACCTGGGCTTCCAGCCGGTGGTCGTGCCGATCGGGGAATTTGAGAAGCTCGAAGGCTGCGTCACCTGCCTGTCCGTGCTGATTCCCACAGGTGGCGCGCAGAGTCCATGATGTGTGCATGACCGACACGTGGGGAATCCCCGGCCCACTGTTCCTCTGGGCCTTCATTGGCATCGCGGCGATCATCGTGATCGGCGCAGTGGCGCACCGGCGCCGGGTTCTCGCCGGCCCGGACGACGTTCGCATCGACCGCCTGACGCCCGCCGAGGTGGCTTACCTCGGTGAAGGACCGGGACGTGCCGCCTACGCCTCGCTGACCACGCTGAACAAGGCCGGCGTCGTCGACTTCGAGGAAAACGGACGGCTGCGCCGCACCGGCGGCATTCCCGCCGGGTCCACCGCGCTCGACTCGGCGGTGCTGCAGGCGGCGGGCCAGAACACGCGCGCTTCACAGCTGGCCGCCGACCCCGCGGTCGCGTCGGCCCTGCGCGACATAGAGACCGATCTCCAGCGGCGCGGTTTGCTGATCACCTCCGACGCCCGCAAGTCCGCGCGCCTCGGTTCCTGGATTCTGTTGGGGCTGTTCATCTTCGGCGCGCTCAGGTTCTTCCGCGGGGCCAGCGACGGCAAGCCGGTGGGATACCTCGCGCTCACCCTCGTCGCGATGATAGTGACCATCATCGTGTTGCGGATCGTGCCAAGGTTGAGCCGGGCTGCCCGCCAGGCCTTGGCTTCCCTTCGCCGCACCCATCACTATTTGGGTACCTCAAACCGCCCCGCCTGGCAGACCTACGACCCGGTGATGACAGGCATGGCGGTGGGGCTGTTCGGCACGGCGCTGCTCTGGGATGCCAACCCGCAGATGGCTGAGGCGGCCGGCATCCGCGATCAGGCCACCGGCATGAGCAGTTATTACGGGACCGGTACCACCGGAGGTTACTACGGTGGCAGCGATAGCGGCGGGGGCAGTGACGGCGGCGGGGGCAGCAGTTGCGGCGGGGGCGGCGGTTGCGGAGGCGGCGGAGGATGCGGCGGGTGAGTCCCCTTTCGGGTAGGGGCATAGGCATCGGGTGGCGGCCGGAGATTGCCGGCTTCGTCGCCGGGCTGCCGAGCCTGCGGTTCGTCGAGGTGATCGCCGAATCGCTGCCCGCCAAAGGTGATCTGCCACCCGCGCTGCAAACGCTCGCGGCGCGCGGCATCGCGATCGTGCCGCACGGCGTGAGACTCTCCCTCGGTGGTGCTGAACCGGTCGCCCCGCAACGGGTGCAGCACCTGGCGCGGTGCGCCGAGCTGACTGGCGCGCCACTGGTGAGCGAACACATCGCCTTCGTGCGGGCGGGGGGTTTGGAAGCGGGGCACCTGCTTCCCGTTCCGCGCTCGCGGGAGGCCGTCGACGCCATCGTGGCCAACGTGCGCCGTACCCAGGCCGAGGTCACCGTTCCCCTTGCCCTGGAACCGATCGCGGCCCTGTTCGAGTGGCCCGACAACGAGCTGAGCGAAGCCGACTTCCTCACCGAGATCCTTGACCGCACGGGGGCGATGCTTCTGCTCGACGTCGCCAACGTCTACGCCAACGCGGTCAACCGCGACATCGACCCACTGTCGGCATTGGAGAGACTCCCCCTCGATCGCGTCGCCTACGCCCATGTGGCCGGGGGCAGCCGCCATGACGGGCTCTACCACGACACGCACACCGACCCGGTACCGGTCGATGTGCTGGAAATGATCGCAGAGCTGCGGGACACGGGCCGGCGCCCACCTGCTTTCCTGCTCGAGCGCGACGGCCACTACCCCGCCGCGATCCAGCTTCGTTCAGAGCTGGATGCCATCGCCGAAGCGTGCGGATATCCGAGGGTGACGTGAATCTCGCTGAACGCCAAGCGGCCTTGGTCGCAGCGCTGGTAGCCGGAGCGGACGCGCCGGAGGGTTTTGACACTCGCCATTTGGCCGCCGCGAGAGCCGCGCTGTTGGCCAAACGGGCCGAAGAGGTCAGGCAGGTATGGCCCGCGCTCTGCGCCGCCTATGGGCCGCAATGGGCCGGGGTTTTCGCGCGCTGGGCCGATTCCCGCCCGCCACAGGGTGCGCTGCGCGACGGCTGGGACTTCGCCCTCGACCATCCGCCCACCGCCGGGGGCATGGTGGAGCTGCGGATCAGGCAGGCGACGTGGGTGCGCCCACGCTCAGGCCCCCTGCGAAGGCGGCGGCTGCCGATGATTCGCTGGTGCGCCAGCGAAACCAGCCGCCACCGGATCGCTCTCCAGCTGGCCGGGCGGATTTACCTGCTGCCCTAGTGGGACGGTGATCAAACCGGGGGCGCGAGGGGTGTGTGCCGCGCGCCCCCGTGGACACGATCAGACTTCGGCCAGCAGCCTTCCGCGCAGCGCGCTGAGGGACTGCGACAGGAGTCTCGACACATGCATCTGGGAGATTCCAAGCTTCTTCGCGATCTGGCTCTGGGTCAGGTCTTCGAAGAACCTCAGATAGAGGATCCGTTGCTCCCGTGCCGGAAGCTCGGAGACGTGCTGACGCAACGCCTGCCGGTCCGGCACCGACTCCATCCGGTCATCGGGGGCACCGATCAGCTGACCGAGCTCGATGGCGCCATCGTCCACCGTCACGGGGCTGTTCAGCGACCGGGTGTTGTAGGCGCCGCCGCATTCCATGCCGGCGAGCACTTCTGCCTCGCTGAGCTCGAGGTGCTTGGCGATGTCCGCCACCGACGGCGATCTGCCCAACTCCTGGGTCAGCGTCGGCTGCGCCCGGCTGATCTGCAGATGCAGCTCCTGCATCCGCCTGGTGACGTGCAGACTCCAGGCAGAGTCACGGAAATGCTTCTTCAGCTCGCCGAGAATGGTGGGCACCGCGAACTTGCTGAACGCGACACCACGCTCCGGATCGAAGCGATCCACAGCCTTGATCAGGCCAAGCATCGCGACCTGCATCAGATCGTCGAGGTCTTCACCCCGCCCGTGGAACGAGCGCGCCAAACGTGAGGCCAACGGCATGTAGGTCTGGATAGCCGTTTCGCGCAGCCGCGCGCGCTCCTGGTCTTGCTGAGCCAGCTCGTGCAGGCTCGACAGGGCGTGGTCTGCCACGGTCGTTTCATCGGTGACCGGGCGTCGGGGATGGATAGTCAAAGTTGCGGAAGCCATAGCCGCTCCCAACCGCAAGGGACCACTGGCACCGATTCGGGTGCTTTGTCGCGGGTCCTATCTGCAGTGCTGTGGCACCCGTTTCTTGAGAGCCACCGCGACCACCCTTGGGTGACCGCGCTGGAATGACACTACCCCAGCGCCCTGGGCTAGGCAAACCCGAGCTATTTGGCCTCCACGATCAGCAGACATGACTCGCCGTCACTGAACTCCATCGCTGTCTCCAGCACCGCCCGCGGCCCGCCGATGCCCGCCAACCGCTCGAACTCGCGCATGAGCAACGGCAACGGGTCGGCCACCGCCCGGCGTCCAAAGGCCACCCCATCGGTGAAGAAGATGATCAGATCCTTCGGCTCCAGTTTCGCCACCGCCTGGCCGTAGCCGCCATGCGCCATCAGACCCAGCAGCACCCCGGGCGGGGCGGGCAGCTGTCGCGCCGTCCCGTTGCGCAGCAACACCGGGGCCAGATGCCCCGCCTGAGACCAGATCAGCGTGCGCTCGCTGGTGAGGAAACGCGCCAGCACCATGCCGGCCATGTGAGCCTGATCACCGCGGTGCAGCTCCGTGTTAAGCGCCTCAAGGATTTCCGCGGGCGGAGACCCGGCGTGGCCCATGACCCGGGCCGGGTACATGAGCCGGGTCATGGTGGCCGCCGCGGCCAGCCCGCTGCCGACGATGTCGCCGATCGCGAGCAGCATGTCTCCGTCCGCGGCGGTGGTGGCGTCCAGGAAGTCGGCTTGGAACCGGCGGTCCTCCTGCGGCACCCAATGCTGGCCGCGCACCCGCAGGCCCGGCGCATCGATGTCCAGAGCCGTTGCTGGGTACCAGATCTCCCGCATCTGCCGGGTCATCTCGCGCTCCGCCGCGGCCCGCATCCGCTGCTCGCCGAGCTGAGCCTCGGTGCGCCGCAACACATCCTCGGCCGTGCGTCCCTCGGTGATATCGGAGGCCACCGCCTGCACCAGATGCACGTCGCCCTGCGGTGTGGTCTTGGACTCGGCCACCAGCCGGATCGTGCGCAGCTTGCCATTGGGATGCGGCACCCGGAACTCGACATCGGCGGGCACCTTGAGCTCCAGCAGGCTGGTCAGCAATCCTTGCACGGCACCGATGTCCTCCGGGTAGACCAGCTTGGACAGTCTGTCCAAAGCGGACGGCCCGGCCGACGCCTCGCGCCCGAACAGCTCGTAGAAACCGGGCGACCACAGGATTTCCCCGGTCGCAAGGTCCCACTCACCGAAGCCGAGCCCGCCGATGATCTCCATCTGCAGCACCTGCTCGTTCTGGCGCTGCGCGTGGTCGAGATGCTGCTGCGACACGAGCAACTGGTCGCCCACGCGCACCGCGCGGCGTCGCAGCAGCAAGCGGCGCGGGCGGCCCCGATAGAGCACAGTCTCGTAGGAAGCCGGCCTTTCGTAGGGCTCGGATTCGTTGTACGCCTTGACATACGCGTCGAAGATGCCGAGGCCGGCCAGGTGCGGCTCCAGGTCGAGCAAGCGGCTGCCGATCAGGTCGGCCGATGACCGCCCGAACAGGTCGGACAGCTCCCGGGTGGCGAAATCCACCACGAAATCGACCACCTGGCCGGAGCTGTCGTAGACCGGTGAGAGCACCTTGCCCTGACCGAAAACCGCCGCCAGCACGGTGTGCAGCCAGTGCAGCTGGTCCCACGGCGTCGACACCGGGCACCACAGGCGCCGGCCCACCCCGGCCACCACCTCAGCCAGCGCATCCAGCGCCCGCTTGTCGGCCGGGGCGAGGCCGGGCGGCTCCGCCCAGGTGAGCACAAGCGTCGTCGCCGCGTTGGCCGTCTGCACCGGATAGCTGGTCTTCGTCCCCTTCCCGGCGGGCCCGGCCATGGCCAGGATCCGGGTCGGGTCGCCATCGGCCAAAAACGCCACCGACTCCACGCCGACCTGAGCCAAACCATCGTTGAGCAGGAACTCGGCCAGCTCGGGCAGGCTTGCCGCGGCCGATGCCGCCCCGGCCGCCCGCAGGATGTGCCGGCCGAAACCCGACGGGGGCGTCTTGACCGCCTTCTCCCCCTTGCCGGCGACTATGTCCGCGGCGAGGTCGACCACAGAGATGTTGCGCTTCTGCGACTGCTGGGACAGGTGCTTGAAGGCGCGTTCGGGGTCGGTCTGCAGGCGCTCGGCCAGCATCCCCTTGGCCTGTTCGATGGTTCCCCTGGTGCGCAGGGCGCGGCGCAGGCCGCTGACCTCCTCCTCCAGACGGCGAACCCGTGCGATCCAGTCAATGCCGTCATCAGTCACGTCGTCATTATCCAGCACCGTGATCAAGATTGAAAATACTGTATGCGTGCTTGATGACCGGATGGGCCACATTGCGGACCCGCACCCCGCCGGGAGTGACACCGCGCTCGCTTCCGGCATGCGCGTGACCGTGGATGGCCAGATCGGCCGGCGCCGAGTCGATGGCCTCGCCGAGCAGGTACGAGCCGAGGAAAGGGTAGATCTCCAGCGGTTCGCCGACGAGGGTGTCGGGCACCGGGGCGTAGTGGGTCAACGCCACCCGCAGGTCACACTCCAGCTCCTGCAACGATTTGCTCAACCGCTCGGCGCTGTGTTCGGTGGTGCGCACGAAGGATTTCATCTCCGGCTCGCCGAACGCGCTGGCGCACCGGCCGGCGAAGCCGCCGCCAAAGCCCTTGACCCCGGCCACGCCCAGCCTGCCGCCGGGGGTGCCGATCACGACGCCGCTGCCTTCGAGGACCTGGATCCCGCTGGCGGCAAGGACCTCGACCACCTGATCGGGCTCGTCGCCATGATGGTCGTGGTTGCCCAGCACGGCGATCACCGGTACCTGCAGCCCGCCGAACTCCTGCGCCACGCACTGCGCTTCGCGCCTGCTGCCGTGCCGGGTCAGGTCACCGGCGAGCAGCAGCACATCGGCGCACTCGGGCAGCTCCAGCAGCGCGGGGCGGTAGCGGCCGAGCAGGTCGACGTCCATATGGACGTCACCGACCGCCGCGATGCGGATCATGCCAGCTCCTCGGCTTCCATGGGACGCCCCACCCTTACCACCACGATGTCGTTGCGGACCTCGCAGTGCGGGAAGTGGGCCGCCACCCGCTGCGCGATCAGATCCCGGCGATGCTCGCTTTCCACCTCACCACGGATCACCACACAGCCGTCGCGCCGGACGATTTCCATTCCCTGTTCGGCTATCCCGCCGTCCTCGGCCAGCTCGCGCTGCGCCGAGGCTTCCGCGTACTCATCGTGCTCGGCGTGCTTCATGCCATCACCTCGTCCGGCATCACCTGCAGGATCTCCAGAAGGACCAGAAACGCTTGTGCGTAAGGAGATTGCTTGGTTTCGCGGCGCACCAGATCCCAGTCGATCTGCTCGCGCAGCGAACGGGCCAACGGCATCGCCCGAGCGAAGTCGCAGTTGTGCTGATTGAATGCCAGCAGCTTGTGCACCATGAGGGTGCTGGCGGTCACCACGGGCAGATGCATGCCACCGACCTGAACGGTCTCCGCCTCGGCCAGGGTGTCGTCGGTGACCGGGCGCTCCACCGGACGGAAGATGAAGTCGATCAGCCGACCCTCGTCGTAGGCCTTGACGAGCCAGTCCTCCGGAGGACGCTCCGTGGAGAATCCGGCCTCGGCGAAGACGGCGAGGACCCGGGCTGCGTCACCGGGCCGGATCAGGAAGTCCACATCGTGGTCGCTGGAGGTGCCACCGCGCGCGTAGACGGCGAAACCGCCCATCAGCGCGAAGGGGATGTCGTTGCGTCTGAGCACGGCACCGGCGCGCTTCATGGTGAGCAACAGCTCCTCACAAAGATCCGTCATGAACGGTCAGTACCCGGGTCGTGGCGCGCTCACACCTGTTTTCCCACGAGCATGCGGGGGTAGCGCTATTCGAGACGTACTTTGGGGGTGAGGAAATGATGGTGGTGACCACCGAACACATCCCCGGTCAAACGGTGACAAGGGTGCTGGGGCGGGTGCTGGCTGTGATCACACGACGGCGCTCACCGGCAATGACAGGCCCGCGCCTGCGCGATCTGCTGACGGCATGGCGCAGCGATGCGGTGCGAAACATGGTGGAAGCGGCACAGGGAAGGGGCGCGAATGCCGTGCTCTCAGTGCGCTTCGACCATCGCGACGTAGGTGAGTCGTGGATGGAGATCTCCGTTCACGGCATGGCAGTGGTGACACGCAAGGATTCCAGCGCCGCTGAGG
Organism: Rhizocola hellebori; assembly: GCF_016862955.1. Taxonomy (GTDB): domain Bacteria; phylum Actinomycetota; class Actinomycetes; order Mycobacteriales; family Micromonosporaceae; genus Rhizocola; species Rhizocola hellebori. The sequence continues at coordinate 5,841 of NZ_BONY01000035.1, read as the reverse complement.
AGTTGACATAGGATTCCCCTCATGGATTTGGGACTGTCCGGCCGGGTTTTCATCGCCACGGGCGCCTCGCGCGGGCTGGGCTTCGCCACAGCGCGGTGCCTGGTCGACGACGGCGCGAAGGTGGTCGTGTCGGCGCGCGATGAGAACCGGCTGGCCACCGCGGTCAAAGAACTCGGCGGCCCGGGCGCGGCGGTGGGCATCGCCGCCGACCTGACCGACCCGGCCACCCCCGGCCGCCTGGTGAGCGCGGCCAAAGAGAATTTCGGGCGGCTCGACGGCGCGCTGGTCTCGGTGGGCGGCCCGGCCCGCGGCACCGCCGCCACGGTGACCGATCAGCAATGGCAAGAGGCCTTCGAAACCGTTTTCCTAGGTACGGTACGGATGGCCCGCACGGTGGCCGGGGCAATGGAACACGGTGGGGCCATCGCCTTGGTGCTCTCCAGTTCCAGCCGCAGCCCGGTGCCGGGGCTGGGCCTCTCCAACGGGCTAAGGCCCGGGCTGGCCGGTGCGGCCAAAGATATGGCCGACGAATTCGCCGCCCACAATGTGCGCGTGGTGAGCCTGCTCCCCCACCGCATTCTCACCGATCGCAACCGGGAGCTGTTCGCGGCGACCGGTGACGCCGCCGCCGCGCGGGCGCAAGCCGAGGCGAGCATCCCCCTGGGACGGCTCGGCGACCCGGCCGAGTTCGGACGGGTCGCCGCTTTCGTGCTCTCGCCCGCCGCGAGCTACCTCACCGGGTTGACCATCCCGATCGATGGCGGCGCGCTGCGGGTCATCTGATCAGAGGCAGGCGACCTTCACCGGGTCGCTCTTCTTGTCGTCGACGGTCTCGAAGACGGCTTGAAGCTTCGCCGGATCGGTGCCGGCCGCGTCGAGGTCGGTCTTGAGCTTGCGGACCTCGGTGAGCCTGGTCTGCAGCGCCACTTTGACCTCGGCGTCGCCGGCCTGGTCGGTGATCGCGGAAAGCTTGGTCTCCTGCTGGGCAATCAGCGTCTTCACCTGCGACAGGGCGCCAAGCGCCTTCACCGGGTCGGACTGAGCCGCGGACAGGTCCGCGGCGAGCGGCTCCAGCTTGGCCTGCGTCTCGGAGTCAAGCGCCTTGTAGGCGTCACAGCTGGTCTTCTTATCTGCCAATGCCGCCTTGGTGATGCTGGGCTTCACGCTGGCGCCCGGCTCGTCCTGCGGAACATCGGCACACGCGCTGACAGTGAACAAAGCCGCGCCAACGGCGGCGATGGCAAGGAAACGGCGCACATAAGGGGTCACCCAGGCAGCTTACGCAGGTTCGGCAAGCGCAACGGACAGCGGACGTGGCGAGTCCACGACAGCGAACTGCGTCCGATAGAGATCAGCATAGAGGCCACCCGAGACGAGCAGCTGCTCGTGGGTGCCGCGCTGCACGATGCGGCCTTGGTCGAGGACCAGGATCTGGTCGGCTTCCCGCACGGTGGACAGGCGGTGGGCGATCACCAGCGCGGTGCGCCCGACCAAAGCCGTTGTCAGCGCTTCCTGAACGGCCGCCTCGCTTTCCGAGTCGAGGTGAGCGGTCGCCTCGTCGAGGATCACGATCGACGGCGCCTTGAGCAGCAGGCGCGCGATCGCGATGCGCTGCTTCTCGCCGCCGGAGAACCGGTAGCCCCGCTCGCCCACGATCGTGTCGAGGCCGTCGGGCATGGCCTTGACCACCGAAGAGATCTGCGCGCCGCGCAGCGCCTCCCACAGCTCCTCGTCGGTGGCGTCGGGCTTGGCGTAGCGCAGGTTCTCCGCGATCGTCTCGTGGAACAGGTGAGCGTCCTGTGTCACCACCCCGATGGTCTCGCGAATCGAGGCCAGGGTGGCGTCGCGCACGTCGACACCGCCCACCAGGACAGCGCCTTCGGTCACGTCGTAAACCCGGCTGACCAGCATCGAGGTGGTGGTCTTCCCCGCGCCGGAGGTGCCTACCAGCGCCACGAGCTGGCCGGGCTCCACCGTGAAGGAAACCCCGCGCAGCACCGGCTCGGTGGCCGTGCGCTCCAGCGTCGAGACGTCCTCCAGCGAGGCCAGCGAAATCTCGGCCGCGGTGGGATAGCGGAAGTGGACGTCGCGAAACTCCACAGTGGACGATCCCTTGGGCACCGCCACCGCGTCGGGCTTCTCGGCGATTCCCGGCGGCAGGTCGAGCACCTCGAAGACGCGGTCGAAGGAGACCAGCGCCCCCATCACATCGACACGCACGTTCGACAACGCGGTGATCGGGCCGTAGAGGCTGGTCAGCAGCATCGCCAGGGACACCACCTGACCGGCGTTGAGCTGACCGTTCACCGCGTACCACCCGCCGAGGCCGTAGACGAGCGCTTGCGCGAGCGAGGCGACGAGCATCATGGCCATGAAGAAGGTGCGTGAATACATCGCGGACTGCACGCCGATGTCGCGCACCCGGGCTGCCCGCGTCGAGAACCGCACCGACTCGGTCTCGGGATGGCCAAAAAGCTTTACCAGCAGGGCCCCCGCGACGCCGAACCGCTCGGTCATGGTGGCGTTCATCTTGGCGTCGAGGTCGTAGGACTCCTTGGTGATGGCGGCAAGGCGGTGCCCCACCCGGCGGGCCGGGAGGATGAAGACCGGAAGAAGCGTCAGCGAGATGAGGGTGATCTGCCAGGACAGCGTCAGCATCACCGCGGCCGTGAGGACCAGCCGGATGATGTTGCTGACCACCCCGGACAGGGTGGAGGTGAAGGCCCGCTGGGCACCCATCACGTCGTTGTTGAGCCGGCTCACCAGCGCGCCGGTCTGGGCGCGGGTGAAGAACTGGACCGGCTGTTGCTGGACGTGGTCGTAGACCTTCGTCCTTAAATCGAAAATTAGACCTTCTCCGATGCGCGCGGAGAACCATCGCTCCGCCAGCGAAAGCCCGGCACTGAACACCGCCAGCGCGGCAATGATGAGCGCGATGCGCATCACGTCGCGGCCCGCCTCGGGGCCGCCCTGGGTGATGGTGTTCACCACCTGACCGGCCAGCACCGGGGTCACCACACCGATGATCGCGGCCAGGATGATGACCAGGAGAAAGACGGTTATCTCTCGCTTATAGGGCTTGGCGAAAGCCAGAATGCGCCGGGCGGTGGCGCGGCCGATCTTCCGCTTGTCGACGCGCTGACCCCGCCGCATCGAACGAAGCAGCACCTCCATGCCACCGCCATGACCATAGCTCACACCCATAACCTAGCTCGCCCTGGTGGTGAGTCGCTTGGAGGCTCTGCGGTGTAGGCAGGCCGACGCGACTCGCCACTTGGGCGCGGCCGAGACATAACGGCTTGGCTATTCGCCGATCCCGGCTAGATCCCGGATGCGGCGGGTCTGCGCCTCCCGCTCGGCGCGCTCCTGCTCCGGGAATCCCCGGCCCATTGCGGCCAGCAGCAGCGCCTTTATCTCCCGGACGGCGTGCAGGTTGCCGGCGAGCAACGCCGCCACGAGGTCACTCGTGGCCGACTCGAGCTCGGCGCCGGGGACCACCAGGTTCGCCAGGCCGATCCGGTCAGCTTCGGCCGCGCCGACGCGGCGGCCGGTGGCGCACAGCTCTAGCGCCCGGGCGTAGCCGACGAGTTCGACCAGGCGTTTGGAGCCGGTCAGATCCGGTACCAAACCCAAAGTGACCTCGGCCATGGAGAACGAAACGTCTTCGGCCACCACGCGCAGGTCGCAGGCGAGGGCTAGCTGGAACCCCGCGCCGATGGCGTGGCCCTGCACGGCGGCGATGGAGATCAGGTCGGGCCGGCGCAGCCAGGAGAAGCCGGCCTGATACGAAGCGATCCGGTCGGCGGCGGCTTCGGGGGTCAACGCGGCTACCGAGCCGAGCTCCTCACCCATGATGCTGCGATCGAGGCCAGCCGAAAAGGAAGGGCCCTCGCCCTTCAGGACAACAATTCTGGTGTCACCGCTCAAGCTTCTAGCGAAATCCGCTAGAGCGAGCCACATAGCCGGGGTCTGTGCGTTGCGCGCCTGCGGGCGGTCCAAAGTGACCGTCGCAACTGGACCGTCCTGCGTTGCGCGGAAGCCGGTCGTGGTCATCCCCGCCCGGCTTCCAGGGGGTTTTCTTCGCTGGCGACAGCACCGCCATCGCCAGCCAGCATTTTCATGCCTTTTTGCGCCGACGGGCGCCGCCGCGCTGGCGAAGCTGGACACCCGACTCGGTGAGTACCCGGTGGATGAATCCATACGAGCGGCCGGTCGAAGCGGCCAGCGCCCGAATGCTCTCGCCGCCTGTGTAGCGCTTCACGAGGTCTTTGGCGAGCGTTTGACGTTCGGTCCCGACGATTCGGCGACCCTTCTCCGTCGTGCTAGCTGTGCCTGTGGCTGCCATGTGATTCCCTCACGTCCTAGTGACGATACGGACTTTGCGGTCTCATCTATTAGACCGCCTCGGACGATCATGCGCTAGATATCAATTTCTTGCCAACCGACACGCGCACTCCTGTCGGGTACCCGATAGCGTGGTCCGCCGTGGGGACACGCGAGCAAAGAGACCTGGCAGGGTGGTTGATGCTGGTCGCTATCGGCGTCTTGCTCACCTGGCTGGCGGTGCGCAGCGGCGCACGACTTGGCACAGCGAGCGCGCCTTTCCTAGGCCGCTACCGGTTCGAAATCTCGCCGCTGTCGCTTGCGGCACCGGCGGTCGCCGGCGCGGTGTTGCTCGTCTCGCGACGCGGCTACCTGGATTCGGTGCGGTGGTGGGTGATACGGCTGGGATCCGCGGCCGGTTTGTTCGCCTGGGCCGTTTCCCTGGCACTGGTGGACGGCCTGGACGGGCTGACCCGTTCGCTCACGCCGGACAGCTATCTCGGCGATGTGCAGGACGTGGGCGACGACCCACTCGGTTACCTGCGCACCTTCACCAGCCGCAACGCCGAGCACACCATTGCCACGCGCGGCCACCCGCCGGGACCGGTGCTTGTCCTGTGGGCGTTGCAGCGTATTGGCATAACCGGTCACTTCGGTCTGGCCATTTTGGTGACCGCTATCGGGGCACTTGCCGCACCCCTTGTCCTGTCGGCGGTACGAGATGTAAGTGGTGAAATCGCCGCTCGTCATTTCTTTCCGGTGATGGTGCTCGCCCCTTACGCCGTATGGCTTGCCGTCTCGATGGACGCCGTCGTGCTCACCATCGCCGCCGCGATGACGGTGGCCGGCTTGCGAGCCACCAGGCACAGTGGCTGGACAGCGGCGGCCTGGGCCGTCCTGGCCGGACTGTTGCTCGGTGTCGCCGCGCTGTTCTCCTATTCCGCGGGCTGGCTTGGTCTGTCCATAGTGGGCATCTACTTCGCGCGCCGTCGCCCGGCACTGAACCTCTTCAGCGGATTGAGCGTGTTAATACCGGTGCTGCTCGCCTCGCTGTGCGGATTCGCGTGGACCGACGGGCTCGCCGCCGCTTACGCGGATTTCGGGCAGCGTATAGAACCGGAACGGTCGGCACTCTGGTGGGGATTGATCAGCGTCTGTGCGTTGCTGCTGGCCACGGGCCCGGTCCTCTATGCCAGCATTCGCAAGCTGCGCAACACACCTGGCTGGCCATTCATGCTCGGGGCCGCGGCCGCGGTGCTTTTCTCCATCGGCGCGGGCCTCGCCCGGGGCGGCATAGAGCACGCGTGGCTGCCATTTTTCCCATGGCTCGTGGTCGCCGCGGTGGCACCCGAAGAGCGCGGCGGCCCAACACCGCCCGCACCCCTGTTACTAGCCGGAATCGGCGCATTGACGGCCGTCATCATCGAAGCCGTCCTACTTACCCCGTGGTAGCAATCGCCCGCGCGCTGCCGCGCGTTTGCTTCGCACGCGCCAATATCGCAGCGCCGCGCCGGTGTC
>NZ_BONY01000034.1 GCF_016862955.1 Rhizocola hellebori | reverse complement strand
GACGGCGATACCGGTGCCGGTAAAGGTCATGGTTGCGGTGGATCCGTTGGCGGTGGCGTAGTGGATGTCGCCGTTGAGGTCGCCGAACGTCCGGCCACCTTGGACGGTGAAACCGCTGTAGATGATGCGGCTGTCGGTGTCGTCGATGCGGCCCGGCGTGACCGGTCCGCCACTGTCCCCGACGCGGATGTCGGCCGCGGTGGTCCCGGCCGGGATCGGCACGATGAGGAAGCCGCCGGAGACGAACTGCACGTTGGTGACCCTCACGTTCTTCACGTAGACCGGTGTCTGCGCGGTGAAGCCGTGCCCACCGATGAGCGCCTGGGCGGCGTTCGTGGGGGAGATATAGCGGACCTGTGGGGCGCCTGCGTTCGGCTGTGCGACAAATGCGGAGGTCAGCCCTGCTGCGGCAAGGATGCTGGCGGGGATGGAAGAGGCTGAGGGTGTCGCCGGGATCGAGATGGTGCCGGAAACGTTCGAGTCGACCGGTTGATTGCAAGGGTATGACTGGGTGGGAGCGGAGAAGTAGTTGTTGCGGATCCAGAAGTGGCCGGTCGGGCTGCAGCCGCCCTGCGCCGCGCCCCCGGCTCCGAAAGCGACGTTGCCTTCCCAGTTAATCCATTCAGCGCCGGCGTCGTCGTAGTAGGTGAAGTTGGTGTTGCGGCCGTTGAAGGCAACGTTTCCCTTTACCTGTAGCCCCTTTGCGAGTGTCGCGACCGGGTCGATGGTTCCGTCAGCCCGGTTGACGTAACCGGCCTGGTGACCTTCTACGTAGATGGCGCCGCCATCACTGCGTACCGACATATAGTCATGAAAAAGGTTATTGCTTATGGTGTTGCTCTCGTTGATGTTGGTGGAGTTCTGCGGGGTGGTCGCCTGATCCACGTGACCCTGAATGACTCCGGCGGTGATCGCGGTGTAGGGCAGATCGTATAGAACGTTATTGGTGATCTTCGTGCCGCGGGAGAACAACAGCGTGATCCCGCATGCGGAGGTGTAGTCGGTGCCGATGTGGTGGATCACGTTGTCGGACACCGTGGTGTTGGTGAGGATTTCGTTCAGCCCGACGCTGTCGCCGCTGACCGCGGCGGCATCCGCCGTGCAATGATCCTTGATCCCCTGCGCCTGGGAAGCGATCGTCGGAGTCGGGTCGTAGGTGCAGCCGAGCAACAGTCCCGTCGAGGAGATGCCGGTGAACTCGTTGCCCTGAATGAGCGTGTTACGCGCGCCGTACATGACGCTAAGGCCGGCCCCGCCGAGGTTGACGAACCGGTTGCCGGTCAGGGTCAGATTGGTGGTGGCGCTGAAGGCGACATTGGCCAGCGGTTGGGTCAATGCGCCCCACGGACAAGTGCCCGCCGGGTTCGAGAACGTACACATGCCTTGGTTGCGGCCTTCGGTGATGCGCAGGTTGCTTTGCACATCGGAGAAACCGTGCGAGCGTGACGGGTCGTTCCAGGTCGCATAAGAGAACTGCAACCCAGCGAACGTGATGTCATGCAGCGGGTTCGCGAGCGTGCCCGCGCCCTGGAGCAGCGACTCCAGCCGTGGCAGCTCCACGTCGAGATTTTGCATCTGCTGAAACGACTCGGGCTGGTAGTACAACCTGTTCGCCGCCGCGTCCAGGAACCATTCACCCGTGCTGAGCAGCGGTCTGGCGTTTTCGACCCGTGACGGCTTGGTGTTCACCGACATCGACGGCAGACCGCCGCTGCCCTGGCTGAAGCTGGCCCGGCTGGTGACGTTCGTCCAGCAGGGCTGGGCCATGGTCAATGTCGCTGAGCTCGCCGAGTAGCTCGCGACCCGGCAACGCGACTCGGTCCATGGGCCATTGCCACCGGGATAGTCGAACTCCACCTTGGAGACCTCGGCGGCCGATCGCGCGCCGAACCAGGCCTTCGCGGCAGCGTCGGCGTTGATGTTGTATCCCGACGACGATCCTGTCCAGCTTGCATTCCAGCCGAGGTCCGACGCCGAGGCACCTGCCACCGGCACCTTGCGGCCATCGATGTACAACTGCCGCGTTTCGCTGGCCGCAGGGACCGGCGCGGACCAAACGCCGCTCGTGCCCTCCTGCACCCAGCCGGTCACCCGAGTGGCGCCGGAGATAACCGGAAAGGCACCGGGCGCGGCACGCCATATCACTGGGTGTCCCGCACTGCCCGAGTCGGCGGCGGTGAATTTCCAGGTGCTTGACAACCGATAGGTGCCGTCCGCCAGCAGAACCTGCACGTCTGCGCCGGGATCGGCGATCAGCTTTGCGCGCACCGCGCTCTGGGCGCCCGCCAATGAACAGGGCGCCGCTTGGGTGCACGACGCCCCGGACCCAGTCGTCGACGCATAGAAAGTCGCCGCAGTCGCTGCGGACGACTGCGAAACGGGCATGACCAAGAACCACGCCACTGCTGCCGCTGTCGTGGCTACGGCCAGGCTGGGGAGCTGGCGTTTCAGTCGGGACGACACGATCGCCTCCAGAATATCGTAGATCCGATAGGATATAGGCGAGCATCCGCCCGTAATTCAGGGCTGTCAAGGGCATCGAACTATGCCAATGATTAGAGATAGTTAACGTGGTCTATCGATCCGATGGCGGAGCTCCTCACCCTGGCTGTCCCGCTGCCGCTCGTAAAGCTCCAGCGCCCGCCGGTAGGCCTCCATCGCTTGTGGATGATCGTCGTCGAACAGGCAGTCGCCCAGCATCTCCCAACCCCGGGCAGCGCGGTCGAGACTGCCGGCCAGCTGAGCCAGCTCGATCTCGGCTCGGGCGTGGCGAGCGCCTTCCTCGTGGCGCTGCATCCGCAGCAGAGCGAACGCAAGGTTGTGATGGGCGAAGCACGCCAGGAAGAGGTCGTTGATGGCCGCCGCCCCAGCCAAAGCGAGCCGGAATTGTGCGGCGGCTTCCGTCAACCGGCCCAGCCTGCCCAGCAACGTGCCGTAGTGAATCCGTGAATGGGTGCCGAGAATCGGGTCTTCCAGATAGCCGAGAGCAGCATGGGCCTCGCCGTGCAGCTGTTCGGCCTCGACCAGATCGCCGAGCTGTTGGTGCAATACCCCAAGCGCGTCAGCACAATTGGCGGCACCCAGATGGTCATCGACTTGGAGGTAGAGGGCCCGAGCCCGCCGATGCTCGGCGACGGCTTCAGCGATCATGCGTCTGTCCTGATAGCAGCCGGCCAGCATGTCTCGCATGTACGCTTCGCCGTACCCGTCGCCGACTTCGATCGCGCTGTCGAGGCCGATCTGGGCCACCGTGTTCCACTCGTCGGCGCGCCCCGATCGGCGTAGAGGCTCGCGCAGGAGACCGGCCAAGTGCCAGACGTCGTCGTGCCAGCCGGCCTTGGTGTAGCAGGTGAGCGCGCTTATCACCGTGTCGGCTTCGGCTTCGAGCCAGGATGTCGCTGCCGCCTCGGTCGGGAACGGGGCCGAGGTCGATACCGAGAGGCGCACACGGAAACCGGGCAGTATCTCAGCGACCGCGGCCAGCCGGTCCAGTTGCCAGGTGGCCAACCGGCGCATCGCCGCGTGCGATTCGTCGCCCGGCGCCAGACCGGAGGCGAATTCCCGGACGAGGTCGTGCATGCCGAACCGGCCGGGTCGCTCCTGCGTGACCAGGTGCGCCTGGCTGAGCCGGGTGAGCGCGGCTTCGGTGTCGGGCACGGTGAGATCGGCGAGCGCTGCGGCCGCGGCCGAGCTGAAATCGCCGGAGGTGAGCAGGCCGAGCAGGCGGAACAAGCGTCCGTCCACTTCGGACAGATGTCGGTACGACTGGCCGAAAACCGTTGTCAGGGCGTGCGCCGGATCGTCGGCGATGGCCAGTGCCGCGATGCGGTCTCTGTTCCGCAAATCGGTGATGTAGTCGGCGATCGTCTGATGTGGATCGTCGGCGAGCGTGGCTGCGGCGATGCGCAACGCCAGCGGGAGGTTACCGCACCACGCGGACAACTCGCGGGTGGCTTCCGGCTCCGCCTCGACCCGGCTTCGGCCAAGGACGTGGCGCAACAGCTCGAACGCGTCGGCCTCGGTCAGCTCGGCCACCGTCAGCCGGCGGGCGCCGTCGATCGCCACCAGTCCGGACAGCTTGTCGCGGCTGGTGATGAGCACGAGGTTGCGAGGTCCGCCCGGCAACAGGGGCCGGACCTGGTCTGCCGACAGGGCGTTGTCGAGCAGGATGAGCACCGATCGTTGCGCCACCAGCGATCGGTAGAGATCGGCCGCCTCATCCACGGTCGACGGAAGCCGGTCGGCGGCGACGCCGAGAGCGCGCAGCAGTTGGGTCAACGCTTCCGCCGCACGCATCGGCTCGCCCGGGCTGTATCCGCGCAGATTGACGTAGAACTGCCCATCGGGGAAGCGATCCGCGCTCAGATGCGCCCAGCGCACGGCCAAAGCGGTCTTGCCTACGCCGCCCAGCCCGGTGACCGCTCCGATCACGACGGTGGTGCTCGAGTCTGGCTGCTCCCGAGCGATGCGGTCTAGCGTAAGCAACTCCTCGCGGCGTCCAGTGAATCCGGGAACGCTTCGCGGCAGGAAACGCCGAGCCGCCACCGGGCTTGCCGCGGTCAGCTCGGGATCGTTGGTGAGGATTCGCCGATGCAAGGCGTGCAGCTGCGGCGTCGGCTCCACACCGAGCTCGGCCACGAGCCGCTCGCGCAACGCCCGAAAGGCCGCCAGCGCGTCGACCTGACGCCCCTGCCGGTACCGGGCCAGCATCAGCAACTCGACGAGCCGTTCCCGGGTGGGATGCGCCTGGCTGAGCGCGGCCAGCTGCCCGGCCGCCTGAGCCGCCCTTCCCAGCGCCAGGTCGGCCTCGGCCTTGAGCTCCAACGCTTCCAGGCGCTGATCCTCCAGGGCCGTGCCGAGCCGCTCGCGCAAGCCGTCGCCGGCCACGTCAGCCAACAGCTGCCCGCGCCACAGCCGCAGGGCTTCCTCCAGCTCGGCCGCCCGGTCCAAAGGGTCGGCGATGCCGCGGGCACGAGCCAAGGCGGCGCTGAAGCGGTGTACATCGACGCTCGCCCGATCCACTTCGACCAGGTATCCGTCGCCTTTCATCACGACTTGTACGCCATGAGCGGACAAGCCACCGCGCAAACGTGTCACATAGGTGTGCAGGGCCGCCCGCGCCGACGCGGGTGGCCGGCCGTCCCAGAGCAGCTCGAACAGCCGCTCTCGCGGCACGACACGACCTGCTTCGAGCAGAAGCAAACCCAGCAGGCAGCGCTCCTTGCGCCTGCCCAGCTCCAACCGGCTGTCCCCGTCGACGGCCATGAATGGGCCTAGCAGCCGAAACTCCACAATAGAAATGGTAGGCAGCGTGGGCCGCACTGGTAAGTCCGCGGTAAGTGGCCGTCGCCATAGTCGGCGCATGTCTTCTTTGACGAAAAAGCTGGGATGGCTCGCCGCTGTCGCGGGGGTGGCGGCGGCCCTCGTCGGGCCCGCCACCGCCGCGCAAGCGAGCAATGCCAGCTGGACCTGTGGAAGCGCCAGCTATCCCAGCGCGAACACAGCGAAGATCACCTGTTCCCGGATCGCCGGGAAGATCCGCATCGAGGCGGAGTGCTGGAACCTCAGCGGCACCAGCCATTACCACGCGATCGGCTCATCGAGCCGATCGACCGGGACCCTGACCGTGACCTGCTCCACCGGCTACGAAATCGATCCACCGGTCATCGTGCCGATGGCGGACCCGTTTACCGGTGCTGACTTCGACGGCGACGGGACGACAGAGTTCGCGGTCTGGCGCCCTTCCACCGGCACCTGGTACTCCTTGGGCCCGGGCGCCTCCACAGGTGGCACTGCGGGCGATGTCCCGGTCCCGGGCGACTACGACGGCGACGGCTTTACCGAGCGGGCGCTCTGGCGGCCGTCCAACGGCACCTGGTACGTGCCCAAACTGCCCAACGCGGTCTATGGACAGGCCGGGGACATCCCGGTTGCGGGGGACTACAACGGTGACGGTATCGATGAGCGCGCCGTGTTCCGGCCCTCGAACGGCACCTGGTATGTGTGGGGGCAGAACAGTGTCGTCTATGGACAGGCCGGAGACATCCCGGTTCCTGGCGACTACAACGGTGATGGCGTCGATGAGCGCGCTGTGTTCCGGCCTTCCAATGGCACCTGGTACGTGTGGGGGCAGACCAGCGTCGTCTATGGACAGGCCGGGGACACCCCGGTTCCGGCCGACTATGACGGGGACGGCGCCGATGAGCGCGCTGTTTTCCGTTCGGCGACCGGCGTCTGGTTCATCTTCGGCAGCACCGCCCACACCTATGGCGCGGCAAGCGACATCCCGGTTCCCGGCGACTACGACGACGACGGCGACGCTGACCTAGCGGTCTTCCATCCGTCCACTGGCGAATGGTTCGTCAAGGATCGTTCCGTGGTGCAATACGGCGCGGCCGGCGACATCCCGCTCAACGCGCCGACCGCGCTCAGGGCCCGCCACAGCGTGAAGGCACCGGTGCCCGGCCGCAGCGACGGGAATGACAGGCCGGTCTACTTCATTCATGGCTACGACTTCCACGGCAACGGCATCAACGCGAAGGGAACGTATTGGGACACCGTCATCGCCCAATACGTGACCAACACCGATGCCGCTCTGCCCGTAGCAAATGTCGTCGCATACTGCTACTACACGATCGACACCAACTGTGACGTCAAGGTGCCCGGCGATCGCAGTGTCCCGCTTCTGCAGCGATCCAAGGATCTCGCCTGGGACATCTACGACCGGTATTCCAGCCGCGGGCAAGCGATCGACGTGGTGGCCCACTCCATGGGCGGCCTGCTCATCCGGGGCGCGCTCACCGGAACAGCGCACCAGGAGCCCGGCTTCCCGCCGTACCTCTACGTCGAGGACGTCGTCACCATTTCGACGCCGCATCTCGGCACGATCGGCGCGGCCGCGTGCAGCCTCGGTTCGACCCAGTGCCGTGACATGTTCCCCGGCTCGGCTTTCCTAGGCTGGCTGGACCACGCCGCGCAGTCGCACATGGCCACCGACTGGACAGTGCTCGGCTTCATGGACGATCCGGTCGTGGACGAGGACAGCGCGGCGCCTCAGGCGTATGCCTTCCAGCACAAGTACATCTTCGACAGCCAGCAGTTCCTGCCACAGGTCGACGCGCACATGCTGATGCTCGACGCGCCGATCGGCACGTACCGCTACCTGTACTGCGATTACGACAGCATTGACTGCGACGTTTTCGACCGTTCCACCTTCCTGCACACCTCATCGGGCTTCACCCCGATCGACCTCATCCGATTGGGCACCTACTCCAACGACTCCTGGTAGCCGCATCATCTACTGAGGGTGTGCCCCGGCCAGGGGCGCGCCCTCAGCTCCGAGCGTGCTGACCATGTTGTACAACCGGCTCGAACTGGGCCTGGCTAGGGGCGGCACGGCGCGGGCCGGCCGCTTGTTCACGATCGGGGCATCGTCATCTGCAGGGATCGACCGCGGGCACTCGACATTTTAAGATGGGCGAAGAACACGGCCAATGCCGGCAACACGTCGGTACTCGTAGGAGCTATCTCAAACTGACGAAGGTTGCGTGATTCCGATGGCCGACGATCCGAGCATCCCCAACGTCTTTGGGTGGGATGCCTCAGATTTTGACTGGGACCGCGGGCCGATGGACCTCGCCGCGGCCGCGCGTGACGGCATTCAGTTCTTCACCCACAAGGCAACCGAGGCAACATCAACAAGGCATTCACATTACGGCGAGGCGATGCGCCGCGCCCGCGATGCAGGTATCCCTATTCTCGGCGCCTATCACGTGGTACGCAGCTCGCCCAGCGTGTCATCGCAGGTCGACTACTTTCTGTCCTACCTGGACAGCCAGACGCCATGGTGGCGCAGCTGGGGCGATTGGTTTCTGCAGGTCGACCTCGAGAAATGGCCCTACGACACGGTGCCGGCCAGCGCGGGTGAAGCGTTTGCTGACCTGGTCGAGCAGCGCACCGGCCGGAAGGCGGTCATCTATGCCTCCAAGGGCCAGTACGGCAACGAGCTGACCGGCACCAGTCACCTGTTGTGGAACGCCAACTACGGCACCGACCCTGTCCTGCGCTACCACACCGCCTACGGGGTTCGGGGCGGCGACACCGGGCCGGGCTGGGTGGTCTATTCGGGCCGGATGCCCACGTTCTGGCAGTACGGCTCGCAAACCATCATCGGCAACCAGCCCATGTGCGACGCCAACGCCTTCCGCGGCACGCTCGCTGAACTGCGTGCCCTGATATCAGGAGGAGGACCTTTCATGGCACTAACCGAGCAGGAGCAGGACGATCTTTATCGGCGCGTCTGCAACCTAGATCACTTCATTTTCAAGGGCAACGCCAAGGGTCTTGAGTCCATCGATGACCTAAAATTTGGACTCGGCGAGGGCACGACGGTGCCACCGCAGCCGTACGAGCTGACCCGGAAGATCAACGAGCTGCTTTCCCGCCCGCCCGTGCAGGCGGCCCCGATCGACCAGGCCGCCATCAACGCCGCCGTGATGGCGGCCATGACCAACCCAGCCGTGCTCGCGGCCATCGCCGAAGCAATGCGGCCCGTCGTCGACTCCGAGCTTGACGAAGCGTTCCGCGGCGGAGCGGACAACGACTGATCGAGTGCGCCGTGCCCTGAATAGGGCAGGGCGGTGACCCTGCGTGAGGTGACAGCGCCAACAGGGCGGTGCCCCGGTTGGCCCGGGACACCGCCTGCAGCATCCGGGTCGAGAAACCTGCCGCATGATAACCGCGAAGCTCTCAGGAGCTGGAGCTCTAACTGAAATCTGACTTGTATTGATTGGAAACCGTCCGGAAATCGGCCGAGAGCTGACTCTTGGCAATCGACTTGTTGCCAGCCCTCAGGGCCTCAAACTTGGCGTCGGACGTGGCCGGTATCTCCATCACGTAGATCAGGCGGCTGGACGGACGGGTTGTCCCGTCTCCAAGTATCACGGTATATGAGGCGGTTTCAGTTCTTGCGCTGTCGACTTTCGCCTTTGGGTAAATGTCGCCGCGCGGCTTGCTGCCGTCCAATGGCTCTGCCACCAGCCAATACACGGTGCCTGAGGGCGCGGTCTGGCAAATGCGCACGTGCGCGGGAAATTTGAGATTTCCGCCTCCCGGCGCACTGACGTTGACGGCTTCGCCGGCACCGCAAGACACGACAGGGGTAGCCGTCGTGGGATTCTGTGGTGACGCAGTTACTGGTGAAATTTGTGTCGGCGTTGTCGCCACTGTGGTCTGCGGGGGCTCAGGCGGAGGAGGGTCCCTGTCTTTATCCACGCTGCATCCGGCCAGGAGCAGTACGAC
The DNA here is from genome assembly GCF_016862955.1 of Rhizocola hellebori. Lineage (GTDB taxonomy): Bacteria > Actinomycetota > Actinomycetes > Mycobacteriales > Micromonosporaceae > Rhizocola > Rhizocola hellebori. The sequence continues at coordinate 86,397 of NZ_BONY01000034.1, read as the reverse complement.
AACCACTGCTAGCCGACCGATGTGCACGCCTCGAGTCATCATTTGTGCCTCCCAATGAGACTGCGACTCACGATTTTGTTTGGATTTGGCTGTCGCCATCGTGGCATTGTCAACCAACACAAACCAAAGCTCAGAGTCCATCTCTGTCCAGTTCGTCGATAGAATCGACCAAGTAGCCCACCTATGTTGACAATCGGATGTTGGCAACGAACCCTCGCTGCCAAAAGCGCACCCCGAACAGCCCATAGCCGCATGTAGATCAATTCGCCGAGAATTGCAGGGTGGACGATCACGCGCCAGCAGATGAGAACACGCCGAAGCCCGGCGATCGAATAAGGGCAGTGCTGCCACTCACCACCGCACCCGTCACCTTCACCTCCGCGTTGTTAGCAACGTTTGCGCCCTTCATCGAGGAACCGGCCACGCGGCTTTGGATGGCTTACGGCACCGGGTTCGGCATATTCCTTACCATCGTGCTCCTGGTGGTTCGTCCCAGCAGGCGAACAAGGATATGGAGGGCCGCGTTCGCTGCCGCAACAGCCTTGACGATCTTCGCGGCCGGAGCGCTCGCAGCCTTTGTCTACCAATACGATCGCGACGCATATGGGCCTGCGATCACGCTGTCAGCTGAGGCAGCTCCTTACCCAGGCGCACCCGTTCAAGACATTCCAGTCAAGATCCTATACAGAATCAACCGGACGAACAGCGGGCTTTGCCTGGGGCACCTATGGCTGGTCGATCGTCAACCCGACGGAAAGGACATCGTCCGAGACGGGGTCGTCGAGAAAGAGAAGCTCTACACCATCAGAGACAACAAGATTGCTTGTCGTAAGGGCCGGGGGCAAATCGAGTTCAACGTCCGCTCAAGCATCGTCTCGCATGAGATCGCCGTATGGTCTTTCAACGACACCGGAAACCGCGAATATGCGCAGCGCCAGTGGGATCTTCACCACGAGAATCCGCCCAACTACAGAGAAGACGGTGACTTCGTGCCGAGCCCGGCGCGATTTGCCTCTCTGGTCTCCAATACGCTTCGCCTTGGGCCCATCGATGCCACGGCCCTCAGGCCGACGCTGTAGAACCCGTCCACGCCGCCGTGATGGCGGCATCATGACCAACTCCGCGGTCGATGTCTGGCTCGCTGCCGCTGCCGTATGCTCGCTAGCGCGTGGCAAGCGCCATGTTCGCGTCGTCGCCAGGGGGTCCCTCGCCATCGACAGGCCAGCGGAGGAGTTGCCGGCTCAGGCCGAGGCTCGGTTTCGTGCGCTGTTCTTCGGGGCGGCGGTGGCCATGGGCATCTGCGACACCACCGGTCAGATCATTGTGGTCAACAAGGCCATGGCCGACCTGTTGGGATACACGGTCGAAGAACTCAGCAAGATGAACGTACGTCAATTCGTACATCCCGACGATCCCCCGGACACCTGGGAGTCGTTCGCGGCTATCGCCCGTGGCGCAAAGGATCACTCACGGCGCGAGAAGTACTTTCCGCTGCGCGACGGCGGCTCCGTGTGCACCGATATGACGACGTCTTTGCTGCGCGACGCCGAAGGGCGCGCCCAGTACATGGTCTCGATCATGCAGGACATCTCGGAGCGCAAGCTTCTGCACGCCCGGCTCCAGCATCAGGCGCTGCACGATCCGTTGACAGGCCTTCCCAATCGGCGCTACGTGTTCGACCGGGTGGGCGCCATCTTCGACGGCGAGCGCGAACACGGCCGGGTCGGGCTGTGCTATCTCGACTTGGACGGTTTCAAGGTCATCAACGACTCGCTCGGACACGATGTCGGCGACCGGCTGCTGGTGGCGGTGTCGGAGCGGATCCAACGCAGCGTCGTCCAGCCCGAGCATCTGGTCGGCCGGATGGGTGGCGATGAGTTCGTGGTCGTTGTCGACGACACGACGAGCACCGACGAAGTCGCCGGGATAGCCGATGCGGCACTGGCCGCGCTCAGCGCGCCGTTCTCCATCGACGGTCACGAGCTGGTGATCTCGGCCAGCGTCGGCGTGGTAGAGCAGGCGATCAAGGAGACCAGCATCGCTGACATGTTCAAGGCGGCGGACACGACGCTGTCGTGGGCGAAGGCGGCCGGCAAGGGCCGGCGGATGTTGTTCGACCCTGACCGGCACGTGCACGAGCTGGCGAAGCGGACCATCGCGGCGACGATGCCGGCGGCTCTGCGCCGCAGCGAGTTCTTCCTCGAGTACCAGCCTCTGGTGCGGCTCAGCGATGGATCGACCCAGGGCGTGGAGGCGCTGGTCCGGTGGCGTCATCCGGAGTTCGGTCTGCTGCCCCCGAGCCGGTTCATCGACGTGGCCGAGGAAACTGGGCTGATCGTGCCGCTTGGCCTGTGGGTGCTTGAAGAGGCCTGCCGGCAGACCCGCGAATGGCAGGCCATCCAGACCGGCCCCACTCCGTTCGTCAGCGTCAACGTGGCCGTCCGGCAGGTCCAGAGCTCGGCTCTGGTCAGGGATACGGCGCGAGTCCTGCGGGAAACCGGACTTGATCCGACCCAGTTGCACCTGGAACTCACCGAGAGCGCCTTCATGGCCGCCGCCGGTGAGCCGTTGGCGAATCTGACGGCGCTATCGGCGATGGGGGTGCGCATCGCCATCGACGACTTCGGCACCGGCTACTCGAACCTCGCTTACCTGTGCAACCTGCCCGTCCACACGCTGAAGCTGGCACAGTCGTTTGTGGAGGGACTTCGGGGTCATCGCGGCTCCGACCCGGCCAAGGAGCGGGTGGTGGCCACCGTGATCGGCCTCGCGCACGGGCTCGGGCTCTCGGTCACGGCCGAGGGAGTGGAAACCGCGCACCAGGCATCCCGGCTGCGCGACATGGGCTGCGACACCGGCCAGGGATGGCACTTCGGCCGCCCGGCCCTGGGGCAGTTGGCACCCCCGTGGGGGTTGGGGCCCGATCCGACGCGCGAGAACACCTGACGGCGACGCCTCACTGTGTCCTTTGTGGACTGACGATCCCTGCCAAGCGTTCGGTTAACGTGCTCGACATATTGACCGATCCCCCTCTGTCGTCGTAGCGTGCGCATCACGCGAAACTATCGGGATTTGCTCGAAACTTTAGGAGGCATGGCCCGGAAGTTCGGGGAGCAGGCTTCGCGAAGACGAACCTTGCGGCCTGACGCTGTCATGCGACGTGCGACGCGGGCGACGTGGGGGCCATACCAAGTATCGAAAAACTTCCGGAAGCACGAGCAACACGGAGGAGGGCGAATGGTCATGGAGGAAACCCCGTTGTGGTCCCGGCGCGAACTTCTGAGGACGGGGGTGGGGGTGCTCGGCGCGGCCGGTCTGGCCGCGTGCGGGGACAGCTCGCCACCGACCCCGCAGGTGCAGGCCGAGGTTCCCAAGGAGCTGCTCGACGCCGCGGCGTCATTGAAGGGCTCCTCGATGGGAGTGCTGTCGCAGAAGCTTTACTCGGAGGCGGCGAACGCGGCGCTCGATGCCTCGATCAAGAAGTTCGCCGACGCGACCGGCACGAAGATTGAGAACAGTCTGGTCCAGGCCGACGCCGGTGATGTGGTGGCCAAGATCGACGCTGAGGTGAAGGGCGGCGTGGCGCGTGATCTGGCGTTCATGACCGACTCACGGTTTGTCGCGCAATTCCAGGCGCTGGGAGACCTGGAGGACGTGACGGACGTCGTCACCGCGCTGTCGGTCAAGTACGGCCAGCCCACCGCGGAGTCAAAAAACTTCTGCGTCTTCAACGGCAAATGGTTCGCCATCCCGTACCACTTCATCGGGATTGGATCGTTCCTGCGCAAGGACTGGATGCAGGAGAAAGGCATTGCCCCCAAGGACGTCTACACCTGGGAGGAGCTTAGGGATATGTGCCTGGCGATCTCCGATCCGGCCAACCGCCGGTTCGGCTGGGGCATGACCGTGAACCGGTCCGGCGACGCCAACGGCATGATCGAAGCACTGATAAATGCCTATGGCGGGTCAATCGCCTCCAACGATGGCAGGAAGGTCACGTTCGATTCCCCCGAAACGGTGCAGGCGGTGACCTTCCTGGGCGACATCTATACCAACCCCAAGTACAAGCCGATGTTGCCGCCGGGAGTGGCCGCCTGGACCGATTCCAGCAACAACGAAAACTGGCTCGCCGGGGTCCTCGGTTACACCCGTAACCAATTCAGCGTCTACGCGGACTCCAAGACCAAGAAGAACCCGGTCTACGGCAACACCCACGTCTTCGCCGACTGCATCGGGCCCGCGACCGACAAACCCTTGCTGCTCGGCCAGTCCCAGGGTTTCGTCGTCTTCAAGGGCGCCAAGAACGCCGCGCTGGCAAAGCTCCTGGCGCAGTATCTGATCAGTGCGCCCGCGCTGCTCGGGGTGGCGAAGGAGGCGCCCGGCCTGGCGCTGCCCGCCTGGGAGAAGGTCTGGGACGCCGACCCGTACTTCAGCAGCGGCGACCCGGCGTTCCCCATCATGCGCAAGATCACCCAACAGTCGTTGCCGCTGACCACGAAGAATGGCTTGGCCTTCCCGCAGAAGGCCAGCGCGGGCCAGCAAGCCGCTGTCGGGGCTTACGTCCTCACCGACATGATGCAGCAGGTCGTCCAGGGAACAGCGCCCGCGAAGGCGGTGCAGGCTGCTCACGCGAAGATGGTGCAGATCTTTACCCAGCAGGGGCTGCCGCAGTGACGTCGGTCCGTCCAGCGCCGGCCCCGGCGATCGGGGCATCGCCCCGGCCGGGGCCTGGTTCCCTTACGGCGACCCAGCGTCGGCTCGGTCGTGACTGGCGGTTGGCGACACTGTTTCTGGCGCCTGCCGCGGTGTTGGTGGGCGTGCTGGTGCTCGTGCCGATCGCCCGGTCGGTCATCACCAGTACGACGGAACGGCACGGGCAGGACAGCGTATTCGTCGGACTGGACAACTACATCGCCCTCATCGGTGACGAGCAATTCCGTACCGGCGTGGAGAACTCCTTCGTCTTCACCGCCTATGCCGAGGTGTTCAAGGTGGTGCTGGGGCTGTGCGCGGCCCTGCTGCTGCACCATCGGCGTCGTGGGCGGGCCGTGCTGGCCGGGCTGCTCCTGGTGCCGTGGGTGGTGCCAACCGTGGTGACGGCGTTCAGCTGGCGCTCGCTGCTCGACCCGATCTTCGGCAGTGTCAACATGCTGCTCACCGAATCGGGGATCGGGCCGCTGCTGGCCAGTGCGCACCTGGTCGACAGCTGGCCCGCGGGCTGGCTTTCCGACGCGTCGCTGGCCATGCCGTCGGTGATCCTTGTCAACGTGTGGAAAGGGGTGCCGTTCTTCACTATCGCGTTCCTCGCGGGCTTGAAGGCCATCCCATCAGACCTGTACGAGGCGGCGACCGTCGACGGCGCCTCGTCGTGGCAGCGGTTCGCCCATGTGACATTGCCCGGGCTGCGCCACGTGATCACCGTAACGGTGACCCTGTCGTCAATCTGGACATTTAACAATTTCGACCTCATCTGGTTGTTGACACAGGGCGGCCCGGGCGACGTGACTGCGCCGTATGTGCTGGTCGCCTACTCGAAGGCGATCCTGCAACTGCAGTTCGGTGCTGGGGCGGCGGTCACGCTCGTGATGCTGCCGGTCATCGGCGGGCTGGTGTTCGTCCTGGTTCGGTTGCTGCGCCAGGATGCCGGCACATCGTCACCCCGGCTGCCCGGGACGGCACGAAAGGCTCTGCCGTGGGTCGTCGCCGCGGCGGTCACCGGTCTGCTGGCCTGGGTGTCGCCGCACATTTTCTGGAAGGCAGCGGTGGTCCTCGGGGTGATCCTGCTGATGGCGACGGCGGTCGGCCGGGTGGTCTCGACGCTGCAGGCCCGGGGCCGTCGCCGGACGTCGACCCTGGTGTCGCGCCTGGGTTCCGGTGTCGCGCTGGCCGGGTTGCTCATCTTCGTGCTGGCCCCGCTTTACTGGATCGCGGTCACGGCGTTCAAATCCGAAGGCCAGATCGTCATGCACACTCAAGACCTTTGGCCGACGCCGTGGACCCTCCAGCAATTCACCGACCTGTTCGCCACCAAGCCTTTTGGCCGCTGGTACCTCAACACGCTGCTGGTGTCCGGGACGTCTACCGCGGTGGCGCTGGTCTGCGCCGCCCTGGCGGGCTACGCGCTGGCCCGGCTGCGGTTCCGCGGGGCGCAGGGTTTCACCGTCACTGTGCTACTGACCTACGTGATGCCGGGCGCGCTGCTGTTCATCCCGCTTTACCAGCTACTCATCGGGGTGAGGCTCAACGACTCGTTGTGGTCGCTGATGGTGACCTACCCGACCTTCACCCTTCCTTTCGCCACCTGGCTGTTGACCGGATACTTCTCGTCGATCCCCATCGAGCTGGAGGAGGCCGCGCTGGTCGACGGCTGCACCCGCATCCAGGCGTTCGGGCGGATCGTGTTGCCCCTCGCCAAGCCGGGTCTGCTGGCGGTCGCGCTGTTCACCCTGACCAATGCCTGGAACGAATTCCTCTTCGCCTTCGTGTTCATTACCAAGGACGAGTACAAGACGCTACCCGTGGGGATGCAGTCGATGATCATCGGAGATGTTGTGCCGCAAGGACAACTCGCCGCGGCATCGCTGCTCGTAAGCATCCCGGTGGTGGTCATGTACGCCTTCGGACAACGCTTCCTGACCGAAGGGCTCACCGCGGGAGCGGTGAAGGGCTGACCGCTACTTTCGACGCAGTATTATCGTGGTCGATGTCACAGGCATCGGGACAGTCCGTTGTGGCCAGGAGCGGAGGGTAACTTGGCGACATCGGGAAACACCTCGGACAGCTCAGATCCCGCCCCCGGGCGCGGACGGCGGTATGCGGCGTTCTTGTCGTATAGCCGGGCGGTGGATGGGAAGCTCGCCCCTGCGGTGCAGGAGGCTTTACAGCAGATGGCCAAGCCGTGGTACCGGCCGCGTGCGTTGAGGGTGTTCCGCGATGACGCGAGCCTCGCCGCGAATCCAGGGTTGTGGCATTCGATCGAGGCCGCGCTGGACGACAGCGAGTTCTTCATTCTGCTGGCCTCACCACAGGCAGCGGCCTCACCGTGGGTGTCGCGTGAGGTTGAGTATTGGCTGGCGCATCGAAGCAGCGAGCGGTTGTTGATCGCATTGACCGACGGCGCCATCGAGTGGGACGACAGGGCTGGGGATTTCAGCCGCGAGAAGACCACCTGCCTGCCTTCGGTGCTATATGGCGCTTTCGCCACGGAGCCGCGGTGGATTGATCTGCGTGAGGCGAGGCGGGTTGAGCAGTTGTCGTCGCGGATGCCGTATTTCCGTGACAGGATGGCCGATCTGGCGGCGCCCCTTCATCATTTACCGAAAGACGACCTGTTCGCGGCTGACATTCAGCAGCATCGACGCACGCAACGACTGATCCGCGCTACGGTCGCGATTCTGGCCGGGTTGACTGTCCTGTTGGGCGTCGCCAGTGTCGAAGCAGTCAACAACACCAAAGCTGCCATCAAGCAGCAACGGGTCGCCGAGGAACAGCGCAGAATCGCCACCGTGCGCCAGCTTGCGGCACTCGGTGACGCGGCCGATGCCCTTGGCAACCCTCGGCGCGCCGCGATGCTTGGCCTGGCCGCGGTGGCAATCAGCAACAACAGCGAAACAAAGGCGAATCTGATCCGAGTGGTCGAGGGCACCACCATCAACAGCACCTTGATCGATCGCATCGGTTCGGTGGCCTCTATGGCGATCACCTCGGACGGGCGCACCCTGGCCACCGGCAGCTTCGACGAGGAAGTAGTGCTGTGGGATCTATCCGACCGCGATCACCCTGTCCGCCTCGGCTCACCGCTGACCGGCGCGGTGGAGGCGGTGGCTTTCTCGCCGGACGGGCGCACCCTGGCCACCGGCGGCCTGAAAGGAGAGGTGGTGCTGTGGGACATGTCCGACCGCGACCGCCCGGCCCGTCTCGGCTCACGGCTGGCCACCCCTGCAAGCTGGACGGGGTTGGTCCAGGCGGTGGCGTTCGCGCCAGATGGGCGCACGCTGGCCATCGGCGGCATCAACGGTACTTTGGTGTGGGATGTGTCCGACCGCGCGCGGCCTGTCCGCGTCAGTGCACCGGAGAGCGGCGCGGTGGATTCGCTGGCGTTCTCTCCCGATGGGCACACCCTCGCCACCGGCCGTGGGCTCTTCACGGTCGTGTTGTGGGAGATGACTGACCCCAGCCGCCCGGTTCGCCTCGGCGAAACGCCGGAGGGCTACCAAGGCCGCGCCGGCCATGCCGGTGCGGTGGTGTCGGTGGCGTTCACACCGGACGGACGCACGCTAGCCACCGGGAGCCGGGACAAAACAGTGATGCTGTGGGATGTGTCCGACCGCAGCCGCCCTGTTCGCCTCGGCGAACCATTGACTGGCCATACCGATCGGGTGGAGTCGGTGGCGTTTGCACCGGGAGGGCGGCTCCTGGCCACGGTCAGTCAGGACAAGACGGTGATCCTGTGGGACACCTCCGACCGCAGCCACGCTGTTCGCCTCGGCGAACCGTTGATCGGTCATACCGATTGGGTGGAGTCGGTGGCGTTCACGCCCGACGGACGCACCTTGGTCACCGGGGGCCGAGACAAGACAGTGATCCTGTGGGACCTGTCCGACCGCAGCCGCCCTGTTCGCCTCGGCGAACCGTTGACCGGCGCGATGCGGGCAGCGGCGTTCGCACCCGACGGACGCACCCTCGTCACCGGAAGCGAGGACTTCACGGTGAAGGTGTGGGACGTGTCCGACCGCAATCGGCCTTTTCTCGTGGGCGAACCGCTGACCGGCCACCCGGATTGGGTGGACTCGGTGGCTTTCGCACCGGACGGACGCACGATGGCCACCGGCGGTGTGGACAAGACGGTGATCGTGTGGAACATGTCCGACCGTAGGTGGCCTCTTCGTCTCGGCGAACCTACTAGCGGCAGCTCGCTGTCGTTCGCGCCGGACGGACGCACCCTGGCCATCAACCGTCTGGATAGGACAGTGATGTTGTGGGACCTGTCCGAACACGGCTGGCCCGTGCGCCTCGGCAAACCACTGACCGGCCACAGCGCCCCGGTGGAGGCAATGGCGTTCGCGCCGGACGGACGCACGCTGGCCGTCGGCGGTACAAACAATATTGTCCTGTGGGATGTATCCAACCGTGACCGCCCTGTTCGCCTCGGCGATCCGTCGATCGACGGGTTGGAGTTGGTGCGTTCATTGGCGTTCTCGCCGGACGGACGCACCCTGGCCGTCGGCCACGTGAACGATGTCATCTTGTGGGACGTTTCCAACCGTGACCGGCCCGCCCGCCTCGGCGAACCATTGACCGGCCACACCGACTGGATTGAGTCGGTGGCTTTCGCACTGGACGAACATCTCCTGGCCACCAGCAGCCGGGACAAGACCGTGATCCTGTGGGATGTGTCCGACCACAACCAGCCCGTTCGCCTCGGCGAACCACTGACCGGCCACCCTGATTGGGTGGAGTCAGTGGCTTTCGCACCGGACGGGCGCACGCTGGCCGCTAGCAGCAAAACCAAGACAGTGATCCTGTGGGACCTCGATCCGATACGCAACCTGCGCAGCAACCTCATCAAACGGGCCTGCGCCATAGCCGGCCGAGGCCTCACCCTCTCGGAGTGGATAGCAACGATACCCGACGAACCATTCCAAGAAACCTGCTCCACCCGCTGAACCGACGCGAACGGAGTCAGTGAACCCCGAGTCGTTCAACCAGCGCGCCTGCGGCGCGATCAATCAGCCGTCAATCGCTATGAAATCGATCGTAGCTACGGTTGCCGCACTGATCGGTTGAACCTACACGGGAGGACACGTGGTAAGACGAGTCATTCGCGGGCTGGTGGTGTTGGCCCTCATGGTAAGCGGAATCACCGTCGCCGAGGCCCCAGCGATGGCTGCGACCGGAACCCAATGCAACACCGCGAACCCCAACGTCCATGTCTGCGTCTACGGAAAGAATGGATCCAACAACTGCACCGCGTGGCTCAGCCTCAAAGTCTCGCCGACCGAGTCGATCCACCACTACGGACTCATCATGGAGATTAACTATAAGGCGACCCAGGTGGCCTCTGGTGTATTCACCAAAGCGACGAACTATCCCTACCCAGCCGCCGCAAGGATTTGCCATAGCTCGTCTCTCACGGGCTACCACGTAAGGTCGTGTGCCTACATCTACACCGCGATCGGCATTCTGCATTACAACATCTGCAGTCCATACGTGGATTTCGTCAACTGACGCATGGTCTGGAGGCGGCCGATCCGAACGGGGGATCGGCCGCCTCATCCAGTGTTGGCGCTATATCCAGGCGGTGGTCCACGTCAGCGGGTTCGTGCCGCCCTTCTTGTTCAGCTTCACCTGCGTCTGTAGCCTCACCGAGGTCAGATAGCCACCCGGCGGTGCGATGAACTGCATGTACCCCAGCGAGAGGCCGCAGCTCGACGCGTTCGTGCAATTGGTCTTTTGGGTGTATGTCACGGCCGTGCCCGTTGAAGCGCAGGTGCCGCCGGCCGAGCCGATGTTGCAGTTCAGGCCAAAACCGTCCACCCGGATCAGGGTCACCACGTTGATTTTGTATGCGGTCACTGTGTAGCCGCCAGGCCCGCAGTCAATCATGTCCTCCACCAGTGACCAGCCGGCGACCACATTGATCGTTGTCACGTTGACGTTGTCCCAGAAGATTCCGGCGCGGGCATAGGCCTGCGCCCCGTAGGGGCTGGTGCTCCATCGGGTCGAGCAGCCCGAGGGCTTTGACGTCGATCCGCCGCCCTGCGCCAACGCCGACCCGGCCGTGATCATCGTGAACGCGGACACGGCGACCACAGGAACCAGGATCCTCCCGAGCCAACGCCGGGCACCGGCCCGATGGCGGGATTTGCCGAACATGCTCATCACCTATCCTCCAAAACAGACGCGGCCCGAGGTTCGGACCAACCTGCTGCGGACCGTACGGGTTGGCCGTCAGCTGCCTGTCAATTCGCTGTCAAACGCGCTGCTTACATCGGCTACGATGAATCACTTTCAAGGCCGGGGAGGAGTGGTGCGGTACGGCGTGTTGGGGCCCATCGAGGTCCGGACCGCGGACGGGCGTCTCCTTGAGATCAACCAACCTCGACGACGGGCGCTGCTGGGCGCCTTGGCGTTACACGCCAACCGGCCGATATCCGTGACCGAGCTCGTCGGCGCCCTGTGGGAACATGAGGCTCCCGATCGGGCGCGGGCGACGCTGCGTACCCATATCTGGGGATTGCGACGATTGCTGGAGGGCAGCGCGGGCATCAGCACCTCGCGCAACGCGTATCGGCTTGAGATCGTCGGCGATGACGAGCTGGATCTGTTGAGCTTCCACCGTTTGGCGCGCGACGCCCGGCGAGCGCTCGCCCATGGGCAGCTGCACCAGGCGGCCGAACTGTTCGGCCGGGCGGTGGCCCTGTGGCGGGGCGAAGCGTGTGAGGATGCGCCGCTGATGGGTCGGTTCGCGGGGGAGGCGGCCGCGCTCACCGAGGAACGGCTGGCCCTGCAGGAGGACTTCAACGAGCTCCGGCTGACACTCGGGCACTACGACGGCATGGTGACCGAGCTTAATGAGAGCGTGCGCCTGCATCCGCTCCGCGAGCGGATGTGGGGCCAGCTCATGCTTGCGCTGCACCGGCAGGGGCGGCAGGCCGAGGCCCTGGCCACGTACGAGCGGTTGCGCCTTCTGCTGGCCGACCAGCTCGGGGTGGGGCCCGGCCCGGAGGTATGGCGACGCCACGGCGAGATCCTCACCGCGGACCGTCGGCCGCCCGCATCCGTTGTGCCCCAGGCATCTGATCCGCCCCAGGCATCCGGCGGCAGGAGCGGGCCTGCTCAGCTCCCTCGGGGCGTCGGGCAGTTCGCCGGGCGCCGAACCGAGCTGGCCCGGCTGGAGGAGCTGTGCGGCCGGGGCGGCCTCGCGCTCGTCGACGGCATCCCGGGCGCTGGCAAGACCGCCCTCGCGGTGCGCTTCGCCCACCATGTGGCCGACCGGTTTCCCGACGGCCAGTTATATATCGACCTACGCGGATTCGGGCCCGAACCCCCGACCTCAGCGGGCGATGCGCTGGCCGAATTCCTGCGTGCGCTCGGAGTAAGCCCGGACGATGTGCCGGCCGGTCCCGATCAGCGGGCGGCCCTGTTCCGGACGCTCACCGCTGGGCGTCGGCTCTTGGTGGTGCTGGACAACGCGCGCTCGGCCCAGCAGGTGCGCCCGCTTCTGACCAGTGCGAGCGACAGCCTGGTCCTGGTCACCAGCCGCAACCGGTTGCGCGGACTCGTGGCCCGGGACGGGGCGGCCCGGGTCACCGTCGATGTCGTCGGCGAGGCGGCGGCGGTCGACATCCTCGCCGCCGTGATCGGCCGGGCCCGGGTGGACGAGGACTGCGCCGCTTTGCGCGAGCTGGTCCGGTTGTGCGGAGGCCTGCCGCTCGCGCTGCGGGTGGCCGCCGAACGAGTCGCGTCGCAACCATCCATTGGGGTAAGCGAATTCGTGAATGCGCTGGCCGCTGAGCACGGCCGGCTCGACGCGCTCGCCATCGATGGCGACGAGACCGCGACCGTCCGGAGCGTGTTCTCCTGGTCGCTAAGGGCGCTCGCGGAGTCGGCGGCACGGTTGTTCGCCTTGCTCGGACTCCATCCCGGGGCGGAGTTCAGCACGTTTGCGGCCGCCGCGCTGGCCGGGACGCAGGTAACCGCCGTGCGTCCGCTGCTCGACGCGCTGGCCGGCGGGCACCTGGTCGAGCCGACCGGGCCCGACCGGTACCGGCTGCACGACCTGGTCCGCCTCTACGCAATCGAGTCCGTGCGTGAACTGCCAGCGCCTGACCAGGCCGCCGCCCGCCGCCGGGTCCTCGGCTGGTACCTGCACAGCGCGGACGCAGCCGACCGGATGCTGATCCGACGCCGCCCGCGGATCTCGCTTGAACCACCCGAGGAACCAAACTGGACGGCCGCGTTCGCCGACATCGACGGCGCGCTGGCCTGGTGCGAGACCGAACGGGCCAACCTGGTCGCCGCGGTGACCAGCGCTGTCGCCGCCGGCGAGCACACGATCGCCTGGCAGCTGCCGGTCGCGCTGTGGGGTTTCTTCATGCTGCGCAAGTACCGGGACGACTGGGCGTTCACCACCGAGACCGGTCTGGCCGCGGCCCGGCGGGCGGGCGACCGCTCCGGCGAAGCGTGGGCGCTGACGTGCCTCGGCGTCGCCTATGCCGACGGCTCCCGGTTCGCGGAGTCGCAGCCGCGGCTGCTCTCGGCGCTGGCCATCCGGCGAGCCATCGGCGACCGCGTCGGCGAAGGGACCGCGCTGGTTGCGTTGGCCTGCATGCATTTGGACCGCGGCGACGTCGACGACGCCGAGGCCAACTACCTCGAGGCGCTGGACATCTACCGCGAGACCGGGGACCGCTGGAGCGAGGGCATCGCCCTCACCGGGCTCGGCGTCATCTGCATGCGCCGCAAGGATGCCGACGGCGCCGTCGAGCGCCTCGAGCAGTCGGCAGCCCTCAGCCGCGCGATCGGGGATCCATGGGGCGAGGCCATGGCCCGGCACGCGCTCGGCGCGGCTTACCGCGACGCCGGGCGTCACGACGATGCCATCGCCTGCCTGACCGCCACGGTCGAGACCCAGCGGACGATCGGCGACGAGTGGGGTCAGGGCGCCACCATGTTCGAGCTCGGGCGCTGCCTGCAGGGCGTCGGTCGCCAGGCCGAGGCCGCCCAAGCCTGGCAGGACGCACTGCCCATCCTCACCAAGGTCGATGCCGCTTACGCCGACATCGTCCGATCCCACCTCGCCGAGCTGACCGGGCCGGCGTAACTGCCGGCCCGGGTGGCGCGCACACACTCCTAGAGCTTTGTGGGGTATCGGTAGCCGGTCACGTTGGAGAACAGCGTCGCCCGGTAGGCCGGGTTGGAACTCCAATCGTGCTTGTGCGTCGCAGGATCGAACGTCGGCGCGCCTGCCACGACCCAGTCCGGTGTCTTGAACATCTGGTCCTTGAAACCTGGCACAAAGGTGTGGCCAGAGCTGTACTTCGGCTGTTCGCCTGGTCCGCCAAAGGTCACGTGGACGTGCGCCTGCACGATGTAACGCCAGCCGCCCAGCGTGATCTCGTAGCAGTAGTTGAACGTCGCGTCGAAATCGCTGTCGCCGTCGTACTTCTTGTTGCTGGTGTAGTAAAGGATCAGACCGTGTTTCGGCCGCGGCATCGTGTTCCAAACCGCGATCACGTCGCCGAACTTGTGGGGCGGGGTAGGCCAATCCGCCTTGCCCTCAGTCACCTTCTCTTTCGTCGCCGGGTAGGCGGTGGAATCGGTCATCGCTTCCTCCTCGTTGAGTGGGGCTTGTGGGAAGACAGAGACCGTTCTGAAAGGCCGGAATACACAACGTCGCCTTCCCGACCCTGCGCCGGTTCGGATAGGTCCACTGACGCAAGGTGTCAGGAGGCGCGCCATAGCATGCCCGACATGAGCGGAAAACGGATCGGCTTCCCGGTTGGCGCGAGGTGCCGCCGGTGAAACTCGGAATGATGGTCTTAACAGCCAATGAGCGCGACACCAACCGCACGCGCAGCTACGACTCGATCCGCGCGATAGCGCAGCAGGCGGAAGCGGACGGCTTTGACAGCATCTGGCTGGCCGACCACCTCCTCTACCGCCATCCGGCTGAGCCGACCCGGGGAGTCTGGGAATGCTGGACCCTCCTGGCGGCGTTGGCCGAAGCAACTCGGCGGGTGGAGATCGGCACTCTGGTGCTGTGCAACTCCTTCCGCCATCCGGCGATCCTGGCGAAGATGGCAACGGCCGCCGACGAGGTGAGCCACGGACGTCTGATTCTGGGTATCGGCGCGGGATGGAACGAGCCGGAGTATGACGCCTTCGGGCTGCCCTTCGACCGCCGTGTAGACAGGCTCACCGAAGCCCTGCAGATCCTCAGACCGCTTTTGCGTGAGCGGCACGTCGATTTCCGAGGAAAGTATTACCAGGCGCACGACTGCGACAACACCCCGCCCGGCCCACGGCCGCAAGGACCGCCGCTGCTTGTTGGAGGTGAAGGCCCGCGAATGCTCAGGCTGACAGCGCAATATGCCGACTTCTGGAACACCGGCTACATGGGTCAACCGGAAACCGTGGTCGAACCAATAGCCAGAATCCGAACCGCCTGCCGCGACGTCGGCCGCGACCCGGCGACCCTTGGCATCACCGCACTTGTCGGTGTCTGGTTTCCAGACCTTCAGGCAGAGAAGCCAAGCTTTTTAACCAATCCTTTGATGGGTACGGAGTCCGAGATCGCGACAGCAATACGCGGCTATGCCCAACTCGGTGTACAACACCTCATGTTTCAATACGCGCCGTACACCCCTGCGGCCTACCAAAGGCTGGCCGACGCCCTGACCCACTACCGCAGCATGCAGCCGTGACCCCTCGGTGCAGTCTTCCAAAAGTCACTCGGCCCCGAACACAGCAGCTGATGCTGCTCATCAAGCAGCCGCTAGCAGATCCCTCGCCGGCACGTCTCGCCTGATGTTTGCTGGGATCACCCATCTCATGTCACCAGGCGACTGCCTGTCGGTTAGCTGCAGGGCGGATCATACGACGCGAATGTCTGGAATGGCGGCAATGGATGGTCTCCTGGCACAAACGACATAAGGATCAGCTCGAGTTCGGGCAGATGCGCATTCCACTGGCTTTCGGGCGCGGACCACCAGATGCCATACGCTCGGGTAGTTGATGTGATTACTCCCCGAATCCTGACTCGGTCACGCCGGCCGTTGTTGATGTGAGTGAATTCCCAGTCTGCCGCACTCTTGAAGTATCGGACCGGCGCAATTCCTATTTCTTGGTAGCCGATGTAGCAGCCGGAGATTTTGCGGGCCGCCGCTTTCTCTTTCCAATCTTCGAGCGGATCTGCTTTCTGCTGGTCGGTCACGTCGATTCGAAGGAACACACCGCTGGCGGACTGCCAAATTACCCGTGTAGTGCTAATGGGCGTTGCGTCGTAGTCGGGTGGGACGGCGACGCTGTAGCCGGCCGACGGGTCTATCCGTGTATGCCAAGTCGACAGGACCGATGGAGGGGCCGTCGGTGCGCTTTCGTCCGTCGGGCCGGCCGCAATTCTCGGGTGAAGATATGTGTATACCGCTAATGCGAAGGCGGCGACTGCGGCGATCCCGCCTACTGCGCCCCAGAACTTCTTTGAGTGCCAACGATCTTCAGACGGTTGTGGGGACACCCAACGCTCCAAGTTTGCTAAAGCTGCGACTACAGCCGATCACGATGCTAGGTATTGCTGAGTAGTGCGAACAACCGGCTGCACGGCGAGTGATCGACGAGATGTGGTGAGATATTCATGTCGATCAGCGAAATGTGCCTCGTCTGGAAGTTACTTGACCGTCATGAGAGTGTGCCTAGGCGGGCCGATCGTTGATGTTGGCGCATTGGTTGTGCAGGCTGGGTCGGACCGTTTGATTACGTGCCTCCTCACCACCACCTGCAGCAATTTAGTGCGTGACCAGATCAAACATGCGTCAGCTAAACGACTGAAATTTGCGAAGTTAGTAGACCAGGCGCTCTTCGATCATGTTTAATAGAAAGCAACATCAATATAAGGAGCATTGTGTCGCAACGCCGACATGCGCGGAATCGGCTAAGGATCGTTGTGTCACAAGAACCCGCCAACCGATCCCCCGGGAGGTTGATTAAACAGACTCATTCATCCGGACGAGTTGATCCATAGGTTGACAGTGAGTTAACAAGGCTTACCCTGCGATTCATGCCTGAGTCATCTAAGTCTGGCAAGACCGCCTCACCCCCGCCCCCGCGCCAGCCGGCCAAGAGGGCAAAAGTGGATTCCTCCACCAAGAGCAACGGCGATCTCGAAGTTGCGCGGCTGAAATATCAGCAATACTCACGGGTGATCGATGGCACAAAGGTGACGGTATGGATCCTCGCAAGTTGGGTACCACTGCAGGTGGTGGCCGATATCGCAAAGTCAATTGCGGGGAAGACAACCCAGTTCACGGCTAGTATGACCATATCCATCGCTGTCTCTATTTTGGTTTCGATTGGCTGGGGAGTGACTGCCTTACGCAGCCACAGCCGAAAGAAAGAAGTAAGCCGCCTACGGGCTCGCAACGACGATCTTGAGCGGCGAGCGCAACCAGGCACTCGCAGTGGGGAGACCGGCATGACAGAGGAACAGGTGCAGCCATGACAGCCAGTTCGCTCTTACTGACGATCATGGCCATTACACTCGGGCTCTTGCCGATTGGGCTCATTCTGCAAACGTCGAACTGGCTTCATAGCCGGTTCAGGAACAGGCTATGGAATCTTAGAGATTCGTTAGTGGATGATCTATTGTCCGGCCGCATCGCGAACAGTGTGCAAGCACGGAGACTGCTAGAGATCATTGAGACCAATGTCAGACATTCCCGCAGGCATTCTATGATCGACGTACTGGTCGTTGTTCGTCTTCTGCGAGACTTTGACCTACCGTCCATTACTGATGAGGTTCTCGGAGACTCGGCTCCAGTCTCCGACCGAACCGTCCTGTTGAACTATTTCAACGAGTTCAAGAGAATGCATATTGATCATCTGCTTGCGAGTTCACCAACGGGGTGGATTGTGAAGGCAACAGCCCGGCTGGCGAGACTACGAACCGATTCCCAGCGGCCAGAGCTTCGCAAGCAAGTAGTGCGCGTCGAGCTCCGTATGATGCCTAAGTTTGCGCCAACACATCGATCGTCCGGGCGCATAGACGGTGTCTTGGACGACAAAGCGATTTCTGTGTAACTACATACGAATTTCGAAGCTATGCGAAGGCCCCGTGCGTCGTCGGCTTCCACTTGGGCTCCTATGTCGGTGAATGTTCGCGCGAAATGGGTAGCAGTAGTGTGTGCGCTGGCTTGACTGCGGGTCGCTAGGGGTCAGAAGTACTGAACCAAACAGAATTCGTGGTCTTCCGGGTCGGCCATCACTACCACCACGCCCTCCTCGTAGTCGTGCCGTTGGCCGGTGAACCGGCCGCCGAGCGCGAGTACCGTGGCGATGCCGTCTTCGATGTCGTCGACGGCGATGTCGAGGTGCAGCCGCACCTTGCCTTGCTTGGGTTCGCTGACCGCCTGGAAGACCAGACGCGGCTGCGGGTCGTCACGATGGCCCAAGTAGACCCAGCCCGGCTCGGACGGCCCCGGCGGCCGGTCCAGCAGCGCGCTCCAGAATCCGGCTACGCGTGCTACGTCTACGCAGTCGAAGGTCACAGCGCTCCAGCGGTTAGCCATTTCGTCACCCATCCTGTGTGATCGTGCTCGACTTGAGTATGCCTACTCGCCTCAAATAGGTACTTCAGCGGTGCGGCTCGTCGTCTGGGTATTCCAGGATGTCAGGCAACGCCATTTCCTGAGCTCATGAGGTATCTCTTGTGGACACTGCCCGTTTGACGATGCGTGACGCCGTGATGGACGACTTCGGCTGGATCTATGAGCTGCGGCATCGGGTGTATGCGCGCGAGCTTGGCCAGCACGCCGAGAACGAGGCCCGAGAATTGCGGGATGGGCTCGATGGCGAGAACGTCTATCTTGTAGCGACGCGCGGCGATGCCCGGATCGGTTTTCGTGAGTATCACACCGCCTTGGCTAGGACGGTACTCATTGGACAAATATTTCTCCCGAGATGAGTTGCCGCTGTTGGCTGAAGAGGACATGTTCGAAGTCCGCCTGCTGACCGTTGAACCGCGATGGCGCGCTACCGCGGCCGCGCCGCTGTTGATGTATGCCGCGTTGCGGTGGATCGCCGCCCGGGGTGGCCGGCGGGTGCTGGCCATGGGCCGCACCGACCTGCTCGGCATGTACCTGGCCGCCGGGCTGCGCTCGGAAGGGCGTCGTGTCCATTCTGGAGCGTTGACATTCGAGGTGCTGAGCGGGTTCGTCGACGAGCTGACTCGCGCCACCGTGCACCGCTACGGTGCCGCGCTTGACCGGTTGTGTGCTGCGCTGGACTGGCGCTTGGATGCCGCGTTCGCGCCGCGCCCCGACGGGTGTGAGCATGGCGGTGCCTCGTTCACCGCCATCGGTGCCGACTTTCGTGCCCTGCACAGACGCAAAACCATTGTCGCCGCTGACGTGCTGGACGCATGGTTCAGCCCGGCGCCGGGGGTGACGGCCGCGCTGGCCGAGGATCCCGGCTGGGTGGTCCGGACCTCTCCACCGTCCGACGCGCAGGGACTTGTGGCCGAGCTCGCCGCGGTTCGAGCGCTGCCAGTGGAAACGCTCACCGTCGGCGCTGGCTCATCGGATCTGATCTTCCGGGCGTTCGGGCGGTGGCTCACCCCGGACAGCCGTGTGCTGCTGCTCGATCCGAGTTACGGCGAGTTACGCCCACATCACCGAACGGGTGATCGGATGCAGGGTGGACAGGTTCCGGCTGCGGGCCGAGGACGGCTGGCGCGTCGATTCCGAGCGGCTCGCCGCCGTGACCGCGACCGGCGCCTACGACCTGGTGGTCGTGGTGAACCCCAACAACCCGACCGGACGGCATCTGCCCGCCGCCCAGCTCAGTTCGATGATCGCGGATACGCCGGAGCCGACGCGGTGGTGGATCGACGAGGCGTACCTGGGTTATGTCGGCCTGGACCAGTCGCTGAGTAACCTTGCTGCGACCGACCCTCGCGTGGTGGTCTGCACTTCGATGTCGAAGATGTATGCGCTTTCCGGGGTACGGGCCGCATTCCTCGTGGCCGAGCCGGAGACCGCAGCACAGCTGCGCCGGTGGACGCCGCCATGGCCGGTGAGCCTTCCGGCTCAGCTGGCGGCGGTGGCAGCATTGCGCGACCCCGCTTACTACGCCGACCGTTGGGCCCGCACCGCCGTGTTACGGCACCGGCTGGCCGCCGATCTGTCCAAGGTGGACCCCACTGCCACGGTCGACGAAGCGGTCGCCAATTTCCTCACGGTGACCCTGCCGCCCGATGGCCCAAGCGCCGCCCAGGTAGTGCAGGAATGCCGCCACCACAACGTCTACCTTCGCGACCTGTCCCCGATGTCTGCGGCCTTCCAGGGACGCACGATCCGGATCGCGGTCAGGGACACCGCCGAAAACACCCGCATCGTGGCCGCCTACCACGCCGCCCTAGCCGCTGCTGGATTCGAGCGTGACAGCGAGGATCGTCGGTGATAAATAGGTTCGACCGATGTTGACTCACGGGAGGACTTCACCGAATGGCCACGCAAGATCTATATGGTACCGGGCCGGCCTCTCACCGGCCCGCACCCGGTCACCGACGGCTGACTTGGATCGGAGCTGGAATCGCCGTGGTGGCCCTGCTGGCCGTTGGCGGCGTCACCATGTGTGGCAACCGCCCAGACCCCGTGGCGCAGCCCGCTGCCACGGCCACCGACGCGGTCCCGCCCGCAGAGGCCGCCGCCGAGCCAGCGGTCTCTACTCCGGCATCGATCCCAGCATCGCCCTCGCCCGGCAAGAGCGGCACGGCCACGCCGCCAGGCGCAGGCGGCCCGCCCACCTACACCGTCGCCGGCTTCCCGGCCGCGCACAACACCGGCCATCCGCATGGCCTGCCAGGCG
Source organism: Rhizocola hellebori (assembly GCF_016862955.1). Lineage (GTDB taxonomy): Bacteria > Actinomycetota > Actinomycetes > Mycobacteriales > Micromonosporaceae > Rhizocola > Rhizocola hellebori. Next base: position 65,811 of record NZ_BONY01000034.1, on the reverse strand, counting down.
ACACGCGCAAAGCGGTGACACTCACGCCGTACTCAGGCCCGATGACGATCACGGCCAGCGGGACCGTCATCGACGGCAAGGACATCAACGGCCACCTTGAGATCAGGGCAAAGAACGTGACGATCCGCAACAGCCGCATCCGCGTCGCCAACGTGCAGGCCGTCACCTCCACCGCCGACGACGCCAACCTGCGCATCGAGGACACTGAGATCGACGGCCAGGCGCTGGACGCGTCGACCGGCGGCATCGCCCTCATTGGACGGACCGGCTTCACCCTGCTGCGGGTCAACGCCCATGGCTCCGGTGACATCCTGCGCATCGACGGGGTCGGCACGGTCCAGGACTCCTGGCTGCACGACCCCAGGGGCACAGGCTCGGCCCAGCACAACGACGTCATCCAGTCGACGAACGCGACCTACGTCCGCATTCTGCACAACAGGCTTGAAAATCAGCACACCCAGACCTCGTGCATCTTGCTCAAGGCGGACATCGGCCCGATCAGCGACGTGGTGGTCGACAGCAACCTGATGAACGGCGGCGGCTACTCGTTCTACTGGTACGACGCCAAGTACAAGATCTCGAACGGCAAGGTGACGAACAACAAGTTCATGCGCGCGGCAGGCGGCGGCTACTGGCCCAAGGGCGGCTACCACGGAACCCAGGCTTTCTCGGCAACGGCATTGCCCCAGTGGAGCAACAACACCTGGAACGACAACGGCCAGCAGATCAGTATGTAGCTGCCATGGCACACTGTGGCCATGGAGACTGCCCTCATAGTCCCGGTCGCTGCCGCCGAGCCGGCAGTCGGCGCGTTCCGCGAGCAACTCGACTCGTCCGCCCCGTTTGGCGTACCAGCACACATCACCGTGCTCTTCCCGTTCCTCGATTCAGCGCAGATCGACCAGGCCGCGCTCGCGGCACTAATAGCCAGTCACGACAGCTTCTCGTTCACCCTCGCGCGCACAAGCTGGTTCGGGCAAACGGTGCTTTACCTTGCGTCCGAGCCCGAAGCCCGTTCCGCGCGCTGACCCAGGCGGTATGGCAGCGCTACCCGCAATGCCCGCCATACGGCGGCGCGCACGACGACGTGGTGCCCCACCTGACCATCGGGCACGACCATCCCGTGGAAGCCCTGCGCACGGCCGAACAGGCCATCACCGCAGCACTTCCCATCAACGCCACGGCCACCTCGGTCCGGCTGATCGGCCGGCTCGACAGCACCTCAGCCTGGCAGCCGCTGCAAGACTTCCCCTTGGGCGCCAGCCAAATCAACAGCCACGGCCGCTCCGTGTCCTAACCGCCGACTCAGGCCAGCCTTCGAAGCCGCCGCACCTCAGCGATGAGGCGCGGTACGGCGCTGCGGGCCACGGCGATGAGCGCCGCGTTCTGCTCCCAGCGGTCGTCGTCCAGCTCTCGCATGTACCAAGGTCCGGGTGTCGCGGCCTCGTGGAGCTCCTCGAGTTCGTCGAGCTCTGTATCGGACAAAGGCTCTTCGAGCGTCATGATCTAACTCCAACCCCGCCTTCGGGTCGCTTGGCCAACCAGGCGCTGACTGTCCTAAGCAGACGCGGTGTGCGAGCCTCGGGGGTTATCGAGAATCTCGGGTTCGGCGCTTCGAGTAGCGTCTTAGACGCCCGGGGCGGCCTGCCAAGTCTTCGTCTGCGAAGGGCAGCGCCGCCTGGTGCCGGGGGCGCGAAATGAACAGAAGGTCGCGCATGAAGTGGCCGAGCGATATTCGTCGCCTCATCCCCTCAGGCATGCTGTAGAGGGCGGATATGGTTGCCGCCATGGCGCCGAACAGGATGGCGCCGTCGAGCACGACTAGGTAAACGGCCCACCCCTGTTTGAGTAAGCCGGTCTGCACCCCGAGGAACGCTAGGATCAAACCCAACCAGACAAGCCTGAAGCCCCGTACAAACCTATGGTATTCCTGCACCGCGTGACGCTAACACGGCACCGCAACGCAGGCCTGCCCGATTTCCGCCAGCGTATGGACGAGCACGATGAGTCGGAGCACCCCGTTGCCCATCGTGACCGAAAAGGCGTTGCTGGCCTTAGAAGGAGAGGCACCTCGTGGCTGACGACAGAAACGGCAACTGGGATGTCATTGCCGTGCCCTGGCACCTCGATGAGCACATCCCGGAATTCCCGATTCCGGCCAATGCGACCGAGACGATTTGCCCGTCGCTGCCGGAGGGCGCCGTGCCCGCCCGGATGGCGCTATTGCACCAAGAAGTCGCCGACGCGGTGGCGCGGGCCGCCAGGCCGCTGGTGCTGTCCGGCGACTGCCCGTCGGCCTGGGGCGTGGTGGCGGGGCTACAGCGCCGCGATCGCGACGTGGCGGTGGTGTGGCTGGACGCGCACGGCGACTTCAACACTCCCACCATTACGACCAGCGGCTACCTCGGCGGTATGGCGCTGGCGACGCTGACCGGCCGCACGCCTGAGCTGTCCAGCGATGGGCTCGGGCTACGGCCGGTCGCCGACACAAATATCGTGCTCGCCGACGCTAGGGACCTCGACCCAGCCGAACGCGACGCGTTGACCGCCAGCCAGGTCCGCCGCACGCCCGCCGACCCTGCCGCCCTCACCCGCGCCCTCGATTACGTCGGCCACCTGCCCGTCTACCTGCACCTTGATATTGATGTCATCGACAGCGCGGAACTGCCCGGCTTGCGCTTCCCCAGCGGCCCCGGACCCTCCCTCACCCAGATCGAGGAATGCCTGGCCGCCGTCTGCGCCACCGCCGACGTGAGAGCCGCATACATTGCCTGCGCTTGGCTTCCCGATCGTGTCAGCGACCAAACCACACGCGAGGCAATCAGCAGGCTAACCCGAGCACTCGGCGCCGACGTGGCCTGGCATCAATGAAGTCTTTCGTGCGCCGCCTCCGCGAGATCATCGGCGTGCCGTTCAGAGTTTCCACAGCTCAGAGGGCGCGATTTGGCAGATCGTGACCTGTGCGCCGCAAACCATCGAGCCGAGCCCTCTCGAGGTCGCCTTTCGCGCGGAATGTCCAGAAGGGACAGTGCCGATCTCGGGAGGGGAGAGCAACAACAGCCCCGGCGCCGCGAGGGACGCGATTACCAAAGCCGCCTGTGTCACACCTGTGGCCAGGCCATCGAAGTAGGTCCGATCGGTGCGGCCCGAGGCAAGTTGGGAGGCTGCGTCCGGCCTTGTCTGGCGTTTTCCAGCGAAAACCGGAATGCGGGTATGCATGGCAAGACTCGGCATATTCTGCGCATCCATCGTCTCGCGAGACCAAGGAGAACGCTCATGACTCGTCGTACCCTGCATGCGTTCGCCGCTTCGGCGACCGCGACAGCCGTGCTGTTCGCCGCTGTCGCGCCTGCCCATGCGGCGACTGCACTGGCCAGCGGGGTGCCGGTGACTTCGAACACCTCATCAGCGGCCTATACGATTACCACCGCGCAACCCTACTGGTCGGTCGTCGGGGTCAAGCCCCCGAGCACGGCCGACTATGACCTGGTGGTGGATCCCGGTGCACGCAGTGCGGCCGGAGGTTCCACTGTGGACTTTGTCGCCGTTGACACCAACGTGTGCGCAGGTTTGCAGCGCACGGCAACGGTGAACCGGTGGTCCGGCTCGGGCAGCTACACCGTGGAGTTCGCCGACCAGCACGAGATCCTGACTGCCGACTCGCTACCGTTCCCGAATACCAACCCTCGCATTGCCACGCTCTTCGGGCCGGGCGTCGGGCCGGCCACCCATTTCATTGGCATCGTTGACATCTGGCTGCGGGCCGGCGCCGTGGTCGAGCTGTATGCCGCTCAGGTCGGTGGCAACCCAGGCAACGTGTATGTGATGGCCCCCAACCAGTCCGCGTGTGTACGCACACCCGGCCAAGCGCTTGTACACGGCACCGTCAACCAGGGGTCAGGACACGCGCTCACGTTACGCTTCACGCCGACGATCACCGGATGGTACGGCGTCGTGCAGACCAGCTTCGGCCCCAACCCGCAGACCGGCTATTCCTCGCTTCGGATCGGGCAGGCCCCCTGACCTGGGCGGGACGGAAGCACAGGTGGCGGCCGCCGGTGAGGGCGACCGCCGTTGTGCGAGACGGGGAGAGCGGGGAACGTCAACAGACGGTGGTGCGGAAGTCGGAGATCGCGGTGCCGGTGAAGTTACAGGTGAACGGGGTGAACCGCTGGTCGCCGTTGAGGTAGCGCTTGAACCAGGACACCAGGGCCTTGGATGTGGTGGCATTGGCCGACGAAGGGAAGGAGTGCGTAGCGTTGTTGATCTCCACGAAAGACTTCGGGCCACGCACGCTGTTGTAGAACGGGATCGAGTGGCTGGCGTTCGACGCGACGGTGTCTGACTCGCCACCGACGATCATGACAGGCTCGGTGATCTCGGTCCACGTCTTGTCGGAGTTCCACGGCGCCAACGGCACTGCGGCCCTGACGTTGCCGGTGGTGTCCTGTGAGAGTGCGGAAAGCGAACCGCCGCCGCCCATCGAGTGTCCCGACACACCACGGCGGGTGCCGTCAGCCCGGCTGCTCACCGCGGACGGTGACGAGTTCACCGCCCAGTTCAGCGCTGCCAGCAGCTGGGTGCCACGGCTGGTCGGCTGGTCGAAGGTGCTGTTGGTTTCGATACCGACCACCACGAAACCCCACGAGGCAAGACGCGGGCCGATCCAGCTGATGCTCGACCAACGTGCAGTGAAGCCGGGTGAGATAGCCACCACCGGATACCGCCCAGCGGTCGTCGGGTAGTAGGCGATGCCGCCGCCGAACCCGGTGACCGAAGTGGGGACGCTGGTCTGACTGACAGCGAAACTGCCGTTGCCGGTGATATTGGCCGCCGTCGGGGCCTGCCCGATCTCATCGGCACTGGCCGGCGAGGCGACTGCCAGCCCGCCCGCCAAGAGACCCACCGTCATCGTACCGGTGGCGATGAACCTGATCGATAGGTGACGCAACAGCGCCACGGTTCCGCGCATGGGCCTGGTGCTCTCGTGTTGCGACATGGGTCCTCCCTGGGTTTGGCGGCGATGCCAAGTGGGCGCTTGCATCGAGGCCGTAGATCCCCAACTAAATCCATCTATGACCTTCACTGCGACGTTAGGGTGGCCATTGGTACAGGTCAATAGCCTTGCGTTGTTTGAATTTGAAGGTTTACGACGTATCTCGTGGCAGCTTCTCGCCACCCGACGTGTCGCCCGAGTACTCTCGGTGAACTTGGCGAGTCATGCACCGAGAATGAGGATGTCGGCTTTGAACGATCTTCGTATCAACCTGATGAAGCTCGACTACGCGGACCGTCAGTTTGTCGTCGTTCGGCCCGATGATGTCGTCCTGAGCGCCCGGCGCGAGGCCCGACAGCCGCTGGCTCCCGCGGACCAGAGCTCAACCAACAACGGGGAGACCGAAAGGGCTGTTCTCGCCCTGGCGGTGCCGATCGGGGAAGCCATCCGCGCCATGGCATCGCGTTGGTCGCAGCGGCGCACCGGGCGGCGTAACGTCGCCGTGCTGCCGATCACCCGCAGCGAGGCTCGCCAACTGCAATTCCCCATGGGCCATCCGCACGACAATGTCGTCTACGTCGGCAACCCCGCTGTGCCGCCCGTCTACTTCACGCTTGCCGATTTCCATCGACAGACCTTCGCCCACAAGTTCAGCGAGGCGCTCACACTCATCTCGGCGCTGGGTGCTCAATCGATGACCGTGGCCGCCCGGCAGGGCTGGAGCCGCACATTCGCGACCAGCCTCAACCTTCCACTTCGCGCAGTCAATGGCGAAGGCCAAATCGAGAACCAGTCAAACGGCAGCCGAGACTTCCTCTACACCGCGGAGCTGAAAGGCTCAGGCGACCCGCGACTCCCTCAAGATCTGCGCTGGTACCACCACGAGCCGGAATGGCAGTCGTTCGCGCGCCAGCGCATCGAGCACGACCTACGCGAGTTCACACTCCAGGTTCGGTACGAGGAAGACTTCACGGTAACCGCCGACGTCGCCTCAAAAATCTCCGCGGTGGGACTACACGCCGGCGGCACGTTCCAGCGTCACCAGTCGACGGTCTGGTCCATCATCGCCACTTTCCCGCCGAACCAGTCGCGGGCCATCCGCTCCATCAAGCATCCCTTCGGATAGCCCACTGCCAACGATCAGCGGCCGGATCGTTTCGGGGGTGCGTCGCGTTCGCGGCGTACGGTGGCTCGTTTGCCTTTGATGCTGCTGCGGCGCATCGCTTCGATCACTTCGTCGGCGGCGTCTTGTGGGACCTCGACTATGGAGAAGCGGTCAGCGATCTCGATCGATCCGATGTCGCGTCCGCTGAGGGATGACTCACCAGCGATCGCGCCGACGAGGTCCTGCGGCCGGACGCCGGCGATGCGGCCGACGCCGAAGAATAGTCTCGTCATGCCGCCGGCTGGTGTTCGCCCACTGCGTCTGGCTCGTGTCTCGGCTCGCCCTGCCCGTTGGGGGCGCTCAGGTTTCGTGACGACGTCAGGGATTTCCTCGCCGTCGTCGTCTGACCCGGTCGTGGATTCGTGGGCGAGTTTGACTGCCGCGAGCGCCACTTCCATCAGGTCGAACTCGTCGGTGAGCGTCTCCACAATGACCCGGAAGCGATCCAGATCGTCCTGCAGGAGGCTCTCGTGCAAGGCGGCGCGGGTGAGTTCCAGACGCCGCGCGCGCATGTCAGCAACAGTGGGCACCTTCTCGATGGTGATCCGCTGGCCGGTCTCCCGTTGAATCGCTTTGAGCATGCGATGCTCACGTGGTTCGGCCAGGGTGATCGCGGCCCCCTCCCGGCCAGCACGCCCCACCCGTCCGATTCGGTGCACATAGGAATCCGGTGCCGACGGCACATCGTAGTTCACCACGTGGGTGAGGTGCTCGACATCGAGCCCACGCGCGGCCACGTCGGTGGCTATGAGCAAGTCGGCCGCACCGGTGCGCAGCCGTCCCATGACCCTGTCACGTTGGTCCTGACTCAATCCACCGTGCAGGGCCTCGGCTCTATACCCGCGGCCGTTCAGCGTTTCGGTCAACAGATCAACTTGATCACGGGTACGGCAAAAGACGATCGCCGCTGTGGGTGCCTCTACATCGAGCACCCTGCCCAGCGCGGCGGGCTTGTGTGCGCGGGCAACCACATAGGCGCTTTGCCTTACCAACGGTGTTTCACTCGGCGTCGCTGTCGCCCGTCCCATCTCGATGCGCACGGGATTGGTCATGTGGCGCCGGGCGATACCGTCGACACGACTTGGCATCGTGGCCGAGAACAGGACGGTCTGGCGCTGTTTCGGTGTCTCCTGGAGAATCTCCTCGATATCCTCGGCGAAACCCATGTCGAGCATCTCGTCCGCCTCGTCCAGGATTACCGTTTGCAGTCCACCCAGATGTAGCGTGCCGCGTCCAATGTGGTCGAGCGCACGCCCGGGCGTGGCCACCACAACGTCGACCCCGCGCTGCAGCACCTGCAGCTGCCGGCCGATGGGCTGACCGCCATAGATGGGCAATACTCGCGTTCCCAAGTCGCGCCCATAGCGGTGAAACGCCTGCGAAACCTGGATCGCCAGCTCTCGGGTCGGCACCAGCGCCAAAGCCACCGGGTTCTGGCCGGTCCGGCCGGCGTCCATCCGGCTTAGCACCGGCAACGCGAAAGCCGCCGTCTTTCCCGTGCCGGTTGCGGCCTGCCCCAGCACGTCACGTCCCAGCAGCAGCTGGGGAATGGCCTCACGCTGAATTGGAGTCGGTTCCTCATAACCCAGACTCACCAACGCCTGTACCAACTCTGGCCTCAACCCGAGGTCATCAAAGGCGCCTACGGTCACGATGCTAACTCCCAACCCCAACCAGAGATCTTCGATTGGTGAGGACAAGCCTAGGCAACCGCCTGATGAGGACCGATAGCGGCATGCCATACCTGTGCCATTGCGGTCGGCGGGCGCGGAGACGGCCAAGGCTGCAAAACCGCTCACAATAGCGAACTTTCCATCCGGCTGGCCACAGCGGGGGAGTTCGTGGTGCGCGGACACATCCACGAACACCCCGCTCATGATCAGATCTGTTACGGAATGGTGACTCTTATCAGCGCGGCGTCGAACCCGCCCGGACCCGGTGCGGTGCCACCCGGTGTGGAGACGGTGCCGTTCGGGTCGGCGACCACGCCGGTGCCGCCCACGAGCTGATTCGTGGTCGTAGTGATTCTGGAGTTCAGGTTCCTGGTTTGTTGTGGACAGCTACCCAAGGTGAATGGCAGCCTGCTGGTGGTCGTCGCGCCCAGCACTACGGTTTGGTTGGCGGCGAGCGCCACATCCTCGCCCTCGTCCAACCCGGACCCGTCTACGCTGTTGCAGCCGATGCCCTTGCCTTTCGTGTCGACGCGCAGTAGGTAAGCGAACGATGGCCCGCCGACAAAGGGGCTCTGCGACACGCCGCCGACAAGCAGTGTGCCGTTGGGTAGCACCACGACACCGCCCGGGAAGTCGTCGTTGTTGCCGCCGTAGGCGGCGACCCAGGTCAGCGAGCCGGTGGGGCTGAACTTGGTGATCAGCGTGTCGTTGATGGCGGTCTGGCTCTGTATGGCCTGCAGCCCGCCGGCGACGTAGATCGAGCCATCGGGGGCCACGGTCAGGCCCCCGCGCGCGTCGGCGACGTCGCCCGCGGCCAGATCGCGCTGCCATAGCAGCGTTCCCTGCGGGGTGACCGTCAGCAGAACCATGTCCCAATGGAAAGTCCCGTCGGGTCTCGGGGCGACCCCGGCGACGTGGATGTTTCCGTTAGGGCTGATCGCGAGCGCGTCCCCCGAGGCGACGTTCGCCCATGTCCGCTGCCAGACGAGGGTACCGTCGGGTGCGAAGCGGAGCAGGATCAGCGGGCTCAGCTCGTGGAGGCTGTTCGCGCCGCCGCTCACATAAATGGAGCCATCGCTGGCGACAGCGACGGCCTCACCGGTTTCGGTATTGCCGCTGTCCCAAATCCGTTGCCAGATCAGCGCCCCATTCGCGGAGAACTTCAACAGAAGCACGTCGCCTGCTTGGGTACCGTTCGGAGCAAACACGCCGGTCACGTAGACCGATCCGTCCGAGGCTACCGTCACGTCGTTGGCCTCGTAGATCCCGTTTGGTGTGGCCTTCCAGCTCCGTTGCCAGGCCAGCGACCCGTCCGCCGCAATCTTGACGAGAAATAGCTCCTCACCTGCGCCCAGAATGGTCGTGGCGCCGGTCAAATAGAAGCCGCCATCAGGTGCTGCCGCGACGGCCGTGACATCTTCCCTATTAATGCTTCCCCAAGTCGTCTGCGTAACCACCGTCGCCGCGGCAGCGGGGGTCGACACCGCTATCACGGTGAGCAGCGCGGCCGTTACCGCGACGCAGAGCCGCCCCAGGCGACGTCGCGCTGGCCGAGACCAATCAGCGTGTCGCATCTCTACCTCCTAAGCGTCATAGATGCCTGTCTCTCGTTCACAACGGGGAGCGCGCCGGTGAGGTTCACCGGAAGATCCGACCCTTCCGGGAACCCGGGTGATCACTACGCAGACTCACCTGTATGAAGGCATGTCAACTGCACCGCGTCGCCTGTGGACAGCCGGGCGAGTCATCCACAACTTGTTGATTTCGTGAGACGTCAGCGCGCATTTCCTTTAGACAGTAAGGATGCGTTCGGCCTTCCGGACGCCGTCCGACCTACTTCGAGAAAGGCGTTCGATGCCTTCCGCGCGACCTCGCTCCTCTACCAGCAAGGACAATGACGGGATTTCGTTGCGACTCTTGGTAATGTCGCTGACTTCTGCCATGGCGGCTATTGCCGCTTGGCGCCTCCCCGACGTGGCGGGACCGGCGACATTTGCGATTGCCGTGTTTCTGGTGCTTGACGCGAAGACTGCACGCCGGTGATGGGCGCGGGAGTCGCACTATTCTGCGGCGGATCTGCGAGTAGCGAGTTTGGGCGACACAGCGGCAGGCGAATCCCCTCTGCCAGAATTCAACGACAAAGGGGCCATTGGCCATTGGCATTGCGTCGCGAGCTCCAAGCACTGCACCGGATACTTCGCTGACGATCGCTCGCACGATCAGCTGAAGGCGTCCTTCTTCCTCAAATCCGAGCAACAGCTAGCGTCGTACCGCGAAGCTGATCATCGCCGACAAGCAAAGCCGTCGTGCGGTGCGCAAGGTGCCGATTCGAATTGACTCTAGTGACCTAGTTATTTAGCGCTATGCTCCGAGCCCTCCGGATTGCGGAGTCCGGGCGGTCCGGCCTGGTTGACGGCGTTCGCGGCTGAGCGGACCATGATTTGGTCCAGGTGGCGGCGAATCTCGTTCTTCGCCCTCGAGCCGCGACGGCGGCGATCGATCGGTCCGGGGACGTGTTGAGATCGTGAGAACTGCGGCGGCAAGTTGCAATGCTGCGGCGCACAGGTTCACCCATGCTTCCATTGCCTCTCCCGGTGGGCTGCGAGGTGACCTTATGTACTCATCAGACTCCTTGGCGCGCGGGAGGGATGGCGATGCCGGATTGTGTCGGAGAAGTCGGGCATTGCTGCAGCTGTATGGCAGTGACTGCGAGATGATGCCAGATGCTGCCAGATGCCGGACGATGACTATGTGGCTTATTTGGCGCGGGTTAGAGAGGCTCGGGAACCTGAACTGCGGGCGTTCTGCGATCGGCTGCGGCAGCTGCACTTGGAGGCGGGCGGTCCGACCCTGGACGCGTTGGCTAAACGAGGCGGATTGCCCAGTAAGTCGCGGATATCTGAGATTTTACGTGCAAAAACCAAGACTGTTCCATCTTGGACATTTGTTCAGGCATTTGTCATGGAGTGTAAACGGTATGCGCGTGAGCGGGGCCGATTGCTGTCGGTGTCGGTGGATCTCGAATTCTGGCGTCGGGAGCATGGCTTCCTCGGCGACGTCCTAGAGAGGGCTCGGCGCACGGATCAGGTGCTCGCCGCGGGTGGCGACGAGAATGGTCCGCTCCGCGTGGTTCCCCGCTCGCTTCTACCGGATGTGCTCGGATTCGTCGGGCGTGCCGGGGAACTCGCTGCGTTGAGTCAGGCCCTGGCGAAGGCTCAGCAGGGTTCTTCAGCGTTGACGATTTCGGTCTTGTCGGGGATGGCCGGGGTTGGAAAGACTGCCCTGGCGGTACACTGGGCGCACAGCGTATGTGGGCATTTCCCCGATGGTCAGCTCTACGTGGATCTACGCGGATACGACCGTGATCAGCCGATGTCGGTCGATGACGCCCTGGGTGGCCTGCTTCGTGCTCTCAGGATCGAGGAGAGGAACGTGCCGCTGGATCCGGCGGAGCGCTCGGCCTACCTCAGAACGGCGTTGGCGGGACGGCGAACATTGTTGGTTCTCGACAACGCCCATTCGCCGGAACAGGTTCGGCCATTGTTACCCGGCACTCCCACATGCCTGGTGGTGGTCACTAGCCGCGACAGCCTGGCCGGCTTGGTGGCGCGTGATGGCGCTCAGCGAATCGATCTGGATGTCCTTCCGCTTCCCGATGCCGTTGACCTGTTACGGTCCTTGCTTGGCGCGCGAGTGGACGCAGATCCTGCAGCGGCTACGGCATTTGTTGAACTGTGCGTTCGGCTACCACTGGCGATACGGGTTGGTGCCGAGCTGGCGATTGCCCAGCCACAGGTCAGCCTCGCCGACCTATGGCGCGATCTTGCAGTTGACCGACGGCGGCTTGATCTACTCACGGCCGGCGGTGACGAGCGAACCGCGGTGAGGGCAGTGTTCTCCTGGTCATATCGTCACCTACCTGCCGGCCCTGCACGGGCGTTTCGCCTGCTTGGCATAAGCCCATGTGTCGATGGCGATTTCTATGCGGTAGCCCATCTGGCCGGTATGAGCCTCGACCAATCACAGCATGCCGTCGCCGCACTTGCGCGGGCCCATCTCGTGCAGTTCACGGTGGCAGACCGGTTCACCATGCATGACCTGCTACGGGTCTACGGTGCCGAACGCGTGGCCGAAGAAGACGTCGAAACCGATACTCGTGCTGCGCTGGAAGGACTTTTCGACTATTACCTGTCGGCAGCGGCGGCCGCGATGGACGTGCTGTACCCGCATGAACGGCACCAGCGACCACACATTCCCCACGCTCGTGCGCCATTCCGGCTGCCGTTCGAATCTGCCCAGGCAAAGACATGGTTAGACAACGAGCGCGCCAACCTCGTGGCCATCACCATCCACGCGGCCTCTCACGGCTGGCCAGCCCATGCATGCCACCTTGCTGCGGTGTTGCGGCGTTACCTCGATACCGGCGCCCACTACATCGATGGCCTCGCGATTCATAGCCACGCCTTACAAGCCGCGATCGACCGTGGTGACCGTTACACCGAGGCATTGACATTGCACAACCTTGGGCGCATTCACTCCCGAGTCGGACATCGCAGCCGTGCTATCGCCTACTACCAGCAGGCCTTGCCCATCCGCCAGCAGATCGGCGATCGAGCCGGAGAATCCGACACGTTGAACAATCTCGGCAACGTCTATCGGCACCAACGCAAACACGATCAGGCGCTTGAGCACTATCAGCAAGCCCTCGCCATCGTTGCGGAGCTCGGCGACGCCAGTAGAGAGGGCATCGCCTTGCACAACATCGGCATTATCCTCCGCGAGCTGGAAAGCTATGACGAAGCCTTAAGCCACCTGGAACGGGCTCTCACTATCACCCAGAGCATCGGAAACCGGCTCATCGAAGGTAACATTTTGCAAAGTACTGGAGTCGTGTACTCGTTGACCGGACATACCATCAAAGCACTCGACCATTACCACCGAGCGCTCACCATCGCACGGCAGGTAGATGATCGAGTGGGCATGATCGACGCAATGCGAAGCATTGGGAACGCCCATTCTCGCCTTGAATCCCACGACACGGCCATCGCTTACCTCGAGCAGGCACTCGCCATCGCGACCCAGATCGCCAATGCGGCAGCAGAATGTGACACGCTCAACGAACTTGGAATGGCATACCAACGACAAGAACGCTTCGACGAAGCGCTCAGATATCATCAGCTGGCGTTGCGAAATGCGACCGACATTAACGACACACATCAGAGAGTCCGCGCACACCTAGGAATAGCCGCAGCTCTCGAAGCAGGCGGCCGCGATGCCGAGGCCCGCACACACCGGCAAGCAGCTGCGGCCGCAGACGCCACATATAACCCTCCCGAAGTCGAATAGGAAGATTGGCTGGCATGTCATCGTGGTGACGGACCCCGACTATCACGGCGCAGGTGATGATGCGGACTTCGAGTACACCTGGGACGGTTTCACCGATCTGCAAGCGTTCCACGATCGGGCCGCCGCTGCCGGGCGGGCGGTTATCTTCGCCGCCACATGACTTCACGCAGAGCCAGTTGCGTCGGCGCGTTCGTGCGTGGTCACCGGACTTGTGCCGTGCGATGAGGGATCCGGCAGCGATCAGCTCTGAGCGCCACGTCGGTAATCGCGGTCTCTGGTACACGTCTCATGAGGCCCCGCTCTGCGGACTCGTCTCACACCGGAGCGGTCACCGGACGGTTCGGGCGGTGCCGCCGCCTCGCGTCGCCCTGATCGTATAAGCGATCTCAGCCGTCAGTGCAAAGCGAAGGCGCAGACTTGCCAAAGATGAGGGGGCGTCGCCGAGTCCCGTCCTGTGCGTTCATCCCGGCACTTACCCGGTGGATGCGGGACGGTGTGGGTCACGACGCGTATCGTGTGGCTCGTGACCACCATCTCTGTGATGCTTGCGGTGCCGGACGCTGTGGCGGCATCTGCCTGGTACCAACGTGCTTTGGGTGCCACCGAGCTGTGGAACCTCGGTTCGGTTATTGGTCTGGAGGTTGGAGGGGCGCCGTTTTTTCTGGCGCAGCCGGAAGGTAACGGCTGGGAGAGCCCGGTTGAGCTGGGCACCACGACGGTGCGGGTCGAAGTGTTCGTGGACGATCCGGACTCGTTTGCCAGCGGTGCCGCGGCTGCGGGGGCGGACTACCATGATCCGGTTCGGGATCATCAGGCGCCGTGGGGTACCCATCGGCAAGGGGGTTTCTTTGATCCGTATGGGCATCTGTGGCTGGTGGGCGACGAGTCGCCGCTGCGCCGCCGTTGACCCATCGAGCCATGGTTATGGCGAGATCCCGCGGCTGCTCCTGAAACCGAGGACAGCATCCGAAATCTGTTGCGATCATCCGGAGGATTTGGCGGGTTTCGCAACCGGTATGGCGGACTATGTCGTTGTTCGGGCTGCCCGGCGGACCGAGCATTTACCGCATGCGTTTCATGACCTGGTTTGTGCGAGTCGCGGGCGTCTACAACGCCAGTGCCATAGCGGTTTTCCTGACCCCCGGCGTACCTGAGAAGATCGGCCTGCGTACACCCACCATCGCCTTCTGGGTCTGGTTGCCTTCGCTGGTCGGGTTGTTCGCCGGTATTGTGCTGGTGCTGTCGTCGGTGGACCTGCAACGGTTCGGTGCGTTCCCGTACTGGAACGGGATCGTCCGGCTGATCTTCGTAGTCGCGGTGTTCACCTTGGATCTGCCCGACCAAGCCGGGGCGTTCGTGATGGTTCTGGCTATCGGTGACATCCCGCTCGCCCTCGTCACGATCTTCGGTCTGCCGTATGTGTTGCGGCGCAGCCACGGCGATCTGCTCCGTAACCGCGTGCACCCGATCTGGTCCGCGGCATGAGCCGGCTGACCAACCTACGGTTCGGCTTCACGCTGGTGGCCGTGGTGGAGATGATGTACGCCCTGGTCGGCCTGCTCCCGCCGAGCGTGATCGGCAAGGCCACCGGATGGAACATCAACCCGGACGGGCAGTGGGTGGTCAAGCTGATGGCGATGGCTCTTGCCAGCCAGGCTCTCGTGGCCTGGGTCCTGCGGAAGCGCCCGCACCGGGGGGTCGCCGGATGTCTGGCGTTCTACCAACTTGCCAGCGCGACCGTTGACTGGGTGGTATGGCTTACCATTCCAGGTGTCTTCGCCACCGCTCAGGCCAAGGCCGGGGTGCTCGTGGCGATCCCGACCCACTATCTGATCGGGATCCTGCTCATCCTGGGAATTCACGCAAGTCGAGGTCATGACACCACGTACCAGATGTAAGGTCCCGATCGGACTGGAACCCGCGCTACAGGCCTGCGCGGTGGCTCCAGGGCAGGTGCTCGCCCTGGCCGGTCTGCCACCCGACCTGTTCGCCACACCCGGTATCGCGCTGCCCGTCTACGCCTACTTCGAGTTGTGGCAGGCGATCGGCAAGGTCAGCGACGATCCAGGCATCGGGATCGCGCTGGCCCGCGCGGTCCGGGCGGACTTCACCGAACCGTACTTCCTGGCCGTGTTCAGCTGCGCCACCCTCGGCGAGGCGATCCAGACTGTCACCCGATACAAACGCATCCTCAGCCCCGAGGACGTCGACCTCAGGGCCGGCCCTGCCGCGGGCGAGGCGACGGTGACCTACCGCTGGCCGGCCGATGTGCGACCGCCGCCGCAGGCCCTCGTCGACGCGGAACTTGCGTTCCTCACCGAAGTCGCCAGGCGGGTAGCGATCGGCTCACCACTGCGGATACAACTGGCGACACCGACGCTGGACGCCCCGGGTGTTCACGCGGCTTACTACCGCTGCCCGATCCAACTCGGCACGCCACACAACGCTATCGTGCTCGCCGCCGCCGACCTTGACCTTCCGCTCGCCAACCATAATCCGGCGCTGCTTCGGGCGCTGCTGCCCTACCTGGAGGCCAACACCCCGCAAGCCGACGGGCAGATCGAGCAGGTGCGCTCGGCGATCGCGCGGCGGCTGCCCTCGGCCCGACCGACAGTCGACGCGGTCGCCCGCGACCTCGCGACGAGCACGCGCTCATTGCAGCGGCTGCTGCTCGAACACGGCACCTCATTCCGGCAACTGCTCGACCAGGTACGACAAGATCATGCCCGCAGTTACCTCAGCACCACGTCGTACAGCGACGCCGAGATCGCCTTCCTGCTCGGATTCGGCGATCCGGCCTCGTTCTACCGGGCTTTCCGTTCCTGGACCAGCATGTCACCAGGCCGCTTTCGGCAGGGCTTCGCAGCCGGGCCGCCGGTAACAGGGGTGATGTCTAGACAGGGCGCGGAAACCACGGACCGGGCCTCAGCGCGCGGCTAACGCCCTGCGACAGCCGGACGGCGCGGGTCACGTCAGGCCGTGAAAGGCACGGACGAATTCCTGCTGCTGCGCCACGTTTGCGGCCTGGACCGGCGGCGCGGGTGCCAGCAGGTCGACGACTTCGAACGATCCGTCCTCGAGCCGAGCCCCGAGCACGTAGCCGCAGCGGCCTTCGGAGAACTGGCGCAGCAACCCAGAAGGCCACACGTTGATCCGCGCACCCTGACAGCACAACAACAGATGCCGGTCCTCAAGATGGCGACGCAGTTCGGTCAGGGCCTCCAACAGATCGCCGCCCGTGACCGTGCCGACCGTGCCGACGCCATTCGTCGCAGAAATGGTGACCCGACTGAACGTCGCTTCGACGTGCAGCGTGATCGGTGCCGTCGCGCCCGAGCCGTCAACAGTCTGCAGCAGCACCTCTTCGGCCATCGGTTCCCCTCGAACACGATCGGCGATCACCTCACCGCCCGGCCGCGGCCCGGTCCGCCTCGTAGAAGTCGGCTAATTGGCGCGACCGTGCCCAACAGTTCCAGGGCGTGACAGCACTGTACGCCAGACGCCAGCAGCGATGCCATCACCCAATTCCCTTCCCGGCGGATGATGCGCGACGGGCCGCCGGCACCACGTCGACGATCATGTCGCTCGAATGCGACGATTGCCGACATGGCCGAATCGCCTTACAACTGTCCGTGCTGCGGCTACCGGACCCTGATCGAGCGCGGCGCCAACGAGACCTGCGACCGTTGCCTGTGGACCGACGACGGCCAGGACAACGAGGATGCCGACGTGGTACGCGGCGGCCCCAACCATGAGCTGAGCCTGACCAAAGCCCGACAGAACTTCGCCCGGCTCGGCGTGATCGCCCAACGTTACCTGGACCCGGTGAAGCCGCCTACCGCGCCGCAAGAATGAACCGTGGCGATCTAACGTGCGCGCCCGGCGTGGGACGCCTGACGCGCACGTGGTCTAGCATCTTGCCATTGTCAGGCGGTGACACTCCAGGAATCGATGAAGCCCGAATCGCCTTGGAAGTGGTCCTGAATCCTGATTTGCCAGACGCCTGCGCGTGGCGCGTCCGAGGCGTCGACAGTGAAGATCGCATCCACATTGTCGGTGCCGTCGCTGAGGTTCTGATCCTTGAGGCGGTGTACGGTGCTCGGCCCACCTGGAAGGCCCGGAGTGATCAACTCGATCGACAGGTCGCCGCGATAGGTGTGCACGATGTGCACTTCAATCTTGGTGGTGAACGACGACAGGCCAACGCAGTTGGGTGTCAGGCTGAAGCTCAGGACAGTCGCCAGGTCGGGCAGGGTCGTGTCGGTGTTGTGGGTGAGTTTCGCGCAAGCAGGCGGTGTGGAACCGGCGAGCTGCAAGTCGAAGGCGACCGGCCCGTTGCTGAAGCAATGGACGGTGAGCACCTCATCAAATACCCCGGGGATCGTTGAGGCGCCCCGGCTGCTCCCCTCCACCTGGCACCGCACCAGCGTGCCCACCGCGGTCGCGATGGCGGCGCTGGCAAGCGGCGCTCCGTTGTGAGCCGCGCCCTGGTTGGCCAGCTTCACGCGGTAACGGCCATCTGTCATGCGTGTGACCGTGTGCGTGCCGGCAGCGAAGCCGTCGTCGATGCGGTTGTACTGGGCCGATGGCGTGTGCTCGACATTGAAGTCGCTTATGACAGGCACGGAAAGATACGCCGCGGAGAATTGGCTAACCGCACCAAGCAGATTGGCACCCTCGGCATAGGAAATGTTGAACGAGGAGTCCAGATCCTGTTGGGTTGCCGGGTCGAAGCAGTGCACCAGCGCGCGGCGCTTGCCGCTGACGACCGAGCTCGGTGCGTCGATTACACACACCGGGCCGAACAGCTTGGTAGCGGTGACCGCAAAAGCCGGTGCCTTGCCGGTGTTTAGCAACGGCATATCGACTGTGTATTTGCCAGTGGCGGTGCGGGTGGAGGTGATTGTGCCGGCGACGCTGCTGCGCTCGAAGGCGATGCTCGACCCGGTGGCGGAACCGTTGACCCGGGCGACCGAAAGACCACCCTCGTCGGTGGAGCCGTTGGTGTAGTTCACCGTGAAGATGGCGTCCCGCTTGGCGTGCGGCGCAACGATATCGACGCAGTCGACGGTGACTCGTACATCGCCGCTCTGCGCGAAAGCGAAGCCGCTCGGCGCACAATAGGCCAGATCCTCGCGGGCCCGCACGTGCACAACGCCCTCGACGACCGTGCCCAAAGGCAAGTTGTTGCCAAGCGCGTCCTTACCCAGCCCGTGGAACTGCATCTGGTACGAGCCGAGTGCCACGTGGTCGACATGAACCCCGGCGTTGGCCGTCGTTGCCTGGTACTGAACCTGTTGCAGCCCTTGGTCATTTTGCCGGTCGACGACCGCGAATCCGGAGCGGTTCACCGGCACGGCCGCTGCCGCTGGCGTGGCGGCGGGCAGAACCAACGCCGATGCGGCGGCTGTTGCCGCAGCTGCAACGACGAGGATCCTTTGCAGAGATAACATTTGGGTGGTTCCTCCAGTGCTTGGCCGCTCGTGGCGGCCGTGGTGATGGCGGCGTGTTCGCCGCTGGAGGCAACCATCCTCGATGGAGGGTCCTGCTACCTGAGTAACCAATACTCATTTTCTGGGTACGAGGTACGCTGTCCCATAAACCCACGCTACACGATCGACGACATCGACCTGGCCACCTAAGTAGCTATAGAACTAATTCGTTCAGCGGGGTACCAGTGGGTGTACAGACGGCACTCCTATCTTCATCGCCATGAATACTTCGATTCGTTCGCTGGCGATCGCCGCCACGTTGCTGCTCGGGGCGCTGGTGGTGCCCGCGGTCCCCGCGGCAGCCGCCGCACCGGCACCGCATTGCGAGTCCGGTGCCTCGCGCCTCGTCTGCATTGGTTCAAGCGTCGGGCAAACCACTTGGACGGTGGGCTACATCTTCCCGCCCCGCACCGATGTGATCTACACGACGCCCAGCAGATCCCTGGCCACCAGGTGCCCGAATCCTGGCTTTGGGATACAGGTGTTCTACAGCTACGTCTTGAACGGCGTCAGGGAGACCAGCGCTGCCACCAGTCTCTGGTGCAACCCTGGCCAGTGGTCGTAGGCCACACCTGTGAATCGCCGGCAGCCTGCCGTACACCGGCAGCTGTCGGCCCCCAACTGCCGGCCGGCAAACGGCGGGTGTGCCGCGCATCCCGCCGTGACCCCACCGCTGGCGCTCGGCCCTGTACCCTGCGCCGGTGAGCCACTCCTTCCAGGTCGACCTGCGCGGCATCGTAGAGCTCTTGAGCCATCACCTCTACAGCAGCCCACGTGTCTATGTGCGTGAGCTGCTCCAGAATGCGGCCGATGCGGTGACTGCCCGGAATGCGGCCACCGGCCAGATCTGGTGCGAGACCCCGGCCACCACCGCAGACGGCTCACTTCGCATGCACGACAACGGGATAGGCCTTACCGAGGCGCAGGTGCACGAGTTCCTGGCGACCATCGGGCGCAGCGGCAAGCGCGACGAGCTGGGCTTCAGTCGTCATGAGTTTCTCGGCCAGTTCGGCATCGGCTTGCTGTCCTGCTTCCTGGTGGCCGACGAGATTCGCGTGCAGACCCGCCATGAAGGGCATCCCACCGTCTACTGGACGGGCCATAGCGACGGCCGTTACGAGGTGGCCGCCGGCCCCGACCGCATGGAGCCGGGCACGTCGGTGACGCTCGTGCCACGCCGCGACACCGCCGTTTGGCTGGAACCCCTGCGGGTGACCGAGCTGGCCCGGATGTTCGGCGGCATGCTGCCCTACCCCGTCCGGGTGGACGGTGAGCTGGTCAACGAGGTTGCGCCGTGGCTGAACGAGTCGCATGTGCCCAAGACGGCCTACGCGGAGCAGACATTCGGCTTCACCCCGTTCGACATCATTGACCTGCGGGTGCCCGAGGCGGGCCTGACCGGCATGGCGCTGGTGCTGCCGATGACGGCCAACCCAGCGGCCAAGGCGGGGCATCGGGTCTACCTCAAGCGGATGCTCCTGTCCGAAGGGGTGGAGGGGCTGCTGCCGCAGTGGGCGTTCTTCGCGCGCTGCGTGATCGATGCCAGCGAGCTGCGCCCCACCGCCAGCCGCGAGTCGCTCTACGAAGACGGCCTGCTGGAGTCGGTGCGCGAGCAGCTCGGCGCCCAGCTGCGCGGCTGGCTGGTGCAGCTGGCCCGCCACCAGCCCGAGCGGATGAACCGCTTCCTGTCGATCCATCACCTGGGCGTGAAAACCCTTGCGCTGCAGGATGAAGAGATGCTGCGTCTGGTCGACCAGTGGTGGCCGATGGAGACCAACATGGGCAAGATGGCGCTGGCTGAGTTCCGCGAGCGCTTCGGTGTGGTGCGTTACAGCCCCAGTCTCGACGAGTTCCGCCAGCTTGCCGCCGTCGCCGCGGCCCAGGGGCTGGCCGTGGTCAACGGCGGCTATACCTACGACACCGAGCTGATCGAGCGCTTGCCCACGCTGGATCCGGCGATCCTCGTCGACCGGCTCGACCCCAGCGACCTATCGACCCGCTTCGACACGCTCGACTCTGCCGTCGAGCTGACGCTGCGCCCTTTTCTCGCTGCGGCGCAACGCATCCTCGACCCGCTGGGTTGCGAGGCGGTCGTGCGTGCCTTCGATCCGCCCAGCCTCGCCGCGCTCTACTTGACCGATCGGCATAGCACTTTCCAGCGCCAGCTGCGCGAAACCACCCGGGTCGTCGACGAGATGTGGGCCGGTGTGCTGTCGACTTTCGAGCGGGCCGATGCGCAGACCCGACCGCAGCTGGTGCTCAACTACCGCAATTCGCTGGTACGCAGAGCCGTTGCCCTGCCCACCCCGGAGCTGATGGGCCTGGCCGTTCAATCCCTTTACGGCCAGGCGTTGCTGCTCGGCCACCACCCGCTTCGTCCCATCGACACCGCATTACTCAACCGGTCCTTCCTGGACCTGCTCGACCATGCGATGCCAAGTCTGGAGGAATGACCGATGACCACCGCCGACGAAGTACATGAGCTGATCCACCGCTCCTGGAACACCCCCGACGGCGCGGGCCGCATAGTCCTGGCCGAGCAGGCGCTGGTGCGGGCCGAGTCGCTGGGCAACCCCGACCTGGAGTTTTCTGCCCGGCTCGCCGCCACCAGCGCTTACTACCAGGGCGGTGAGCCGTCGAAGGCGATTATGACCTTCGCCCGCAATCTGGCCGACTACGACGCCGATCCCGGCCGCCGCAGCGCCGAGGACGAGCGGCTTCTGTTGTGGCAGTTCAAGTTCGCCATCTCCGCGATGTCCAGGTTCCCCGAGATCCCGCTGGACAAGACCGTCGCCGTGCTCAACGACATGGAGCGCCGCTACCGTGCGGGCGGCCAGAGCCTGCAAGCGGTTTACGCCTACCGGCACTCGGTCGCCGCTCACCTCGGCGACACCAGGACGGTCGACCACTGGTACAGGATGTGGGACACGGCACCGCGCGATCGCAACTCTGACTGCCGCGGCTGCGACCCGACCTCCAAGGCCCACCACCACCTGCGGTTCGGCAGCGCCGAGGATGCGATCGCCGTGGCCGAGGCAGCACTCAGCGGTCAGCTGACCTGCGCGGAGCAGCCGCAATCGATCCTCACCGCGCTTCTCACGGCGTACCTGCGCACGGGCAAGCTTGAGCAGGCCCGCAACGCGCACCGGCGCGCCTACCGCGCCCTGTGCGACAACGTGGCAAATCTGGGCCAGATCGCTGACCACATCGAGTTCTGTGGCCTATCCGGCAATGAGATGCGAGGCCTCGAACTCATCGAACGCCACTTGCCTTGGCTGGAAAAGGCTCCCACGCCGCAGGCGGAAATGTTCTTCGCGGCCGCTTCGGCTCAAGTGCTCTCCCGGCTCGCCGCGCAGGGCCACGAAGCGCTCGAGGTGCGCCGCAGCGAAGGGGGCAGCACCGTCGCTGAGCTGGCCGCCTCGCTACGCGAACGCGCGCTGTCAATCGCCGACCGCTTCGACCGGCGCAACGGCAACTCCTACCAGGGGTCGATTATCGCGGGAATGCTTGATGCGCAACCGCTGGTGGACAACCTGCCGCTGTCGGTCACCGCCGCCCGTCAAGCTGGCATCATCCTGCCTTCCCCTTTCCCGGTACCGGCCAGAGCCAGCGCGGCGGAAGACCTCTCCGCGGTCCCGGTCGCGATGAGCCTCGACGAGCAGCTAACCGCGGCCGAAGCTTGGGGCATGGAGCTCGACCCCCGAGCGGATGCCTTGACCGCACGGTTGTGGCAGCAGTTCGGTGACTCGCCACAGACCACCTTGCAGCAGGCCCGGTTAAGCCGGCTACGCGGCTCGGCGGACCGCACCCGCGACGAGGCTTCGGTGGAGCTCTTCGATTCCGCGGCCACTCTTTTCGCCGAGGCCGGAGACCGGCTCCTCGAGCTGACGAGCCGCTCACAGCGGGCCGTGGCGGCGATCTATGCCACCCGCTCGACCGAGCCCGCTCAGGAGGGCCTCGACTTCTCTGAGCAGTTGCTCGCCGCCGGCCCCAGCCCCGCGCAACGGGTCGGTGTGCACGTGCGTAAGGCGTTGCTGCTGGCCATGCTCGAGCGGCCAGACGAGGCTCTGGCGTGTCTGGAGAGTGCCGAAAGCGAGCCGGTGCCGCTGTCGCCTCGGCGCCGTGCGCAGATCCTCTCGCTGCGTTCCGGGCTGCTGCACGGGCTGGGTCGCATAGAGGAGGCTGTCGCCGCGTTGCACGCCACCGCGGACATCCTGCGGCCGCTAGGCCCCAGCGACCAGCTCGCCAGCACGCTGTTCGCGCTGGCGCAGGAGTACGGACAACGCCGGGAAAATAAGGCGACCATAGCTGCCTTCGAGGAGGCCGCGGCCGTGGCATTGGACCCGGAGCTCAAGCGCAGCGCTCGCGTCAACGCCGGCTTCATGCTCGTCTCCACGGAAAGGGCGGGTGAGTTCGTCGACGACATCGTCGAGCACATCTGCCTGGCGGTCGCGGCCGGCGATCCCAAGGCCGCCAACTACACCCGGCACCGGCTGGCGCTCGCCTTGAGCACGGTGGGCCGCTACCACGAGGCCGCCGAGGTGGCCGAGGAGGCGCTGGCCTGGTTCGCCGAGCAGGAGGAGCAGGATTCTGACCTGATTCTCGAGCTGCGCAACCTGCTGGCCGGCCTCTACGCCGAGATCGACGAGCCACACGTGGCGATCGCCCAGCTGGAGATCCTCGCCGAGCTGACCCGCGAAGGCGATGTCTACCTGCACGCCGACGTGCTCGACCGGCTGGCCGAGCTACTGTCGCGAGTGGACAGAGACGCTGAGGCGGCCGAGCGCATGCAGACCGCCGCCCAGCTCTACGGCCAGGAAGACCTCACGATGCCCATGCTGCGGGCCCGCCGCCGTCACGCCATGATGCTGCACCACGCCGGCCGCCATGACGAGTCCCGGCAAGCGGTCGAAGACCTCAGCACGCTGCTGGGCATGGTCGAGGTGCCCGAGGAGCACCAGGCGAACCTCATCTGGGAGAGAGGCATGGCGCGCTACGACGCAGCCATGATCCTTGCCAACCGCGAGATCCCCGACTACGAAAGCGCTTTGCGCCATCTCACACCCGCTCCGGCGCTCTTCCGCTCCATCCAGGCCTTCGGTGAGGCGCTTGCCTGCGAATCCCGCCACGGTCAGGTGCTGGTGGTGGCCAGCCGCCCAGCCGAGGCCGAAGCCGTACTCAACCGCGTGCTCGACCAGCTCCCCGCCGATCATCCGGCGTTGCGGGAGAACGCCTCCTGGCTGGCGCGGGCCCTCGATGAGCAGGGCGAGAAGCGCAAAGCCCGCAAGGTCCGCAAGAAGTACCACTTGCCGGAGGATTAGGCGGTGGCAGTAGACCTGTATCTCCGGTGTCCACCGTTCAGATCTGGTGCAAGGTTGTGGTCGTCTGGTTGAGTGGGAGACCCGGCTGGGACGACCCAAGGAGTTCAAGGCATGGCCACAGATGCCCTCGACGGACCGGTTCCGGCAGCAGGTGTAGCTGGGCAGCGAGTCCTCGATCTCTTGCACAGGGCGATCGACATCCAGAGCCGGCTGGTGAGCAAGAACATCGCCCGGGCCCGCCAGCGCCACCCTGAGGCCGTACCAGCCCAGGTGATCCGCAATCTGGAGCGGATGTATGTCAGCGCTCTGGCTGGAACGGGTGCCGCGGTGGGAGCAGCAGCGGCCGCGCCTGGCGTCGGCACGGGAGTCGCATTGGCGCTGTCGGGAGGCGAGGCTATCTCGTCGCTTGAGCTGAGCATCCTCTTCGCGCTCTCGATCGCCGAGGTGCACGGAGTCGCCATCGACGAGATCGAACGCAGACGAACGATCGTGATGGGAATCATGCTCGGCGGGAGCGGTTCGGCCACCATCGCCAAGGTCGCGGAGCGTACCGGGCAACACTGGGGGCGTCAGATTGTCGCCAAAGTGCCAGCCGAGACGCTGCGTCAGATCAACAACATCCTGGGGAAACACTTCGTCACGAAGTACGGGACCAAGCAGGGAATCATCGTTCTCGGCCGAGTGGTCCCGTTCGGCATCGGCGCCGTGGTCGGTGGCGGCGCCAACGCTGCCATCGCCACTCTGGCGGTGAAGGCCAGCCGTCGCGCATTCGGCCCACCCCCGGAATCGTGGCCCGCGATCAAGATGCTCGGGTAGCGGCTCCCCGTCCCACAATCTCGAGTAACCGATTCCTCCTGGTCGACCGGCCTAGTCAATTCAGCGGTATGCCTCCGAGCCCTCCGGATTGCGGAGTCCGGTCGTCCAACGGTTGGTGACCATGTTCGGCATAGCTGGGTCGTCGCTGACCTGGTGCACATAACCAAGACTGCCGCCGTGTCCAATGGTGTCCAACTCGGATAGTGCTCTCGTCACCACACTTGTAACCTCCCGGCATGCATCTCATCGGAAAGATCCTCGCCGTGGTCGTGATCACGACCACGGCGATCGTGGCGGGTGTGCAACCCGCATCGGCGTTTACCGTGAGAAATATCGTCAACGATGGTTTTGAGAATCCAGCCGTGTGGGCCGGTTACTTCGCCGCACCCGGTGCGGCATACGTCAACACCAATCAGGCCGCCGCCCATGCCGGCCAGCGATACGGAGTCCTTTGGGAGGAGGCGGGCACCGGCACATGGGCCTCGCTCGAGCGACTCTTCACCGAGCCAACCGGCCGCGGAAGCTGCGTGGCGTCGATCTGGATTGTGCCACTCCTTAGCGACGGCAACAATCACAGCCGTTTCAACATCGAGGTGATCGACCCACAAACATTTACCTACGTGGCACTCAATCCGGTCGACTACCAGTTCCCGTCGCAGTCCTTGCCCTCCTACGCCAAATACACGCTCGACCCATGGAACCTGGGCGGGCGGCAACTGCTGTTCCGGGTCTCGCAGCTTGGCGGCAACCCAGTCCCTGGGCATCCCGGCCTCTTCTACCGGACGTCGAGCCTGGTCGACGACCTATCGATCACCTGCATTACCTTCTGAGGACATCGAACCGCGCAGGGCAGTACTTCGCCCCACGTACACTGATCGATGCGATGGTAGGGGATATCCAGCCGACTCCGGATGACACGATCCTCGACCCTGCCTGCGGCACCGGCGGATTCCTGATAGCTGCCCACGCTCACTCAGCCCGCCGGTTCCAAGCCCGCAGGCAAAGCGCCGAGTGAGCGCCTCATCGACTTCAATCGCTGCGACTGAGGAAGGTGATGATGATCTGCGTGTTTAGCGTGCGTAGAGAATTCGCTTAGAGATCGTCTTTATGGTTGGCGTATGACAACATCAAGCGTGGACATGCTGGGCATGCGATCATGAATCGCAGTGGTGACTTTCCTGCATCCTCAACGTGCCACCGACGCTCGGACACGTCGACATCTGCTAACGAAGATCTTGATCAGGTGGACCCCCGCTCGGCACTCAAGTAGGAGTCCCTAAATCGCCGTTCGCCGAGCGGTGTCCACTCTGGACTGTAGTTCGCAGAGCCGGTCATCGCGGCCACCCGCTGGGCAACCTGTCCGATTGCGGGGTGACGGCCTGGCGCTGCCTCGCCGAGCCAGAACAAGTCGTGACCGAACTGCGCGAAGCGATCGGCCAACTCGGGTCGTAGCACCGCTGCTGCCCGCCGATGGGATCAGAATGTCGTAAGCGCCCGGCGAGGTGGGATCAGGTGCAGTCTCGTAATCCAGCCGCCACCCGAGCGGGCCATAGCATGGCGACGGGCTCCCTGGCGGTACCGCCTGGTGAGTCGAACTGCTGGTCTGGATCGCGGCGAGCATGACTGTGGAGTCCACACACAGGCCTGCCATCCGAGGACCTCGGCCGCATCGGCCTGGTCCGTAGCGCCGTCACGATGCGCTGCCGGATCCCGGCCCACTGCCAAGGCGGAACAGCGAATAGACGGCCTGCCAGGAGCCGTAACAGGCGGGACGTCGCGCCACGTCGCGCCGACCCTCACTCGTCACTCGTCACTCGGTTCAGCCGGGCACCGGCCCATGGGAAAGGTTCGGCGCATGACCCGGCCCTCGGCACCGCCGATTCCTGAAGAGCTGGAACGGATCCTGCGCCGCATGCGACTGCCATACCTGCGCAAGGCGGCGCCCGATGTCTGGCCACCGCCAGGGCGCAACGCTGGGATCCCGCCGAGCTGTTACGGGTCCTGCTCAACGAAGAGGTCGTCGGTCGGGACTCGGCCACCCGGCGGATGCGCCGCAAGAAGGCCGCGTTCCCAACTGGCAAGACTCTCGCGTCCTGGCCCCCCGAGGAGTCCTCCATCCCCGAGGCCACCCAGAACGCCCTGGTCACCCTGGAATGGGTTGGCAGGCATGAGAATCTGGTGATCTCCGGTCCCTCCGGGACCAGCAAGCCGCATCTGATCGAGGGCCTGGCCGCTGCGGCGATCGAAGCCGACATGCGGGTGGCATGGTTCACCCTGGAAACATTGACCCAGGCCATCAACCGCGCCAAAGCCGACGGATCCGTCGCCCGCGCCGTCGCCCGGATCTGCTCGGTCAACGTGATCGTGGTTGACGACATCGGCATGCTACCGGCCGGGCAGGAAGCCGCGGAGGCGTTCTACCGCGTCGTTGACGCCGCCTACGAACGCCGCTCGGTCGCGGTCACCAGCAACATCCACCTCAGCGGCTTCGACACCATCATGCCCAAAACCCTCGCCACAGCAACGGTTGACCGGCTATTGCACCATGCCCACCTGGTCATCACCAAGGGCGACAGCCACCGCCTCGCCGAGGCCCTCGCCGGGAAAGGAGTGACCCCCTTGACCTGACAGGCCTAGCCAACGTAAACGGTAGGAGAGGGTGTGGTGTTTGGCCCGCCCCAGTCGAGCCGTGCGCGGCGGGTGCTCACGATGCCGGCCGTGGCGGCTGCCGCGCTGCGTCGCCATCAGCGGTATCAGGTGGCGGAGCGGGTTGGCGTATTGGAGTGGGCGGAGACCGGGCTGGTGTTCACCACCGCCACGGCAGGCATGTGGAGCCGCGGAACCTCAACACGGCTTTCGCCCGGCTGCTGTCACGTTCGGGTGTCCGGCCGATCCGATTTATGACCTGCGGCATACCTGCGCGACTCTGCTGCTGGCAGCTGGCGTGTCAGCTCGTGTGGTTATGGAGATCATGGGTCATTCGCAGATCGCCGTGACGATGAACATCTACGCCCATGTGATCCCGGCGATGCAGCAGGAGGCGGCTAGCCGGATGGACGATGCGCTCGGCGGACCGGGCAGCGACGAGCTGGGGGAGCGCGATGCGGACTGAGGCTGTTGCTGTCACGGCTGCTGTCAAAGCCGCCACAGAACGAGTGCAAGATTCACCGGGGCCTGGAAAAGAGCTGGTGAATGATGGTGCCCCGTGGTCACTAAAACGCGAACCGATTCCTCCTCGTGGTGGGCGGCCCATTACCGGTCTCGCCCATCCGTCGTTCCGCCGCGCAATGAGGATGATCTTGAATTGCATCTAGATCCGAAATCGAAGCTAGCAA
Organism: Rhizocola hellebori; assembly: GCF_016862955.1. Lineage (GTDB taxonomy): Bacteria > Actinomycetota > Actinomycetes > Mycobacteriales > Micromonosporaceae > Rhizocola > Rhizocola hellebori. The sequence goes on along the minus strand of NZ_BONY01000034.1, from coordinate 37,667 downwards.
CTTAGTCAATTGAGCGTTATGCTGCCAACGCCCTCCGGAAGCGGAGTCCGGGGGTCCAACTAGGCGTGGCCTTCGGCTCGGGATAGTCGGCTCTTGTCGGGACAGTCGATCTCAATTGGTTTCGTATGGAGCAGATGCGTCCGTTAGATAGAGCGTGGTGCCTTTCGCCCGTGCCTCGAGTGCTGCGTCGACGCGAGGAGCAATGGATGGTGGCAGCAGTTGCCTGCACCGCTCGGGTTCGTAGAAGCCGACCGTCTCCAGTTCGTCGGTGTTGATCGTCAGATCGCCGGCCGTGGCCTGGCCGCAGTCGAAGAGGAAGCTGATGATCGCTCGAGGGCGTTGTCCTGCGGGTGATGCCCAGTCGATGAGCAGGAGATGCCCGGGGTTTACGGCGAGGCTTAGTTCCTCGTGTAGTTCGCGGGCAAGCGCTTCCTGGGGGTTTTCGTTTTGATCTACGTATCCGCCTGGGATGACCCAATGGTTGCGGTAGTTCGGTTTGACGAGGAGAACGTTGCCGTCGTGGTCGGTGATCAGTGCTGCTGCGGCGGCATAGAACGACGCGAGCTGTGCGTACCACTGTTCTGGTTCGACCCACGTCATTTCCTGACTGTACCGGCCGGTCAGGCTGGCGAAACAGCGGTAGCTGCCCGGTGTAGGAAGCTGTCGATCGCCGGGTTGCCTCCAAATCGCTTCATCCTCTGGGCAAGGTCGGCTATCCGGTCGGCGACCCGGCGTGAGGTGACACCGCCCGCGAGGTCGAGTGCCTGACGGCCGAGGTGGCATGCCTGCTCTGGGTCTGCAGCGGAGCCGGAGGCGTGGACGCTAGCGATGAGGGCGGTGTGTAGTGCGCGTGTGCGAATGCTGCTTCTCCCAAGGTCGAGGGCCTGATCGGCGAAGCTGAGGGCTTCATTGGTTCGGCCTAGATCACGGAAGCACCGCACAGCAGCGCCAGCGAGGTGTGCGGGGGTGAAGTACCCGGCCCAGGCAGGGTGGTCTCCATCGGAAGCGCGCGAGGCAGCGCGTTCGGCGTTGCGCAGGGCGGCGGTACAGCTGCGGGGGTCGGCGGCGATGGCGTGCGCGCACGCTTCGGCTGCATACAGCCGGGCCATGATGCCGCTGCCAGCTTTGCCGCGGCCTCCGTCCACGGCGGCACGGGAAAGGCGGACTGCTTCGGCCGGTTGTTGCAGGTAGACGGCTTGGGTAGACAGGTTGGCGAGGATGTGCGCGCCGAAACCGCTATGGTCACCAGCCTTGGCCAGGCGTAGGGCTTGGATGAAGTGGCGCTGGGCCAGGCCATGTTCGCCGACGTCGTAGCTCATGTAGGCGACCTGGCCGGTTAGCTCGGCGACGGCGGCGAACAGTTGGCGTCCGATACGGTCGGAGTAAGCGCCGTTGAGCAATGGCTGAACGTCTCGCACGAGCCAGCCGATAAGTAGGTCTCGGGAATGCCCGCCGCCGTGCCGCCGGTCCAACTCGAGGAATTGTTGTTCATACGCGCGCAGTGTTTCCACGTCGGCCTCCGTGACCTGCCGGGTGCCGCGGTGTGAGACGTTGGCATCGCGAGGATCGAAGTGCCAGCGCCATCCGGCCTGGGTAGTGGCGGCTGCAACAAACGGGGCTGTGGCGAGGAATTCGTGGCGAAGTCTTTGCCGGCGCCATAGTTCGGTTACCGTGCTGCGCGCGTCGTCCAGGTCGCTGTCAAAGGTGAGCCCGAGGCCGGAGAGGTCCTCAGCGTGCTGGAATCCCAAGTCCACAGCTATGAGCTGACGGCCTAGGCGTCTGGCGAGCACTTCCGCGATCAATTGAGGTGCGGGACTATCGGGACGACGGCCGCGCAGCCACCAGTACACCGAGGCTGCGTCGTAGCGAAGTGTGAGCCCGTGCGTTTGACGGCCGTGAAGGTTGACCTGACGCGCGAACGCGGCGTGAGCGTTGTGGTAGCCGGCCTGCTCCACTAAGGATTGCAATCGGTGGTTGGTTACCGGCTTCGTCATGGGTGATCCACCGCCTCTCAGCGCGTAGATGATGCCAGCTAAGCATAGAGGGGCGTCGACCGATATCGGTCGGTGCGCAACCCCGCGCAAGGCCGCGCAACGGAACGCAACCCCGCGATGGTCAAGGTGTCTGTTGTTGGCCGCGGCTGCCGGACAGCCTTGATTCATGACGCTGCATGTTCTAGATGAAATCGACGATCGCGTCGCTGTCCTGCGTGCGCGAGCTCTTTCCGAGGGCGTTGAATTCCTGCCGCCTCTGCTGGCTTTGGGTACCAGTGAACGGGTCGGCTCCAACTGGTTCTGTGACACGATGCGGCCAGCGATGACGCAGCACAATGAGCCGTTAAGGCAGCAGCTGGGACGGTCACATCCTCTATCGGCTGTCAATCCACAGGCGACAAGCATCAATAGGGTTTCGCGTGCGCTGCTTGGCCCACTGGGCTGGCATTGGCTGGTGACGTTCGCCGTGTCCAAATACGGTTCTTCACGTCAGCTAGTCAAGGAAACCAACTTGTTCTTCGCCACGGAAACGCTGCTGAGGTTGTTCCCCGATTCGCCGGTCCTAGTCCTGTCTCGCAGCCCGCTCGGAGTGGCATCGTCCTTTCTGCGGTCCGGACTCTACGAACGCTGGGACTACGCTGCCAGGTACCGGCAAATGGTGGCCGTAACACTGGCTGGCCCACACGCGCGGCTAGTGCCAGCCGACGACCCCGTCGAGCTGATCGCATTGACACGGCTGGTGGTGCTGAACGCCCTGCTGCTCGCTGTGGCCCTGCAAGGCCGCAGCTTCCAACACGTGCCCTACGAGAAGGCCGTCCTCAACCCGGGCAATGGGCAACAGGCTGTTGGCGAGTTGGCCGCTCCCGACCAACTTCGGGCCTCCAGCACACCTGGGGGCGGCGATGACACGTTCTCCACGGGCAACTCAAAGACGGAACTGCTGGCGCACTTAACCCCAGCCGAGGCTGCGCTCGTAATGGACGTCACGGCGGCAACCCTTATCGACGCGAGCCAAGTTGTCACCGCAGACGTGCTTGAGGTGGCCGCCGGATGGCTCCAGGGTTCGGAGCACTACCAGCTGGCAGATGTCCCAAAGCTCCAGAGCGGCAGGCGATCCGAGCCGGTGCGCGGTCTGCACGAGGACGTGACCTTTGTGTACTGCCGCGGGGTGGAGTGGCGGAATCTTCTGGTGTCGAATGCGGAGATCTGCGGGGTGCTTAACCATCTGCACCAGTCGGGACTGCCCAACACTGTCCGCGGTACCCACCTTCTAGTCAATGAGATGCCGCACGAGCGTGGCGGGCGGCTTCACTTCGATCAGCACGCAGGGCGTTGGACCGTCAGCCCTGGGTACGAGAATCATCCCGTGTATTGGGTGACGTGGATCGGCGCTGCGGTCTTCGCCGCTGTCAACTCCGCTCGGCTTCCGGCACACGAGGAGCTGCGAGTGCTCGCCGCTGGCAGTGATCCGTCCAACCACAGCTACGACCTGGGCGATGTTTCGCCGGTAACCCAAGCAGTGACCCCGCTAGGGATCCATCACGCCGTCGGCAACGTTCAGGTGTGGTGCGCGGACGGCCCGGTTGCGCGCTTCGATGAGCCCGCCCAGCGTTGGATCCACGGCGCCGCATGGAACACTCCAGCCACATCAACCGAGGTGAACCGCATGCGATCTCGGCATTTGCTGGGCAGTTCTCGCGGGGTCGGCATCCGGCTGGTTCGTGATCCCTCCGCACCGTTTACCGGCCCGACGGTGCAGAAGATTGCCAAGGTGCTCGATGTGTGGGTGGAAGGCCTGACGGATCGAGGTCGAGCACTGTCTGAAATAGACCGCGAGCTGTTGGATCAGCTGTCACAAGCCGATATTGGACTTTGGGCCCATGTATGAGCCAGCCTCCGGCCACCGTTTCTGCGCTCGCTCCACAAACGTGTCGCTGAACCCGAGCTGGGTCAGCTCAGTGAGCTTGACGAACTTCACGTCCCGGATCGGGCGGGTGTCGGCACCCGCCTTGACTGCGCCCAGCGTCCCGCCAGTGCGTCGACATTCGAAGGTCAGGTGAACAACGTGCGCGCCAACCACGTCACACACATACAGCAGATCACCGACACGAACTTCCAGCCCGGTCTCCTCCCGCACCTCCCGTGCGAGCGCCTCCTCGATCGTCTCCCCAGGCTCGACCTTTCCACCGGGGAGCGACCACGAGCGATCACTGTCTGTATCCTGGTCGAGCAGCAGAATCTGGTCGTCTTCGATTACGATCGCGGTCACTCGCACATTCATCGGCACGCAGCGACCGTAGCAACGGGCGTAGATCAACGGGCGATGGCGCGGCGATGAAGCGACAACCGGTCACCCAGGTAGCGGTATGCGCAGGCGGGCTGGGCACTCGCGTGGCCGGATGGTCGCGGCACATCCCGAAAGAGTTCCAGCCGGTGGCGGGCCGGCCGGGCATCCTGCATGTGCTCGACGAGTTCGCTTCACTAGCTCCAGCACGTATCGTCGTTGTCTATCATCCGTTCTACGAACGGTTCATGGCCTGGGCCCAAACGACGCTCGGTGCCGGAGGCCGAGCGGCCTATCAGCGCGCGGCCGGGATGCCTGCCACAGATCCGCCGCTTCATGAAAAACTCGATCTCACCTTCATTCCTCAGCGCGGCCGATACGCCGACATCACCTCGATCCTCAACGCCGCAGCGCACTTCGAACCCGCAGACGTCTTCGTAGCCTTCGCCGACAACCTTTACCCAGGCGATAATCCCGCCGCTTCGCTCGCGCTGGCGCCTGCGAAACGAGCCATCGTGCTGGCAAGGCCGTACCGCCGCGAGGAGGCATCCGTCCGTGGCGTCATCGTTTCTCGATACCACGATGGTTTATGCCTCCTGACTGATCTTGTCGAGAAACCGCCGCCTGCTGAGGCAGGTCGGCTGGAAGCCGAGCACGGATACGAAAACCTCTGGCTACTTGAGGGCCGCGCACGGCTGCCGTGGACCATGATCCGCGAACTTGGCAGTCGGGCGCGGCGTCTCGGCCCCGAACCCAAGCTGTCACTGGCCATCCGCGACCACGCCCACAACGAACCAGTCATAGTCATAACTACGGAGTCTGCAGTTATCGACCTCGGCAGTGGCGCGCTCAACTTCGCCGAGATTGCAGCACAGCCCGGTTGACGCCGCGCCGCGCAGTATCAGTATGTCGCCTATCCGACTTGTCGAGAGCGGATGATCGGGTGACCCCATCGTGCGTGTGTCGACTTATCCAACTAGTCTCGGTGATCGTCGTCTTCCGTGAGCGGACAGGTTTGATGTGAACGGGACCGCCTCAGTAGAACTGATAGTGCGTAGCTCCTGACCTGGGACAAAGAAGACCACCTCGCCACCCTCACTGAAGGCACGACCACAACCTCATACGTGTACGACAGCACCGGCACCCGCCTCATTTCCGCCAGCCCCACCAAAAAACGCTTTATCTGCCCGACGGCACCGAACTGGAGAAGCTGGGAACCGCCGATCCGCTCGGACGGCGGCACTACGGCGTCGCCGTACGCGACGCATCAGGACTGAAGTGGGTCTTCGCCAACCAACAGGGTTCCGCCACCGTGCAAGTCGATGCGATCACACTGGCCTCTGCACGGCGACGATTCACGCCATACGGCGAGCTTAGAGGCGCCCAACCGACGGGCTGGGTCGGAACGAAGACCTACGTCGGCGGCACCAAGGACGACACCGGTCTCACCCATCTTGGAGCCCGCGAGTATGACCAGAGCATGGGCCGCTTTGTCTCGATCGACCCAATATTTGATCTTACCGATCCGCAGTCGTGGCACGGCTACTCGTACTCCAATGGCAGCCCAACCAGTTTCAGCGATCCAGACGGACTAAAATTTTCGGCCACCTGTGATTGCAGCGGCGGCGCTCCGGGGGGTACCGCGCTTGCAGCTGCACGCGTACCGATCTACGAGCCCAACCCAATCAAACCCTACGTTCCGCTCATGGTGACGGCGGGAGCCGTCGATATCTATAACACCCTTGAGGATCGATGGCGAGACGATGAGCGAGACGCGCAGCGCAAGTCCGCAACTGGTCCCTTCAGCACTGGTCAGGCGGACGGGCACGGAAGAACCATTTGGAGCGACGGATCTATCCGCGACAATTCCGGAAAAGTCATATACGGCCCCGGAACGCTGGACATGAGCGGTCCAGGTGAATGGCGATTTGGGACCGAAAACATGTCAGAGAGGTCTCGGGCCTGGCAGAGCCACGTAACAGGTGCGCCACCCGGCTTGGTATATACGCTCAACGGCAAAGATTTTGACGGCTATCGAAACGGCCATATTTTCGACGCCAAAGCCAACTACGCATTCATGTTGAAGGACGGCCAATGGAGGACGGGCTTTGAGGACAATGACCAAGAATTCAAGGACTTGGCAGCTGACGAGATAGCTCGTGCCGGAGGACTCCCGGTGGTGTGGGCGTTCCAGCAACAGGATTTTGCCGACTTCATTGAAGGTAGAATGCGCAGCGCAGGCTTTGGAGCTGATCGCCTGATCATTCTAGGTCCAGACCTTAATCCCTAGGAGTAGCCATGAAGGACAACGCCTACCGCATTGGCGCCTTCTGGGGCGCTAGGCGAGAAAACAGCGATGAGATCGCATCGCGCCTACTCGACTGCTTTAGCCGGCTAAGGCGGGTACATCCTATGTTCGGCGATTGGCGAGACAGGTGGAAGAACGACAAGGAGTGGGCAGCTGGTCCGAAAACTCCGTGGCAACTGGATCTGCAAAGCCTGACACGTCTCGTGGACTCGCGTGCCGCAAAGCTTAGGGAAACAGGCTTTACTCTCGGCGGTTGGACAGGAGGCTGGGAAGGCGACAACGACTGCAGTGTCAGCGCCAGCATGACGGTCGGCAACCATGCTCAGCACATGGCGCCCAACCACTTCATGCTAGAGCTCCCGCCGCCAACACTTGCGCCAGGATTGTACGAACCAGGCGTTCTTAGAGCAGCGGCTGAAGCTGTAGTCGACCCGTGGCAGCCATGGTGGGCCAACGTGACCAGCTCTCGCCTACTAGACGCCCAGCAACCTCCACAGCCAAGACTAAGCATTCGTGAACTCGACGACTATCTTAGCCGTCCACGTGATGCACGGACGAAGATGCCGACCGTAGGGTGGCTCACCTATCTCGACGAACGCCACTTCGACAATCTCTCGATCACTGAACTCGAAGCTGTCGTGACGGTGCACCACGGAAACCACGGCACCTGGCTGACGTTGGCAGGCGATCCGCTAAGCGTCACTGGAGAGGATGCGCTAGCCGCATACTGGTTGGTGCAACGGCCTTTCCACGCCCATCCTTTTCAGGGTGTCGAAAAAGATCCGACATTTGACTTTGACGCCTACCGCGCCCGCGTCCTGGGCATACCTCACGCTTCCATGAAGTACGTAGTAGACGGCTACGCCTTCGATGGCTATCGCGATGGCAGGCTGCAATACATTCATCCGCAATACGAGTTCGGAGCAGAAAAAGGTGAATTGGCACCGGCGCAGCTCAAAGCTGTATTCCTGCCATTGGCTACGGAGCAGCTCGCGTTCGCACGCGGAACGAAGATTCTCTGGCACTTTCCCCAACGTCAAGTGGTCCAGGATGTCCAAGCAGCGCTGGCCCAATGGGGCATAGAGGACATTCACGTGCGCTACTTGGCTTAGCGCTCCAGCGCCCCTTTTCTCGGCCAGGGTGTCGCCGCTCACTGGTGTCGCCGCTCACCTAATTCTTCGTTTGTGCAAGATCGCGCTCAAGTAATTGGACAGCCGCTCACGTAATTCCCCAGGGGGATGGCGAGCGGCGGCGGTGTGGTCCTCGTAATCGGGAAGTGTCCTTCCTCGTCTGTAAGGGGCGAGGGAGCCGATGGCGAGGAGAACGTTCACTGTGATCGACGTGACCGAAATCTTGATCCACTGGCATGCGGGCCGGTCGAGCAGTGAGATGTCCACCAGTGGCCGTGGCGTGACTGCCAGACCGGTACGGGCCGTTTCAGACGCTGTACAAGCGTTCGCCCGCTGGGGTGAGGACGGTACCTGGGCTCGTATCGAGCAGGCACTGATCGCTTCGGCGTATGCCGCCGGGGGTGTGGATCTGGCGGGGCATGTGGATTCCACGGTGGTGCGGGCGCATCGGCATGCCGCTGGTGCGGTTAAAGGGGGCGCAGCGCGGATGAATCACGTGCGGCGCAGAGTTTGCGCCGGTCCCGTGGCGGGCTGACCACCAAGATTCACACCATCTGCGACGGGCGGGGACGTAACCCGGCTGACCCCTGGGCAGGCTCATGACAGCCCGCAGCTGGCCGCGCTGCTGGACCAGATCGCGATCACTTCCACCATGCCTTCGGTCAAGCCCCGAACGCGGCTGGCGCACCTGTGCGCCGATAAGGCCTATGGCGCCAGAGCCACCCGAACCATGCTGCGGCGCCGCAGAGTCGCGCACACCATCCCTGAGCAGTCCAACGTGATCGCCGCCCGGGCACGGCGAGGATCACGCGGCGGCCGGCCGCCCAACTTCGACCCGGTCCGGTACAAGACCCGCAACCACGCCGAACGACTTATGAACCGGCGCAAGCAATTCCGGGCCGTCGCCACCCGCTACGACAAGCTGGCCGACCGCTACTGCGACACCGTGCGCATCGCCGACATCCTCATCTGGCTGCGCGCACGGCCCGACCAGACTCATTGATCCGAGAAACAGGCCCTAATCGGATGGCCCAGCGGCAGAATGGCTCGCCGTCACCCTCATGGCCACTAACGCATCGGCTAGCAGGAGAATGATACGACCAATATGCGGCGGACTGCGACGGATCGGCGGATTTCAGCTGTGCCTAGTGGCTGTCATCGTCGCATCTATGCCCGACTCTGGCGACTCTGGAGACGTACCACCGGAGCCCTTGACCGATGATTCCATCGAGCAGGTTCTCGAAGAGGTGTTCGGCCAGCCCGACTTGGAAAGCCTGCCAGTAGGCACGGCAGTCATCCGTCGGGAGGTCTTGGAACGAGGTGACGAAATTCGGCGCAGCCTGCTGACTTATCAGTCCGGGGTTGGCACAGCTGGGCGGGCGCTGAGATCGGCCCAGCTCCAGGTTCACATCACGAAGCGTCGGATCCTCTATGTGGTGTCCGCCGTGCTGTTGCTTGACTTTGTCCTCGCGACGCTGTCGTTGCAGTCGATAGTCGGTCTGGACTGGCCGATGGAGCCTATCGACTTCAAGGGATGGTTCTGGAAGGGCAGCAGCGGACTTGGCGGTGCCTGGCTGGGTCTTGGGCTAGCCTTCGTGCTTGGCGTCCTTCTCGTGGCGTTCCCGAGCTTCTTCATGAGAAACAGCAGGGTGAACGCACAGCTGCGTGAGCGAGAGCGTGAACTGGATGGGGCCGACGCGCGGCTTGCCGAAGCCCTTCTTCGGGATGCTCGCGGCATGGTCCTCGAGATCGTCAATAGGTGGGAGAGCGACGAAGTCGCCACCGGTGCATTCATCAAGGCCGTTGACGCGAAGGACCTCGTGGAGCTCGAGATGCCCGCGACGATCACCGCACATAGCCTCGACGCAGCTGACGAGTTCGTCAAGCACTACGAGACCTCGGCGATCGGCATCGCTGGGCCAAGGGGCATCGGCAAATCGACCATTATGATCCACCTAGCGACCTCCGACAGATCGAGCGGTCGCACGGGCGTGTACCTGCCCGCTCCAGTGCGCTACGACGCTCCGGATTTCGTACGACACATCCATGCGAAAGTCGCACAGTCCGTCCTCGACGACTTCGGCGTCTCGGAGGAACAGCTCGACCGTCGACCGTCGGCGGCAGCCAACATGGCCACCTTTCGCATGGCGTTAGCCATACTGCTGGTAGTCGCGGGCTTGATTATGTTTTTTGGCATCGACGCCCCTCCTTTCGGTCTCGATCCACTCGTCGCGGCGATCAAGCTTCTGGGTGTCACGACGGTGACGGTCGGCGCGATCGGGCTCGCCTACGCCGTTATGCACACCGTCAACAGGTCGCGCGGTAGGCGAGGCTTCCGGCCTCGGGGATACATTCCACTCTTGCGGCCTCGTAGTAGATCTCGTCGGGATGACCAAATCGTCGCCCTCGCCCTGGACGAGCTACGCAGCCTCCGATGGCAGACAAGCGTCCAGGTCAAGAACAAACTCGACACCAAGCTTGTGCCAAGCACCAAGTTCGAGCAGGAGGACCAAGTCTCACTGGCCCAGCGCGACCGCAGTCATCCAGAGCGAGTCGCCGACTTCAAGGACTTCCTCAGCCGCTACCACAAGCTTGCCGGAAAGGACCACAAGCTGGTCATCGGCATCGACGAGCTTGACAAGATCGCCTCAGCGGATGAGGCAATCGCCATGGTTAACGCGCTCAAGGATCTATTCCGCATTAGCAACACGCACTTCTTCGTGTCTGTTAGTGAAGATGCGCTCGACAGCTTCGCGCTACGCGGCGTACCAGTACGTGACACTTTCGACTCGTCGTTCGACACAGTGCTACGGGTGCTGCCGTTCACTGCAGAGGACTCACGCCACTTGCTCTCACGGCGTGTACGCGGATTCCCCGACGCAGCAGCGCTCCTATGCCACGCCATCGCGGGCGGCCTACCGCGCGACCTAATCCGCGCCGCCCGCCGCTCGGTGAACTTCCGTCGGGAACAGGAAAACCCGTTGCCAGTCGCCGCACTTGCCGAGCGCCTGACACGTGCTGAAGCACTCGACGCTATCGAGGCCGCGGTGCGCCGGTCCCGAGGCACCGATCATCGGCACGAGTACCTCTTCGCGGTACGCCGCTTTCTAGATGAGAGTACGGAGTCGATGCACACGGGGATCGTGCCGCTCGCCCAGGCATGGATCAGCCAATCCTCGCCCGCGGAGCTGCGCGAGCCGCTGGTTGTGCTGCTGCTCCAGCTCGCGACCGCAGCCGAGTTCTTCGGCACGCCGCGCGACTCCGCCCAATGGGAATCGACAATGGCCTCCATCTGGTTCCAAGAAGGAATTCGCCAGCTCACACAGGCTCGCGCCGTCCTTGCTTTATCCCATATGGACGCGATGCAGCGCTTAGAGACGGCGCGTGAGCATCTTGGGCTGGAAAAACTGCCGCCCTTTCCTGATCATTTGACGGGACGGAACACCCCCACTGATTGACTGGCTACCCCACCTGATCCATGACTCCTGTCGGTGTTCACGCGGTTTGTCGTGTGAGACGCCGCCTCTGATCGAATAGCCATGAGCTCTACCAGTTTCAGGACGGTGATCAGACAACGGAGCGCCGTCGCGCGCCGACCCGATCTACTCGGTGCTGTCGGAAACGGAGCGCTGCCTTCCCGAACTGCCGGACTGGCCCTGCGATCCGCGGCGAGAGAAAAATGCAGGTCAGAGCCCTGCGTCATGATCCTTATGTCCTTATGCCGTAGCCTCAGCTCCGGCCGACGTCTACATGCACAAACGAACGGGCGGCAAACCTAGGGTCTGCCGCCCGTTCGCAACGCAATCACAACGTCAGCTTGTACCGCTGCTCAACAACGAGGACACCACCGTCCCGGCTCTTGGGAGTCAGTTCGGGATGCTTTGAGTGCGCCGCCAGGGACTCGAACCCCTACTCCCTTTCGGAGTTTGAAATCGGGCATCTGGGCACCAATATGGACTCCGACCTGGGGAATCCTTCTTTGTTGTCCCTGAACCTTTTTGACGGTTCGTGAAGCTAATTCTTAACGGGTTTCTTAACGGGCGATCTTGTTCGGAGATTGCGCCAAGCCCGCGACTTCAACCTTGAAATACCCTTCTTGCACCATCTGGTCCGATTTAGCGGCAGGCTTCATTGGCCAGCAGGTTCGCGGTTGTTCCCAATCGTTGTTGATCGGTCATGGACGTCTTTCTTAACCGAATTCGTTATCTGAGCAGGCATGTGGCCGGGTGGTCTTTAACCGCATGCAGCATGTGACCGACGCCACAATGAGGGGTGGCCGTGACTGGATCCCAGTGATCAGGTCCATGTGTACCCATTGCCAGGCTCACTCCGGCGGCCGTTTCGCCTCCATATTCCGGGAGCCTTCAGGGTCGGGTGCCTGGTGGATTATCCGCGCATCAGCCATCGGCGCGGGCATTTCCTGCTCTGCGACAGGCCTTAGCTTGGGTGGCGCTGGGCCTGGCCGAGGCTCGTGAGGTGCTGAGCCTGCCTGAGACCCCTGAGAGTCTGAGCTTGCTTGAAACTCCTGACACCCTGAGCCTGGCGGAGGCTCCTGAGGCGAAGAGCTTGGTCGCGCGACGGCTAGCTCCCAGAGCCATGAGGCGATGATCGAGCCACCAATGCCTAGCACGATCGCGGCGACCGTGAGCCAGCCCAGCAGTGAGGCGAGCGCATCCTGGTCGACGAGGCGCGCGTTCGGGCTGAGTGACCAGTCAGAGCTGCTCCACAGCGTGCTCTGATCCGCACAGAATTCCGACGAAGAATTCGGCTGCGCAACCTCGATGGCATATCGGCTCGACGACGTCAACACAACCTCATGCGTACGTCTGCTCGCCCGGAACACAGAGGCACCTGACTTCTCGACGGTGGAGATCGTGGGGCGTTGGAACCTGGCATCGGGTAAGCGCCGGGGCGCGTCCAGCCCATGTCGGTGCGCTTCTTGTTACGTTTGGTGCTGACGCAGTACTGCGTTTGTCCTGGCCGCATCACGGCTCACGGCAACGGTGCGAGGGTGCTCGATGCCGGCAGGGTGAGGCGTGGGGACGCAGGCGCATCTGCTCGTGGTGCCCATTCGCACTCGGGTAAGTGGCGTGGCGCTGGCCGACGCCGAGAGGCCCCTACCGCATCTGATCGAGGCGATCGACGCGGTGGTGCGGTGCCCAAGAGGGCTGACGCGGCGGTGGCGTTTCGACCGGATGGCCACCGTGTGCTAGCCGAGCTCGGGGCGGTTGACGGCGGCGTTCGCCGCGGTCGCGAAGTACTACGCTGTCGCGTGGACGTATGCCCACCACGGCACGGTTACCGCAAGGGTGTGGTGAAGAGGCCAATCACTCTGCGGCGCAACGCTGGTGGCGCATCCTGCCCGAGGCTGTGACGGCGCAGGCGTTGGTGTTGTTTCGCGGCAACCGGTACTCGGTGCCGCCGGGCCATGACCGGCACTCAATCAGTGTCGGCAGCCGCACTTGGCGTGGACGCCATTGCTCGCGCCAATGTCTTTGAAGTACGGCGGCCGATGAGGTCGCCGTACTTCAGGATCTCCTCGTTCTCACTGTGGGCGAAGCCGCTCCCTCCGGCTCCGCGTCGATCATCTTTCCCACTCAAGGGTGATCTTGGCCTTGCTGGGGAGAACGAGGTAGAGCAGAGCGATCGCGGCAACTGCGATCTGGATCCCGAGGAGCTTACCGTGCAGACCGGTCGGGACAAGATCGAGGATCTGAGCGAGGGAGGAGGTAAGCAGGGTGCTGAAGCTGCTGGTCATGATGGCTCTGTGCCTTCGGGTGATAGTCGGGCCGGCCACCGCGTTCGGTGTCATGTTCCGGCTTTTGGGCGAGCGGATGCCGTCCGCTGTCGCGGGCATGCTGGACCTCCGGGAGAGAGAGCGAGATTCATATTCGGGAAGCCGCTCACGATCATGATAGTGAATTGGTCGGGAGCGGCGTAGCCCGCAAACGTCTAGGCAGATCAGCAGAAAGCGGGCACGGGTTTTGGACCCGTGGAGACGGGGGTGCGATGCGGATCCGACTGGCGACGGTTGAACTCGTTGCCAAGACGGCGCAACTTCCTCCGGACGCGTTCGCCGAACTCCGCGGGCTGCCCAGCTTCGGTAGCTGCCGTTTCCCAGGTCATGTCGTCGCAGCTTGCCCAGAGGCCAGCCACTCGCGCTTCGTGAAGGTTCAGTTGGCCGAGTACTCGCTCGATGCGTTCATCGCGAAACTCGGGCTGGCTCAGCACGACGTCCTCGACGGTGAGCGGGTCGGCGAGCACCTCGCCGAGCGTGAGCTCCTGGCCGTCGATACCAGCCGTCGACCTATCGAGGGACGTGACGAGGCGGTAGTTAAGCTTGGTGGCACCGATGAGCTTGTGATTGCGGTGCAGTTCGCGGATGCGCCGACGCAAGACAGACTTGACCCGACTAGGGTCCGTGTCGAGCCAGTCATCCTCGAGGAGCGCTTCCCTCGCGGCCTCGACGAGCGGCCCATCCGGAAGGAGGTCTAAAACCTGCAGCGCGAACCGCCGGACGACCTCCTCGCTGTTCTCGTCGTGAATGATGGCCTCACGCGTTGTGACCGCAACTCGAAAGACGGCCCAGACCGCCCAGCGCGTTATCGTCTCGAACAAGGTCGCCAAGAAACCACCGGTGATATCCGGGAAGCTCCAGCTCCGGGAGCTGAATATCGCATCGACGAGGCGGTTCAGCTTCGCCCCGGCGGTCATGAACTCCTTCGTCCATTCGCGAGTCTGATGAAGCAAAATCATCAGGGGATCCAGGGCGCGGGCAACGGTGCTGCGGACTTGTGAGAACAGCCCGAAAGCTGGACGCATTGCCGCGGCCAGCCTTTCCTGGATGCTCCGGAGAGCCTCGATCGCCGGGTGCAGGCTGAGCATGTTCTGCATCTTCTGGAACGCCTGGAGCCAGGCCGGACGGATGAACTCCGCGAACTTTTGCAGCATCCGCTGGATCGGGGCCACCACGCTCTCGATGATGTTCGCGAGTGGAGCCAGCACAGCGCGCAACTCCTTGACTACCGACGGCTGGACGTCTCGCGGGAGGAGAGTCCGCCTGACCACCCTCATGCTGCGGCGACGGGGCCGGTGTTCGGCGAGGCGCCGGGTTCTAGCGGCCATGTTGCGCTGCAAGGTGCGCTGGCGGTGCTTGATGATCACACCCACTAGCGGTGGCTCCTCGGTCTGCGAAACATCGAGCCCCGCAGCTGCAGCCTCGGCGCTATGGGGCGACGTCGCGGTCGGCGGAGCGCCCTTTCCGGTCCGGCTTGTCGTGCCAGCGCTGTCGAACGCTGGTGACGATGGGACCTCCGGCTGCGGCATATTCTCCGAATCGGAGTTCTTCGAGGCGGTGGCTTCGTTCTCGTTCATGGTCCGGCTCCTTAAGGTCTGGAGTTTGCGCTTCTACTCCTCCAGCCCGCCAGAACTGCATACCGGCAAAAAATCTTGGAAAGACTTTTGGAGAGTCGTCCGGCAGCGAGCATCTGTAGCGGCCGGGGTTCGCTCGCATTGGAGTCTATGTGGCCCGACCGACATCGCGACGTTCACGTGAGTACCGCCCGGCAACCATCCCGATCTCAGCCGTCCACTGTCCCGATCGCGTCCAAGGACGGCGACTTCGCCTTCCGCGAGTCGCCGAGGATGCAACGCCTGTTGACTAGGTCGTTATGGATCGGCGACAGGATCAGGACAGGCGAACAACGGGCTGTTGATCGAGAACCCATGTTCTGCGTTCCAGGTCGAACGCTGATACTGTCAGCCGTTTCTGCGCATCGACTCTGAAGTCGAGACGGAATCTGTCCGAACCGGCGGTGGCGGGCGGGTCGGCTTCCAAAAATGTGGGGCTGTCCTCGTTGAGCCACAGTGTCGAGCGCTGCTGACGTTGCTGGCTGGTGACCGCGACGGCTCGCGCGCCGCCATTGGCGTCGAACATGATTTCCAGGTCTGCGCTGGCGTCGCGAAAGGTGGCGTGGGCGCGTTCATAGATGGCCAGTCCCAGATTGCGTTGCCCGTCTCGTACCCCCTTGATGGTCATGGTCTTGATGGGGGTCAACGTTGGGTATTCGGTGCCTGCCGGGACGAGCGACTCGAATTCGTATTCTCCGGTGTCGCGGTTGACATGCCGGATGACATAGTCGTGCTGGATGTGGTCATGCAACTCGTAGCCACCGGCGATGCCGGCCGCGCCGGCGGCCACTGCCTCCAGCGGCCGGTCGATGCGCACGATGTCCCTTGGGAACTGCATGTACACCACGTCTTGGATGGCCGGGATTAGGCTGGTGCCGCCGACTAGGAAGACGTCGCGGATCTGGTCGGCGACGAATCCGGCTCCCGCCGCTTTGTCCAGCGCGGCCCGAAGGGCGCGCCCCACCCTGCCGGTCACATCTTTGTTTCGCAGCAGCGCGTCGAAGTCGCCGCGGCTCATTTCCGCGCTGTACTCGGTGCCGTCGGGGTGGACGGCGCGGATGGTGGCTAGCGGACCGGAGGTGAGCGCCATCTTCGCCGCTTCCGCTGATCGCAAAAGCTGCCCGAAGATCTGGTTGTGCAGATGGCTGTCGCCATATGGCAGACGTAGGCGGCTGGCCACGTGCTCGGCAAGAAGCGCGTCGATGTTGTCGCCGCCGAAGTCGATGCCGGCCTTGCCGACGACCCTCACTCCGGCTCCGCCGCCTTGGCTTGCCTGGGCGTCCTGTACCCGCACCACGGAAATGTCCAGCGTGCCCGCCCCGAAGTCGAAGACCATGAACGTGTCACCGGGATTGAGCCGCGCGCTGTAGCCGACCGCAGCCGCGGTCGCCTCATCGACCACGCGTAGCCGGGCCAGCCCGGCCTGTTCGCTGACTTCGCGTACCATCCAGTCCCGGTAGGTGTCGAAGGCCTCCACGGGCGCCGTCGCCACGATCTCCAGATCGCGTGAGTCGACAGCCAGCATGGTGGCGGCAAGGATGTCGCTGAGGAACTGGGTCGCGGCGTGCCGGGGGCTGATCGAGCCTGCTCCCACCTGCCGCGCGATGTCCTTGATACGTCCGGTGATCACGCTCTTGGTCGACCGGAACACGGCCTGGCCGGGATCGGTGAACATGTCAGGGGAGACCTGCCCACCGATGGTTCTTGTTCCCGATTGGCGGTCGTAGGCGACGACGGAGGGAACTACCCGTTGGGTGACACCGGCCGCGCTCGGGCGAAGCACATCGATCCCGGCGAGGTCAATCGGCTCGCCGCGATCGCGTTCGGCGTTCCATTGCGCGACAACGGTGTTCGCGGTGCCGAAGTCGATACCGATTCGTGTGGCCATGTTTTCCTTTCACGCCAGCGCGATGTCGTACTCACCGGTCGCGATCGTGACGGTCTCGCTGATCTCGATGTCGAACCTGAATCGGTGCTCCAGACACGCTTGCAGCAGATCGAGCACCTCTGCAGGCGGGCCGGAGACCGCGCGGACGCGCCGAGCCGCGGCGAGTACCCCAAGGTGGGCGGGCACCATGCTGGACAGGGAGCGGGTCACCAGCGACGGCACGTCGCCAATGCGCAAGTCGTAGATGTCGGCGTGCCCCGAGTCGTAGCCGACGGCGAGGAAGTCGCCGCGTGCTCCTGCGTGCACGCTTGTCGCATGCCCGCCGCCAGGTGGACAGGCGATCTGGCTCGTCAGCTTCAAAGTGGTCTGGTCGTAGAACGACAGCTGACCCGCCCGGTCGGCTGCCACGAGATGCTGGCGTGACGGGATCGCGGCCAGCCCACCAAGGCCCGCCACCGACGCGCCGGCGATCGGCCTGAGCACATGACGCTGATGCCTGAGCAGGTTGATGTTGCCGTTTTGGTCGGAGGCCGCTAGCAGGTCGGCGGTGAGCATGACCGCCCGCGCCACCACGGTATGCTGGAAGCCGCGGCCGAGCACGCCCGCGGCCGAGCCGTCGGTGAGGATAAGGGTGCGGCCGAGCACAGCCAGGCGCTGACCTTGCGGGTCGGCCGCGACCGTTCTAGGCCAGTCGTATTCGGGATCGGCTTCCAGGCGGGTCATCGGCACGCGGGTTGGCGCCACGAATGCGCTGGCACCTATCAGTAGTTCTCCGGAACGTGTGCCTGCAACAAAACGGCCAGGACCGGCCGGTGCCAGTGACGTTATCGAGCCAGGCAGCTGGATGAGCGTTTCCCGCTTCTGGTCGGCGCAGCGAATCACCCGGCACTCGTGGTCTTTCCTGTTGGTGCGCTCGGCGGCCAGGAACATGCCGGCGCCCAGATGCAGCACCCGGCCAACCGAGGAGGCAAACCCGTCGTAGCGTTCGGTGAGCCGGGCCTGGGTCAGGTCGACGATTCCGGCCACACGCGACGAGCCGGCCACTGCCAGCTGCGGCGCGTCCGGGGCGAAGGACACGTCGTTGATACGGCCGTGGAATTTGATTCGCGCTTGCGGGACGGCGACGGGCCAGATGCCGTGCAGTTCCTTGGTGCCGCTTTCGAGCCTGATGTGGCTGAACGAGGCCAGCCGTGTGAACAGCTCGCGGGAGTCGTCGTCGCGTGGCAACCAGCCACCGGCGAACAGCTGCATCAACCGGATACTGCGCGCCATCGGCATCTCCAGCACGATGCGCCACAGCTCTTCCCACGCGGCACGGGCAGCCAGCTGTTCGGTCAGGTATTTGATCTCCTCGTCGCTCATGAGGTGGAGGCGTCCGCGCCGGTCTTCGCCGGCCAGCACCTTCACCAGGTCCAGCGAGCCGCTGGTGAGCATGCCCTTTTGCAGCCTCTTCCGCGTTTGCGGGTCGGCGGTGGCGTAGGCAAGTGACAGCAGGGAGCCGTCAGGGTCGAGTGCTTGCAGCTGCTCGGGTTGCTGAGTGAGGATGAAGAACGCGGCCCGGCGAACTGGATCGGCGGGTGCGAGTTTGTGACGTCTGCAGAAGGCGGCTAGAACCGGCTGCTGGGTCGCGGCTTCGCACACCTCATCGGCCAGTTCGTGTCCGGTGCTACGGCGGATAGCGTCCAGAATCTTCGCCTGTGCGATCTCGGCGATCGGGTGGGGCGCGCGTGAGGCGGACTCCAGCAATGCTGGGCGAAGGTCGCTTTCGGTCAGCCGTGTGACATCCGGCTCGACCGCGATCATGCTGAGCGTCCGCACGTCCTGTGCCGTGCCAGGAATCCGCCAATTGCTCAGCGCCACCCACATGGATTCACCGGCGTTGGTTATCCAGGTGCGCCACATATGGTCCAGATTGGAGGAGGGCGGCGATACTCGGTGCGAGATGAGGATCGTCGCTAGCGGATCCTCCCACCAGCGATGGGAAGCATGCTCAAGCGGCGCCGACATTCCAGGTACCACGGTCCACAGCGCATGCACCATGGCACTGTCTGCCGCGCGGATGGCTGACACTGCACCAGCCTGCACGTCGGGGTCTGCATCAGAGAGCATCTTGCGAACAATGTTGGCTTCCTGCGCGGTCCAATGTTGCGCCAGTTGCCCGTGCAAAGCGGCGGTGACAAGCCGAGCATGGCCATGCGCCATTGCCTGATGCCCGACAACATGCTCGCGCAGCTGCGGAAGCCGTCTGAAGACCCATGTCGTGGCAATCAAGTCCAGAGCGTCCTGGCGTCTCGGCGAGCCCGTGTCGCCGACGATCGTGCACAGAACATTCAGCGCTGACTGGTCCGTCTCCCAAGCGGCCGCAGCCAGTTTGCGCCAGGCGCGCTTAGCCCAGAATCCGAAGTCTTCACCATTGCCGGCAGCTGCCCGCTGCGCCATCCGCCTGGCCCGGCGCTCACTTAACATCAGCGCTCCCGGGTCAGGCCAGTTCCAGCCGGACCTGGGCCTCGGCTGCCAGCGCGGCCTCGGTGAACGATGCCGACTTGGCTCTGCCTTCCCGCAGCCAGGCCCGCAGGTTCTCGATGGTCTCCTTCTGCGACTGAGACAAAGGAACCAGCGCCGTGATGGCGGCTGCCACGTCTTCGGTCGTAATGTCGCGACCGTTGTCGGAAAACGCCCGGTACATGGCGTCTATGACCGCCTGTTCCAACTCGGCCCCCACGTACCCTTCCGAGATCCGGCTCAGGTGGGCCACGTCGAACGAGCGAACATCGCGGCCTCGCTTGCGCAGGTGCACCGAAATGATTTCGCGGCGCTCGGCGTCGGTTGGCAGGTCCAGGAAGAAAACCTCGTCGAAACGGCCGCGCCGCAACAACTCCGGCGGCAAAGCGGCGACATCGTTGGCGGTCGCCACCACGAACACCGGCTTGGTCTTCTCCTGCATCCAGGTCAGAATCGTGCCGAAGACCCGCTGGCTGGTGCCACCATCGCTACCGCCGTTGGCCAGCGACTTCTCAAGCTCGTCAATCCACAGCACACACGGCGCCACCGTTTCGGCGAGGTCCAGCGCCCGGCGGACCCGCTCTTCCGACTCGCCGACCAGAGAGCCGAATAGTGCACCGACATCAAGGCGCAGCAACGGAAGCCGCCACAAGCCACCAACCATTTTTGCGGTCAGGCTCTTGCCGGTGCCTGGAATGCCAATAAGCGCAACGCCCTTGGGTGCCGGCAATCCGTACGCGGCAGCCTCATCACCGAAGGCTCTCTCACGCAGCTCCAGCCAATGTTTGAGAACCTCCAGACCGCCGAGGTCATCGGGCGTCTCCTCCACGGTGTAGAACTCCAGCGCCTGCGAACGGCGGATGACTGCCTTCTTCTCATCCAACACCGCTTGGATGTCGCGCTCATCGAGCACTTGGTCGCGCACGATCGCTTTGGCGAACGCCCTGCTGGCTTGAGTGGAGGTCAGCCCCAGCGCAGCCTGCGCCAGCCGCGACCGCCCGTGCGTAGTAAGTTCCGAACGCACACCGGTGGTCCCGTCGATGAGGTCGTCGAGCTGGCGGCGCAGGGCCGCCCCGTCGGGCAGAGGCAGATCGATGATCACGACGTCATCGCTAAGCTCCGGCGGTACGTCCCGCACCGGCATGGTTACAATCAGCGAGGACCTGGTGTACTTGAGGTCGTGCGCCAGGTTACGTACCTTGCGTTTCGTGTTGGGGTTTTTCCAGAACTCGTGAAAATCCTTGAGCACGTACAAATCAGGGCGATCCTTGCCGCTGTCAGCCATCTCCCGGATCTTGTCCAGAGCGAGATCCGGCGAGGCCGCATCAGGCATTTGCCGACCAACCCGCGACCGAAATCGATCGGCGATGTCCCAGGTAATCAGGTCAGCACTGGCATCCCTGTCCCGTCGTACCTGATCTACAATCTCCAACGCGCGCTGCTCTTCCACCGTCACTAGCAGTATCAGCGGCACCCTCGCCCGCAGATAGAGTTGAATCTCATCGCCGACTGTCATCGCCGCTCCTCACCCAAGTGCGCCACCATTCCGGTCAGGGTGACAGTGCCGTCAGGACCAATCAGCACCTCCGCCTGCGGCACTTCCATGAACATTTCTTCTGTGTACCGATCCGAACGCGCCCAATACACCTTGTTCGAAGATCCCCGCAGGCCCGCCGCCACACGGAGGCGTTGGTTGTAGCGGCCAGCGACAAGCATGTCCACATCAGACACTGCGGCGCTCAGCCCAGGATCTGACTCGATCTCCTCACGACTGAACCCGGTGATCACCACGACGCCGAGCCCTGCCCGACTGATCTCACCGGCGAACACGGCCAGAGCGGCGGGCTGTTCCAGCGGTTCGCCGCCGGTCACCGTGACACCGTCGATTCCGGTGGTGGTCAAAGCCTCGCGTACGACGCTGCCCACCTGGCGCGTAGCCCCTACCGCCGTGTGGGTCTGCGGGTTGAAACAGCCAGGACACGCCAGTGAGCAACCCTGCGTCCACACCACGAAACGGCTTCCAGGCCCGTTGGCTCGTGAGCGCGCCAGCGTGGCGTGCACCCGCCACGCGGTCGCCAGGCTCAACTCCACAGCCGATTCTGCTGTTCCTGCGATACCTCGGCAAAGGCTTCGGGCGTTAGCTCCTGGCTCTCTACGTCGTCGCCGAGGAGCGCGAACAGCTCCCGCGTCTCCTCCACGCAGCCCATGCCTGCGATCCCGCGCAGGTGCACCTCGACCTTGCCCTTAGGGCTGATGGTCACCTCGATGATTTCCTCGGCCATCCTTAGACTCCCACCTGCCGCCGCAACACCATGCGGATCTCGCCGCTGTCCTCGATCACCTGTTCCTGAACCTCGAAACCCTTCGCGGTCAGGGTGGCCACCGTGGCGACATAGGCATACTCGCGCGTGAGCTGCTGGGTGAACACCTCCTGCTTGACGACGGCCACTCCCCACCAGTCGGCAACGATGCTGTAACCGCTGCGTGGCTCGGGAACAAAGCCGATCTCAAATCGAGTCTTGGATGGCCGGACTTTGAAGGCCGCCTCGGCTCGGCGGCCCTGCCATCCGAAGACTCCGTCGTTTGCGAGCATGACCGTGTAGCCCATGCGGGTAAGCGCCTCCCGGATGGTCATCTCATCCATCAACTTCGTGCGGACCCGAGTAAAGTGAGACATCCACTCTCCTAATTCGCACGGACGGTACCAGCCCACACCGACACACGTGGCATCCGTGAATCGGTCCCACCGGATTAGCCGGGCGGCTGACCTGATCGGTCATAGCGGCGCATTGCGTGCCCAAATCGAGCAACATTACTGTGCCCAGGCACCGCTAGGAGGGTCACACGCGGCGGACCTGGCGCATACGCTGACCGAGGTTGCCTAGGCAGCGGCCGACAACGAACCCCGCCGGAGCACGCAGGACGCCCTAGCCAGTTGGGTGATCGACGTAGATCCGTGTTCGTGGCAGCTTGAGATGAGCGAAAGGGGTCACATGATGCTGGTACGCGGTTGGAGCAATGGGCAAGCATTACGCTCAGGCGCTGGTTATGGCCTTCGTATCTCCGTAGGTGATCGTGACCGGTTCTTCGACCGTTCGTGGGATGTCGTGACCGTCAAGCTTGATGCTGACCAGACTCGGATTCCTCTTTCGGAATCCTTCTGGAGGACTTGTAGCGAGCTTCGAAGCGCCGAGATAGGACGCTGGCTACTGCGCCGTGGGCTCGCGCCCTGGCCGAAACGACAGCCACCAGACCTGATCCTTGAGCAAATCGATGTCAATTACTTTGAGCTCCGGCTCTGACTGCCCGCCAAATGTTGTTTCTCACGGGACCGTGACCGCGCAAGGTTCGTGCCAAGCTGCTGATCGATCGGACGCTTGAACCCTCGCTGGTCTGCGACAACCGATCGTCCCGCCCGTTTCCGTCGATTGTGGAGCCGCATTGATCCCCGACATCGCCTGGACCCGACTGCCCACCATCAACCTCGGCACATGGCAGGCCATCGTCCACGGCGAGAATAACTACCGCGAGAATCTTGAGCACCTAGCTGGCGGCCGTAATGGGCTCGGCACCCGACGACGGCTGTTCACCGCAACGCTCGTACGAGAGCCAGACAACCCGTATGACTCCAACGCTGTGCAGGTCCGAGCGGGCGAACACACCATCGGCTACATCGCCCGGCAGGAAGCTGCCCGCTACGGACGCCTGGTTACTCGCATCGAAGCCGGCGGTATGGCGGCGACATGCCGCGCCCAGCTGACCGGGGGCTGGGACCGCGGCGGCGATGACCGAGGCAACATCGGCGTGGAGCTGTGTACCGGATCAAGCCCGACAGTGTGGAACGGCAAGATCCCCTTTCTAGCCAGGCTGCCGTTCCACGACGACGTACCGTTGCTACCCCAAGCAGGCCTGTCCGACGAGCAAATCCCTGCGCACAAGGCACTAGTTACGCTCGCCCCCGTAGGCGACGCCCTTGCCGTACGCCACGGCGACACCTGGCTCGGACACATCGTCAAACGCCCCGACCTTGTCAGGCTCATCCACCGCCTGACCGCGGCAGGCGCACCAGCTACAGCCGAGTTCCGCCACGGCATCGACAAGTGGGTGATCCCGATCGCGGACTGCGACACGCTGGCCGAAGCGGTTCTTCGCCCTGGCAGGTGGATCGCTCAGAGATGTCCGCAGGGCCAACACCCCCCACCGGCTGCTGGGCGTGCACCAGGTGTGGGCTGTTGTGGGCCGACCAGCGGCAGCCACCAAAACACTGGTACGACCGCGATCTCAACGACAGCGAGTCACCACACGTGTGCCCCGAATGCGGATCATACGCATTAACCCACCAATACTGACCCTGTCGGTTCGTCTGTCACCGCCGGTGGAGCACACCAGTGTTCAACCACTGCACGAGCGGTGACGGCCAGGACAGGATTGCGCAGCGGTACCCAACTCGCTCAGTCTCGCTGAACAACGTGCTAACGGATCCCTGGTGGGAGTCGTTCGTTCTGCTCGTGTCACAGGTGTGCTGAATGTGGACAACATTGTCGAGTCTGACACCTACGCCAGATCAGGCCGTCTTGCTGAGGTTTCTGCTGCTGTCGATCTCAAAACTATTGATTGCGGCCGCTAACTGCTCGTTGTCCGACGAGTCGCGCCAGGCGACAACCACTACTGGCCGTGGATCCACGGTGAACTGTGCTTTTGCAGACTCGACGAATTCGGTCAGTTGCAGTGAGACTGAAGCCGAGTTGGTTATCACGATGAACCCGCCACCCGATCGATCTTTGTGCAGGTCGGTCACGATGGTATTCATCTTCCGACGTCGAAAATTCCGATGGCGCTCGTCTTCGTCGAAGGCAAAGTGGACCTCAACATATAGGTTGCGGCCCTGCGTCATGGGAATGGTGAAGTCGGAGAAACGGTGGTCCCCGACACCGTTGGGAGCGAGATCAGCGAGCACGTTGTGAAGTTGCTGCTCATAGACGAGCCGTTGGACCTCCTTCATCCTGGGCTCCGATAGCGCAGCCGGGTTGGCCGTCAGAAAGCCCTCTAGCAACGCCTCCGCCTGCTCCGGGTCTGCCGCTGCAACCTCGGCCACCCGCTCGGCAATCTCCTCGGTGCGTCTGGCCGTATCGAGCTCGAACGAATGCTCCCCAGAGCCGAATCGAATCAGCGGCGTTCCCTGAATTCCTATGAGGAGTAAAACTCCTGCTAGCAGAAGGCAGACCGCGGTCCCCGCTTGATTTTCGGTCAGGAACAACGCCGCTAAGCCTGCAATTCCGACAACTGCGCCAAGAGTGTTAGTCCAAGCTCGCTGACCCCGGCTCAACGGCGGCCGATGGTGTTCGGGAAGTTGCACGGACGAAGCGTAATGGCTCGCATCCAAACGAGTCCATCCGAGCTTCGTAGCAATCGTCTAGGAAGCCTCGGCAAGGGTTTACTCGCAGGCATCGAGCATCCGACCAGGGTCCATCACGCGCGCATAGTCTAGTACTGGACCGGCGGGCGGTGTGACTACGCGATTCTCATATGGCCCGTACGCAAGGATTTTCGTTGGTGGGGCCTCATGTACAGGTCAATGATCGGGTACGCCTCGGTGAGGGGTGGCCGGTAGAGGCATCGCAGTCCTGGCTGAGGGGAGGGGGCGAAGACGGTGATGCCGTTTGTTGCGATGGCCGCGTCGTCGGTTGGGACAGCGCTCGCGTTTGGCGACCGGAGCCAACTTCTGCGGGCTGTTTCGCGGCTCTCCAGGGGTCGGTGTCGACTGCCAGAGCATCGTGCCGGTAGCCCCGGGGAGATTGCACTTTAACCCGGGTTCTGTGGCAGGCGGTGTCCGCGCAGGTCAGGCAGTGTGCGCTGCGATCCGGGGACTTGATCCTCTAATCCGTGAACATGATTTGGGATCGTCGGGCCGCTCGTAGTTTTAACCGTCGCTTAACGGACGATCATTATGTGACCATTTCCCCAGGTCAGAGGCTATAAAAGTGCGCCGCCGGGTACCCGAGGTGTTGCCCGAACTCTTCTCGGTTACTGGTGGGTGGTCGGCCCGCGGGGAGTAGGCCAAGCTGTCCACTGCCTGCTGCGTCTGCGTGGCGGTCGTCTTCCCGGGTGACGTTGAGGGCGTTGCCAATGAACGCCACGGAGTCGTGGCTGATGGTGATCCGAACGGTGAGTTCGTTGTGGTTGGGGTGGAAGCGAAGCTCTAGGTGGAACGCGTCGAGGAGGTCTCGGAGTTCGGCCTCGGGAAGCTGGTCGAGGTCAAGCGGGTGCTGCGGCAGCCGGTTGAGGATGTTCAGGTCGATCGGGCGTTGGGCGCTGACGTCTTCGTTGGCTTGGCGAAGTTGCCCGGTGGTGGTGCGTTGCTCGGTGATGATCGCCGCGAACCTTTCTTTGATCTTGGCTCGTAGGGTGGTGTCGACGTCGTTGTCGCCTGTGCTGGTGAAGCGTTCGAGTTCGGTGATGAGGTTGTCCTGACGGCGTTTGAGTTCTTCCAGTTGAGCTGCCAATTTCGTGGCGCGTTTGGCTGCGTCGTCTGCGGCTTGCCGGTTTTGGTCGGCTGCTGCTGCCGTGAGTAGGGCATGGCGGGCGTTGCCGAATATCCGATGTTTGAAGAAGTCGCAGAGTCGGTTGGTGAGCAGGTCTTCGCGAATATAGGCGGCGCGGGGGTGCGCGGCGAACCACGGCAGATGTGCGTGGTATTTAGCGTCGGGGGAGCAGCGGTAGTAGGTGGTTCCTTTGTGTATCTCGCCGAAGGCGCGTCGCTGGCACAGGTCGCAGAACACGTAGGAGCGCAGGCGGTAGCTGCGTTTCGCGCTCGGATTGGTGCTCTTGCCGGGTGCGTTACGGGAGCCTTGCCGGAACCGGCCGACCGCGCTGGCGGCTTCGAACAGTTCCCGGGTGACGAGGGGCTCGTGGGTGGGTCGGGGCGACCACACCCATGCCGATGGCGGGTTGACCCGTCCTTTGATCTCGCGGGCGCGGTGGCCGCGTTTGCGCCGGTTCCAGACCATGTAGCCGGTGTGTTTGGGGTTGTCGAGGACTTCGCGAATGCTGCCGCCGGTCCAGAGGCCGATGCGGCGCCGGCCTTCACCCAGGATCGGGTCTGGCGGCGGATAGCGGTCCGGGTCGAGGTTGAGGCGGTGGGCGATCTCGTCGTAGCCCAGCCGCAGCACCGTGCGCCATTGGAAGATCTGGGTGACGACGGGGCCTTTGACCGGGTCGGCGGTCAGCCGGTGTTTGGTTTTGCCCTCGCGGGCTTTGGCCTTGACCGGATGCTTCTGCTTGTCTGCCAGGTAGCCGTATGGTGGTTTGCCGATGTTGTAGCCCTGCACGGTGTGGGCTTTCAGGCCGCCCCAGGTCAGTTCCAGCATGTTGAGCACGTACCACTCGGCGATGGCCTGCTTGATCCGCCGGGTCAGGGTGGGGGTCGCTTTGCGGTAGGGCGAATCGCTGCGATTGATGTTCGGTATCGATCTGTGGTCGATTCCCTCGTCGGCCGCCAGCAGCGCTACGCCGGCTTTCTCCAGCTGGTGCTCGATCTTCGTGCTGACGTAGGTGACCCGGGCGACGCGTTCGATGGATTCCACGACGACCGCGACGAACCGGCGGTCGGGGCGTTTGGCTTCGGCGAGCAGGTCGGCGATGCTGCCGTCGCGGGCGATGGGAATGTCCAGCTGCTCATGCGCGCTGCTCTTGCCCCGGTTTTCCACGGTGGTGCGGCCGGACTCGACGTCGTAGAACTTCGCCACGATGACGAACCCTGGCGGCAGGGCCTTGCGGCAGCTGTCCAGCTGCCGTGGCAGCGACAAGGTCGGGTCCTGGGCGTCGTCGGTGGACGTGCGGCCCAGCCAGGCCACCGGCACTGCCGCCGCCGCGAATGCTTCGGGAACGTTCTGGTCGGCTTGCAAACGAAGCCAATCCAGCAGGCCGACCTCATCCTCATCCAGGGGCGGCGGGTCGACAGTTGATGTCACGAACATCTCCTTCCAATCGAGCCGGATGATCGCCGAACCTTGGCGACCCCGCCGCAGCCCCGCAGGCCGCCGAAACAGCAGATCCGGGGAAGACACAAGGCCAGGACCACCACCCACTCGACACAAGAGGGGACACGCCATAGCCGGCGGTTGCGGCGGGGACAACGCAGCGTACGTCGACTCATCGCGGGTCGTGCTCGGCCAGACGGGCCTGTCGCGCGGCGACACGGCTCGGTCGCCGAAGCTGGGATGGTCGTGTCGCGGCGCGACAATGCTTGCCGCCCGGCCATCGACATCGACGGTCCAAACGAGATCACGTAAGTCCGACGAGGACCGGCGCTCCGCCGCACTACGGATGGGGCCATCCTCACATGCGCACCGCCAGCGCCATCCGCTTCCTCAGCTGGCTTCATCACGACTTCGCTGCGAGCATGCAGGGCGGTGGGTATCCGTTCGCTCGGCGCCGCCGTCCCAGAGGACGTTCACGAGGTGTGTCCTGATCTCAGGCCTCTCAATGGATGGCATTGCGGCGTGACCGGAACTCCGAACAGTTCGTCGCCTGCACGGTCCGAACGCATGCATGCCAGCGATGGCATGCATGCGTCGGCAACTGTGGCACCGCGTGGGCGCGGGAGGTTCCGATCCGGCGAGCAGGTGCGGCTTGCTTTGCGCGGCGCCGATTGCTGTGGGCGATCAGCCTTTGAGTGTCAACGTGTCGATGACCTGCTCGCATCCACGAAGCGACTCATCGGCCGCCTTGTCGAAATACCATTGGCACATGACGAACACGGGCCTGCTGGCGGGCCGGTCAAAGAAGTAGTAACGGCCGCCTGGACCGTCGCCTGAGCGGAAGGTGACCTGCCGGGCACGCCCGGCAGGCGTGTCGACTGTGCTCACCGTCCAGCCCTGGCCGGCCGGTAGCGCGCCGGGGTCGCTTTTGGACACTTCGGAAAGCTCACGGGCCTGCCTCGCGGTGCCGGCGTGGAGGACTTCGACGGACACGACCGCGTCGCTGCGCGCGGTTCCCAGCGGGGGCCCGACTGAGGTCAGGTAGCCCGGTGCAGCGCCGTCTCGAACGGCCTGCACCCAACCAGCCGGTATCTGGTAGGTGTATGGCGCACCGGCAGGCGCGACAACGACACGGTCGATGGCGGGACTAGCCGACACAGCTGGTGACGCAGCTGGTGACGCGGTAGGTGGCGCAGCGGGCTGCGGCTCGTTGCCGCAGGAGGTCAGGGTCGTGGCGGCCAATAGCATGGTGCGGCCGGCGATCAGGACGAGACGGTTGGCTGGTCTCATAACCAGGCACTCCTTCGGTTTCGTGGCGCAAGCCGGGGATCATCTGCGGGACGGCCGCGGCGGCTTGCCGACTGCAGACGAGACGTTTGTCCAGGGAACTGAGATGGCCCGAGGGTGGCTTTCGCCTTGGCGCTGTGGCCCTCGTGGCGCTTGTCCAGTCAACGTGCCGATCAGAAGCTTGCGGAAGGGGATGGCTGATGACCTGTCCTGACACGCGGTGACACGCGGTGACACGCCGGACCGTCTGCACCATGTGTAAGTCCTCCGCGTGGTGCTGGCGATGTGTCGAGCAAGCGCGTCGGAGCGGCATTCGTGATCTAGGAGCGTCCTGAATGAATCTTGGGGTTGGTCCCCGCATTCCGTAGGCGCCGGCTACGGTCGCCGCAGATCATCTGCGCGCCGCGTGATCGATCAGCCAGCCGGTGAAGGACTCAGCTGTGCGATCCTGCGGTACGTCGATTGCTTTGCCGATGGCGATGTCCACGATGATAGTTTCCGTCGCTGCTGCCCTGCCGGATCGAGAAAATCGTCCGCTGCGAACACGCGGATGTCACCGATCGTCCGCCCGCGCAGATGGCGCAGCAGCGTGAGCGGCGTGTCGCGGCCGGCCGCATTCCCAACAATGCTACCAATCGGGTGCCGCGGAGCCGCAAATTATTGTCAGGTCGCGCTTGCGACCGCTTTACATCGCAAGGGAAAGAAGTCGGTCGACATAGGTGGGTGTCGACGGCATACTCGTGCGGTGACTAGGTGGATTCTCGCCGCGGGAGTGTGCGCGGCCATCGTGTTCGGTGTGGCACCTGCGGCCCATGCCGCGGCCGGGGTGCAGTTCGTCGACGTGTGCGGCGGTGTCGCTGTCAGCGCCGACGCCCCGGAGGGCGCGACGGTCACCCTGCGCAAAAACGGGGCTGTGGTCGGCTCGTTGCCGCTGCCGGGCGGCGCGTTCACCGTCGGCGCTGCGCACGGCGAGACGATCGGGGTGTCGGTCGCCGGTGCGCCCGAGGTGACCCACAGCCATGTCGGCCCGCAAGGTTGCACCGGCGAAGTGCCGATCCGCGTCGACTTCGACACGGTGTGCCCGGACCTGGCGCGGCTGCGCATCCATCTGACCACTATGCCCGCTACCGCCACTGTGGTGGTCACCGTCAACGGTGTGGAAGGAAACCCGGTGCAGGCCTCGACAGGCACCGTCAGCTATCCGGTGCCGGCCGTGCCCGACGGGGCGGTGCTCGCCGTCTACCAGCTCCTTTCCGGTGGGGTGCGGGCGTTTCAGGCCAGCCACGTCTTCCACACGCCCACCGGGTGTGGGCCGGGCAGCCTGAGCGCCACCTTCACCGACCTGTGCTTCGGCGAACTCGCCTTCGACGTGTTCAACACCGCCACCGGCCAGCAGAGCTTCGAGGTGCTGCGCAACGGCGCCGCCCACACGCAGTTCACCGTGGAGCACGGCGCGTCGGCGCGCAAGCTTGCGGACCTGTCCGCCGGGGACGTCATCGCGTTCAGACTCGGCGACGTCTTCGCCACCCACACCTACCAGGTGCCTGCGGCATGCGCCAAACCAGACCAGGTCGACGTGTCCTTCACCGACACCTGCGCGGGGACATCGGTGACCATCGCCAACTACGGCTCGCTGCAACCGTTCCTCGTGCAAACCTCCGACGGGCTGGCGGATCTGCGGCAGGTCCCGATCGGCACGAGCGTGACCATCGACGTGACCGGGGCCACGGTGACCGTCAGCAAGACGCTCAGCGAAGACCCGCTGCTGGCCACCCACCACTACGTCAAACCCGCCGGATGCACGGTCCTGCCGGTCACCGGCAGCGGCACCGCCCGCATCGCCGCCACCGGCGCGCTGATCGTCCTGCTCGGCGCAGCGGTCTACGCCTTGGCTCGCCGACGCGCCACACTGCGATGACACACCGCACACCGAGCCGTCTGGTGGGCCAAGCGAGGGATGCACAGGCCGACCCGCCGCCCGCCAGAGGTTCGGTGTGCTCGCTGCAGGACCGACCGCATCGCCGGCGTGCAGGCTTGTCGAGGCGCCCACACCGGTCGATGCGAGCTTCTTTGACCTGGTCAACGTTGGCTTGACGCCGTCGAACGGATGTTCGATAGTCGGTGGGTGGCGGGCATCGGGCCGACGGGCTGGACGTTGGAGGGTCGGTGGTGGAACGGTGCCTACGGCCGTATCGCACGACGCGACATGTGGCTCTACACCAACGGTTACGTCTGGCGTGTGGAGGCCCGCCAGGGCGACGGCGACGCCGCGGTGTGGTCCAAGCAGTTCACCTCCGAACAGCTGGCCCGAGAACTGGCGGCGCAGATGATGGCACGCTCCGGCGACCAGTGGCGCGACCTGACCTCGCTAGTCCAATCACCACCGACCGCCGGGCGGTGAACGCCGGATTGAACACCCTCAGTACCTGACACGCCGGCTGTGCCCGGCAATCCGTGCGGACGCAATGATGCGGCGGCGCGCCAGATGTTGCCGAGCGCCGGCCGCCACACGACGGGTGGCAGGAGCAACCCCCTGGCCCAGCGCGCCCGGGTTAGGTGCGCGGGTCGTGCCCCAAGGCCTCGATCACCGCCGTCCACACCTGCGGCGCCTTGAGCTCGGGCCAGCAGGCGCTTGCGGCGTCCACCTGATCGTGGATGCGCTGCAGCTGCTCCTGGCTGACCACAATGGTGTGCCCGTCGATACATAGGCTGAAAAGATCCAGCATCATGTCCAGCCGGTAGGGCAGCAGCATGCATTCAGCATCGGCCAACGCGGCCGAAAATGCACCTGCACAGCATGACCGGATCCAGAGCGAGAGGCGCCGCCTGGTGCTGTGGCGTGCCGCCGAACCGTCCCGCCGGTGGCAGCGGCCAGGGGAGCCAAGACATAGGATGCCATCGTTGGGAGGCGACGTGCAGGCTTTGGACGACCACGATCCACGCACGGTAGGCGGATACCGCGTGTTGGGTCGGCTGGGTGAGGGCGGGATGGGCCGCGTCTACTATGGACTGTCACAGTGCTCACGCCCACTGGCCATCAAGGTGATCAGGCCGGAATTCGCGGCGGTGGCCGACTTCCGGGCACGGTTCACCCGGGAGATCAACGCGGTGCGGACGGTGGGCGGCTTCTGGACCGCCAGCATCGTCGACGCCGACGCGGACGCTGCAGCGCCGTGGCTGGCCACCGAATTCATCGCCGGACCCACCTTGCAGGCCGCCGCATCGGCGCAGCCGCTGGACCAGGCGACATGCCGGGCGCTGCTGGTGCGGCTGGCCGAAGCGCTGCAGTCCATCCACGACGCCCACCTGATCCACCGCGACCTCAAACCAGGCAACGTCATCCTCGCCGCGGACGGGCCGCGGGTCATCGACTTCGGCATCGCCCGCGCCTTCGTCGACCCACAGCACACCCGCACCGCCACCATCGGCACCGCGGCCTACATGTCACCCGAACAGATCCGCGGCGGCGCACTCGGCCCAGCCTCGGACATGTTCGCCCTCGGCGCCACCATCGCCTACGCCGGCACCGGGCACGGCCCATTCGACCACCACAGCGTCGAAACCACCATCTACCGCGTGCTGTCCGAGCCACCCGACCTGCACGGAATACCGGCAGAGCTGCGCAGCCTGCTGGGGCGTTGCCTGGACAAGGATCCGGCCGCCCGGCCCACCCCACGGCAGGTGATCGCTGAGGTGCCCGGCGGTGCGGCCGCGGTGCTCACCCCGTTCGGTGACTGGCGCCCACCGGCCCACCCCGATCTGTCCACCATGCCAGTCGCCTCACCAGCCCCGGCCGGCACCGAGACGCTTGCACCGACAGCAGGACACACCGGATCGCCTGCGGGCACCGGCACCAGCATCGATCCGCTGCAGCTGACCGCACCCGACACCGGCGTCACCCTAGGCGCACCGGCAGACGAACGCGAAACAGCCCACGCACCCGCCCAGACGAACACGACCAACGCCGAACAGTCCCGCCCCACCGGCATCGTCTGGCTGCTGCGCTCCATGCTGCTGCTTCAGGTAGCGGTGGTGTTCGCCGTGTTGGCCCGCCAAGTCCAAACCAGCTCGATGATCATCGGTGGTGCGGTACCCGGCGTGGACACCAGCCGCCCAGCCCTGCACCTCAACCAACACGGCATCCAAGACGCCGTGCTCATCCTGTTCGGCCTATGCACCGCAGCACTGATTGCAATCGCCGCGTGGATGCAACAACGCCGACACAGCAACGGCATCCACACCTACGGAGCCTCGACCGCCGCCGTACTTGGACTGATAGCGGCCGGATATCTGGTCAACGGATTCGACATCGCCACCCACATGGTCACCAGGCTGACTAATCGCGGCCAATGGCTGGCAGAAAAACTGTACCTAGACTCGGCCATGCCCTGGTACACCGTGAGCACGGGCGTCGCCACGACCGCCATAGTCGCGATCGCGGGAGTGGGCCTCTACCGGTGGCTACGTGAAGGCTGACCGCCATGGCCGGCCACTGCCAGCCACCGCATAGCGAAGATCGGTGGGCTTACCCTGAGACGATGGTGGCCCACGACAATGCCGTGCACGGCGTATTGTCGTGTGAGGAAGCGGCGACGCTGGCTGCCCTGTGTCATGCCTTAGCACATCCAGTTCGGCTGCAGATAGTCTCGCTGATCCAGGCCGCCGCCGAAGGCGAGTGCAGTCAAACCGAGCTGTTGCCATACTTTCCGATCAGCCAGCCGGCGCTGCGCAAACACCTCGTCGTCCTCGTCGACGCGGGGATATTGGTGTGTGACAGGAGGGGAAACTGGGCCTGGTACCGGCTGCAACTACCAGCGCTATACCAGCTGGTACAACGGTTGCCCGGCAACGGCTCCTACACCTCAATCTAGGCACGACACCACGCGCAGCCGACGACAAGCGTGGAATCAACCGTGAGCGCAGAAAGTGATCCGCGGCGTACCGCCTCATTTCAGGGACGGTTGTCGGGCGCCGGCGTCGTGCCGTCGGCGCCCGCACCCCGCTTTCTGTGGCAAGAAAAGCGATCGCGGCTCGAAACGACTGCGCCGATCGTCCTTGTCGCGATGTGGCGGCCGCTCGGGTGACGCGCAGGATGCCTAGCGGAAGAGTTGAACTATTTCGTTTATGCCACGCAGAAGTTCGGTCAGGCCGGTCAGGAGCCCGGTGACCGCCAGGATAATCACTATGAGGTGGTGGGGTCGGCGCGGCTGGACGCGGTCGGTCTGCCACGCGGTGGGCGAGTCTTTGTCTTCGAGCTGGGCCGGTTGAGGGTTGCGGTGATTCAGCTCAGCTCGCAGGTCGAAGGATCGGTTGAGCAGGCTCAGGGAGTGAAGGAGTTGGCCAAATCGCGACGTGCCTCTGAGGCCGAGATCCCACAGCTCGCTTCGGAACTCCTCGTCGTAGCGTGCGCGAAAGGCATCCGGCAGAACGTAGACGGCAAGTCCGGCCAGCTTCTCCGTCCAACGTGGATAGCGCGGGCGCACCGTGTCAGCGTCGCGTTGCTCCTTGCCGTCGAACAGGACCTTGACTATGCCGCCGGCAAGTTCTATGGCCGCTGCCACCTGCACCGATAGTTGGGTCGCCTGAAGGCCGAGAACGAACAGTGCTTCGTGCACGTCGGCCAAGCGCCGGACCTGGCGGTGGGTGTCGGCCAGTAGGCTCGCCAACTCGGCTCGCTCCTGATGGCATTGCCTGACAAGGCCCAACGGTGCCAGCGAACCCAGTTGGCGGTGTGCGTCGGCGAGGTGGCCGGCGCAGGCTTGGGCCACCATCGCCAGAGCATTCCTGACATCAGCGTCAGCGGCGGCGTGCTCGATGGGCGACAGGGTTAAATACTGGTAGCCGTCATGGGCGTCGCGAACCCGTGATGTGTCTGTGTGTCGCGCTCTGGCGAGGTCGACCAGTTTGATGTACTCCACGACGCCGTTGTGGGCGGTGGTAAGAACTATGAGTAGGGCGTGTTGCCGATCGGGAACGTCGGCCGCCTCGAGCGCGGGGTAGCTCAAGCCACACCGCCTGCCGGGGCGGCGTCCGGACGCCAGCGCATGCGCGGCGAGTCTGCGCCGGCCAAGGCAATGCGGGCCAAGTCGACGCCACGCAGACTGAGCCGGTAGTAGCGCCGCCGGGGCCGGCCCACCTCGGCAGGATCGATGTCCTCCCAACGTGACTCCACCCAGCCCAATGTCTCCAGACGCGCAAGGATGGGGTGCAGGGTTCCGCTCCTGATCCCGGTCACGGCGCCCAGCTCGAGGCCGTACACCTCACCGGTCGGGTGGTCGAGAAGAACCTGGATCACCGCTTGCACTTGCCACGTCATTCTGATCTTCGGAGCGGGGGGCATGGTCGAAATCTACCAAGGTCCTATATAGATGTCTACCTAGGGTCAAGGGTTGACGAGCCCGATCCGATGATCACGCATGTAGGTGCGTCGCTGTGCGCGACACCGCCGACGGTTGCGGCAGAAGATCCAGCAACCGGAAGTAGTCAAGCGCCCCAGTGCCAACGCGCGCTCCCAGCAGCCTTCGCTGGGAAAGTCCACACCGCTGGATTGGAATCCGGTCTCACCGTAGCCGTCGGGCACGTGGGAGATCAGCGCCGGTGCTGGGCCATCCAGACGCCTGCCGGCAATCTGGAGTTCTCCCGCGGTGATGCGGTACCAGCCCAGCTTGGTTCCCATGCCATGCACGGGATCCGGTTCGAGCGTGAATACGCCGGCCGGGCCTAGCGCGCCCACCCAAAGGTCGGCGTTGCCGAAGGCGGATGTCTGGCCGAACAGCGCGCCTGCGGGCACCTCCGGCCCGGCAGGGACCGGCTGGGTGACCGGGCAGCCCGACAGCCCGCCGATCGGCGAGATCGACGGCGGCGCAGCGGCCGAACGTGTGGGGCTTGGGGCCGGCTGAGCCACCGGCCTTTCCGAGGCAGCAGCGGCATCAATTGACGTTGGTTTGCGCCTCATGCCGATCGTGGTTCGCCACGCTCGCGATCAATGTCCGGTGCGTTCCGATCAGTGACACGACCGAAAAGCGCAACGAGGTGATCGGGCCGGCGCGACGACGTCTGCCGATGGTGCTTCACCGCCGAGTGGGTTGGCACCGATCCCCGATCTCATTGACATACTTGATACTCTGTCGGCGGTTCGGCCACGACGTGGTGTGAGAATGCCTGGTGGAGGCACGCTTGAGTAAGATAGAGCAGCAGGATGCATCGTCATCCTCAGAGAACGAACTCTCCCCGCGGGATCTGATCCACTCGCTGGTGGTGGCGGGCGCAGTCGTGGCGGGCGCGTTGGCCAGCGGTTGGCCAGAGCGGCCAATCCAGTGGCTGTTGTTGGTGGTGGCCGCGATCCTGGGCGGCCTTGCGCCGCATACGCGGCTGATCGTCAGAATACGTCTGCGCGGGCTGAAGGTCCTGCGGCCAGTGCGTCCGTATAGACTGCGTCTGGTGCTGCTGGGCATTTTGGCGTTGGTGGTCGCGGCCGGTTCCGGCAGACTGTTGGTGGCCGCGACCGAATTCGGTGAGCTGGTCATCCTCAGCGGCGCAGACTACGGGCTCGGTGGCCAACGCCAGGCGCTCATCGATCAATGGAACTCCCTTCCTGACCGGCCACATGCGCGCATTGTCTCAGTGCCGGGAAACGCTGACGATCAGCATGGTGCGATGCTGGACGCAGCCCAGAGAGGAGGGCGGGGCGTCGATATCTACAACCTGGACAACCCGTTCATGGCGGAGTTCGTCGACGCCGGATATCTGCGTGCCCTCGACTCGATAAAGCTGGATTTAAACGCCTTTCTTCGAGGCCCTTTGGAAACGTGTAGGCGCCACAGCAAGTGGTGGGGGCTGCCGCTGAACACTGACGCCGGGTTGCTCTTCTACCGAAACGATTTGATCGGCGGTGACCCGGCGTTCAGGAACTGGGCGGACCTTACGACCGCAGTCGAGGAAGTTTTTGCTCACGAGCAGGTTCTGGCCGGCGCCGGGTTGAATCACCGCGAGCTGGAGGCAGGGTACGTGGGCCAGTTCGCTTCCTACGAGGGTTTGACGGTCAACACCCTGGAGGCGATTTGGGCGGCCGGTGGAGAGGTTGTCGATGCAAAAGGCAATTTGGTCATCGACGATCCCGAGATGCGGCCCAAAGTCCAGGCGGCCTTGGACAGCCTGGTGGCCGGGCTGAGCGGCCGCCACCCGCGGGTGATCCTGCCGCCGGCGGATAGCTACGCGGAGTCCAGCGCAACGCAGGCATTCCGCGACGGCAGGGCGATCTTCCTGCGCAACTGGCCAATAGCCTATTTCGAACTGACTCGACCGCCCGGCATGGCCAAACCGTTCGCGGTGACGGAGTTGCCCGGTCCGAGCGTCCTGGGTGGACAGAATCTGGCCGTCGCAGCACACAGCGACCAGCCGCAGGCGGCGCTGGAACTGATCCGGTTCCTCACCAGCGACTTCAGCCAGAGGCTGCTGTTCGAACGCGGTGGATTCGCGCCGACCCGTGTGAGCGTCTTCGCTGACACCAACCTCGGCCAGCGCTACCCCTACCTCCGCACGCTGCGTCTGGCCGTTGAGAGAGCCAGGCCACGCCCGCAAACGCCGTACTATGCGCGCTTCAGTGAGAAATTCCGCACCGGAATTCTGTATGCCCTGCAAAACAATGGAAAGCTGCCCGATCAATTCGCCACAGACTTAGAAGCAGTGCTGCGCGATGGCTCCTAACCACGATCATTGCTGCTTCTCAGTCGGGCGCCTATTCGGACGCCCGAGACTGGTCTCAAAGCGGAACGGTGACCGGACAATGTCAGCGCCGTCGTCGCTGCGCGCCGTCGTCGCTGCGCGCCGTCGTCGCTGCGCGCCGTCGTCGCTGCGCGCCGTCGTCGCTGCGCGCCGTCGTCGCT
>NZ_BONY01000033.1 GCF_016862955.1 Rhizocola hellebori | reverse complement strand
TACGTGGCCGCAGCGGCCCTGGGCCAGCGTCCGATCACGATGGGACAGGCCCTGGCGGGCGGGCTGCGGGCCGGTCTGCTGGCCGCGGGCGTCCCGGTCTGGCTGTCCACCGCGCTCACCGATCTGTATGTCGAGGGGGGCCGGGTCGCCGGCGTGCGTGCCACCCGAAACGGCGAGGAGCTTCTGCTCAAGGCGAGGCGGGGCGTCATCATCGGCTCCGGCGGATTCGAGCACAACGAGCGCATGCGCAAGGAGTTCCAGCGCGAGCCGATCGGCGTGACCTGGACGGTGGGCGCGAGCACCAACACCGGAGACGGAATCGAAGCCGGGACCCGGGCCGGGGCAACGCTTGACCTGATGGACGACGCGTGGTGGGGTCCGGCGATCCCGCTGCCCGACGGGCCATACTTCTGCCTGGCCGAAAGAACCCTGCCCGGGACCATGTTCGTCAACGGCCAGGGGAAACGGTTCGTCAACGAAGCCGCGCCCTACAGTGACGTCGTGCATGTCATGTACAGCAAGCACACCGCCGCCAACCCGCACATCCCGTGCTGGATGATCGCCGACCAGAACTACCGCGACCGCTACCTGTTCAAGGACATCCCGCCGCTGGCACCGCTGCCACAGTCCTGGTTGGACAGCGGCGCGGTGCACAGGTCGCCGACGATCGACGACCTGGCGCGGCGCATCAACGTTCCCGCGGCCAACCTGCGCAACACCCTGGTGCGCTTCAACTGGCTCGCCTTCACCGGCAAGGACCTCGATTTCAAGCGCGGCGACAGCAAATACGACGAGTATTTCGCCGACCCGGTCCAGTGGCCCAGCCCGTGCCTGGCGAGCATCGACCTGCCACCCTACTACGCATTTAAGATCGTGCCTGGTGACCTGGGCACCAAGGGCGGCATGAAAACCGACACCCGGTCACGGGTGCTGCGGGCGGACGGCAGCACGATTCCCGGCCTGTTCGCGGCCGGAAACGCCAGCGCAGCCGTGATGGGCCGCAGCTACGCCGGTGCCGGGGCCACCCTCGGGCCCGCCCTGACCTTCGGTTACCTCGCCGGCATGACTATCTAACCGGTGGTTCCCATGCGCCGAAACGCTCGTCGACTTCCTCGCCGGTCAGGCCGAAGTCGGCGAGCTCATACCGGTGTGTGGGCTTGCGCTCCCCCGACCGGCTCTCGCCATGCAAGGCCTGCATCGCCGCCCGAGCCTGCGTGCTGAGCGGCGTGCCCAGGCGTTCGTAGATGGCTTCGACAACGCCTATCGGCTCGGAGACAAAATCCTCGTAGTACACGTCGATAAATTGCCGCGGGTCGTGTGTCGCGCGGTCGGCCACAAACCGCTGCAGGCCGCGCGCCCACAGGTCAAGCTGGGCCCGCCCGACCACCTCGCCGCTGTACCGGTCGGACCAGCCCTCGGCGGCGCGGGCGTTGAGACTGCACACCGAGGCGATGGCCGTTCGCGGCGAGCGGTGGGTCTGAATCACCAGCGCGTCGGGATACACCTCGAGCAGCGCATTGAGGGCGAAAAGGTGACTGGGGTTCTTGAGCACCCAGCGGCGGCCGGCGTCGTCGTGCCCGATGAGCTGAAGGTTGCGGCGGTGGCGCCGATAGGCCGGCACCCAGTCCTGTTTGGACAGCCACTGCGAATAGGTGGGCAGATAGGCAAGACACTCGAACGAGATGGAGGTCATCGACTGGCGAAGCAACTGCCAGCATTCCTCGACCTGGTCGGCCGAGATGTAGTGCAGCCCCATGAACTCGGGATGCTCCAGATGATGCTGCTGGTACCCGGCCTGGATCGCCGCGAAGATCGGGTTGGACTCCCAGGTGTCGCGCGGCGGGCGCGGCTGCGGCACCTCGGTCAGCCAGAGCTCCAGACCTTGATGCGCCGGGTCGGCCGTCAGCAGCCGATGCAGCGCTGTGGTCCCGGTTCTCGGCAGCCCGGTCACGAAGATCGGCCGCTCGATCGCCACGCTTTCATGCGCCGGGACCTGCTTCCAGCCCACCTCGCTCAGCGACCGCGCCATCAGCGCGCCGCGCAGGAACGCCCGCATCACCTTGTTACCCAAGGGGGTCAGCGCGCTGTCGCGGGCGTAGGACTCAAGCAGGACCTGGAGGCCCTCGAGATAGCTGTCGTCGCCGTAGTCTTCCAGCCCGGTGATCTTGGTCGCCGACGCGTGCAGATCCTCCACCGTGCCCACGTTGTCTCTCATGCCTGTGATGCCTACGCCTCTCAGTGGTGGAACTCGCCGCCGTTGACGTCGAGGCATTGGCCGGTGACCGCGCGAGCCATATCGGAAGCGAGAAAGACGACGGTGTCGGCGATCTCGGCCGGCTCTATCAACCGGCGCAGGTCGATGGTCGCGGCGATCTCGTCATAGATTTGCTGACCGGTCACGCCTTTCTTGGTACCCAGAAAATCGAAGTAGGTTTTCAGCGTGTCGGCCCAAATGTAACTGGGCGCCACCGAGTTGACCCGGACACCTTGCGGCCCAAGCTCTGCGGACAGGCTCTGCGCCAATGACAACAGGCTGGTTTTGGCCATCTTGTAGGTGCCGAAGGTGCGCCTGGAGTGGCGCAGCACGGCCGACAGCACCATCACGATGGAGCCTTTCGACTCCACCAGTGTGGGAGCGAAAAGCTGGGTCAGCCGAAGCGTCGCGAGCACATTGGTCTCGAAGCTTTCCCGGAAAGCCAGCAGATCGACCTTGAGCAAGTCACGCATGGTGGGCATGGCAAAGGCGTTGTTCACCAGCGTGTCCACCCGCCCGAACGCCTCCAGCGAGGCCTGCACCAGGTCTTGCGCGGCCTGCGGATCGGTGATGTCGGTGGGCACCGTCACCGCGCGCCGGCCAAGGGCGGTCACCTCCTTGGCCACCTCCTCCAGACGCGACTGCGTTCTGGCCGCCAGCACCAGATCCGCCCCGGCCCGCGCGGCCTGTACGGCGATCGCCTGCCCCAGACCGGGCCCGATACCGGACACCACCACCACTTTGTCCTTGAGCAGCATCGGATCAACCCACCATTCTCGTGGCGACGCCGGCTTGACGCGCGGCGATTCGGGCGGCGAAGTCGTCGGCCCCACGGGCCCGGTAAAAGGCAAGGCGCTCAGGAACTTCCGCGATCGGCATCACCTCGACCTGCGGGCCGTCGGCGGCCGTAAGCTCGCGGGAGAGCCGCTGCCAGCGCAACTGCACGTAACCGCGGCGGTGGCCGAGGCACTCCAGCCAGTTCGCCACGCCCGGGTCGCGCTCGCTGATGACGAAGCGCAGCATGCCGTCCGGGTCCACGTCGGCCTGGTCGGCGGTCAGGCTCGTCTGATGGTTGATGTAGTCCATCGATATGTACCACATCGTGCCCAGCTGGATTCCCTGATATGGCGCTTCCGACTTGGGCACCGTGACCACCATCGCCTGCTCGGGGTCGAGGTCGTAATGCCCCACCGAGGAGAACTGGGTCGACAGGCCGCCCGGGGTGGTGCGCGGCGGGGTCAGCGTGTTCACCGGAAGTTTGAGGTAGAACCACTCCGGGAAGGCCAGGAAGGTCTTGAGGCGGCTCAGCAGGATCT
The DNA here is from genome assembly GCF_016862955.1 of Rhizocola hellebori. Taxonomy (GTDB): domain Bacteria; phylum Actinomycetota; class Actinomycetes; order Mycobacteriales; family Micromonosporaceae; genus Rhizocola; species Rhizocola hellebori. The sequence goes on along the minus strand of NZ_BONY01000033.1, from coordinate 101,807 downwards.
TCCCCGCCACACCGTAGCGTTTGGACATCTTGCTCATGGTCAGCGGGGGCGGGGCCGACCCGGTCGTCTCCACCCGCCGGATCCTGATCATGCCGCGTTGCTCCGCCGACCAGTCGCTGTAAACCTCCCGCACCACCAGCATTTCCGACCCCGGCCCGAGCGTGAAGTAATTGGGACCGGCCTTGCCCGGCCCGAAGCGGATCTCGTAGCTTCCATCCGCGCCGATTTCGAAGGCGCGATCGTCGAAGGCGGCCAGGCTGTCGGGAACCTCGACCGGCGAATAGTCGCCGTTGAGCACTTGGAAGCTCAGATCCGTTGTGGTGCCGCGTATCCCCGAGACCACATATTCGGCGTCGTCGCGAAGGTAAGAGTGAAAGTAGACGGTGTCCGGGTTGTCCAGACCCATCTTTGTGTACGGCCCGGTCGAGTGCACAAAATGCGGGAAGTCCCTTTCATAGGCCCAGGCCAGCTGCAGCGATGCCCGGATGCTCCCGGCCAGGTAGTCCATGCCTTCGATCAGATCCTGCTCGGTGTGCACGTGGGGGGCCGAGGCGATAACCTTCTCCGCTTCGGCCATCGCCTCAGCGAACGGCTGGGTCAGCATCCCGCAAGATTAGAACGTGTTCTAAGATCTGGTCAATGGTCGCAGGTCAGAGCATTCCACGCAGCAGCATGGCGATGGCCGGCGCGGGATCGAAGCCGGGGACCGGGCTGGCGAGCTGGTTCACCATCAGTCCGTCCACAAAGGACAGGATGATGCGCAGGTCCGCGGCGGGGTCCTGCGAGCCGAGCGCCCCCACGAAGGGCACCGCCCACGCCTCCAGCTCGTGGCGCGCGACGGCGATCTGCGCCTGTAGGGCGGGATTGTGGCTCGCCTCAACGAATAGCGCATGCCGCGCCAGCGTGATCACCCGGCCGTCGCCGGTGAGCTGGCGGACCATCTGGCTCAGCGCGGTCACGAACGCCTCGCGATCGGGCAGGCCCTGCCCGGCCAGGCTCGCCCAGCCCGCCTTCTCCCGCTCCTGCAAGCGCCCGAGCACCCCAGCCACCAGGGCTTCCCGGGTGCGGAACAGGTTGGAGGTCGAGCCGTGCGGCAGACCGGCCCGGTCATCGACGGCCCGGTGGGTCAGGTTACGCATGCCGCGGCTGCCAAGGACTTCGATGGCGGCATCGAGGACCTGCTGCTGGCGCGCTGACACGTGCCCACACTACACCTGTAGTCAGCGGCACTACAGCTGTAGTATCGTCGCGAGTATGGCCCGTAGCGCAGCGATCATCGGCGGCGGAATCGGCGGCCTGGCCACCGCGGCGGCGCTCGCCACCACCGGCTGGCAGGTCGAAGTCTTCGAACGCGCACCACGCCTGCCCGACACCGGAACAGGTCTGGGCATCTGGCCCAACGCGCTGCGCGCGCTCGACCGGCTGGGTCTGGGCGAGGCGGCCCGAAGCCTGGGCCGCAAGCAGCCCAGCGGGGCGATCACCAGGCCGGACGGGTCCAGGATCGCGACCATCGACACGGCCCGTGTGGAACGCCGCCTGGGTGAGCCGGTCTATCTGCTCTCCCGGCCCGCCCTGCTGCGCCTGCTCGCGACCGCCGTGCCCGAGGGCGCTGTGCGCTATGGCCACCCGATCGACGACCCGCCGCGATCCGGCTACGACCTGATCGTCGGGGCGGACGGCATCCACAGCACCACCCGCAAAGCCGTCTTCGGCGACCGGCCCGGCCTGGTCTACTCGGGATGGACGGTGTGGCGCGGAACTGTCCAGCTCGATCTGGAGGTGGGCGGGGAAACCTGGGGGCGGGCCATGAAGTTCGGGGTCACCCCGCAGGAACCCGGGCGCACCAACTGGTACGCGGTGCGCACCGCTCCCGAGGGCTACCGCCCACCCGGCGGCGACCTCGCCGAGCTGCGCCAGCTCTTCGGCCACTGGCACGACCCGGTGCCGCGCATCCTGGATCGGATAGAGCTCGATGGCTTCCTGCGGCACGACCTGCACTACCTGCCCGCGCTGGCCGCCTTCGTCACCGGCAACGTGGCCCTGATCGGCGACGCGGCCCACGCCATGACGCCCGACCTGGGTCAGGGCGCATGCCAGGCGATGATCGATGGCGTCGCGCTCGCCGACGCACTGGCCGCCGACCGCGACGTGCCGACCGCCTTGCGCCACTACGACCGCGCGCGGCGCAAACCCGCCCAGCGGTTGGCAGCCATGTCCTTACGGGCCAGCCAACTCGCCCGGATGAGCCGTCTCCTGCCGCTGCGCGACGCCCTCACCCGCGCCGCACTCGCCTTCGGCCCGCCCGGCTAGCCGGCGCCCCTAAGTCTTCAGCTTGCGCCAGCCGCCCGCTCGATTGTTGGCGATGATCTGTTTGAACATGGCTTTGAGCGCCCGTTTATTTATCTTCTCGCCCTCCCGCACGGCCACCGTACGCGCGGTCTTGTTGTCGTGCCCACCGGTGATGATGCCCTCGGGATCGGGCACGATCGCCCCGTCGTAAAGAAACACATTGACGTGCGTCTTCGCCGCTAGTAGGGCGCAGATGTTGCCCTGCAAGACAAAGTACGGCTGCACTGTGCGTTTGACGGTTTCGGTGACCTCCGCGTCGGCCGAGTGAACCAGCTCCCTCACCTCCTGGCAGATCGCGCGCTGCCAGTCGGGAAGGGCGGCGAGGTAGGCGTCAACCCGCGGATCCGCCACATACTTCATGACTCCACGGTAACCCGAGCAGCTCAGCCAGCTTGGCCGCATCCGTCTGCGCCTGACCCGCGCAACAGTTGTTCATCAGCACATGCAGCCGATCGGCTTCGTGACTCAGCTCGCGCAGCCGCACCGCCCACGCCGCCAGCTCGTCATCGCCGTAGGCGTAACGGAATTGCTCCTGCTTGTTGCCGGTCGCCCAAAGCTTGCTGTGGCCGTGAAACCGCACCATCGCGGTGTCGGCGGTCGCGATGAGGATGGGCGGCACCGAAGTCTCATGGCCTTGCGGCATGTCCACACAGCAGTAGGTGATGTCATGCTCGGCCAGCATCGCCAGAGTCCGCTCCGCGGTCTGCGCAGTGAACCAGGACGAGTGCCGAAGTTCCACCGCGGCCCGGAAAGGCTGGCAGCGCAGGGCCGAGTCGATGATCCGCCGCTGCTCCCGCTCACCGTGCTTGAACCAGTGCGGGAACTGCAACAGGATAACGCCCAGTTTGCCTTTTACCGCAAGGGGCTCCAATGACTCTTTGAATCTGGACCACAGCTCGTCGTATGCCCCCACGGACAGGTCTCGGCGCCGCAGCTGCTCCTCCGAGTGCGCCCCCGCCGGGCGAAGGTCCTGCGGCAGGTTGGCCGCCTTCGTGGTGTGGCCGCTGAAGATGCTGAAAGCCTTGATGTCGAAGACGAACGACTCGGGTGAATGAGCGACCCACGACTCGGTCACCTCCACCGCCGGGATCGCGTAGTAGGTGGTGTCCACCTCGACCACCTGGTAACGCCGGCCGTAATAGGCCAGGCGAGCCGCGGCCGTGTTGACGCCGGGCGGGTACCAGCCAGAGGCAAGCAGCAGTTTATCGGCCCAGGATGACGTTCCTATCAGGATTTCGCCCACCAGGCATATTTACACTACATAGATAACAACTAAACATTGCTTTTTCCGGCCAGCTGACTAGCGGCTGTCCCGCTTCGCCTGACGGCGGGTGCCCATAGCCTTAGAGCTGGCATGACGCTTGCGCATCGCGGGGGCCGACGCCGGAACAGGCTGTGCCCGCTGCGCCTTCTTCGCCGGCCGGGCCCGGCCCGCGGCCTTGGGCGGAGCGGTGTTGCGCTGAGCGCGGGCCTCCTGCAGGCGTTGTGTCTTCAGCTCGGTGGCGCTCTGGCGTGCCGCGGCGGCGAGGCTTCGGCTCACCCGGGCCAGCGCGTCTTCGAAGACTTCGGCCTTTTGCCTGTTGCGGGTGCTCTTCGGGTGGGCCTTGCCCCGCGCGCCCTGCTCGGTCACCCGGGTGCTGGCCTCACGGCGATACAACTTCGAGTATTTGTTGCGGGCGCCGCGCACCCGGGCGTGCAACTCGAGCAGGCCATCCTCGTCAAGCTGCCCCAGCGCCTCGGGCATGGTCTCGTTCACGAGCAGAAACTCCGCCTCGGTGAGCGAATTCAGCAAAGCACTCATGTGTGGCTCCCGGTCCCAGGGTCGAGCTTGCCTTACCTTTGTAGCCCAGCGAGCCCTGCCCTGGCACCGGAAACCATAGATGATCATGCGCTAGTTGATGGTGACTCGCTTGCGGACAATCTCGTACCCGTCCGGCTCATCGGCGCATACCACGAAGGTGCCGATGGTGTGGGCGTCCGGCCCGTTGCGCATCGCGGTGGTCCATGCCGTCGACGACGGAGTGCTGCCGGGCGAGGATTCCTGAAGCTTGGTACCGAAATCGGCCGAGCCATCCCCGATCACCTGCATGCCGCCACCGATCGACACCTTGCCCGCCGGACAGCTGGTGGCATCGCGCAGGAAGCTGTTGCCGATCAGCGCATGGTCCTCGCGCACGATCTGGTAGCCGTCCGGCGCGTTCGCACACACGGCGGTGATGGCGATGGTGTGCGAGCTGAAGCTGTTGTTCTCCACCGCCACCAGCCACGACGACGACGAGGGCTGGTTGCCGGGCCCCGACTCGCGGATGACGGTGTCGAAGTTGGCCGAGCCCTCGCCGACCACGGTCGCCCCACCGCTGAGCGAGACCTTCCCCGCCGGACAGGACACGGTCGTGCGCCGGAAGCCGAGCCCGCCGACCGTCACGTTGCGCTGCACCAGCTCATGACCGGAGAAGGGAGCATCCGCGCAGACCGCGTACAGGCCTAGCGAGTGTGAGTTGAACAGATCGTTGTTCTTCATCGCGGTCATCCACGCCCGGGGCGAACCTCCCACGTTGCCGGGCGCCGTTTCCTGAATGACGGTGAGGAAGTCGGCCGACCCTTCGCCGATGACCTGCGCCCCGCCGCCGATCACGACCTTGCCCGTTGGGCAGATAGCCGAGTCCCGGACGAAGCCACCGCCGAAGGCGTGGGCCGGGCTGGCATACAGAGTTACCGCGGCCGACACGAGGGCCGCCGCACAAGCTAACGCAGCTCGATTCATGGCCGGAAGGCTATGTAAGCGCCTCAGCCTGGCGAAACGCTGCGTCGCTTTGCCGACCACGCTCGGGCGGTCTTGCCCGGCCCGGGGGCGCTGTGTGTAAAAAGACGCAGACACCTCACCCGACCGGTGCTTGGCTATCCTGCCGCAATGAGCCGGGCAACCATTGCCGTCCGCGGTACGTGGTAGGACCGTGACGGAAACCAAGGCAATGACGAGCGCCGACGCCGCATACGTCGCCTTCGTCGAGGCTGCCTGGCAGCGACATCTGCGGCTCGCCCTGCTGCTGACCGGCGATCGGTGGCAGGCGGAGGAGCTGCTTCAGGACAGCCTCGTGCGGATCTACGAGCGGTGGCGAAGGCTTTCGCGAACCGACGACCTCAACGCCTATCTGCGCAAAGTGCTGGTGAACAACCACACCTCGCTGTGGCGACGGCGGCGGCGCGAAAGCCTGGTCGCTGAGGTACCAGACGCGGCGGCTCAGGGTGGCGACGTAAGCGCTGAGGCGCTGGCGGTCCGGGACGCGCTTCGGTCCCTGCCACCCAGACAGCGCGCTGTCGTGGTGCTGCGCCATTACGAGGACCTGACCGAGTCACAGGTGGCCCAGGTGCTCGGCTGCGCGATCGGAACGGTGAAAAGCCAGCACGCCAAAGCCTTGGCCAAGCTCCGCCACGCCATGTCCGAACCGGTATTCGAGACAAGCAGGTGACACATATGCACGACTTCGATGAGCGGCTGTCACACCGGCTGCACGAGCTGGCCGGCAGTGCGCCGGACAGCGCCGCGGGCGATGCGACGGCGCGCACTCTGATCCAGCGTGGCCGCCAGGCCCGGCGGCGTGCGACAGCCCTGACCGCGACCTCGCTGACGATCCTCGCGGGTGGGTTGGCGGTGGCGGCGGTCGTGGTCGCGACCCACCCGGGCGCATCCCCGGTCACCGCCAACGCGGCCGGTGACGCCCGCACTGAGCTGGTGGCCGCGATCACCGCCAGCCAGAGCACCACCTATCAGATGAACATCAGGCTCAAATCCGTTCTGGTACCCGGTTCCAAGGACACCGTCTCCACCGGCGCCTTCGACCCGGGCGCACACACCGGATACCTGCGCACGCCCGCCGACGAGGGCCCGGGGTTCAACGAGGAACGCCTGATCCAGGGCCGGCTCTACATCGGCTCGGCCGGGGTCGACCGCGTGCTGCACTTCCGGCGGGTAGCGGGCAGGTCGGAGACGCTGCGCTACGACTGGTCGCTGGGTGGCACGCTGACCGGTTCGGCCAACCCGGACGAGCTGCTCGCGATGCTGCGCGAAGAAGGGGCCACGGTCACCCGAAATGGCAACCGTGGCTTCCATTTCGAGTACACGCCGAAGAAGCTTCCCGAAAATGCGGTCACCGACCGCGTCTCCGGCGACATCACCCTTGATTCGGCCAACCGGATCGCCAGCGTGGTCTACGACCGGTTCGTCGACTGGACGAAGCCCGGAGTCACTCCTACACCGGTCCACATGCACGTGGTGATGGAGTTCTCCGGCTACGGACTGCCGGTGACCGTGCAGGAGCCTGACAAGGCCGATTGACGGTCGCTGGAAAGCAAGAACCCTGGCTCTTTTCGAGCCAGGGTTCTTTCGTCATCAGGCAGATTCGCGCCGGATAAGCCTGGCCGGGATGACGATCTCGCGGCCCGGCCCGGATTCCGCTCCAGAAACCCTGTCCAGCAACAGCCGCGCGCACGCCCGGCCGATTTCGCGGGCCGGGTTGGCCATCGTGGTCAGCTGCGGGGAAACCAGGCTCGCCGCCTCGATGTCGTCGAAGCCCATCACCGCAAGCTGACCCGGTACTTCGAGCCCGCGCTGGCGAGCCACATCGAGCGCGCCGATCGCCATCATGTCGTTGGCACAGAACACCGCCTGCGGCCGATCGCGCAACTTCAGCAGCCGGGTCATCGCTTCCGCGCCGCCTTCCCGGCTGAATTCGGTCTGTGCCACCAGATTCGGGTCTGCTTTCAGACCGGCCGCGCGCAGGGCCGCCTGATAGCCCATGATGCGCTCCGCGGCCGGGCCGTGCGCGGCCGGCCCGGACAGGAAGCCGATCCGGCGGTATCCACGCTCGATCAGATATCCGGTGGCCTCGGCCGCGGCGCCCTCGTCATCGGTGTGCAGCAGGTCCACCCCGGGCTGGGCCTGGCGGCCGCCGAGCCTCACCGCGGGAATTCCCGCGTCGATGACGGGTTGCAGGTCGGCGGCATGGGTGTCGAAGACCGCGAACGCCACCGCGTCCACCTGACGCGAGATCATTTTGTCGAGCGCGATCCGCTCGAGCTCGCGGTCACCGTTGGTATTGGTGATTATCTCGTCGTACCCGGCCGGCCCGAGGACGTCCTGCAGACCGCGAGCGAGCAAGGGATAGAAGGGGTTGGTGATGTCGGGGATGACCAAACCGATCGTCATGGTGCGCCCCGCGCGCAGCCCTCGGGCGACCACGTTGGGCCGGTAGCCCAGCTGATCGATGGCCTCCATGATGCGGCGGCGGGTCGCTTCCGAGACCGGCCTGCGCCCGTTGAGCGCATGCGACACGGTGGTCGCACTGACGCCGGCGAGCTGCGCGACCTGGCCGATGTGCGGCCGATCTGGCCGAGGCGACATCACCGGTTCCCTTCCTGACGGCTTGGCTTTTCCGCCAGAACAGGCAGCATACGTTGCCGAGATGAGGGCGGCTGCCAGGGCGATGGCGAGCCTGGGGATCATGGCGTCTCCTCGGATTCCTAAAGACGCACATCCTATAGGATATTTCATAGATGTTCGAGGCATTGACTTCGATCGTGTTGCGGGTAGATTATCGGCACAAGTCTTAACGTTTTGCTAAACGAAAAGTGTTGGTACATCACGGGTCCGTGGTTTCGGCGATCCGCCGATTTGTGATGCCTCATGCCTGGGGAGCGTCACCATGTCCGTCTCAGTTATCGAGGTCTACAACCCCGGCACCGCGGAGCTGCTGGGCGAAATCGCCGCCATGTCAGATGACCAGGTAGTCGCGGCCGTCGACGCGGCTCAAGAGGGCCAGCGCATGATGGCGGCCATGCCCGCACACGAGCGGGCAGCTGCGCTGCAGCGGATTGCCACGCTTATCGAGTCCGAAAAGGACAGTCTTGCGGCATTGCTCGCCGCCGAGAACGGCAAGCCGATCCGGCAGACCCGCGGCGAGGTCGACGCCGCAATTCGCATCTTTCGTGGGTACGCGGCCGAAGCCACCCGGCTGTTCGGAAGGCAGATCCCGCTCGATGCGGTACCCGGGCTGGAACGCCATCTAGCGGTGACCCTGCGCGAGCCGCTGGGTCCGGTGGCCGCGTTGGTGCCGTTCAACTATCCGGTGGAGCTCTACGCACACAAGGCCGCCGCCGCGCTCGCCGCCGGCAATGCCGTGCTCGTGCAACCGCCCGCAAGGTGTCCGCTCGCGTTGGTGAGGGTGGCCGAGCTGGTCGCCCAGGCCGGGGTGCCCGCACCGGCCCACCAGCTGGTGACCGGCGACGTGCGGGTTTCCCAGCTCCTGGCCCGCCTGCCCGGCATCGCCGCGGTAACCATCACCGGCAGCACCGCCGCCGGCCGGGAGATCGCCCGCCTCGGCGCCGAGACCCTGAAGAAGGTCATGCTGGAGCTGGGTGGCAACGACGCGCTTATCGTCTGCGACGACGCCGATGTCGACGCCGCCGCCGAGGCGGTCGTGCTGGGAAGGCTCGCCCGCGGCAACGGCCAGATCTGCTGTGCCGTCAAGCGCGTCTACGTCCAGGCGGGCGTGTACGACGCGTTCGTGGCGGCGCTGCTGGAACAGACCGCCAAGCTCGTGATCGGCGACCAGCTGCTCGAAGCCACCGATGTCGGCCCGCTCATCGCCGAGCAGTCGGCGCAACGGGTCGAGGAGGCGGTGGGGCGGCTGGTGGCCGACGGCGCGCGGCTGGTGGCCGGGGGCACGCGCCGGGGGGCGTTTGTGGATCCGGCGATCCTGGTCGAGGTACCCACCACAAGCAGCGCATTCGCCGAGGAGATCTTCGGCCCGGTGGCGCCGGTGGCGAGGTTCTCCGATCCGATGGATGCGGTCAGGATGGCCAACGAGTCGCCCTACGGCCTGCACGCCGCCGTGTTCACCCGGGACATCTCCAATGCGTTCAGCATCGCCAAACTCCTCGACGTCGGCGGGGTGATCGTCAACGGCTCGACGGCGCTGCGCGCCGAGAACCTCCCCTTCGGCGGGACCAAGGACACCGGCGGTTATCGCGAAGGTCTACATGAGACAGTGCTCGACTTCACGCGCCAGAAGACCGTGGTCGTGATGGACGCTTTCCGATGAGCCGCCTCGAACTTCGCGGAGTCCACAAGGACTTCAGCGGAGTGGAGGTGCTGCACGGCGTCGACCTGAGCGGTGACACAGGAGAGGTAATCGGCGTGGTCGGCGCGAACGGGGCCGGCAAGTCCACGCTGATCAAGATTCTGTCCGGGGCGCTGCCGATGAGCCAGGGCGAGATGTGGATGGACGGCGAACGGGTCGACCTGCGCTCCCCGCACGATGCTCACGACCGCGGAATTCGTACGGTCTATCAGGAGCTCTCCTTGGTGCCCGAGCTGTCGGTGACCGAGAACCTGCTGATGGGTTCGTTTCCACGGCGATTTGGCCTCATCGATTGGACGGCCGCGCATTCCCGTGCGCAACAGCTGCTGGACCGGGTCGGCTTCGGCGCCATCAACCCAAAATCCAAGGCGGGTCAGCTTTCCGTGGCCCGCCAGCAGATGGTGGAGATCGCCAAAGCGCTGGTGAGCGAGCCACGCGTGCTGGTGCTCGACGAGCCCTCGGCGGTGCTCGCCGGCAGCGATCTGGCCGCGCTTTTCGCGCTGGTGCGCCAGCTGCGCGACAGCGGAGTGCTGGTTATCTATGTCTCCCACCGGCTGGTAGAGGTGCTCGAGCTGGCGTCCTCGATCGTGGTGATCAAGGACGGCCGCATCATCGAGACCACGGTGCCGCAGCAGACGAACGAGGACGAGCTAATCAGGTTGATGGCCGGCCGGCGGCTTGAGCAGATCTATCCTCCCCGTCGCCACGCGCCCGGCCAGGTCCTGCTCGACGCGGAGGGTCTCCAGCTGCGGGCCGGCGAGATTGTGGGATTGTTCGGCCTGGTCGGCTCGGGCCGAAGCGAGCTGGCGCACCGAATATTTCGCCACCCCGCCAAGGCCATCAAGGACGGGCTGGCCTTCGTCACCGAGGATCGCGCCCGCAGCGGGCTGGTGCTGGGGATGCCGGTGCGCGACAACATCAGCCTGACCACCTGGCGATCCAACGCCAAGGGACCGTTCATCGACGCCTCCGCGCAGCGGCGCGATGTCGCCCGGATGGTGGAACAGCTGGGGATCCGCCCCGCCAACTGTGCGGCCATGCCCGCGGTCCACCTCAGTGGCGGCAACCAGCAAAAGGTCGTTCTGGCCAAATGGTTGTTGCGAAATCCGCGTGTCCTGCTGCTCGACGAACCGACCCGGGGCGTGGACATGGCGACCCGGGTCGACATCTACCGCATGGTGGATCAGCTTGCCAGACAAGGGCTGGCGGTCCTGCTGATCTCCTCCGAGCTGACCGAGGTGATCGGGGCGACCGACCGCGTGCTGGTGATGCACCAGGGCCGGATCACCGGCGAGCTGAACTCCGCCGACACCGGAGAGGACGAGGTCCTCGCCTACGCCATGGGAAGAAATGTATGACTACCATCCCCCGGCCGGTCATCGGCGGCCGTGATGTCACCGTCGAAGTTGGCTTCACCCTGCTCATCGGGCTGCTTGTCGTGGTGGCGGCATCCACCTCGGATTCGTTTCTGAGCCAGACCAACATTACCAATCTGCTCAAGCAGATGGTGACCGTCGGGCTGCTCGCCTTCGGCATGCTGGTCGTCATTCTCACCGGCGGCATCGACCTTTCCGTCGGCTCGATCGTCGCCTTCGCCGGGATAGTCACGGCCGGCTTGGTCGCCAACATTCCCCTCCCCCTGGCGATGGCGATCGGGATCGCCTCCGGCATCGCCTTCGGTCTGGTCAACGGCACGCTGATCGCCAGATTCGCCCTCGCCCCTTTTGTCGTGACGCTGGCGTCCCTGACCACCATTCGCGGGTTAGCCTTTGTCTATTCCGAGGTCCCCATCGCCCCGGCCGATCCAGCCTTCCTGACGCTGGGCACCACCATGGTCGGGCCGATTCCACTCACGACGGTCATCATGGTGGCCGTATTCCTGGTCGGCGGTGTTTTCTTGGCCCGCACCCCGCCGGGCAGGTCGATCATCGCCATCGGCGGCAACGCCGAAACCGTGCGGCTGGCCGGAATCAACGTGCGCCGTCACGTGATCGCCGCCTACACCATCAGCGGGGCCTGCGCCGGCCTGGCCGGCGTGATCCTGGCCAGCAGGGTCGGCATCGCCCAGCCCAGCGTCGGGGTCGCCTTCGAGCTGGACGCGATCGCCGCCTGCGTGATCGGCGGCGCGAGCCTTTCCGGCGGACGCGGATCGGCGAAGGCGACCTTCGGCGGCGTCCTCGTCCTGGTGCTCATCAACAACCTGCTCAACCTCTACAGCGTTCAGAGCTACTGGCAACAGGTCCTAAAAGGACTAATCATCATCGCCGTCATCCTCGTGCAGCGCACGAATCGATCCCTTGGAGTTACCCGATGAAAATCAACCGACTGGGCGCCTTACTGGCCTCCGGTGCTCTTGTCGTCGGCCTGGCAGCGTGCAACGCCGACGAAGCCAGCACCGGAAAGTCGTACACCATTGGCGTCGCCAACTTCCTGCTTAGCGGCCCCTACTTCAGCGGCATGGACGCCGCGATCACCGCTCAGGCAAAAGCCAAAACGACCGCCGATCTCACCATCAAAACCATCAGTACCGATGCCAACGGCGACGCGGCCAAGCTCGCCTCCGACGTCGAAGACCTGCTGAGCAAAAACGTCGACGCCATCATCATTTCCGGCGGCCCCCTGGAGTCCGCTCCGGCCGCGCTCAACGCCATCAAGGCGGCGGGCAAGCCCGTGGTGCTCGTCGACCGCAAATTTGCCACCGGCGAATACACGAGCTGGATAGGGCCTGACAACGAAACCATCGGCAAGCAGGACGGCGAGTTTCTTATCAAACATTTGGCGGGTACCGGAAAGGTCGCGATCATCAAGGGCGGCCCCGCCGACAACAGCATCGGTTTGGCGCGCACCAACGGTTTGAAGGCCTCGCTGAGCAAGGCTCCCGGCATCAAAGTGGTGGAAGCGCCCGGCTTCGGCGGCTGGGGTTCCGACGGCGGCCTGACCATCATGGAAAGCCTGCTCGCGACCAACCCCGACCTGGCCGCGGTGTTCTGCGAAAACGACGCGATGTGCCTGGGCGCGCAGCGGGCCATCGAGGCCGCCGGCAAGTCCAAGCAGATCGCCATCGCCGGAGTGGACGGCCAGCTCGAAGCGCTACAGGCGATCCTGGCCGGGTCCAACTATCTGGTGACCGGTTTGAACAGCCCGAAGGTCATCGGCAGCCTCAGCCTCGATCGCACGGTAGCCGTTCTCGGCGGGGCCAAGGTGGAGAAGGACACCGTCGTCCCCTCTCCCCAGATCACCAAGGCGAACGCAGCACAGTACCTCGACCCCAAGTAGTAGGGAGCGCCCGCATGCTCACGTCCCGGAGATTCATTGCGGCAGCAACCACGATCGCCATCACCGCCGCGGCAGCTGCGGCCAGTGTCGCCCCACTGGCCGCGGCGGCCGCGCCGCCCGGCTGGCAGCTGTTGTATTCAGAGAACTTCACCACCGCCCTCAACACGAACACCGCCCCCTGGGTACGCGACACCTACGCCACCGGTTTCGACAACATCACCGATGACCCGGGGTTGTGGTACCACAACGACTACGGGTCGGCGTGGGACACCGCGCTGGCTTCCTTCCACACCTACCGCAAGGACATCCAGTTCGGCCAGAGCGGCTGGCTGACCGCGTCACTGTCGGCACGTGACTTCAACCGCGACGGGGGCATCGAGTCACCGCCCTCTATCACGACCCAAACGCTCGGCACGGAGAAGGTCGCGACCATCAACGTTCCGGAGAGCACCGGCGGCGCGATCTTCCGCCCCACCAATCGGCTGCCCGACCAGTACCGGATCGAATACAAGCTCAAGACACTCGACTTCGGCGGCAAACGCGGCGGCACCATCAACTACAACGGCCGGGTCAACGGCTACAGCGCCACGGGGTGCAAGACGCAGCATCCGTGGGGCGAAGGCCAGAACACCCCGGGCTGGAGTGGCAATGCCGCCGCGCCATATTGCGAATGGCAAAGCGTGCGCGAAGGCCCGTACGGGTACAACGGCTTCCACTTCCTATCCATCGTAGACTTCGCGAATCCGGCGCCGCGGAACAATCACTTCTGGCACTACCACCGCAAGGTGCTGATGGACTCGTTCTCACAGCATCCCGACCGCGTGGGCACCGGCACCGGTGGCCGCATCTGCAACGCCGCCAACAACACCTACTACAACTACCGTGACAGCAACTTCAACACGGTCAACATGTGGATCAGCGGCATGCCGAACTGGAACAACGGCGGCGGCGGTCTGCCCGGCAACTCGCAGTGGTTCATGACCAGCTGCTCGGGCGGGGTCGCGGAGAACCAGCTCTCCTCCGCCGCGGAGCTGCAGCCGGAGCTGATGCCCAACCAGTTCTACTCGTTCGCGATCGAGCGCAGCGCGACCGCCTACACCCTGGAGGTCACCGGTAACTTCGCCCGGTCCGGCCAGCGGACGCTGCGCTTCACGCGGCCGTTCGTCGTCAATAACGTGCCGATCTGGCACTACAACACGACCACCGCCGGGTACACCGGCCAGTTCAACGGCACCCTCACCCAAAACGACGACCATGGCACAGGCAGCTGGCCCAACCAGTGGCCCAACGGATCGTCCTATCCGGACTACTTCATCATTGGCGACCTCTACACCAACGTGTACGAAGGCAGCGCCAGCCTCACCGACATCGCCCTGTATGTCCCGGAGACGACTCCCCCGCCGAACAACCTCGCGCTGAACAAGCCGGCCACCGCATCCAGCCAATGCGCGGCGACCGAGGCTCCGGCCAAGGCTGTCAACGGCAGCTGGACCGGCGGCAACGCCGACAAGTGGTGCGCCCTGGGCACGAACAGGTGGCTCCAGGTCGACCTGCAGTCCAACCAGCAGGTCAGCAAGTTCGTCGTGCGCCACTCCGGGGCCGGCGGCGAGAAGGCGTCATGGAACACGCGCGACTTCGATCTACAGGTGAGCACGAACGGCACCACCTGGACCACGGTCGCCTCACCGCGCGGAAACACCGCCAATGTCACCACGCACACCTTCACCCCGGTGACCGCCAGATATCTCCGGCTCAATGTCATCACTCCCACCAGCGACACCGACACAGCCGCGCGGATCTACGAATTGGAGGCCTACTCATGACAGTCTCCCGCCGCACATTCATCACTTCGGTGGCCGCCGGCTCGACACTGGCCGCGCTGGGCAGCTCGGCTTCCGCGGCGAGCCCACCCGGTGATGTGGTAGGCAAAGTCACGGTCGGCTACCAGGGCTGGTTCGCCGCGACCGGCGACGGCGCACCGATCAACGGCTGGTGGCATTGGAGCAGCAATTGGGGTCAGCCGCCTTCGCCGAGCAACACTGCCATCGTTTCCTGGCCGGACATGCGCGACTACACCCGCGGCTTCCAGACCGCATATGCCAATCTGGGCAATGGCCGTCCGGCCACCCTGTTCTCCTCCTACGACGCGCAGACTGTCGATACCCACTTTCGCTGGATGCAGGAAAACGGTTGCGACACCGCGGCTTTGCAGCGGTTCAATCCGTTCAGCGGAGAGGGCGCCACCCGCGACGCCATGGCGGCGAAGGTCCGCACCGCCGCTGAGGCTCGCGGCCGCAAGTTCTACATCATGTATGACGTCACCAACTGGACCAACATGCAGTCGGAAATCAAGACCGACTGGACCAACAAGATGAAGGCGCACACCGCCTCGCCCGCCTACGCCGTGCAGAACGGCAAACCGGTCGTCTGCATTTGGGGTTTCGGCTTCAACGACGCCGGCCGTCCCTTCGCACCGGCGCCGTGCCTGGACGTCATCAACTGGTTCAAGGGCCAGGGCTGTTATGTGATCGGCGGGGTGCCGACCTACTGGCGGCAGGGCATCAACGACTCCCGCGCAGGCTTTTTCGGCGTGTACACGGCCTTCAACATGATCTCGCCGTGGATGGTCGGCCGCACAGGCACGCTGGCCGGGCTTGACTCCTTCTACACCAACGTCAATGTCCCCGATCAGGCCGAGTGCAATGCCCGCGGCATCGACTACCAGCCCTGTGTCATGCCCGGCGATCTGTCGACCCGGGGCGTGCGCCGGCACGGTGACTTCTACTGGCGACACATCTACAACATGGTCCGCCTTGGCGCGCAAGGCCTTTACGTCTCCATGTTCGACGAATACAACGAAGGCAACCAGATCGCCAAGACCGCCGAGAGCGCGGCCTGGATTCCGGCCGGCTCATCCTTTGTCACCCTTGACGAGGACGGCACCGCATGCTCATCCGACTACTACCTGCGAATCACCGCCGACGGCAGCCGGATGCTCAAAGGCCTGATCCCGCTGACCGCGGTGCGCCCGACCCAGCCGACCGGCGGAACGCCACCGGATCCCAACAACATCGCGCGCGGCAAGCCGACCTCGGCAAGCAGCCAGAAGCCGAACCTGGTCTCGGCCAACACCGTTGACGGCAACACCGCCACCTATTGGGAGGGCAACGACAACGCCTTCCCGCAATGGGTTCAGGTGGACCTCGGCGCGTCCTACGCGCCCACCAGGGTGGTGCTCAAGCTTCCGGTCGCTTGGGCGGCGCGCACGCAAACCCTCTCGGTGCAAGGCAGTGCCGACGCCGTGAGCTTTACTACGATTAGCCCTTCCGCCGGGTACCAGTTCAGCCCCGCCAATGCCAACACGGTCACCATCAACCTCACCGGGTCACTGCGGTATCTGCGAATCAACGTCACCGCCAACACCGGCGCCGCGGCCGGTCAGCTGGCCGAGTTGGAAGTGTTCGGCTCGGTGGTGGTTCCCGCCGGATCCAGCCTGCGATCGCGGGCAAACAACCTTTACGTGTCGGCCGTGGGCACCTCGCCACTCATCGCCAACAAGAGCGCCGTCGGCACGACCGAACGGTTCGATGTCATCGATCGCGGCGGCGGCAACATCGCCCTGCGCTCTCGGCCCAACAACATGTACGTCTGCGCCGAGAACGCCGGCGCGGCACCGCTGGTGGCCAACCGGGCAGCGATCGGCGGCTGGGAGACCTTCGCCCTCGTCCGCAACGCCAACGGCACCGTCAGCCTGCGTGCTCAGGCCAACAACATGTATGTATGCGCCGAGAACGCAGGCGCGGCCGCCCTGATCGCCAACCGCACAGCCATCGGCCCCTGGGAGCAATTCGACCTGCTCACCTAGTGACAATGGAACCGGTGCCACGCCCGACATCCCAAGCGTGGCACCGTTTCCTCACTCCGCCCCCCGCTGCGCCTTCAGGGCGACCGCCACCAGCACCGCTGCTTCACCCGCCGCTCGCCACAGCTTCAGACAACGCGAGCCCGCTACTTCACCACGCCGAACGCCACAGCTTCAGGTAGATCGAGGTGGCCCACAGCGAGCCGATCAGCTGGCCGACCACCATCGGCCGGAAGTCGGCCGCGGTGAAGGCCGCCACATCAGTGGCGAGGATGGCAATCGGCGCCACTATGCTCCACGCCACCCATCCCCGTTCACGGTCGGCGGCGAACCGCCTTGCGAACACCACATAGGCCGCCAGGCCGGCGATGCCGGCGAGACCCGGTGCCGTCGAGTGCACGATGCCGTGCCAGGTCACCACCTCCGAGGCCCCCACCGGGTACCCGTTGATGGGATCGGCAAGGAAGATGCCCGAGACGATCAGCGCCGCGCCGCCCAACCCGAGCAGCCGCGGACCCCACGTGCTTGCCCGGCCCGGTGCCAGCGCTCGCCGCAGGCCGAACGCACCCGCCAGCGCCAGCGCGCCGCAGACCACGAAGTTGGCGATCTGCAGCCAGCCAAGCTCGCCCAACGCCAGCGAACTCAATGGATGCTGGGCCGGGTCAAACCCTTGCCGGGTATAGGCCTGCACGAGCACCACCGCCACGAACAGCGGCCCCGCGATGGCCCCCGCCATCAGCAGCGGCCGGCTCACACCCGCCCGCGCGACCGGCATTGCCAGCATGGCGCTCACGAGTCCATCTCCTCGCCGGTCTCCAGCACCGTCTTCAGCCCACTGAGCGCCCACGCCCAGCCGCCACCGGCACCCATCTCCTCAAGGTCACCGCGCATCAACGCGGCCATGCCCGGCGCTCCGGTCACGTCGTGGGTGACCGTCAGCGAGCACACTCCGCCCTTGCCTTCCACGATCTCGTAGGTCAGCCGGGTAAACCCTTCGGCCGCGATCGACGGATCCATCAACATGCGCAGTGTCTGCACCAGTTTCCGGGGCGGATCGACCTCGATAACCTCACCGTCGACCGCCACCTCCGGCGCACCGTAGGCAATCATGCCCTCGTTGGCGCGACCCACATATGCGCCGCCCGGGCGCAGATCGTAGTCGCTGAGCCCGCGGTAGCCGTAGCGCGCGGTCCACTCCGGCTTGGTGATCGCGTCCCAGATCGCCTGCGGGGTCGCCTTGATATACACGCGATGTACTTGCACAGTCTCGATATCACTCATCGGTCTTCTCCAACTCGGCCTTCAGCTGCACCAGCGCTGACGCCTGATGCTCGGTATATTTATCGATCCATCGATCATGAATAAGCCGGATCGGCACCGGATTGAGAAAGTGCAGC
Source organism: Rhizocola hellebori (assembly GCF_016862955.1). GTDB lineage: Bacteria > Actinomycetota > Actinomycetes > Mycobacteriales > Micromonosporaceae > Rhizocola > Rhizocola hellebori. The sequence goes on along the minus strand of NZ_BONY01000033.1, from coordinate 83,784 downwards.
TTCTCCCGGCCCGACCGGCGGCTGACCACAAGACCCGCGTCTTCGAGCACACGCAAGTGCTTCATCACGCCGAAGCGCGACATCTCCAGCTCCGACTCCAGCTCCGTCAGCGTGCGGCCGTCACGCGCAAAGAGCAGGTCAAGCAGGAATCGCCGGGTGGAGTCGGCCAGCGCCTTGAACACCCGATCATCGTCAACCACCACTCCAAGATATGTGACCCATTGGTCACATGTCAATCGCCAGGCGCCCGACTCTGTCGCCGGCGAATGGCGAGCCTCTACGATCTGCCGGTGACCATGAACAGCTTTTCGGTGTCAGTCCGCTTGCAGCGCCTCACCACCGAGGAATGCCACGTGTCCGTGCCGGTCACGCAGGAAGTCATGCAAGACCAGCCCGACGCCGACGGGAGCTTCCGCCTCGACGGCAAGAAGATCTTTGAAGCGGCTATCCGCATGGGCCAGGAATCCGGGAACTGGGCCCTCGAAGCCCAGCATGTCGAGGTACACCCGATTCAAAAGGCACCCGATCGGCAATGACGAGCGATCAGGACGAGGATGACAACTGGCTCAACGGGGCATACCTGACGTGTGCGGGCTGCCAGGAACAGCTCTACCGCGTTGACCATTCCCCGTTCTACGACTGCTATTTCCTGTACTGCGACCGCTGCCCCATGCGCGTCGACGTCAGTTATTACGACCCGGTCCTGGAATCGATTACGGCCGACGGATACGAGCACCTGATGCTGGCCATCGCCTCCCGCCTGAACCCCTGCGAATGCGGCGGCCGGTTCAGCGACACCGCGCCACGCCGGTGCTATCGCTGCCACACCATCCTCGACATCGACCCCCCATCGGGCATCGACATTTGGCCCGCGGTCTGGCCAGACAATGACGAACCCAGCCCAGCCGAGCAGGAAATCGCCGACAGACTCACCCGTAGCGAGAACCTATGGGCTCAACCCTGACTGATTACTCTGGCGCTGGCCGTTAGGCGTTCAGTCTCGTGATCGCCTCAAGGAAAGCGCCACGCTTTCCGATTGTCAGTCGATGCTCGTCGCCGGAGATTGTGGTGACCGCAAGCCCGTTTGCGAAGATGCCGAGGGTTCGGAACTTGCGCATTCCAACAATGTCACGCACCGGGATATCCAGCGGCTCCGATTGCACGTTGAGCGCATGCGCCCTGAACGAAAGGCTCTTCTCGGTCAAGGTAAACCTTCCGCCGACCGCCTCAATCCCCCGCCACAACGAGCCGCGAGACTGCACTATCGCCTTGCTCTCAAGTACCACTATCCGGCCGCCTTCATCAGCAATCCACCAGGTTGGCCAAGCGCGCTGATTGTATGGAAAATGTCAGCCCGCGCCGTCATTGCGGATGGATAGCTGAGGCAACAATCACTATTTCGGAGGTTAGCGGCGAAGCCGCACCCGATCAGGTACGGCTCGCTCTCCTCGAGAAGGTGTTCACCGAACTCTGAGCAGGTAGTCGGCAAGCTCCCGCGCGGTCATCGTGGGCGCGGTGGTGTTGCTGGAGTCCCACGCCTGGGCCGGCAACGCCAGGCAGATGTACGCCTTGCCCTCGAGGTAGCGCAGGGCGAAGGTTGCCTCGGGGGAGTTCGGGATGTTGGCTCGATAGGAACCGAGGCGGATCTGCACGCCCTGCAAGGTGATGACCTCGCAAGGCCCAGACGTGATCGCGACCTTGAACTCCATCGGCAGCGGAGCCTGGCAGAGATCGCCCGTGGGCACGGGAGCATCCGGCGCGGTGCGCAGGTAAATCACCTTTATGCCTCCGGTCGGGGTGTAGCTGTCGACCCCCACCGGCAGCAAATCATTGAACGCCACTGGCACCGGCGCTGGAGCGGCGCTCGTCGCCTGGGTTGCGCGGCCGATCGGAGGCCGGGTGGCCGGAGTGCCGCCGATCAGCAGTGGCGCAGCCGCGGCGATGGCCAGCGTGGCGGCCGCGGCGAAGCCGACGCCGAGCCGGGCGCGATGCCGGGCCCGGCCGCGCCGCGCGAAACTGAGCAGATCATCAGCACTCGTCATCGGCGGAGCCGGGTCGGCCAGCATCCGATCGCAGATGTCCCTTACTTCCCTCATGAGGTGACTTCCTTCAGATAGGTGGCTTCCTTCATGGACTTGGCTCCTTGGTGGCCAAGCGCCTCGCGTAGCGTCGCCAGGCCCCTCGCCGTCTGGCTCTTCACGTTGCCGGTGGAGCAACCGAGAGCTTCCGCGGTCTGCTCGACCGACAGATCGGCCCAGAAACGCAGGACCAGCACGGCACGCTGGCGGGACGGCACCACGGCCAGTGCCTCGCGCAGCTCCACCCCCTGGCCGCCAACGGCTTCCTGGGCGGCGGGATCGAGCACGGCGGAGCCGGGCTCCACCGAATGCTCACGGCGCCAGGGCTTTCTGCGTTCGTCGAGGAAGGCGCGCAGCAGAACGCGGCGCACGTAGCCGTCCAAGGCGTCACGGCGCTGTACTCGTCCCCAAACCCGGTAGAGCTTGGCGAACGCGGTCTGGGTCAGGTCCTCGGCGAGATGCCAGTCCCCGCACAGCAGGTACGCCGTGTTGCGCATGGTCCGTCCGCGCGCCGCGTAGTACGCCGTGAACTCGCTGTCTGTTTCGTTCACGGGTTAACACACGGAGCATGGGTCCCGTCAGGTTGCATCAGGCCAGTCTGATCGTTCCTCCGCATACCGTCACCACGACGATCGCCAGCGCGTTTGGCCGCACCTGCCGCCGTGACACAGGCAGTCGATCGTCCTGTCAGACGCACCTTCCACCACACAGCCCAGACGTGTACGTCGCAGAAAGCTTCTACGAAACCTGCTGTGCATTGCGCTCTGCCAACAGCAGGCCTGAGCCGCGCCTGGCAGGAAGGGCCAGGCGACAACACGGCCCCCGACCTTCCAGCGCGCTGCCCACTATGCCTACTAACTCAATCTATGTTGAGAACATTTATGTTGACTGCATATTCGCCGACGCCAGTGCCAGCGGTTCGAGGAGTTCCCGTACCGAAGAGAAGACATCCGTCTCCTGCTTGGCAATTGAATCGACCGCTGCTCCTCCCTCTCCGTCGGTCGCAGTGAGGACAGCGGTCGCGCCATCAGGGACGAGCGTGACCGCAAAGACGGGCTCGTCGCCATCGAAGCCGGTTATCAGTAGTTCGGTGACCTTCATTGACGTTCTCCTTCGCACCTACGTTGGGCTCCGCATCCGCTCGTGGATCAGAACTTTTCATATGCCACCGCGGTTCACTGGATATCGGATCATCGCTTGATGAACTCGAAACGGTCGCCGCATTTCCGCCCATGAGCACAGCTCGGCCATCACGCGATGGGCGCGGCCATGTCGAGAGCGCACGGCGGGCAATTCACAGATGGCGACATGTTCGCCACGAACCAAGAGCTTGAGCTGCACCTGATGTAAGAGGCCAGCCGCAGGCTACGCACATTCAGGCACAACCGAGTCGAAGACATACCGCCCCTAGCCAAACACTCGAACCAGGAGCTGGTCTTCCTCCACCTCTACGAACTCACCAGGCTTGACGCTGCTACCCCTCACCAGCACGCATTGAATACGTCCGCTATCCCGCCGCGCCACAATGCGGCCTACCGCGTCGGCATGCTTAAGCACGCTGATTGCCACAAGATCACCGAAGCCGACCGGCTCGTTGGCGCGTGTCGTCCAGATACTCATCGCCACAGCCCCACTCCAAGGTCAAGCTGGCGTTCCTCCAGCTCCGGCGATGGCCCAATAGCAGACGCAAGCAGAAAGACCCCCTCAGTGCTCCAACCACGACTGACTAACCGGTCCCGCAAGACCTGCACAATCATGGTGGAGTTATTCCAGCTCGGCTGCTCTCGATCTTCAGCACGATGACGGCCCGCGTGCTGCCTGGTGTTGGTGTCTGCTATTCGGCCTCTGGCGCTCACTATTTCCTGCGCCAATGAATCGCGGACAGTGACCATAATTGATTACCTCCTATGCTTTGGGGGGTTGCTGGACCAGGCGGCACGGAAGATCACGCGGCCGAGAGCGGTGTAGCACCGAACTGGGCAGGTCAACGACCGAAGTCCGCAACCTCAGCCAATCAGGGTTAGGCTCAAATCCGCAGATGACAGCCGGTGAAACAGGGGGTGACACCGTGTCCCGTCTTAGGGTGACAGGCATGACGCTCAGACCAGCGTGGGCACATCGCTTGCGCGAAGCACGCCTCCGGCGCTCTCCATCCTGGTCACAGCTTCGGGCTGTGACAGCCTTGGAGGAGAAGGGGTGCGAGTTCGGATTGACGTTGCCCTCTCACGACAGCCTGCTTCGGATGCTGAAAGGCTGGGAGAAGGGAGACCACGAGCCAAGTGACTTCTACCGTTCACTCTGGGCGCTTGTTTACGATGCGCCGGAACGGATGTTATTCGCTGAGCTGCCGCCCTCGGCACTTTCAGTCCTCGGTCTCGGATTGGTTGCCGTAGAAAGCACCACTGCCGATGGTCAAGGTGATCCCATGAAACGCCGGAACGTTCTACTGGGCGGTTCGCTACTCGGGAGCTTCGCGTTCGTTAGCCCGCCTGACCCCTACCGGATCGGCATGAGCGAGGTGCGCGAAGTCAGCTTCGCTGCGCGCAGCCTGCAGCGCTGGGATCGTCAGTTCGGTGGCTGGGTGCCTTACCAGGCAGCGGCCGGATATGTGGACAGCGCCATTCGATTGGTCCGTGGCTCCTACCCCGACAGGGTTCGCCACCAACTCTTGCCAGCTGTCGCTGACCTGTGCGCCGTGGCCGGCTGGATCGCATATGACATAGGCAGATTCGATGAGTCGCAGCAATACTTCGCGTTGGGTGTCCAGATAGCCCAGCAAGGAGAGGATGCCGCCTTGGCAGCACGGCTGCTATGCGATATGGCACGTGTGAACGCTGACCTCGGCAACCCAATGCAATCCGTCGAGCTGCTTGGCTTAGCCAATCACTTGACCGGCCAAAGTGAGGTGACCCCTACCGTCATGGCCAAAGTCAGCAGCATGGAAGCGAAAACCTACGCCATTCTCGGACGGCCTGAACCTTGCCAGCGAGCCTTGAGCGCCGCAGAAAGCCAATTGGCACGCGGCACTTCAAGCAAAGATCCAACGTGGATCACGTACTTCAACGACGCACAGCTGTCCGGTGTGATCGGCTCCTGTTTCCGCGACCTGGCCGCGTTTGACCCACGCCAAGCGCTCAGAGCTGAGGAGCCCATCCGGCACGCGATGGCCATGCGTGGCAAGGAGCAGATACGCAACCAGGCCCTTGACCGTAGCAACCTTGCCACCGCCCGTTTACGGCGAAGAGAACTGGATGGCGCGGCAGAGCAAGCCCAAGCGGCTCTTGAGGTGGCGGCACGTCTGAAGTCCCATCGGGTCAACATGCGCCTGCGGATGCTGGCTAAGCAGGCGACCCTGTTCAAGCGCCAGCATGCCGATCTTGCGGTAGTCTGCGACCGCATCGACCTGCTGCCAGAGCTGGCCTAGGTCAGACGGTTTGGCCGTCTTCAAGGTAGATCGGCACGCCGCTTTCCAGTACTGCCAACGCATTGGCAAGGCGCGAAGACGGGCCTCCTTGGGCCACCAATGCTAAAGCATCGTCATCGGAGACAGCCTGCCATGCCTCTATCTCATTTGCTTGCAAGACAATACCTGCCAGCTGTTCTACGCTGAGCACGCCGCCGTCAAAAATGAACTGCATACACGCCGGGCGTGCCTCGGTCGCTGACTTATAGTCGGCCACGAGAAGTCGCTTCGTCCGCACCTGTAGGCCAATCTCCTCGAACGTTTCACGTTCAGCAGCCAAACGTGGCGACTCGTCGGTCTCCATAAGGCCGCCGGGCAAGTGCCAAACCGCCTTGTAGTGCGGCTTTACGATCACGATCTGGCCGTGCTCGTCTCGCAACAGCAACGCCGATGCTCCCATGAGTGACCGCTTTCGATCGAAGAAGGCAACTGGATCGCCATCGTCAAGAGCATTCATAATCGATAGTTTGCCCTATCTTGGCAGAGCACTGCATGGAGGAACGGGCGGTCTAACCACCCCGGCAAGGCGAATTGGAGCGCAAACGTGGGCATTTGCCTAACTTATCCTCAATTTTGCCTAAAGCGCAGTCGCCGTTATGTGTCCCGTGCTCCTTATGGGCGATTCTGCATGAGGCGTTGAAAGACATGATCGCGTAGAAGTCAATTCATCAACTCGTTGCACGCCTCCTCCTCGCTGGCAAAGGCCCGCTCCGAGGTCCTGCCTCCACGCTCGCTGAAGAACACTCGCCAATTCTGCCCGTCCTCGACAAGGCAGTACGACTCATCGCGATCTCGTCCAATGCAGTAAACATCGGCTGGCACACCGAGCGCTTGTAGCTTGGCCTCAAGCTCACTGATGTACATCGTCGCTAGCTCACCTCCCGCAGGAAGTCGTCGTCAATCAGATCCTGAACAGACCTTGGAAGTTTGTACTGAATAGCCAGTCCAGGCGGACCGAACCACGGCCTCGCCGGGCCTTCCTGGACATCGAATGGTTTGAGCACCTCGTACACGGCATAGGGGTCATTAATTCTAAACGCATGGGTGCCAAGCGGTCCGCATCTCATGTGGAGATCCACAGCAATTCATCGATACGTTTACGGTCATACCAAGTATCTGACATCAGTTTGACATCAACCGGGGCACACCTCCACGCACATCAACGCACAAGGTGGCCACTTGCACACACGCCGGAGTCGCAGGCATAAGTCAATGCCCGGACCCCACCTGTCACCGTCGATCTATGGTAGTCGTCGATCACGTTTTATTGGCGCACCAAAGAATCGCGATACTCGGCCGCCAGATGGTCACCAGTCGGCACGATCGATGAAATACTCATTTAGCGCTTGCTCAATGGCTGTTCTACGATCAGTAACCGACATCGAATCCCAACGTCCGTGACTCACCTCCGGCACATCAATATCCACAAATTCAGGCGGATCGGTAGCTTCGATGAACCTGACATTGCAGTCCGAGCAGTGAATACAGCAGGGATCTCGATTTAGAACGTAGGGAGCGCCCTGCGAATCGTAATCGCAGGTAATACTAAAGAGATCTTGGACAACCTTGCCGCGCTCCAATTCATGTAATTGCATAAACGTCGGAATCCCTCTGAGGATGGACCGAAGGTCGCCAAAAGCGTCGTCAGAAACGGCATCGACGTAGGCCAAGTCGCCCTCGCCTGAGCTGCGGGCCAAGAATACCCCGTGTCCCCCAAGAATCGTCGGAGCACGGAACAGGTGTCCATTGGGATCACAGCGATAGGTTGCTAGTTGGAATCTCACATCGGGGTCACCATCTGCGGTCTGAGGAGATTGTCGAAATCACTGAGAATAGCCCAGTTCGCCCCCTCGCCTCGCATCGAGGGATACTTTATCGCCGTATAGCCAGACGCACGCGCTACCGGACCAATGTCTCGCGTCGCACCGGAAATTGGCCCCCCAGAATACCCCCATCCCCAAGACTTCGCCACGGCAGAGTCTGTTAGGTCGAGTACGACAGCACGTCGTGGATCAAACGTAAAGCGAATCATGTTTGTTGGCGTCGCGCCATGATGGGCGAGTTCTGCAACTGCTGTATCAGCGTTTTCAGTCACATGAAATGCGGGCCCGAACCGACTATTTGGGTTGAAGAAAGCAGGATCGATGCCACCTAGAACGCCTTCCGCCGCACGCGGACTGGTAGTCGCATGATAGACGTCAATCTCGCCGCAGTTGTGGACGAGGACCGGTGTGTCGCCGGCGATCACATAGTAGGTGTGGACGGTGGCGACGGTGAGGTCGCGCATTTCCTTGGTGCCGGAGTGGTTGTCGACCCCGGTGACGTATAGGCGCTGCCCATCGGCGGTGACGAGAACCGATTTGTTCGGGACGAGCTTTGCCGCGTCGATCCAGCGTGAGGTGCTGGCGTCCCAGAAGGGGTGATGCTGAGTGGTATGCAGGGTGACTGTCGCGGTTGGACCGCGGGTGGTGCCTGCGCCCTGGCCGGTGCGCTGACCGATCTCGGGGCGTGGGGCCGGCTCGGGCTGCTGGGAGCTGATGGTGAGGTCAGTGAGGTCCAGGTCCTGGTTGACGTGCAGGGCGGTGACGGGTTGTTCAGACGTGGCACCGGTTTCCGGGTCGGAGGCGACAACCTTGTCACCGATCTTGATGTCCTTGATGGCCGAATAGGCGCCCCCAGCCATCAGGACCAAGGTGTCGGGGTCGAAGCTGTGCAGGTTACGGGCTTCCATGGCGACTTCGCCGAGAGTCCCGATGGTGCAGCTGCCGACCTTGCTCTCGATCTTGATCGCGGTGTCGCGCATGACCTGCAGGCCGCGGCCCGCGCTGGTGGAGGCGACCTTCGAGGCTGCGCTGCGGCTGGCGCCGGTGGCCCACTTGGCGGCCGCCTTTCCCACCCCGGTACGCAGCAGACCGCGCACGCCCGCACCCAGCGCTGCTCCTGCACCGAGGGTGAGGACGCCGATGACGCCACCGATCACGCCGTCGATCAGGGCACCGCCCCAGAGCTCCATTCCTTCTTTGCCCTCGAGCAGGCCGGTGGTGAGGCTGCCGACGAAACCTCCCACGAAGCCTGCCGCGAAGGCGCAACCGACCGAGCCTGCGCCGGCCGTGGCCGCCATGCAGACCGCGCCTGCCACCGCACCGGCGACGACACCGGCGATGGTGCCGATGACGCTGGCGTTGCGGCACCAGAAGTCGGCCTGGCATTGGGCTTCTTTAGCCGCCTGAGCCGCCGCTTCGCCTTGCGCGGCGGTCACTTCGACCGCCTCGCCGAGCAGGACTGCGGTGACGAGATCGCGGTTGCTGCCGTCGGCGTAGCCCTCGTACTGGTTACCCAGCTTGTCCATGTTCTGCGCGAGGTCGGTGCAGGCCACGCCCTTGGGCAGTTTCTCCTTCGGGATGTCGGCACCATTGATGCGACAGGAATGTTCGGTGACCAGGACGTCGGTGCAGCCCTCGTAGTAGTTCATGTTCTGGTTGTGGTGCGGGCAGACCACCGGCTTCGGCGGGTCGGTCGCGCAGGCGCTGTAGGGGCCCCACGAGGTCGCGCAGGGATCCTTCTTGGGGACGATGGTCGGGGTGCCGCCGCCGTCGCCGCTGCCGCCGCCTCCGCCGCCCCCTGGATTGGCGCAGCCAGTACCGGGGCTTCTACCGTCCGCGCCACAGTGTGGGGGCGCAGGGGGCGGCGGCGGGGCGACCCCATCGACGCGATGGTGGCCGGAGGGGTCGACGCCGGTGAGCGGATTGACGTTGGCGTAGGCGTAGCGGTTGGCGTTGACCGATGAGCCCGCAGGGCTGTTCGCCTGGGTGTCGCGGGAATCGAATTGGCCGGTTTCCGGGTTGTACCAGCGCGCTGCCATGTTGACGCGTTTGGTGGCGGAGTCGGTCCATTCCGACTGGTACCCGAGACTGCCCGCCAGGGTGGAAGAGCCGACCACCTTGCCGAAGGGGTCATAGGTCGCCGTTTTAGTCAGAGACGTGGCGGAGTCGGCGAACTGGGCGACCACATCGGAATGCAGGTCGGTCCATACGTTGACCCGGTTGGCGCCAGCGGCGTCGGTGGTGGCGACCAGCTCACCGCCGGGAGCCCGGATGTAGCGGGCGGAGCTGTCCTTGGCGAGCTGGTTCCCGGTACCCGAATATGAATGTCCATTGAGGACAGAACGGCCCAGGGCATCGTAGGTGTAACTTTGGGCGACTCCGAGCTCGTCTTCCTGGCTGGTGACTTGACCGAAAGCATCGGTAGCAGTGTCTATCTCCACCGAGCCGATCTTCTTCTTGGCCAGCGTGCCGCGAGAGGTGTATTCGTAGGTGACGGCTCCCGCAGACGAGCTGACCAACCGGTTACGGGCGTCGTAGACGAAGGTGGATCCGCCTGCCTTCCAACGGTTTCCAGCCTTGTCGTATTCGTAGTCGACAGTATTGGTGCCGTTGTTCCAGCTCTTGAGGCGATTGGCGAAGTCGTAGTGGTAGGTGTTGGAAATCGTGGCACCGCCAAAACCAGTGGTGGTCTTGGTTTTCTCGTTGCCATTGGCGTCGAACGTGTAGGCGATCTTCCCGATTGTCGACCCGGAGGCCGAGGTCTTCAGCTCGTCGGTCTGCGGCCGGCCGGTGCCCGCCTCGTAGCCCAGGAGGCGAACCCTGCTGCCGCCGTAGGTGATGCTTGAGACCCGGCTCATGTTGTCGTAACCGTAGGTCGCCAGCAGGCTCGTGCCGTTGGTGATTTTCCAGAGCCGGCCCGAGGTGTCGTAGTCGTAGGTGGTGGCTCCGGCGGCATCCGTGCGTGACGCCATCTGGCCGTCAACGTTCCAAGTGAATGCCGACTCGGTGACCCCGCCCTTGGTGATGTTCAGGGGCAGGCCACGATTGTCGTAACTGATTTCGCTGAGCCCGGACGGCCCGGAGAACCTCCATGGCCGGCCGACGGCGTCGTAGTCATATGAACGCGTGGTGCCCACCCCGGCGATGGTGCCGTCCTGGCTGGTGAGGCGGTTCATGGAGTTGTAATGGTTGGTGATCTTCACCGATCCCGGGGAGGCCTGCGTGGCGACCCGGCCGGCCTTGTCGTAGCTGGCGGTGAAGGTGCGCGACTCGTCGGTGGTCTGACCGGGCGTGCTCGGCTCGATCGACGACTCCGGCAGATTCCACGCGTTGTAAGTGGTGATGAAAGCGTTGTTATTGCCATTGGTGAAGCGTGTCTGGTTGCCCGCCTGGTCATAGCCGTAGGTGGTGACGATGTCCTCGGCGGCCACCGCGCTCGTCGGTTCCCGCTGCGAGACCAGCAGTCCGACGGCGTTGTAGGTGAATTTGGAGATGTGCTGATTGGCGTCGGTGGACGAGACGATCCGCCCGGCGGCATCGTAAGTCTGCGATGTCATGAGCACCGGAGTGGCGCTGCCATTGGTGTAGGTGCTGTTGGCGAGCACCGCGCCGGAAAGGTCGTAGGTCGGCGCAGTGGAGCTGAGGTCCGGAAGGATTTTGGCGGTGACCCGGCCCATGCCGTCGTAAGTGAAATGAGTCAGGTTGCTGGCGCTGTCATACGCGTCAACGACTTCCCCCACCGCGTTGTAGACGACTCGGGTTTTGACATGTGCGGGCGAGTCCACTTCGGTCAGACGACCGGGATCGTTGGCGGGAATGGCGGTCTGGCAGTCCAGCCTGCCGACGCCGTAGTGGTAAGTGGTCGTGTTGGCAAGCGCGTCCGTGGCGGTGCATTTGCGTCCGAGGAAGTCGTAGGTCGCCGAGGTCGAGTGGCCGAGCTGGTCGATCATCTCGGTGACGTTGCCTATCATGTCGTACCGGTAGCGGGTGGTCTTCGTGTCGGCGGTTGTCACCTTCCGCACCCGGCCGAGCTGGTCGTAGACAAACGAGGTGGGGTTGCCGTCACCGTCGAACTGCTGTATCACCTGACCGGTTTCGTTGTAGACCCGGCTGGTGATGCTGTCGGCCTGCGCCACGCCATCGGGCCGAACGTAAATCGGCATGGTTTGCTTGACCGGCCGGCCAGCCTTGTCGTACTCGACGAAGGTCACCTTCCCGTTGGGGTCCTTGGTGCGCACAGGTTCGCCGAAGGTGTTGTAGCCGATGACCGACAACGATCCTGCCGGAAGCGGGGCCGCCACTCCGCCGGTTTCCGATACGAACGGCGCCGACCTGGTGCTCACCTGGCGGCCGCCCTCGTCGTAGACGTAGCCGGTCTCGTTGCCCAGCGGGTCGAACATCTGGGTCGGCATGCCACGTCTGTCCAATGTGTACGACACCCGACTGACCGACGAACCTGCGGCCGGCAGGGTAAGCCCCTTGACCTGGTTGACTTCCGCCTGCGTCAGCGCCCGCTGGTAGATCTGGACGTCGTTGAGCGAGCCCCGCCAGTTCGAGGCGGTGTCGCCGTCGAAGTTTGCGGTGGCGTGGAAGCCGAATCCTGTCCAGGTTCCCGGGATGGACACCCGCGCACCGAAGGTTCCGGTGCCCGTCCCGCCGACGTTCGGGTACAACCACATGCTGTTGGCCGAATCCTTGGCGATCAGGTCCACCTTGCCGTCGCCGTTGAGATCGCCTGTGCTGACGGTGTAGCCGCCCCAACCGGCGCCGACCTGTTCCGGCCCGGCGAACAGTGCGTCCGCGGCGAAGGCCCCGAGGTTCTTATACAGGTACATATTGTTGGTGGAACTGTTGCGCGACATCAGATCGGCGCGGCCGTCACCGTTGATGTCGCCCAGGTATATCCAGTTGTACGGGTTCCAGTTCGCCGTGTTGATCAGAACGGGCGCGCCCAGGGCATAGGGAGCGGCTGTTCCGCCCGCGTTGGGGTGGTAGAAAAGCTTGCCGGTAGCGGTTTCCCGGGTGAGCAGCTCGGCTCGGCCGTCGCCGTCGAGGTCGGCCGCACCCAAATAGTTGTAGATTCCGAATCCGGTGCCAATCTTCGTCCGCGAGGTGAAGGTGGAAAGTCCCGTGCCGCCGGTGTGCGGGTAGAGCCAGAGGTCCCCGGCGGAGTCACGGCCGATGTAGTCGGGTTTGGCGTCGCCTGTCCAGTCGGCGATCACCGGGTAGAGGCCGGCGAAGTTCATACTGCTGAGCTGGGTAGCCGCGCCCAGCGCAGCCGCGGTGCCCATGGTCTGGCCGGTGTTGCTGTAGGACTTCACGATTCCGCTGGTGTCCTGGATGAATAGATCGGTACGGTTGTTGAGCTCTCCCCCAGCCTTTCCATCGCCGATGACAAGCCGACCCGGTGCGCTCCACGGGGTAGCCGTCCTGTTCACCGTGGCGCCCGACTGCACCCCGTTGACGTAGAGCTTCATGGTTTTGGCAGGCGCGTCGTAGACCGCGGCCACGTGGGTCCAGGCGTTGGTGGCGGCTACGGCCGACGTGACCGTCTCCACCGACTGGCCCGGAGCGTCCGACCGGGGCATCGCGAAGGACCACAGACCGGTGGCCTTGTTGTAGTACAGGTTGAATCCGCTGACTTTTCGGCCGTCCTGGCTGACGATTGTCACCGGCGCGGTCGCAGTGGAGGTGTCGAGCTTGACCCAGGCCGCGACGGTGAAGCTGTTGCGGGTGTCGACGGCGGAGGTGACGCCGGTGATGCGGCCACTTCCGTTGAACAGCGTGCCCTTGCTGAAACCGGTCGCGTGATCGTTCTGGTCGAAAAGGGGGCCACCGGTCGCGGTGAGTGGGTTGTTGCCGGCCGAGTCGGTGCCGCTGTCCTCCAGCTTCCAGCGCCCGGTCGCGACCTTGAGCGGGTCGGTGCCGGCCGGGCCGTTGAAGGTGGTCTGCGACAGCACCCGGCCGAGCGGGTCGAAGGAGGCTTGGCGATAGCCGAGCACCGCGCCCACGTCGTTGATGGACTTGGCTTCGATGAGGTGATCGTCGGCGTCGTAGCTCGACGCGGTGGTGCGCTTGAGCCCGGCAGGGTCCAACGTGGACGAAATCGGTCTGGAGGCGACGTCGACCTGGAAGGTGGTGACGGTGGCACCGTTGTTGGCCGTCTGCTTGACGATGTTGCCGGCCTTGTCGTATTCGTTGACCTCCACGACGTATTCGCGCGGCGACACCGGCGCCCCGTCGGTGCGGATGGTCTTCCACAGTTTTCCGTCGTCGTAATACGTGTACCTCGTCAGCCGTCCCTCGGCATCGGACACCCACGAGACGCGCCCGGCCGGGTCGTAACCGGTCGAGGAGAGTGTCTTGAGCGGCACATCGTCGGCGGTCGTGTCAGGGTCCCCGGTCCAGTTCTGGATGCCCGACGTGACCAGCCGGCCGTTGGCGTCGTACTCGCTGACGACGGTGGCGCCGTTGGCACCGGGCTGCTTCACCGTGAGCGCGTTGCCGAATGTGTCGTAGGTGTAGACGGTCTCCTTGCCCAGGGCATCGATCGTCTTGGTACGCAAGCCGAAAGAGTTGTATTCGGACCTGACCTCGCGCGTCGGGTCCACCAGGCCCAGGTCTTCGATCTTCTGCGAAAGGGTGTGCCCGTCATAGTCATAGCTGAAGGTGCTCAACGCCTGATGGACTTCCGCGTTGACGACCTGATCGATGGTGCTGGGCAGCTTTTGCGTCTTCACCCGCGACTGCTTGTCGTAGGTGATTTCGGTGACAAGCACGGCCGGGGTTTCGGTGCTCTCGGTCTGCTTCACCAGCCGTCCCAGCCGGTCGTACTCGAACTTGGTGACTTTTCCACCCGCGTCAGTCACCGACGCCACATCGCCGTTGGCGTAGTAGCCCACCGTCTGCACCGAGCCGCCGGCCGACGTCAGCCGGATCGGCAGCCCGGCCGGGACGTAGCCGGCCGAGTCGACCGACGCCGTGTTCCGATCCCCGGTGTAGGCAGTCGACGTCTTGCGGCCCAGAGGATCGGTCACCGCAATAATGTTGCACTTGGCGTCATAGGCATAGGTGGTTTTGTAAACGGGATCGTTCTCGTCGACAGAGCGTCCATCGCGCGAAGTCAAAATCCGGTTGTTGCATGGATCGTCCGGATTGGACGCGTTATTGGTGTAGGTGTAGTAAATGGTCGAGCAGTTCGCCAGCGCCGGATCATTCGAGCGCACCAGGCAACTGGTCTGCTCGGTGGTGTTTCCCCTGACGTCGTGAGTGCTCTGGCTGTAGTTGCCGTTGGGATCGGTCGCCGTGGTGAGCGCGCCCATCGCGTCATACCCCAACCGGGTCTGCGCGCCCAACGCGTCGGTGTAGGCGACCATCCGGCCCGAAGGCAGCTCGTAGGACTTGGTGGTGAGGCTTCCGTTGGTGGGGTCGGTGATGACGTATTTCTTCACCAGACTCGTGCCGGTTGCCTTGGCCCGCGAGCTGTACTGGGCCATCGCCTGCGACCCACTGATCTGGCTGCGGTAGAGCGACACCTCGGCGATGTCACCGGTGAAGTAACCGTTGGAGCTGTCCTGACCCGCGGGCCACAGCTTCGTGGAGCCCGCGCCGACCGAGCCGATGGTCATCGCTCCGGTGGCCAGTGCGCCCGTCAGCGGGCTGACCGCCACCGGGTTTCCATCCAGATAAAGCATTTGACTGGTACCTGACGTGCTAAGCACGGCGTGATGCCAGATGCCGTCATCGACGTTGGTCATCGACTCCATCGGCACCGCGCCGCCCGACACCGTCCAGAATTTCCCGTGCAGCTTGTGATCGGTGCCGACATAGAGCGCGGGTGCCCACGCGGAGGGAACTGTCCCGATCGGCTGATCCTGGTAGCTGTAAAGGGTTCCGGTCATTCCCGTCTGCGCCCGGAACCACATCCCGACGGAGAACGCGCCCGTGCCTGGGACGTCGCCCGGCGGCAGCTTGAGATAGGCGCTCGCGCCGTCGAAGGATCCAGCCCAGCTCGTGTCCCCGAACGGACCGGACGTGGCGCCGAGAAGCACTGCGCCCATGTAGGTGGCGGTCCCGCCGTTGACCTCATTGACCGCGTCGGAGACCCCCGTCTCGGCCAGCCGCCAGTACTCGGACGGCGACGCGCCCAGCACAGTGCTGGAGTGCACGAGGTAGGAGCCCTGCGCGGTGGGCGCGGAAACCGCCCAGTGGCCGCCGAACTCGTCGGTCAGCCCGGAGACCACATCGGACACTTCGTCATAGGTCACCGCGGCGGCGATATTGCCGCTAGGCCGTTTGATCTCGGTGAGCGGACGGCTCACGGTATCGCGCGCCGCCTTCAGCGCCAGCACCTCGTTGGCGGTCAACGGACGGTCGAAGAAGGCGACCTCGCCGATCCTGCCGTTGAAGTAGCTCGCCGCCCCCTGGTTGGAGAAAACAGCGGTGTCGGGCTCGCTGAGCCAGCCCGCGCTCAGGTAACCCGCGCCGATGTACTGGTACTTCTGCCCACCGCCGACCACGAGCCCGGTCTTGCTGCCCACCACGACGCCGTCGAGATAGAGGGTTTGCGAGCCGCCGGAGGCGGTGAGCACCGCGTGGTGCCAATTGCCATCGGTCACGGCCGGGGTAGCCGCCGGCGACGTGATGGGGGTGTGCGCGCTGCCGAACCAGATCTGCCCGGCCGAAAGCGGAGTGCTGCGGCAGTCCCACATCATCAGCTGGGTACCGGGAACGCTGCTGTTGTTGGGTGAGGACAGGCAGCGCCCGGTCGAAATGAGCACGATGTTGCCGTTGGCATCCATCCGCCACTTCTGGCCCGCCGAAGAGTCGCACGGATTGCTGACCACGAGCCGGCCCTGGCTGCCGTCACCGCCATCGATGCAGCCGATGCCGGAGATCCGAGTCGACGGGTTGAAAGTCCACTTCTGGGCGGCATTGTCCACGCAGCCCAGGATCTGGATCGGCGTCCCAGCCGAAGCCGAACCGTTCCTGGTGTCGATACACAGCCCGGAGCCGCCATTGCCCAGCGATCCGGTGTAGCCGACCTGCGGCGCGGTCGGGAACTGGCCCGCGAGCTTGCCCGCCGCGTCGAGGAAGAGTGTTGGGGTGTAACCACGGTAGGCCGGGGTGGCCCCCAGCGCGTCGGTGGACTGGCTCAGCAGCACCTTGCCGGGTGTGGTGGTGTTGAACCAGACGCTGGCCGATCGGTAGCCGGACTCGTTGGCCAGGGTGTTGGGCAGCGCGATCACGCTGCTGGAGCCGTTGAACTGTGCGGCTTTCGAACCGGTGGCACCCACGAGCGGGCCGCTCTGTCCGAACGCGACGGACGAGGCCACCCCATTGTCGGCGCCGCCCTGGTCGAGCACGGAACTGGCCGCGATGGACGAGCCCACCGCATCGGTCAGCCGCCAGTTGGAAGTCGGGGCCAGGTTGCGGACCAGAGACGGAAAGGCCGATCCGGTGGTGGAATACGTGTACTGGGTGCACTTGACGGCCTCGTCCGGCGGGCACACCTTGGTCAGCGAGTTATTGACGTAGGTGTAGGTCCAGATCGAACGCGACGATGGGGTGCCCGCCACGAGCTCGTCGGTGGCCACCGTGAGGATGTGTCCAGCCGACCAGGTGAAGCTGAGCGCCCGGCCCGACGCCGAGGTGATTTTTGCCAGCTGCAGGGTTCCGGCGTTGTAGGTCAGGGTTTCCACCCGACCGGAGAAGTCGGTGATCGAGGTGAGGGCGTAACTGCCGGAACCGGCGATCGTCGCGGCGAAGGTGTAGGCCGTGCCGTCCTTTTCCAGCAACCGGTAGCCGGTGATAGCGGTCGCCGAGGTGGTCGGGCAGGTGATGACCGCCCCGGAGGCGTTGAGGCAGCTGAGGTTGGCGACCCTGCCCAGCGGCGAGGCGAAAGACCCGTCGGCCTTCTTGCCGAAGATCGCCTCCTGACCCGAGGCGTAGGTGACCGAAAGCACCTGCGGCACACCGGAAACCACATCGAGCTCGGTGATACGCATGTCGGCCTGGCTCGACCACCCGGTACCAAATGCAAGATTTGTTCTTCGGTCTAGGCTGTTGTAAATGCGGGTCGCCGTCAGATCCGGGCCCACCGTGGAGATTTTCACGTCGGTAGCAGAGGTCGTGTAGTTCCCGATGCTGGGCTCGAAGCCCTTCATTCCGTTCTGTGCCAAACCGGAGGTGACCGGCGGTTGGGGTGGCAACGTCGACAGAGAGAACACCGACGGCGGGCTCTCGGTGGAGCCGTCGCTGGCGACGACCGCCCACGAATAGCTCTGTCCACGAGCGAGCTTGTTCGGGCCCACCTGGAACGACGATGAGGCGATCCGTCCGGAGTTCTCGACCATCGTGCCGTTGCTGTCGTAAACCTGGAACTGGTAAGTGAACGGGCTGCCGACCCCGTCCGGATCGTGTGCCTCAGCGATCAGGGTCGGGGTCAGCGTCGGGGAGTTGTAGCCCGAGGCTGGATAGGCAGCGTCGATCTGCGGCGTGCCCGGACCGGTGTAGTAGACGATCAGTCGCGGCTGGTAGAGGTAATTGGCGAAATTGCGTGAGGTGAACCGCTTCCACTGGTTGCTTGTCGTCTCCGACGGTGCGGTCAGCGCCAGCCCGTAGTTTGGCGAGCCGGTCAGCCAGTTCTGAAACGTGGTCAGCGGAGTCAAATTGATCTGCACCGGATCGCCGACGGCACGGTTGCCGCCGTCGTTGGCGCACGCGTGCGGGGCGTTAGGCGTGGCCGAGCCGATGGCCGCGCCCAGCGCGGGGCCGGGCCATTGCACTGTAGCGGCGTTCCAGGCGGCGTTGATCGGCTTGACCTCGACCTTGCGCGCCGTGCAGTCGTAGGTCCAGGTCAGCCAGGTCCACAGCGAAGCGCCGGTGATTGTCGCCCCGTTGTATGTGGTCGAGAAGCCGTCGAAATGCATAAGCGAACGGGCCACATGGGTACCACCGTCATAGGTACCCACCGGCAGGTTGTCCTCACCGGAATGATCGGAACCACTTGTCTTGTACACATAGGTGTCGCCCGTGCCCATGAATGTCGACGGGTCCAGCGTCACCGGGTAGACCCGGGCCGGGTCGCGCAGCCACGCCGCGTCGGGGGTCACCTTCAGCGCGCGCCGGCCATTCACGTCGACCAACTCGTAAATGACCGCGTCGGACCTCGTGAAGTCACCCGACTCGCGGTCAAATCTGGAGTCCTGCATGAACCCGGCCGGAAGAGACGCGCGTACCACACCGGCGGCGTCCGTGAGCTCGACCGAGCCGTTGGCGCCCAGCGCGGCGGTCAGCCCCACAAGGTCGAACGGAAAGACAAACGACGCCGGGGCAGCCGCTGACCGCAGAATCAGCGACTCCTTGACGCCGTTGGCGAGAACCTCAAGCTTGAGGTCCACATTGGACAAAACGCCCGGGTAGAGACTGCTGTTCTCATTGACGTTCGCGGGCACGTCGGCCGCTCCGGCCAGCCCGTAGGAGAAGGCGTGGCCCGCGTCCAGGT
Source organism: Rhizocola hellebori (assembly GCF_016862955.1). Lineage (GTDB taxonomy): Bacteria > Actinomycetota > Actinomycetes > Mycobacteriales > Micromonosporaceae > Rhizocola > Rhizocola hellebori. The sequence goes on along the minus strand of NZ_BONY01000033.1, from coordinate 64,914 downwards.
TAATCGTGACCAGACGCGCGTCCGAGGAGCGTGCCGCCACCGTGAAATCGGTGCTGGCCGCCTTCTGCGCGAGCCGGCCATCGCCGCGCCGGGCGAGCGATCGGTCAATGGGCTTCCACGACCCGTCCGCCGCCTTGAAGTTCACCGGGTCCTGGTAAACCGTCCGGGCGTAGGTCCCGTCGGCGTTGGCGTACATATCGGACCGTTCGGTGGCCGCGGCCGCGATCCGCGTGCTCGTCGCTTCGCTGAACGAGCCTGTCCGGTTAGGGGTCGTCCACGGCTTGCGCTGCCGCGCCGGGGTGGCCGGACCGTCGGACAGTCCATTGAGGTCGGTCGCAGAAGTGGGCACCTGCGGATCCCGCTTGATATCGGGGCCATGCTGCTGCTGCGGCACGTTCAGGAAGGCGCTCGCGGGTCGCTGGGTGGTCCAGGTCCACAGCCAGGACAACGGGAAGGTCCCGTTGCCGGGCACCGCCCCCGGAGGCAGACCAAGCGTCATCGCCACTACGACGATCAATGGAATGACGATCCAGCCGACGCGCCGCATGAAGTGCCTCCAGGCTAGTGCAGATGTCGCCCTGGATGCTCGCAGCGCAGTCTTGCTTCAGCCTTGCCACATTCTTGGCTGTAGTGGTCGGGGCGTTATCGCTCCCGGACCGCGTAGGTCAGATGGGTCACCCGCCGCGTCGGCTCCGCGCGGATCGGATCCAGCGCCACACGGCCCGCGTCCACACCCTCGAAAAGGCGGACTCCGGCACCGAACAGCACGGGTGAGAGCGCGATCGAGAACTCGTCGATCAGGCCGGCGTTCACGTATTCCAGGATTGTCGCGCCGCCACCCGCGATGCGGACGTCTCGGTCACCGGCGGCCTCGCGGGCCTGGTCGAGCGCGGTTTCGATGCCGTCGTTGACGAAGTGGAAAGTGGTCCCACCCGGCCGCTCCCAGGGGTCACGTTTCTCGTGCGTCACGACGAACACCGGTGTGTGGAACGGCGCCTCCGCCGGCCACATCTGCTCGCCCGCGTCGAACATGCGCTTGCCCATCACGCTCGCGCCGGTGCGCTCGAACGTCTCCCGCGCGATGTCGTTGTCGCGCCCTTCCTCGCCGCCCTCGCCGAGCTTGAGGTTCTCCCGAAAGAATCGCAGCGGGAAAACCCACTGCTGCAGTTCCATCCACTGCTGGCCCATCAATTCCCCGAGAGACCCGGGCGCGATGAAACCGTCCAGTGACATCGTCACACTGAAGAACACCTTGCCTGCCATCAGTTCTCAGCTCCATTCCGAACAATTTCTGTGATGTACGTGGCCAGGTTGCCCAGGGTCTGCTGGCCGCCCTCGACCGCGTGGTACTTCTCGACCGCCTCGTCGCGCAGCTCCTTGGTGCGGAAGACCGTGCGCATCTGGATCCGGGTCGCCGCACCGTCGGGCTCGAAGGTGAGGACCGACTCGAAGGAGTTCGGGTCGTCGCGGGACTCCCCGTGCAGCAACGCAATCTCCTCCGGCGGGACGATCTGAGTCCAGGAAATCCACTCCTGGTAGTCCGTCCCGTCCGGGCCGTGCATCACGAACTCCCACTCCCCGCCGACACGAAACTCGAAGGACCGCGTGGTGGTGGTGAACCCCTCCGGCCCCCACCACCGCGACAGGTGCCGCACCTCGGTGAACGCCTCGAACACCAGCTCCCGTGGGGCATCGATGACCCGCGAGATCACGATCTCGCGGTCGGCCGTCGCGCTCATCAGCTACTCCTTTCCTGCCTTGCCTGCTTTGAGGTCCTGCACGTAAGCGTCCAGCCGGTCGAAGCTCTCGTTCCAGAACCGCTCGAACCCGCCGGCCCACTCGTGAACCGGCCGCAGCCCGCGGGCGTCAAGGCCGTACAGGCGCTGCTTGCCCGCCTTGCGATCGCGCACCAGCCCGACCTCGCGAAGCACCCGAAGGTGCTTGGACGCCCCCGGCTGGGTCATCCCCAGCTCCTGCGCCAACTCGGTCACCGGCCGCTCACCCGCCCGCAGCAGCACCAGGATCTCCCGGCGCTGCGGCTCGGCGATCGCGTTGAACACGTCCGACGTCGTCGCTGCTCGTGCCATGAGGCGATCATATACCCATAACGGCATGCGTCAAGGAAGCGTTCACTTAATATCAGTACGAAAACTTCTTCGCGGCTGATCTTCCGGAAGACAACAGTCCTGGCCTAGCTTCGGGGCCTCTCCCCTCCACCCCGAGGGGTTCAACCCCCTTCCGGAGGCACCATGCGCAAAATCGCCGTGGGGATGCTCGGAGTGACATTGGCAGCGCTGAGCCCAACCCTGGGTTCCGCGGCCAACGCCACACCGGGTGTCACCACACCGAACGCGGTTACAGCGACCGGGGAACCGGCACTGATTTCCGACGAGTTGTCCAACCCGTCGGAAGCAAAGCGCCGTGAGCTACGCGAGGAGGCACTCTCCCAGGTCATCAATGGGACCAAGAAGGCCGAGAAGCGTGGCGCCAGCACCGTTGTCAAACTCGGAAAGAAAGGCCCGAAGGGCACACCTTCGGGTGGGGACCAGTACGTCGAGCTCGCTCGCGAGGCGACCGACCGGGTCTTTGTCATTCTCGCCGAGTTTGGCAACACGCGGCACCCGAGCTACCCGGACCAGGACACCGATGCGGCAACCCCTGGCCCGGCCCGTTTCGACGGACCGCTGCGCAACGAGATCCCCGCGCCCGACCGCGCGGTGGACAATTCCACGAACTGGCGGCCTGACTACAACCAGGCTTACTTCGAGCAGATGTATTTCGGCTCGGGCGCAGGCGTGGAATCGCTCAAAACCTACTACGAGAGCCAGTCTTCGGGCCGTTACAGCGTGAACGGCACGGTGACGAACTGGGTCAAGGTGCCTTACAACGAGGCGCGCTATGGCCGGTCAAACGGCTTCCCGTGTGGGAGCAACGTCTGCACCAACACCTGGGCACTGGTCCGCGACGCGGCCAACCAGTGGTATGCAGACCAATTGGCCTCCGGCCGTTCCGCCGCCGACGTCAACGCCGAGCTTGCCACGTTCGACCAGTGGGACCGCTACGACTTTGACGGCGATGGCAACTTCAACGAGTCGGATGGCTACATCGACCACTTCCAGATCGTTCACTCCGGAGGCGACCAAGCCGACGGTGACCCTTTCCAGGGTGAGGACGCGATCTGGAGTCACCGCTGGGCCACCTTCCAGAACCTGATCGGCAGCGCCGGTCCGGTGAACAACCTGAACGGTGGCAACCAGATCGGCACCTCGGGAATCTGGATCTACGACTACACGATCCAGCCTGAGAACGGCGGCCGTAGCGTGTTCTTCCACGAGTACGGTCACGACCTGGGCCTGCCGGACGACTACAACGTCCTCAGCGGCGGTGACAACAACAGCGAGTACTGGACGCTCATGGCGCAAAGCCGCCTGGGCGCCGCGGGTGAACAGAGCATCGGCGACCGGGCCGGTGACCTGGGTGCGTGGAACAAGCTGCAACTGGGCTGGCTGAACTATGCAACGGTTCAGGCGGGCTCCGGCCAGCAGACCATCAACCTGGGCCCGGAGGAATACAACTCGGCCAAGCCACAGGCACTAGTGGTAACACTGCCTAAGAAACCTGTTGTCACCCAACTCGGCGCGCCGGCCTCCGGTGCGAAACAGTGGTTCAGTGGCGATGCAAATGGCCTGGAGAACACGCTGACCAGGCAAGTAACGCTGCCGGCAGGCTCGGCGAGCCTGACCTTCAAAGCCCGCTGGGACATCGAAGACTGCGGCCCCGACCCGTGCGACTATGCATACGTTGAGGTCAGCACCGACAGTGGTGCCCACTGGACGGCGATCCCCGGCAACATCACCAAGGTGGACGAAGGCAACGGCATCGACGGTGTGCAGGCGGCTTACACGCCGGCTTCCTTCGATCTGTCCGCCTACGCCAACCAAACCATCGGGTTGCGATTCCGCTACTCCACCGACACCGCGGCCGCCGGCAACGACGGCGCATTGCCAAACGGCATCTTCATCGATGACATCAACCTCACCGCTGGTGGGGCCACGGTGCTCAGCGATGGGGCGGAGAGTGGCGACAATGGCTGGACCCTCAGCGGTTTCACCGCTGCTGGTGCCAGCTTCACGACGATGTACGACCATTTCTACATCGCAGGAAACCGTTCCTACGTTTCCTACGACAGGTATCTCCAGACCGGCCCGTATTACTTCGGGTACGGCGCGGCACTGCCAGACAAGGTGGACCACTTCTCGTACCAGCAGGGTCTTTTGATCTCCTACTGGGACAGGTCATACAACGACAACGACACCTTCGCACACCCTGGCAGTGGCCGAAACCTGTACATCGACGCGCATCCCCAGCCGCAGCTGCGGGCCGACGGCGCATACTGGCGCGCTCGCGTTCAGGTATTTGACGCACCGTTCGGCCTCACCGCGGTGCCAGGTTTCGACCTGCACCAGAACGGCGTGCTCATGCACGTCAACGGCAGCAACGCCCAGCCGGTCTTCGATGACGGCCGGACCTACTGGTATCCCGAGCTGCCAAACCATGGCGTGATTCTTCCCGCGGTCGGCGTGAAGATCATTGTCCAGTCGGTGAGCGGCACCACGATGAAGGTCAAGGTCATGTCCTGACCTGACTCGGTAAAACAGGCGGCGCCCGGGGCAACCCGGGCGCCGTTTTGTCCACAGTGGACATTTCGCGTCGCGCTCGACTTCGAACAACTTCACGCTTGAACAGGGTGTTTTCTCTGGCTGGAAATGTTCTTGCCGGAGGAATGTAAATCGCTGATCCTACGTGCAAACGTCTACATAGGAGGATTGCGATTTGAGGAACATGTTACGGGCAGCCGTTTCTGTCGCGGCGGTGGCGATGTGTATAGCGGTCGTGCAGGCACCGGCGATGGCCAAGACGGCCTCCGGGGTCGACGAAAACTTCTGGGCCGGTTGCGACGCGTCGCTCTATGTATCGGACTCTGTTATCGGCTCGCCCGGCAAGATTGAGGCCTGGGGCGGCTGGAGCTGCCCGAGCCCGGCCGTGTGGGGTGGCGTTCTCACCATCGATCTGTACCGGAACGGCACCAAGGTAGCTTCACAGGCGAAGAACTACGACAAGTTTGCGGCCACCGGGCACGGCGAGGTCACCGCCACCAACATTGCCGGAAGCCAGAACTGGTACGCGAAACTGTGGATGTCAGGCGCGATCTACGCGGAGGTCCGGATCACCACCGGGACGATCGCGTCATGAAGCGGCTGGCGATCGTCGTGGTGACTGTGCTCGCGGCCCTGGTGTCGACAGCGATGCCGGCTTCGGCCGTGTCATCGGGCAACTCCAAGAACAACTTCTTCCGGGAGTGCAGTGCGACCGTCGTGGTTAGTGACACCACTACACCCGGCAAGGTCGAGGGCTACGGCGGATGGGGTTGCGCTGCCACGAGCGGGTTCTGCCCTGGGTATCTGGTGGTGACCATCTCGTACAACGGTCAAGAAGTGATCCGCACGCAGAAGAACACTGGGCCGCTGACCTGCCCGACCACCTGGTCCGCCTCGGTCACCTATCCCGACTGGTCGACGGTCGACGGCTATCGCGCATCGATCATCGTGAAGGGACCGTATACGAATTTCACGCTTTGGACTGGAACGATCTACACCTGAGGCGCGATAGCGATTGCTGCTCCATCCGCGGATGGAGCAGCATGACTAATGGCGAAGTGGGTGTTCACCGATCAGATTTTTGTGTCTGTTCAGCCGACCACGCCATGCCCAGCTCGAATCGGGTAGCCACCCGATAGTGGGCCATAGCCTCGGCGATGCGCCGCTCCACGGTGCGCTGCGAAGTGTTGTGCGCTGTGGCGATATCACGGTCGGTCATGCCCAGCGACAGCATGCGCAGCACATCAAGCCACTCCCGCACGGGCTCGCGGTAGGGCACAGCGCCTGCCCAGACCAGCTCGGCGTAGGCGGCGGTCACGGCCCGGACCGCGGGATCGCGGACAATCATGATGCTGGTCGGCGGATGCTCGCCCCACACGACAGGCAAGGCACACAACACTTCCGGGTCCGAGTAAAGCCAGGTGTCGACATTTCGGGCCAGTCGCAGGTTCACACCTGCTCCGGTCAGGAGGCTCATCACCCTGCGATCCTCATCGGTAATCACCACGGAGGCCGGAATCACCGCTCGCGACTGGCTCATCCCCTTCCGGTAGGGCGTGACCGCGTCCGCCAGGGTAGGTGCGATCACATCGCGTACGACATCCAGGGTCGGGTAGAGATTCAGCGGCGCCTTCGGAGGGGTCAGGGCGGCGTGCCGGGCCCAGGCCGCCACTGCTGCTCATGACCGTGGACAAGTTCGGCGTCGATCACCACAGCAGTGTTTCCCCCACGCTGCCACTCCCGGGTGAGGTCCGGCAGCAACGTGACTAGCTCCGCCAGTGCGGCGGCTTGCGCCTCCACGGCCCGATCTGGAGCGTGATACAAGATCCGGTCTCCGGACAGCTCGATGAATCCGGACCGCACCAACCGTTCCAGCACCCCATCGAGGTCGCTGGTCGGCAGGCCACGCAGCCCCCGCAACTCCGGCAACGTCTGTGGCCGCGATCGCAGCAGCGTTGCCAGGACGCGCAGAGCCGCAGGGTCGCCGCCCAAACTTGATCCCGCCATGGGCACCAGACTCTAGCGCCCGATGACCTCGATAACCAGGCTTAACCAAGGAGCTTGGCCGCAAAAGCTTTCTCTTTGTCAAGAGACGCCCGTGACGTTATGACAAGCAGGAGGGTGCCCTTGCGCGCCCCGATGGTGTTCGTGTCGATGCCAGCGGCGGTCGTCAACACGCTTGAGAACGCCTGATCACCCAGGCCGCTGAGGTCGGTCACCTTCCGTCCGCCGACGCTATGGCCGGACTTCACCGCATTGAACTCCGCGGTCGTAGGCATCTTTTCGAAGTGGATGCTGGCGAGGCCAACCTCCGGCGCGACGTAGTTGCAGGTGCGGTCCTTCGTTTTGCCGCTGACGACGAGGTTGCCGTAGTCGAATCCGAGCTCGGCCTTCACCGTCTCGGAGGTCGGGCACTCAGGGAGGGCCGCACTCTGACTCGATGAAGTGGTCTTGCCGGCCGATGCGGGTGGCGGATTGCTGGCGTTCTTGTCGGACGTGGACGAGCAACCCGCACCGCTCAGGGCAATGGCGACAAGCGCAACGGCGATCAAACTGCGTGACATGCGAGCACGTTAGTGAATCGTCTGAGACTGCCACCAGACCTGCGGTTGTCGAGATCAAGACTGGGTTCGCGACATGGCGGATTCCCGCCACCCCGACGGGAGCTGCACACGCCAAAAACCCCGGCTACTGCGAGCCGGGGTTTGACTAACGACCATCTGGTGGAGGTGCCGGGAATCGAACCCGGGTCCATCGCGGCTTTGCCAGGGCTTCTCCGAGCGCAGCTTGCTGTGCCTCTACTCGGCCCCTCCGATCACGCAAGCAAGTCGGTGTGACGGGCCCAGTCGGGATTAATCTCGCCGCATTAGCCCCCCGACGGGGCTAAATTGGCCAGCCCATTAACTGATGCCGGATACTGGGCCATGGGCACTCCCAGTCCGACAGACCCGCGTCTCGCCTAGGCGGCGAGAGCGAAGTCGCGCTTCACGTTAGTGTTGGCGCTTATTGGTTTTCCGACGACCGATTCTCGAGACGACGTCGGCTTCCTCGGCTCGCTTCTCCTGCCTCTGCTCACAATGTCGAAACCTGTCACCCCCTGATGGATTGATCCGTCTAGCCTAACGCGTGAGCTAAGCGAAGTCATTCCGGTATCCACTAAGACGCGCTGCAAGCCCGTCCGTCGATGGTGCACGCGGTGACCGATTTTCCCAGCGCCAGCAATGCCGGAAAGCGCACGGTAAAGACCACTGTCTTGTCCGCGACCCGCACTGGGGTCAACGTCACAGTAGTGCCGTTTTGTGTCATCTTGACCTGATCGGTGGAGCGGTTCTCCACCACCCGGTCCGCGGGCATGGTGAGCACGAGCTGCCAGTTGGCCTCGCCCGGGTTGGTGACCGTGACCTCGGTGTCGAATCCGCCGAGGCCCAGCAGAGCGATGGTCTTGTAGGAGGCCAAGGTGCCTCCGGCGGGCGCGCTCGGCCCGGCTCCGGCCAGCGGCGACGCGGCGGGGGTGGTGGGCGAGGTCGTCGGGCGAGGCTGCGTTCCCGGTGAAGAACCGGGTGGACCCGACTGGGCTGCGGTTTGCAGGCCGAGCCGATCGTCGTAGGTGAAGTCCTGCGGGCTGGCGGCCGGGCCGGAATTGAGCAGCACAGCGGCGGTGGTGGCGATCAACACGACGAGCACGGCAGAGCCGATGACGCTGATCAGGCGGACCCGGCGGTCCGTCGGCAGGTTCAGACGAGGCCAGCGCATGGCACTTCGTTCACGCTGCAGGCGATCGGCATGCCCAGATCGACCACCTCGCCGACCTGGAAGAAGAAGGTGAACTGCGCTCCCTTGGAAACGCTTTGATGCGCCAAGCCCGGGGTGAACGTCACGTGCCGGCCGTTCTGCCGAAAATCGATCTGATCCCAAGCGCTTGTCACGGTCGCCCCCTGCGGCAGCTCGACGGTGGCGGTCCAGTCGGTGACGGGCTGTGGACCGGCCTGAATGGTGATCGCCCCAATGTAGCCAAGTTCCGAGTCGGAATCAGTGCGGTAACTGGCCAGCAGCGGGGACGCCAGCGAGGCGGAGGCGCTGGGCCCTGGGCGGCCCGCCCGCGACGGTGTCGGCTGGCGGGATCTTCCGGTCGCGCTGACCCCGGGCTGGACTGCGGTGGCCGGCCCGCGGGCCGAGGTCGCGATGGCGGCGGGGAGATCGGGTTGGCTCAACATCATGGTGGCGAAGGTGCTCGCGATCAGTACCGTCAAAATCATCGCCCCTAAAATCGAGAGCACTCCCACCCGCCAGCGAGGCTTTTCCTTAGGCATGATTTTTTGGGGTACGGGCAAAGGCGCCCTCACCACCGGCTGAGCTTGAACCTTCTCCGGTGCCGGGGCAACCTCGGCCGCAGCAAGCCGTTCCAGCAGCACGGGAAGCCGCTGTTGGAACAAAAACTCATATGTGCCAAGGATTTCGGCCCGGCGGCGTTCGCTCTCCAGACCGAGAAAGCCGGTCTGGGAAACCAGCAGGCGCGACCCGTCACCGGTCTCGGTCAGCTCCCAGCTGACCTCGGCGTGCAGCTGCTCCCCGCGAAATCTCATCACGAGCCGTTGCGGGACAAGCACTGTGACGACATCGATGGCAAAGGCGGCGGTGAACCCGGAAAGTCCCGGCGGCGGGAAGGCTCGGTAGGCACCCCCGGCTACCGGCTCGAGATCGGTGGGCATGAACCACTCGCCCAGCCACCGGCGGTCGGTCAGCGCCTTCCACACCACCTCCGCTGGGTACGGGAGATCGACCGTCGTCTGCACGTCACCCACGGTCGTCTATTATGCTGCGCCACCGAATTTTGTACAGGCGATGCCGTTTACCGTGCACGACTTCAGCGCGAATGCGCCAGAAGGCCTCTTGCCCTCGAAGGCGAACAGATAGGTGCGGCCCGGCGCGAGCATGCCACCCTGCGCCGGGGTGAAAACCCAGGCGTTGTTGGCATGGCCTTCGCGGTGTGCCGCCCAGGTCGCGGAGATGGTGGTGTTGGCGGGCAACTGGATGCGCAGGTTCCAGCTGGCCGGCGCCGACCCGCTGTTGTGCACCCAAACGTAGACGTCGTAGGAGTTGCGCCACGCGGCCACCCAGTAGACGGCGGCCAGCTCGCCTTCCTCGACCACCACGCCCCCGTCGATCGACGGTGTCGCCTCCGAGGACGCCACCACGATGGTGGGCTGGCCGGGCGGAGTCATCTGCGGAGCCGCCGCCGCGGATTTGGGTTTCGTCGATTGCTTTGGCGAAGTCTTCTCGGTGGGTTTTGGCGAATGCTCACCGAAACCGTCCACATAGCCCACTCCGAATGGGGCTGCTTCGCCCTGGGGTTGCACCATGGTCGGCGGAGAGTCGACGTGGGCGAGCGCGACGGCACCCGCCCCGGCCACCAGGAGCGAGGCCGTGGCCGCCCCGATCACGAGCGGTTTCTTGGCTCTGTCTCTTATGGAGGCGCTCAGGGACGGCTGCTCCGAACGCTCGGCCGCCGCCAGCTCTTCGACCGTTGCGGGACGCAACGCGCCTTCTGCAAATGGAGTCTCATGGTGATCCGGTCGATGTCTCCCCACGTTGGGGGACAGTACCGGCGAACGGCCGGTTGACACCATCGGACGATCGTCGCTGAGGGCTACCCGATGCCTTTGGATCTGCGCCCGAGCTCGCGGTTGATCTCCCGATTGGCGTCGCGTTTGGCCAGGTCCTGGCGCTTGTCGTAGTCCCGCTTACCGCGGGCGAGCCCCAGCTCGACCTTGGCCCAGCCATCCTTGAAATAAATCGATAAGGGGACCAGCGTCAATCCCGACTCGGCCAGCTTGTGGGTGAGCCGGTTGATTTCGAGGCGGTTGAGGAGAAGTTTGCGGGTGCGCCTCGGCTCGTGATTCGTCCACGTTCCCTGTGTGTATTCGGGAATGTGCATAGCGTGAAGATACAACTCTCCATCGCGCTCCTGCGCGAACGCGTCGACAAGCGAAGCGCGGCCCAGCCGCAGCGACTTCACCTCCGTGCCGGTCAGTTTCAGACCCGCTTCGAAGGTGTCGAGGATGGCGTAGTCGTGCCGCGCCTTGCGGTTGGACGCGACGACCTTGCGCCCCTTTTCCCGTGGCATGACCAATCCCTCCTCGTAAGCTGGGCAAGTCTACCGGCCGCCAGGCGGGGCGGTCGAATGAGATCAGCAGAGGCACCCGGGAAGCCAGCCGGCCGGATCGGTCGGATCCCCGTCGAGGCGCACCTCGAAGTGCAGATGGTCTCCGGTCGAGGCGCCCGTGGTCCCCACCCGGCCGATCAGCTGCCCACGGCTGACCCACTGCCCGTTGCTGACCAGAATGCTCGACTGATGCGCGTAGCACGTGGACAGGTTGCTGCCCTGGAAACTGCCGTGCGAAATGCACGTGTAGTTGCCATATCCGCCACGCCATCCCGCCGAGACGACCTGGCCGTCGGCAGCCGCGTAGATGGGGTCGCCGCCGCTGGCAGCGATGTCCATGCCGGCGTGCAGCTGCCACACCTGGTAGTAGGGGTCGTAGCGCTGCCCGAAGTCGCTGGACTTCCAGCCGCTGACCGGCATCAGCAGGCGCGCTCCAGGCTGCAGCACCGGCCCCGGCTTTCCGGCCTGTGCCTGAGCCGCTTCCCACGCCCGAAGTTCCGCCGCGATCCGCTCGCTTTCCCGTTTCGTCTCCTCGTGGCGCTGCAGCATCTCAGCGCGATAGGCCTCGGCCGCGGCCACCGCCTGCTCCTGCTGCTGTACCAGGGCCAGGGCGGCGCGTTCGGCAGCGTCGGCTTCGTCGCGGGCGCGGACAGCTTCCGCGGCGGCGACACGCGCCTGCGCCACGGCGTCGTCGGCCGCGCGTCTGGCCAGCCCGGCTTCGTTGGACACGTGCTTGGCGTCCCAGAGCGCGCCCACCAGCTGATCGACCGCCTCCTTCTTGGACTCGGCCACCTTCCTGGCGTAGCCGATGCGCTGGGCCAGCTGGGCCGGGCCGCCCGCGGCGATCAGAGCGTTGAACTCGGCGACATCGCCGCCGGCGTAGGTGGCGGCGGCGAACCGGCCAAGGCGCTCCCGGCCGTCCTGGACCCGGTCGGCCGCCACGTCATAGCGGCGTCCGGCCTGTTCGGAAGCGAGCCGCCTCTGTTCGGCGACGCGCTGGCTGGTGACGACCTCGTTTTCGGCTGCCGCGGCGGCTCCGCGCGCCTGCGCTGCGCGCTGCTGCGCCGCAGGCACGCTTTGGTTCAACTGGGCCAGCAGGGCTACGGCCTCCCGGGCGCTGGCTGACGCGGTCTCCAACAGGGCGCCGGTCTGAGCCAACTCGGCATCGATGCGCTTCTTGTCCTCGCGCGGGTCGGTGGGCTGGGCCCAGCCGATATTCACCAGCGCTAGCAGGATCAGGAGCAAAGGTTGAGCCCGCATGCAAGCACTCTATAGCTCGCATCCGGGCCCAATCCAGACAAATGGCAATAATGGCGCTTAAGGCAACGCGCGGCAGTAACTAGACGCGGATGTAGAAGCGCAGGGTGATCCAGGCGGTAACGGCGCTCACGATGCCGCCAGCACCTGCCAGGACCGGGAACATGATCAGCACATCGCCCCAGCTCACTGGCGTGAGCAGGTTGGTCAGCGCGGAGAGCGAGCCCTCCAGGAGGAAGACCTTGACGAAGATCAGCATGACACCGGCGAGCAGCGAGCCCAGCACCGCCGCGAACACAGCCTCAAGCACGAACGGCATCTGGATGAACCAGTTCGAGGCGCCGACCAGCTTCATCACCGAGACCTCGCGGCGCTTGCTGTAGGCGGCGACCTGAATCGTGTTGGCCACCAGCAGCAACGCCGCTATCCCCATCACGCCCGCCACCACCAGCGACAGGCTCTGGATGGCCCCGAGCACGTCGAACACCTTCGCCAGCAGCTTCTGCTGATCGACAATGCTCTGGACGCCGGGCAGCTCCTTGTAGTCGGTGTTGATCTGCTCGAACTTCGTCGGGTCCTTCAGGCTGACGCGGAACGACTCAGGCATCTCGGCCGGTCCCACCGACTCGACCATGTCCTGGGCGTCACTGAACATCTTCTTGAAGTTCTCGTACGCGAGCTCTTTGCTCTCGTAGAAGGACTCTTTGACGAGACCGTCGCCCGCGAGCTTGTCCTTGATCGCCGTTCGCTGCTCGTCGTTGATGTCGCCCTTGAGGTAGATCGACACCTCTACCTGCTGGTAGTAGTAGTCCTTCATGTCCTCGACCTGCAAGTACAACAGCAGGCTGGCGCCGAGCATGGACAGCGACACGGTCATCGTGATCATCATGGCGATGGTCATGGTGACGTTGCGCCAAAGCCCGATCAGGACCTCTTGTAATACGTATTTTGCGCGCATCGGGGGAATTACCTCCGGCTAGGACGGTCAGATCGTCGATTGGGGGTAGGCAGGCTCAGCCGTAGACGCCGCGTGCCTGGTCTCGGACGATCCGGCCGCCTTCGATTTCAATAACCCGGCGGCGCATCTGGTTCACGATGTTGGAGTCATGGGTGACCATGACGACGGTCGTACCGGTCCGGTTGATCCGGTCCAGCAGACGCATGATTTCGATCGACGTGTCGGGGTCGAGGTTTCCTGTGGGCTCGTCGGCCAGCAGGATCAGCGGGCGGTTGACGAAGGCCCGGGCCACGGCGACACGCTGCTGCTCACCACCGGACAGCTCGTGCGGGTAGCGGTGCTCCTTGCCGCCCAGACCCACCAGCTCCAGCACCTCGGGGACCACCCGGCGAGCCACCGCCTTGGACTTGCCGATCACCTCGAGGGCGAAGGCGACGTTCTCGTAGGCGGTCTTGTTCGGCAGCAGCCGGAAGTCCTGGAAGACGCAGCCGATGGAACGCCGGAAGCTGGGGATCTTCCAGGAACGCATGGCCGTGACGTCCTTGCCGTTCACGTTGATCTTGCCGCGGGTGGGCGTGATCTCGTGCAGCAACAGCTTGATGATGCTCGACTTTCCCGAGCCTGACGGACCGATGAAGAAGACAAAGTCACCCTTCTCGATCGACACAGACACGTCGTCCAGCGAGGGTCGCGACGCCTTCGGGTAGGTCTTTGTCACATGGTCGAGTCGAATCACGGGCGAGAGTCTACGCCGTCTCCGGCGATCACCAAGTACACCTGGGGCGTGATGACCGAATCACCCTTATTAAGAATCGGTCTGACGTTGCTTTCGCCACTTGATTCCTGCTTCGACGAAGTCGTCGATCTCCCCGTCGAAGACCGCGGACGGGTTCCCGGTCTCATATTCGGTGCGCAGGTCCTTGACCATCTGATAGGGATGCAGCACGTAGGAGCGCATCTGATCGCCCCACGAACCGGCCGCGTCGGTCTTGAGCCCCTCGAGCTTGGCCTGCTCCTCCTGGCGCTTGCGCTCGAGCAACCGGGCCTGCAACACCCGCAGCGCGGAAGCCTTGTTCTGCAGTTGCGACTTCTCGTTCTGGCAGGTGACCACGATGCCGGTGGGGATGTGGGTGATGCGCACCGCCGAGTCGGTGGTGTTGACGCTCTGCCCACCTGGGCCGCTTGACCGATAGACATCGACCCGAATGTCATTGTCTGGAATGTCGATGTGGTCGGTCTGCGCCACCACGGGAAGCACCTCGACCCCGGCAAAGCTGGTCTGCCTGCGCCCCTGGTTGTCGAATGGGCTGATTCTCACCAATCGGTGGGTACCCGACTCCACGCTCAAAGTCCCATATGCGTAAGGAGCCTTCACGGTGAAGGTGGCCGACTTGAGCCCGGCCTCCTCCGCGTACGAGGTGTCGTAGACCTCGGTGGCATAGCCGTGCCGTTCGGCCCAGCGCAGGTACATGCGCAGCAGCATCTCGGCGAAGTCGGCGGCATCCACGCCGCCCGCGCCGGCGCGGATGGCGACCAGGGCCTCACGTTCGTCGTACTCGCCCGACAGCAGCGTGCGCACCTCCATCTCCTCGATGGCCTTCGCCAGCGAGGTGATCTCGGTGCCGACCTCGGCCAGCGAGCCCGCATCTTCCTCGTCCTGGGCCAGCTCGAGCAGCACGCTCACGTCATCGACGCGGCGGCGCAGGCCGAGCAGGCGGTCGATTTCACTGTTCACATAGGACAGCCGGGAGGTGACGTCCTGGGCCTTGGCCTGGTCGTCCCAGAGATCGGGTGCCGAGGCGGCCGTCTCCAGCTCACCTTTGTCCTTGCGCAACTTGGCAAGGTCAAGCACGCCTTCGATGGATCGGAGCGTGGCATCGAGGTGTTTGATCTGGTCCGCGTAGTCGGCTGTCGTCACGACACAAGACTACAGAGAGGACGTCTCCCCTATTGACAGTGTTCCGGCCGGGGGCAATAGTAAGTCAGATTTCCTATCTATTCCCCCGGAGGCACTTCATGACGCGGCTGGCGGGCTCCTCGAAACTGCTTCGCGCCATGAACGAGAGTGCCACCCTGGCACTGCTGCTCGAGCGAGGCACCCTGACCCGCGCCGAGCTGCGCGAGCTTACCGGGCTGTCCAAGCCCACCACCTCCGACGTGCTGCGCACGCTGACCGGGGTCGGTTTCGCCACGGTCATCGGGCACACCAGCGGTGGCCCCGGGCCCAACGCCGAGATCTACGCCATCAATCCAAGCGCCGCTCACGTTGCGGCGCTGTCGATCCGCGACGTGACCGAGACCGCCCACCCCGCCGTGGGGGCGGCGCTTGGCGACCTTACCGGCAATGTTCTGGCCCGGGCCGAGTACGACCTGGAGCCTAGCGATCCAATCACGACAGTCGTCAGCACGGTGGAGGACCTGTGCCGCCGGGCCGGGCTCGATCGCGGCGCGGTGACCCACGTCCAGCTTGCGGTACCGGGCTCGTACGACCCGGCCGGCGACACCATCCGCCATATCGATGTAGCCGGCTGGAACCGTCCCGGGCTGGTCAGCGATCTCGCCGGCCGGCTCGACACCACGGTCGGGGCGGAAAACGACGTCAACCTGGCCGCCATCGCCGAACGGCATCGCGGCGTGGCGACCGGAACAGAGGGCTTCGCCCTGCTGTGGTTCGGGGCCGGGCTCGGCTGTGCCATCGATCTGGGCGACACCCTGCTGCGCGGTGTGTCCGGCGGCGCGGGCGAGCTGGGCTATGTGCCGGTCGGCCAGTCCGGCAAGGATCTCCAGGACCTGGTCGGCGGGCCGGCCGTGCTCGCGCTCGCCGCCGAGCACGGCTATCACGCCCGCACGCCCGAGGCGGCGGTCGCCGAAGCGGTGTCGCATGTGGACGGTCGCGCACGCACACCGGCCGACCCGTTTCTCAAGGAGCTGGCCGAGCGCATCGCCGTGGCGCTGGCCTCGGTGGCCGCGATCCTCGACCCTCCCCTTGTCGTGCTCGCCGGCGAGGTGGCCCAGGCCGGCGGCAGCGTGTTGCGAGATCTGGTAGCGGAGGCCTTTCACGGAGCCACCCCGCTGCGCACCCCGATCGCGGTGACCGCGTTGACCGACGACGCTGTCCTGCTCGGGGCGCTCGACGCCGGGCTGCGCGCGGTTCGCGACTCGCTCATCGACTCGCTACGCCACGCCCTGGCTCCGGCCTGATCGGCCGTTTTTCACGGGGGAACACCTTTTCCATCCCTTCCTCGCCAGGGAGTTCCCTATGCACCTTCTGAAGAAAATTCTGGCGGCCTCGGCGATCACGGCTCTGGCCGCGGGCTGCACGCCGTCGGCCAAGAACGATCCCATTGCCACCTCCGGTGTCGAACCCACCGGCGCCATCGAGTTCTGGCACCCCTTCACCGATCGGGAGGCCAAGGCGGTCGACGACCTCGTCAGCGACTTCCGCGCCAAGTTCCCGAAGGTCACCGTGACGGTCAAGGGCGAACAGGACGACGGCAAGATGATCCAGGCCATCGGGGCGGGCCAGGGCCCGGACGTGGCGATGAGCTACTCGACTGACATCGTGGGCCGCTTCTGCTCGTCGGGCGCCTGGATCGACCTGAACCAGTACATCCAGCGCGACAAGGTGGACCTCAACCGGTACCCCCAAGTGATAAAGACGTATACGGAGTACCGCAACAAACGATGCGCGATGCCGTTCCTGGCGGATGCCTACGGGCTCTACTACAACAAGAGCATCTTCTCTGACGCGAACGTGACGGCGCCGCCGAAGACGCTGGCGGAGCTGGCTGATCTCGCCAAGCGGCTGACCGTCAAGGACAAGGACGGCAAGCTGCAGCGGGTGGGATTCCTGCCGCTGTTCGGCTTCTACGAGAACTCGCCCTCACACCTGGGCCCGATGGTCGGGGCCAGCTGGCTCAAGCCCGACGGCACCTCGAACATCGGCAGCGATCCGAAGTGGACAGAGCTCATCAAGTGGCAGAAGGAGCTGGTCGACTGGTACGGCTACGACAAGCTGGAGGAGTTCCGCGCCGGGCTCGGCGACGAGTGGTCCGCCGAGAACGCCTTCCAGCAGGGCAAGGTGGCCATGAACATCGACGGCGAGTGGCGTCTCGCGTTCCTCAAGGACCAGGCGCCCGAAGTGAAGTACGGTGTCACCTCGCTGCCGGTCAACGACATGAGCCGCTCCGGTGCGGGTTACACCACCGGAAACGTGATCGGCGTGGCGAAGACCTCGGCCAACCAGGAAGCCGCCTGGGCGCTGATCCGCTTCCTCACCACGGAAACCAGCTCGATCGTCAAGCTGTGCAACGGGATTCGCAACTTGCCCAGCACCACCGACGCCAGGCAGAGCAAGGATCTCGTGGTCGACGACAACTACCGGGTCTTCCTCGACATCCACGCCAACCCGAACACGAGCACCACCCCGCCCAGTTCGGTGGGCGCCGCCTATCAGGACGAGTTCTCCGCCTTCCTGCAGCAATATCAATCGGGCGAGGCGGCCGATCTGGCCGGCGGGCTCAAGAAGGTCGACGACCAGATCAATAATCTGATCAAGCTCGCGGGCTGAGCCATGTCCACATTGGTCACCAGGGGTGCCGGCCGGCCCGGCACCCCTTGGCGCAAACGCTTGACGCCCTACACCTTTGTGCTGCCGACCCTGGTCGGCCTCGGGCTCTTCCTCATCTACCCGTTGCTTTCCGCCGTGTACTTCTCCTTCACCAACATCCGGCTGGAGACGCTCACCGATCCGCCCAGCTTCGTCGGCTGGAACAACTGGCGTTTCCTGCTCGAGGACATTCGCCTGGGCAAGGCGATCGAGAACACCGTGTGGCTGGTGCTGGTGATGGTCCCGGCGCGGATGCTCGGTGCCCTGCTCACCGCGCTTTTCCTCAATCAGGTCAAGCGGGGCCGCGGCGTCTACCGAACGATCTTCTATCTCCCCGCGCTCGCGCCACCCGTCGCGGCGACGATCGCCTTTGTCCTCCTGCTCAAGCCGGGGACAGGGCCCGTCAACACGCTGCTGGCGAAGCTGGGCATGAGCAGCCCGCCATTGTGGTTCAACGACCCCGACTGGGCCAAGCCGTCGCTGGTCTTCCTTGCCCTCTGGGGCATCGGCGACCTCATGATCATATTCATCGCGGCGTTGCTCGACGTGCCCGCGGAGCTTCACGAAGCCGCCGCGCTGGACGGGGCGAACGCCTGGCAGCGCTTCCGTTACGTGACACTGCCGGGCATCTCGCCGGTGCTCCAGTTCGCCGCGATCACCGGGGTCATCGCCACGCTTCAGTACTTCACCCAGGCCGCGGTGGCGGCCAGCGTCGCGTCGGGGTCGGTCACCGCGGGCGGCGGGATCACCAACGTGTTCGGCTACCCCAACGACTCCACGTTCACCTATCCGCTCCGGCTGTACACGGTCGGTTTCGGGACAGGCGCTCTCGGCTACGCCAGCGTGCTCTCGCTCGTGCTCTTCGCGGTCTCGCTGAGCGCCACGCTGCTGTTGCTGCGCCGGTTCAGGACGTTCCTATGACACGAAGGGTTGTCCTGCTGTTCATCGCGCGCCACGCGGTGGCGATCGCGCTCAGCTTCATGTTCCTTGCGCCGGTGGTGTTTCTCCTCCTCACCTCGTTCATGTCCAGCGATCAGACGCTCACTTCGCAGATCTGGCCGCAGGACTGGCATCCGGCCAACTATGTGGAGGCCTTCAACAAAGCGCCGCTAGGCCGGTACCTGATGAACACTCTTCTTTATGCCGGCCTGGCCACCGCATTCATGTTGCTGGCCAGCGTGCCCGCCGCCTATGGCCTGGCCAAGCTGCGCTGGCGCGGGCGCAACACCACCATGGTCTTGATCATCTGCATGATGATGCTGCCGCCCCAGGTCACCACGGTGCCGCTCTACCTTTTCTGGGCCAGCAACGGGCTGACCGGATCGCTGTGGCCGCTGATCCTGCCGATGCTCGCCGGTGACGCCTTCTCCATCTTCCTGTTGCGCCAGTTCCTCGTCACGATCCCCGACGAATACCTGGACGCGGCGCGCGTCGACGGCGCGGGCGAGTGGCGCACCCTTTGGCGGGTGGTCATCCCGATGGCCCGGCCGGGCATCGCCGCGACCGCTATGTTCCAGTTCTTCTACGCCTGGAACGACTACTACGGACCATTGCTCTACACCAGCGAAAACAAGGACAACTGGACAGTGTCGCTGGGCCTTGCCGGATTTCGATCCATCCACCATGTTGAATGGCAATTGGTCAGCGCCGCGGCTTTGCTGACCATGGTGCCGATCGTGGTGCTTTTCTTCTTCGCACAGAAGGCCTTCGTCGAAGGCGTGACCCTCACCGGAGTAAAGGGCTAGCCAATGAAGATCGCTGTCGTGGGTGGGGGTTCCACCTACACCCCCGAGCTGATTGACGGATTCACCCGCTTCACCGACCTGTCCGAGGTGGTCCTGATCGACCCCTCAGCGGAGCGCCTGAATATCGTTGGCCCCTTTGCCAAGCGCTTGCTTGGGAAGGTGAGCTGGACCGACGATCTGGACGCCGGCCTCGACGGCGCAAGCATCGTGATAATTCAGCTTCGGGTGGGCGGGCAGCAGGCCCGGATCAGCGACGAGACCTTCCCGTTGGAGTGCGGCTGCATCGGCCAGGAGACCACCGGTGCGGGCGGGCTGGCCAAAGCGCTGCGCACGGTGCCGGTCGTGCTCGACGTCGCCGCACGCGCGGCGCAGCGGGCACCGGGCGCCTGGATCATCAACTTCACGAATCCGGTCGGGATAGTCACCCGGGCGCTGCTGGACGCGGGACACCGCGCGGCCGGGCTGTGCAATGTGGCGATCGGCTTCCAGCGCCGGTTCGCTGGATTGCTCGGCGTGTCGCCCGAGGAGGTCACCCTGGACCATGTCGGGCTCAACCACCTCACCTGGGAGCGCGCCGCCTATGTGCACGGCGTCGACCGGTTGCCCGAGCTGCTGGCCGACGCGGCGCAACAGGTGCAGCTCCCGGTGGAGGTGTTGCAGCGCCTGGGCAGCGTGCCGTCCTATTACCTGCGCTACTTCTACCAGCACGACTCGGTGCTGGCCGAACAGCGCAAGCAGGGCACCCGGGGCGAAGCGGTGGCCCAGATCGAGGCCGAACTCCTGCGCCTGTACCAAGACCCGGCCCTCACCAGCAAACCCGAGCTGCTTTCGCGGCGCGGCGGCGCGTTCTACTCGGAGGCGGCCGTCGGCCTGATCTCGTCGCTACTGAACGGCGACAACGCGATCCACGCGGTAAACCTGCGCAACCAGGGCCATTTGCCCTTCCTGGCCGATGAGGCGGTGATAGAGGTCAGCTGCCGGGTCGATCGCGCGGGCGCCACCGCGCTGCCCACACCGCCCGTCTTAGCGCCGTATTCGGGCCTGATCGCGGCCGTGAGCGCCTACGAGGAGCTCGCACTCCAGGCGAGTCTGCACGGCGGCCGGGACCGCGTGTACCTCGCCCTGCTGGCGCACCCGCTCGTGGGGCAGCATGACATCGCCGAGCGCCTGACCGATCGCCTGCTCGCGGCGAACGAGGCCTACCTGCCGTGGGCGCGAAAATGACTCGCTATTGGCTGGCCGTCGACGGCGGAAACTCCAAAACAGACGTTCTTGTGGGCGACGACGAAGGCAAGGTCCATTCATATGTACGCGGGCCGGGCTCGTCCCCGCAGGGGCTCGGGCTCGACCACGCGATGCGGCTGCTCGACCGTCTCATCACGACAGCCAGAGAAGAAGCCGCGCTCGGCGAGGTGATGTTTGAGCGGGCCGAGCTGTTTCTGTCCGGTGTGGATCTGCCGCAGGAGGTGGCTAAAGCCGCCGCGGCGGTGCAGGCCACCGGATGGGCCAACAGCTACCGCGTGGAGAACGACACGTTCGCGCTGCTTCGCGCGGGCACGGACGCGCCGGACGCGATAGCGGTGGTGTGCGGGGCGGGGATCAACTGTGTCGGCCGCACTCGCGACGGAAGGACAGCGCGCTTCCCCGCGCTGGGCACGCTCTCCGGCGACTGGGGCGGTGGCCAGCACCTCGGGTCGCTGGCCATGTGGCACGCAGCGCGCGCCGAGGACGGCCGTGGACCGGCGACCGCATTGCAGCAGGCGGTCGCCCGGCATTTCGGCGCGGCGACGGTGGCCGAGGTGATCGTCGGCGTCCACTTAGGAATGATCGCCCAGGAACGCTTGGCTAACATGAGCGAGCTTCTCTTCGCCGTGGCCGCAACGGGTGACGAGGTCGCCCATCGGGTGGTGGCCCGTCAGGCTATGGAAATTGTGGCTCTCGTCACCGTCGCGGCCAATCGGCTCAACCTTCAGGACTCAGATTACGCCGTAGTCCTCGGCGGCGGCGTGCTGCGTGCGCAGCACCCGCTGCTCGACGAGGCGGTCCGGAACGGGATTGGTGCCCACTCCCCCGGTGCTCTCGTAACTGTGCTTACCCAGCCCCCGGTGCTAGGCGCCGGTCTGTTCGCATTGGACAGTCTGGAAGCGACCGTAGAGTCGCA
Organism: Rhizocola hellebori; assembly: GCF_016862955.1. Classification (GTDB taxonomy): domain Bacteria; phylum Actinomycetota; class Actinomycetes; order Mycobacteriales; family Micromonosporaceae; genus Rhizocola; species Rhizocola hellebori. The sequence goes on along the minus strand of NZ_BONY01000033.1, from coordinate 43,363 downwards.
CCAAGCGTTGCGTCACTTGGTGGCGGTCTTCAACCAGGTCAGCGCTGCCTTGTGATAGTTGACCGCGAACTCGAGCCCGGCGGCGGTCATCTTGTCGCCCTCTTTCTTGGCTTCCTTCGCCTGCTCGCGGGCCTCGGTGAGCTGCTCGTTGTGATATTCCTCGGCCTCCTTGCGAAGTTTGGTGCCGCCCGTGCCCAGCGCGGTGCCGAAGGCTACGCGAAGCGCATACGGATTGCGGACCAGCTCGCGGCCGGGCTCCTCGCTCAGCCAGCGGCTGAACGCGGCCTTGCCCTTCTGGGTGATGGAGTAGGGCTGGCTCGCGCGCTGGCCCTGCTTGCCCGCCTTCACATATCCCATCGATGCGAGGACCGGCAGCTCCCGGTAAACCTGAGAGCGGGTCATTGACCAATATGAGCCGAGTCGACGCTCCGCGGCGGCCATCAACTGGCCCCCCGTCATCGACCCTTCGTGCAGCAAACCGAGCACGGCTGCCGCTGTTGCGTTGATGTCTGACTCTGCCATGTCATCTACGCTACAACCAAAAAGGCCAACGTCCAGGATTTCCGCACAATCCACTGTGCACAGTTCGCGTCAGACAGTCCTGAATCGACGGTCCAATACAACCCGTTTGTCCGGTTTGTGCCTCAGAGCCGTGATCTGAGCTCCCACAGCTCCGGGTAGAAGCGTTTCTCCACGCGGGAGCGCAGATACGCCCCTCCGGAGGAGCCTCCTGTGCCAGATTTCGTGCCGATCTGACGCTCGGCCATTAACACGTGTCGCGCACGCCACAATGACCACGCCTGATCATGCGCGATGAGCGCTTCGGCCAGATCCCAAAGCGCTCCGTACTTCTCGCGATCGTTGGCGATGGTCACCAGCGCGGCGAAGCGCTCTTCGGTGTCATGAACGTCGAAACCGTGCGCGCCAAGCAGTGCGAGATAGCCGTCCCACAACGAGGGCTCGTCGAGCCGCTCCCTGAGCGCGACACGCTCATGTTCGGTCAGCCCACGGAAGCGCTCAAGATAGCCCGGATCCTTGAGTCCGGAAAGGAACTCGATTTCGCGAAACTGAGCCGACTGGAAGCCCGATGCCGGCGCCAGCTTATTCCTGAAGATCAAAAAATCCTGAGGCGTCATCGTGTCGATCACATCGACCTGATGCACCAGCACCCCTTCGATCGAACGGCAGCGCTCAAGGCGCACCCGGGGCAGATAGCTCTCGCCTTCCAGCATCCTGTCCCTGGCGTCGGAAAGCTCGTGCAGCAGCAGCTTGAACCAGAGCTCGTACGACTGATGGATGGTGATAAATAAAAGCTCGTCGTGGGCTTGTGGATCGGATTCGGGGACCTGCTGGGAAAGCAGCTCGGGCACCCGCAGATAGCTGTTGTAGGTCAGCTGCCCGCCTTGCTCACCGAAGTTGGCGAAACGCTCCTGGCTCATCAAATTCACGACCCCATGTGCGGATAGACGTGGTCTGCCGGCGGGACGAACGTCTCCTTGATGGTGCGCGGTGACATCCATCGGATCAGGTTCTGCCATGAGCCTGCTTTGTCATTGGTACCGGAAGCACGCGCGCCGCCGAACGGCTGTTGCCCGACCACGGCTCCGGTCGGCTTGTCGTTGATGTAGAAGTTGCCCGCCGCGAAGCGAAGCTCGCGCGACATCCACTCGATCGCCTTGCGATCCTGTGCCCAAACCGCACCGGTGAGCGCGTAAGGCGCCACGCTTTCCGCCTGCTTCACCACCGATTCGAAACTCGCGTCGTCAAAGACGTGCACGGCGAGGATGGGGCCGAAGTATTCGGTGGTGAAGACCTCGTGCGCCGGGTCGGTGCACTCGAAAACGGTTGGCTGGACGAAATAGCCCTCGCTGTCGTCACATGTACCACCCGCGATCACTGTGCACGCTTGCGAAGATTTGATCATCTCCAGCGCCTCCGAGTGCCGTTTGAACGCCCGCGCGTCAATCACCGCTCCGCCGAAGTTGGTGAAGTCGGTGACGTCGCCGTACTTGAGCGACTCCGTGCGGCTGGCGAGGTCGTCACGAACCCCGGCGTCCCAAAGCGAACGCGGGACATAGGCGCGCGACGCGGCTGAGCACTTCTGGCCCTGGTACTCAAAAGCGCCCCGTACCAACGCGGTCACCAGCGCGACCGGATCGGCCGACGGATGCGCGATCACGAAATCCTTTCCGCCGGTCTCCCCGACGATGCGCGGATAGCTGCGGTACTTAGCGATATTCTCGCCGACCGTCCTCCATAGAAGCTGAAAAACCTTGGTACTTCCTGTGAAGTGGATACCCGCCAGATCGGGGTCGCTGAGCGCGACATCAGAAACGGCTATGCCGTCGCCGGTGACCATATTGATCACGCCGGGCGGCAGGCCCGCCTCCTCGAAGAGACGCATCGTGTGATGGGCGGCGAACTGCTGGGTGTGCGCGGGCTTCCACACCACCGTGTTGCCCAGCAGCGCAGGCGCGGAAGGCAGGTTTCCCGCGATCGCGGAGAAGTTGAACGGCGTGATCGCGTAGACGAAGCCTTCGAGCGGCCGGTGGTCAAAGCGGTTCCACACGCCCGTCGACGAGAAGGGCTGCTCGGCGAGAAGCTTGCGCGCGAAGAAGACGTTGAAGCGAAGGAAGTCGATCAGCTCGCACGCCGCATCGATCTCCGCCTGGTAACAGGTTTTCGACTGGCCGAGCATGGTGGCGCCGTTGAGCGTGGCGCGCCACGGGCCGGCCAGGAGGTCGGCAGCCTTGAGGAAGATCGCGGCCCGATCTTCGAATGACATTTCACGCCATAGTGGGGCAGCCTTCTTGGCGGCCGTCACCGCCGAAACGGCATCGGCGTTGGTCGCATTGTGGGTGATTCCGAGCACATGGCGATGCTTGTGCGGCTGGACGACTTCGATCGCCTCACCGCCGGCCATGCGCTGCTGCCCATCGATGGTCATCGTCAGATCGGCCCGTTCGGCCTGGAGTTGATCAAGCCGGGTGCGCAATGTGGCCCGCTCGGGCGAGCCGGGCGCGTAGGTCAGGACCGGTTCGTTGTGCGGATCCGGTACCACGAATACGGCATCCATCGATGGCTCCCTCTTCCCAGGAGGAACGGCGCTGTCCTCCCACTCCTTGAGACATCCTCGCATGTGCAGGATTACCCCAGACCGACCACGCCCACGCCAGCAGAGCTGGCTAGGCTCGCTCTGGAGCCCTGTTCCCACTCCGCCCGCTTGTCCCCTCGCACCACGGCCAGGAGGCCCCGATGACCGAGCCGACCACCGTCACGCCTCCATCCTCCATAAACGATTCGTCTGGTACCGGCAAAATGTCGGAAACACCGGCCAGAGGGGGCTGGCTGGCCTTCGCGGCGGTGCTCTGGCTGATCGCCGTCCTGACCATCGTGCGGAACTTCCTCGCGCCCACCAGCGGCGATCTCGCGCTCGCGGCGGCCGCCACCTCGCTGCTGCAGCTGACCCTGGCCGGCATCCTCGCCGGAGCGGCGGTCGGGATCTGGGTGAGCGGTCAGGTAGCCGCACGCACCTCACGGGTGCCGCGCCAGGTCGTGACCGTGGCCGCCGGCCTGGTCACCGGAGCGCTCGCGAGCGCCTCGGTGCTCGTGGTGCGCGGCATGCCCGCCGACGCGGTGTGGGTGCTGGCGCTCATCCTCGGCTTCGCCGGCGCCATCGGCGGCGCGCTCAGCATGATCCGTCCCCAGATTATCGTGAGCGCGGCCGTGGTCGCCACGCTGGTCAATGTTTTCCTCTTCAACGTGATGCAGGTGAACTCGAGCTGGCTGCTGCCGATCTTCGGCGCCGACGGCACCGAGGCCGCGGACAAGGCCGCTTCCGGCTACCTTTCGGCCACCCAGGCCCTCGTCGCCGGGCTGATCGGCGGTTACATCGCCTACCGAGTCATGCGGCGGGAAGCGCGCCTGGCCGGGGTCACCCCGCGCTGGCCGCTCTACCTGCTCGCGGGTGGCCTGCCCGGCCTGCTCTGGATAGTCGGCGATCTGGTCACCCGCGTCGGCACGTCACGGCTGCTGACGCTCGTCAGCAGCGATGCCGCGGGCGATCGCCTGGTGCAGCAAGGGCTTGGCGCGTCTCGGCTCAACACCGGTCTGGTGCTCTTCTTCATCGGCGCCATCACCGCGATGGTCGCGTTTGGACGGACGCTGCCCCGCAAGGCCGAATAACTCAGGACTTCAGCATGTCGCCCAGCTCCTCGGGCGCGTACCAGAGCAGGTCGTGATCTTCGACCGAGTCCACGGTGAACTGGGCGTCGCCATCGCCCGCAGCCGCCGCCTCGATCGCCTCCGCCGCTGCGGCGACGTCGCTTTCGGCCTGCGCGGCATCGATGTGGAATGAGGCGATCGCGCTCAGCGCCACCGGCAGGCTGAGCCGCACCGCGCTTGAGCCCAGCTCCTGGCTTTCGATCTGGACAGCCGCCTCCGGCATGTCCGCCGACACCACCACACGCCGGCGAGGAGCCCCCGGATCGGCGTGCAGGAGGCGCAGCGCCTCCTGGGCGGCGCGGCTGAACGCCACGTATTCCAGCTCCTCCTGATCGCCCTCCGCGTACCACTCGCGCAACGCGGGGGTTACGGCGTGCACAGGCGCTGCCGGTACCTTGAGCTCCGGACCGTCCTGAAGCGAGGCCGCGAGCGGAACAGTCGCCGGAATGTAGACACGGACAAAGTTCGTCACGTCGTCAGTTTCGCATGCCTATCGCTCCGGCGGCTCCCAGTGGCAAACTGAACCAAACGCAAAGATCCGGAGGTAGTCGTGGACCAGCCCCGCTTCTTCACGCTGGAGCAGGTGGCCGAGGAGCTGAACACCTCGGTGGCCCAGGTCTACGCGCTGGTGAGGCGCGGTGACCTGGTGGCCATCCGGCTCGGCGGCCGCGGCCAGTGGCGGGTGGAAAGAGCCAAGCTGGAGGAGTTCATTAACCGGCTCTATGAAGAGACGGCGCAGTACGTGAAGGACAACCCATTGACGTCTGGAGACGACTGAGCCAAACTCAATCAAACTAAAGCAAACGCAAGGTTTGGAGTTTGGATGTCGGTCGTCACCAAAGCTCCTCCCGGCCAGATCCGCTTGCACAGGGCACCATTGCTCGACCCACCGTTCGACGACGAGCTGCTTCCCACCACCTATCGCCCCGTCCCATATGAGCCAAGGCTTTCCGTCCCATCCGCCGCCGTCGCCGGGGCCTCCCCCGAGTGCCACACCGCGGCGCTGAGGTTCCTCAACGTGGCCCTGGAGCTGTTCAACGGCTTCCGCTCACCGGCCCAGATGCGCCCACTGATCGCCCTCGAGCAGGGCCTGGCCATCCTCGACGAGCTGGCCCGAGCCGCCCGCAGCGCCTATGACCAGCGTCGGCGTGTCCCCGCCACCAAGGTGCGCCGCAGCCAGGTCCGCACCTGCGAGCCGCGCGACGGGGTCGCCGAGGTGGCCGCGGTCCTCAACGACGGCCACCGCAGCTGGGCCATGGCCTACCGGCTGGAGCGCCGCCCCACCGGCTGGCGCTGCTCCGCCCTCAAAATCCTGCTGTAACAGCTCCGGGCACAAAGAAGCTGGCCACACCAGGAGCGGTGCGGCCAGCGGTGGAACGGGTGGTGGCGGTTACTCGCCGCCGGGGGTGGCGCCGTGGCAGCGCTTGTACTTCTTGCCGCTGCCGCAGGGGCAGGGCGAGTTGCGCGAAGCCGGGGCGGCTACGTTGCCGACGGGCGGGGCGTTGCGCCGTGGAGAGGGCTTGCGGCCCTGGGCGGACGCGGTCTTGCCGTTCTCCCCCGCGGCGCCGGTGAGGCCGAATGCGGAGCCCTGTTGCACCTGCTTCGCGCCGCCGCCGGCCGCGCCGTCGATGGTTGGCGAGGTGTACTGCAGGGCACGCGGCTGCTGGCGCTGGCCGAAGCCCTTGGCCTTGACCTCCACGGCCGACTCCTGCTCGGGCAGGGGCATGCCTTCCTTGACCGGGGCCGGCTCGGGCTCGCCGATCTGGACGTCGGCGTTGTAGAGGAAGCCGACCGCCTCCTCCTTGATGCCGTCCATCATCTGGGCGAACATGTCGAAGCCCTCGCGCTGATATTCCACCAGCGGGTCGCGCTGGGCGTAGGCGCGCAGGCCAACACCCTCCTGGAGGTAGTCCATCTCGTAGAGGTGCTCGCGCCACTTACGGTCGATGACCGCGAGCAGGATCTGCCGCTCCACCATGCGCATCGCGTCGGGGTGGGGCAACGACTCCTCGCGGCGCTTATAGGCCCGGTGCGCGTCTTCCTTCAGGTTCTGGATGAGGAACTCGACGTCGAAGGTTTTACGCTCGGCACCGGCCTCTTCCTCAAGATCCTCGATGGTCACGCCGACCGGGTAGAGCTGCTTGAGGTTGGTCCAGAGCTGGTCGAGGTCCCAATCCTCCGGGTGCTCGCCGGAGGCTTCGACGGTCGCGCCGCGCACGTAAGCCGTGACCACATCGTCAATCATGTTGGTGATCTGGTCGTTCAGGTCTTCTCCGTCGAGGACACGGCGGCGCTCGGCGTAGACCACCTGGCGCTGCTTGTTCATGACCTCGTCGTACTTGAGCACGTTCTTGCGAATCTCGGCGTTCTGCGCCTCGATCTGCGTCTGCGCGCTCTTGATCTGCTTGGAGACCATCTTGGACTCGATCGGGACATCCTCGGGGATGTTGAATCGGTCCATGACGGCTTCGACCGCGCCGGAACGGAAGCGGCGCATCAGCTCGTCCTGAAGCGAGAGGTAGAACCGCGACTCGCCCGGGTCGCCCTGGCGGCCGGAGCGGCCGCGGAGCTGGTTGTCGATGCGGCGCGACTCGTGGCGCTCGGTGCCCAGCACGTAGAGGCCACCGGCGGCGACGACCTCTTCGGCCTCGTTGGCGCAGGCGTCCTCCCAGTGCGGCAGGATCTCTTCGAGCTCCTTGTAGTAGGCGTCGCCGTGCTCTTCCTCGGTGATGCCACGCTGGCGCAGCTCGGCCGCAGCGAGGAACTCGGCGTTTCCGCCGAGCAGGATGTCTGTTCCACGACCGGCCATGTTGGTCGCCACCGTGACGCCGGCCTTGCGCCCGGCCTGCGCGATGATCTCGGCCTCGCGGGCGTGGTACTTGGCGTTGAGCACGTTGTGGGCCACGCCTTTGCGGCGCAGCAGCTGCGAGAGGATCTCGGAGTTTTCCACCGACACCGTGCCGACGAGGATCGGCTGGCCCTGCGCGTGGCGCTCGGCGATGTCCTCGACGACCGCCTGGAACTTGGCCTTCTCGGTCTTGTAGATGACGTCGGGCCGGTCGGCGCGGATCATCGGGCGATGCGTCGGGATGCTGATCACGCCGACGCTGTAGACCTTGTTGAACTCGGCGGCCTCGGTCTGGGCCGTTCCGGTCATGCCGGAGAGCTTGCCGTAGAGGCGGAAGTAGTTCTGCAGGGTGACCGTGGCGAGGGTCTGGTTCTCCTGCTTGATCTCGACGCCTTCCTTGGCCTCGATCGCCTGGTGCATGCCCTCGTTGTAGCGGCGCCCGTGCAGGATGCGGCCGGTGAACTCGTCGACGATGAGGACCTCGCCGTCGGAGACGATGTAGTCCTTGTCGCGCTTGTAAAGCTCTTTGGCCTTGATCGCGTTGTTCAGGTAGCCGACGAGGGGGGTGTTCACCGACTCGTAGAGGTTGTCGATGCCGAGGCGGTCCTCCACCTTCGACACGCCGCGCTCGGTGATGGCGACGGTGCGCTTGGACTCGTCGACCTCGTAGTCGCCGGCGCCGTCCTTGCCCTTCTCCAGTCGAGCAATGATCTTGGAGAACTCGGTGTACCACCGCTGCGAGTGCTCCGCCGGGCCAGAGATGATCAGCGGGGTACGCGCCTCATCGATGAGGATCGAGTCGACCTCGTCGACGATCGCGAAGTTGTGCCCGCGCTGCACCATGTCCTCGGCCGACCACGCCATGTTGTCGCGCAGGTAGTCGAAACCGAACTCGTTGTTCGTGCCGTAGGTGATGTCGCACTCGTACGCGGCCTTGTGCTCCGCGGAGGGACGGTTGGGCATCACCACGCCGACGGTCAGGCCGAGGAAGCGGTGGATGCGGCCCATCCACTCCGCGTCACGCTGGGCCAGGTAGTCGTTGACCGTCACCACGTGCACGCCGTCACCGGACAGCGCGTTGAGGTAGGCCGGCAGCGTGGAGACGAGGGTCTTGCCCTCGCCCGTCTTCATCTCGGCGATGTTGCCGAAGTGAAGCGCCGCGCCACCCATCATCTGCACGTCGTAGTGACGCTTGTGCAGCACGCGCTTGGACGCCTCCCGCACCGTGGCGAAAGCCTCGGGCAGCAAATCGTCGAGGGTCTCCCCATCGGCGTAGCGCTCCCGATATTGGTCGGTCAACGCGCGCAGATCGGCATCGCTAAGATCGACGTAGTTCTCCTCGATGGAGTTGACGGCTTTGGCGATCGCCTCAAGCCGGCGCAGCATACGACCTTCGCCAGCGCGGAGAATCTTCTCAAAAAACGACACGGGTTCGCTCCCCTAGACAGTTAACGGCCCAATCGTAGGCGCTCAAGTCAGCAACCCACACCCCCGGTGGTCCACTTCCATGCCAAACCAGGATGAAAGTATTTGGTTTGGCGGGTGTGGCAGGGTAATTCCATGACACCCCAGCCCACCCTTAGCGCCACCACCGATCGTGGCGAGAAGATCATCCTGAGACCCGCCGAGGAGCGGGACATCGATGCCATCTTCCAATCCTGCAGTGACTCCGAGACTCTCCGCTGGACAACGCTTCCCCTTGACTATTCCAGGGACAGGGCAGAGGGATTCGTGAGTGAATACGCGCCGGGCTGGTGGGAGCGGGGCGACGGCGCCTCCTGGGTAATAGCTGACAGTGACGACACCTACGCCGGGCAACTCGACCTCCGCGTGGACCCCCGGGACAGGCAGCTGGCCGATGTCGGCTTCATCACCGCCCCGCACGCACGTGGCAAGGGCTACATGACCGCCGCCGTACGCGCCGCGGTGGCATTCGGCTTCGACGAGCTGAAGCTGGAGCGCATCGAGTGGCGTGCCCACGTCGGCAACGAGGCCTCGCGGCGGGTCGCCGAGAAGGTCGGCTTCCGGTTCGAGGGCATCCTGCGCAACGGCTGCCCCCAGCGCGGCGAGAGGCACGACGGCTGGATCTCGGCGATTCTCAAGGGGGAACTGGCATGGACCCGGTGACCCTGCAGACCGACGGCCTGATCCTGCGGCCGTGGGAGGCGACCGACGCCGACGAACAGATGCTTGATGCATGCAACGACCCGCTGATCCAGCGGTTCATGCCGCAGTTTCCCGACCCCTACACCCAGGAGACCTCGCAGTGGTGGGTCACCGAGGGCGCGCCCCTGGCTTGGCAAAGCGGCGGCGCGTCGTTCACGATTCGCGAGCCGGGGACTGACCGGCTGCTCGGCGGGATGGGGCTGGGAAGCGTGCAACCGTCGCGCAAGCAGGGCGAGGTGGGCTACTGGATCGCGCCGTGGGCCCGCGGGCGGGGCGTGGCCACCAAGGCCACCAGGGCATTGGCGCAGTGGGCCTTCGACCACGACTTCTACCGGCTGGAACTGCTGGTGGCCAAGGAGAACCCGGGCAGCATCCGGGTCGCGCTGGCGGCCGGGTTCGGCCGGGAGGGCGTGCGGCGCGACGGCGGCGCGACCCGCGACGGAGGCCGCCAGGATCTCGTGGTCTTCGTGCGCCTGGCCGGCGACCCGGCGGGGCCGGCGCCACGGCTGCTTCCGGACTTTCCCGGGGGCAAGCTCTCCGACGGCGTGGTCGAGGTGCGCCGGCTCACACCGTCCGATGCGGACGATTACTACTCACTCAACCAGTTCGAGGAAGTTATCCGTACCCATATAGGAGAACCGATCACCCGAGAGCTTGCTGCGCAGCGGTGTGCGCGTGCCGAATACGGCTGGCTGTCCGGAGAGGCCGCCCAATGCGCGATCGTGGACGCGGCCAGCGGCGCCTTCGCCGGTGACATCCAGTTGCTATATCGCCATCCGTTCAGCAAGGAAGCGATGATCGGTTACTCGTTGCGACCGGAGTTCCGCGGAAAGGGTTACATGACCCGAGCCGTCAACCTCATCACCGACTGGGCATTCGACAAAGTCGGCGCCATTCGGGTGATCGCCGGGACGTTCGACTACAACGACGCGTCACGCGCCGTGTTGTTACGCGCGGGTTTCGAACGTGAAGGCCACTTTAAAGCTGCTCTGCCAGGCCGTGACGGAACCAGGATCGACGACATACAATTTGTGCGAATTTCCCCGCTGGTTAATCCTTCCTGACACTGGAGGGTCATGAACCTGGAGCTGCGCCATCTAAGGGTGGTCTGCGCGATAGCGGAGACCGGCAGCGTCACGAAAGCGGCTTCCTTGCTGGGCCTGGCCCAGCCGGCACTCACCGCCCAGCTCCAGCGCATCGAACGGATTCTGGGCGGGCCGTTGTTCGAGCGGGATCGGCGTGGCGCCACCCCGACCGCGCTCGGTGAGCTGGTGCTGGCGCGGGCGAAGGTGGTGTTGCCCGCGATGAAAGGCCTGCAGGAGGACGCCGCACGACTCGCCGGTAACCACGTGACCCCCAACCAGTACCGGATCGGCGCCGTCAGCGGCCCGATTCTGGGCGGCCTCATCGCCCGGCTGGCCGCCGAGAACGACAGCGTCCAGGTGCTGACGCATCCCTCGCACTGGGCAGATCAACTCTCCGAAATGGTCAGTTCCGGGCGGCTGGACTTCTGTGTCGTAGGCGCGTGTGGCGACACGGTTCCGGGCACGCCCGCCGACGGGTTGATATGGCGCGAGATCGCCGTGGATGCCATCTTTGTGATGCTGCCTGAAACACATCCCCTGGCGCATCGCTGGGAGGTGGATCTCGCCGAGCTGGCCGAGGCCCAATGGGCGGTGTTACCGGGCGATGGTTGTTTCGGTGACTGCTTCGCGGCCGCGTGCGCCCGCTCCGGATTCAGCCCGCGCACCATGTACGAAATGGATGTAGGCAATGTCATTGACCTAGTGCAGGCCGGCCATGCCGTCGGGCTGTGCAAGGCGACCTTCCGCCGCACGCACGGAATCGCGACCGTCCCCATCGCGGGAGCGCCGCTGCGGTGGCGGCATCTGCTCGGCTGGCATCCGCGTAGCCAGGCGGCCGAATTCGCCGACGCCATGCTTGCCCATGCCGTGGCCGCCTACGAGGAGTCGGCCGCCCGCAATCAGCACTACATCGAGTGGCTTAAACTCAATCCCCAATTCAAGCCGCAGCTATCCATCGCGTGATGGTATGACGTAAACGAGATCTACCGGAGACGATCTCCGCACGCATACGTTCCCGTCCATGAATCGAAGACTATTCACCGCCTCCGCGGTGGTGTCCCTCACCCTGGGTCTGACCGCCGCGCTGACGATTCCGGCGATGGCCGGTCAGCGGCCCGATCCCGCAACCGAAGCCGCGGTGGCGGCTGGCCTGTCGCCACAGGTCTTCCAAGCACTAGCACGTGACCTGAAGCTCGACGCCGACGGTGTCCAAACGCGACTGTCCAACGAGGCCAAGGCCGGCAAGGCGGAGCTGACGCTGCGCAAGTCGCTGGGCGAAACCTATGGTGGCGCTTGGCTTTCGCCCGACGCGAAGACCTTCAACGTAGCGGTGACCAGCTCTGCTCAGGCCGATCAGGTGCGCGCCGCGGGAGCGTCGCCGCAACTGGTCAAGCACAGCCTGGCCCAGCTCGACGCGGTCAAGGACCGCCTTGACGGCATTTCCGCCAGCGCGCCGAAGACGGTGCCGGGCTGGTATGTCGATGTGGTCACCAACACGGTCGTAGTGCTTGCCCGCAGCAACGCCGACGCGGCAACCTTCGTCAAGGCAAGCGGCGCCGATCCCAGCGCCGTACGCGTCGAACTGTCCACAGAGGACCCCCGCCCGTTCATCGATGTCATAGGTGGCAACGCCTACTACATCGGCGGCTCGCGCTGCTCGGTCGGCTTCTCGGTCAACGGCGGCTTCATCACCGCCGGTCACTGCGGCACCACCGGCTCGACCACCACCCAGCCCAGCGGAACCTTCCGTGGCTCCAGCTTCCCCGGTAACGATTACTCGTGGGTACAGGTCGCCTCCGGTAACACCCCGCGCGGACTGGTGAACAACTACGCGGGCGGCACCGTCACCGTCGCCGGCTCCACCGAAGCGGCCGTCGGCGCCTCCGTTTGCCGCTCCGGTTCCACCACAGGATGGCACTGCGGCACGATCCAGGCGCGCAACTCGTCGGTCACCTACCCGCAGGGGACCGTCAACGGCCTCATCCGTACCAACGTCTGTGCTGAGCCCGGCGACTCCGGTGGCTCGCTCATCGCAGGCAGCCAAGCACAGGGCGTCACCTCCGGCGGTTCGGGCAACTGCACCTCCGGCGGCACCACCTATTTCCAGCCGGTCAACGAGATCCTGCAGGCTTACAGCCTGACCCTGGTGACCGGTGGCGGCACACCGCCGAGCAGCCCGCCGCCCAGCGGAAGCTGCTCCGGCTATGAGTTCACCCGGACCGGTTCGCTCGCCAGTGGCGCCAGCGCCTACCAGCCGGACAACAGCTACTACCAGTCGACCGTTTCGGGTACCCACCGCGGCTGCCTCGTTGGGCCGACGGGCACCGACTACGACCTGTACCTGCAGAAGTGGAACGGGTCGGCTTGGGCCGTAGTGGCGACCGGCGGAACTTCGTCGAACGCCGAATCAATCACCTACTCGGGCACGGCCGGCTACTACCGGTACCGCGTCCACGCCTACAGCGGATCGGGCAGCTACACGCTCGGCTTCAGCAACCCGTAGGCAGAAACAGCAAGTAGCACCGGCGGGCCGACAACGGCTCGCCGGTGCGCTGTTTTGTCAACGCCTACCAGGCCAGGGTAAGCAAGCCGTAGTCATAGGCCTTGCGCCTGTACACGACGCACGGGCGGCCGGAATCCTTGTCGTGGAAGAGATAGAAGTCGTGGCCGACGAGCTCCATCTGGTAGAGGGCGTCGTCAACGGTCATGGGCTCGCCGGAGAACTCCTTCTCACGAGCGATGTGCCATGGCTGGTCTTCATCCTGCTCATCGAGGACGCTCACCGGGCCGGAAGCGCCATTTGCCGTGTGGGCCATGGCTTCCTGGGCCGGGCGTTCAAACATCGCGAGCTTGGCGGTCGCCTCCGCGACCGAGATCGGCGCGTGCCGGCCACGGTGAACGCGGCGACGGTCGGCTACCTTGCGCATTTGGCCATCAAGCTTACTGATCGCCAGGTCGAGGGCGGTATAGAAGTCGCCCGCACAGGCTGCGGCGCGCACCACGGGACCACGGCTGATGCACGTGATCTCGACTCGCTGGCAATTGTCGTTCTGGCGCGGATTGCGCTCATGAAATAGTTCTACGTCGATCCGGATGAGTTTCTGGTCGTAACGTTCGACCTTCTGCAGCTTCTCCGCCACATGCACCCGATAGTGATCGGGCACTTCGACGTTACGGCCCTTGACGACGAGTTCCACGCCTGACCTCCCACACACAGTTTCCGGACGGCGAAAACCACCCGCCCTCCTCTGTAGAGAGCACTGTCGATAAAACCCTTCCTAACGCTCTCATCAGGTGGTTGATTTCTGACGCTAGCCGCTCTTCGCCGCCGCGTCACCCCTTGTTCCAAGAGAGTTTGGATGAGATTCGCCCGTTGCGGAACGGAAGTGATCAAGCGGGCAATCGGCGCTTGGTCGCTGCCAGCACTGCGCACGCAGACACTTCCAGCTCCTCATCGGCCAGCAACTCGGCCGCAGTGGCCAAGGTCACGCCCGTGGTCATGATGTCATCCAGAAGGACTACAGCTCGGCGTGTCGCCGCGTGTCGGGCGAGCCGCAGGCCGGAACGGTTGATGGCGAAGGCTTCGCGTGCCGCAGCCGCTCTTTCGGCGATGCCGAGCGCGGTCGAGTCCGCCTTGGGCCTGGCGAGCAACGGTTGACCGACAAGGGCATCCCGGCCGATTAGGTTGAGCCGCTGCGCAGCGGCCACGGCGAGCCGCCGCATGTGATCCCCGTAACGTTCCCGGGCCGATGCCGGGGTATCGGGTACGTAGAGCATCAGGACCGGCCCACGGCCCGCTACGGCCCGCGAGACCACCTGTGCCAGGAGAGCACCCAGTGGGCGGGCCAGCCGGTGCCGGCCCCGATCCTTGTACTCGATGATCAGCTCGCGCAGCTCGCCGCCGTACTCGCCGAGCGCGTAAACCGGCGGCAGGCCGGCGGGCGCGGGAGTGGGACGCGACGGATGCGCCGTGAGCGCCTCCACCGCCGTCACGCAACGAGCGCACACCTCAAAGGTGCGCCTGCCTTCGGTCTGCCCGCACCCCGCACACGACGCGGGAACGACAAGGTCTGCGAGCGCCGCCCACAGACCCGTCACAGCCAGCCTTCGAAGCTCGGCGCGCTCACCTTCGATTTGCCGTTGGGACCGGGCGTGGGCAAGGTCATCTCCTCGGCCAGGCGCACCGACCCGTTCTGGCGCACCTCGTAGGCCTCCCCCTGCAACTCGAACATGGCGTTGCCGGTGTACGGATCCGCGACCAGATGGCCGATGGTCAGGCCCTGCTGCCACGGGTTGGCGAGCTGCCTCTGGTCGGTTCCGTCGATGTTCATACGCATCAAGCTCAGCCGGCCATCCATCCCGGTGCCCGCCACGATGAGCTGACTGCGAATGAGCTCGCCGCGGCCGGCGAAGGCAGCGCTCTGTATCGACTTGAACATGGTCGGTATCCGGTACGGGATGCCCAGGATGATCGAGCCGTCGCTGCCTCGCGAGGCAAGCTGAAGCGCCCCGTCGACCACCAGGGCGAGCCCTCGGCCGTCGGCCGCCACCGAAAGCGCGGTCAGGCCCGACTGACTCAGTTTGAGCTCGGCCTTGCCGTCGATGCCGACCTGGTAAACGCCATGGTCGGCCAGCACCAGCAGCTGCGTTCCGCCGTCAAGCCAGATCGGCTGGGCGATCGATTTCATCGGGGGCATTTCGACCGTCCGCAGTGCGGAACGGCCACCGATCTTGAGCCGTTGTGAACTGCCCTCCTGCTGCACGACCGCCACAGCGCGCTCATCCTTGGCGAAGGCGGCCGCGACCAGGTTCTTGTTCTCCTCGGCTGGAAGCAGATCCGTCCCGGTGTCACTTCCGGTCAGCCGGCGCACCCGGCCATCCACCACCGCGTACCGGCGTGGCGAACCGACGACCCGGTCGTCGCGGGGCTGCTCGTTGTCGATCTCCACCTGGCCCTGCACCTTGATCTGGAGACCGGACAGCGGTGGCACCACCAGCGTTTTGGCGAGTTGTTCGGCCAGCCTCCGAAACTCCGGATCGGGCACCTTCGCCTGCAGGTCGATCACCAGCTTGTTGTCCTCACCGCGAACCACTTTGGTGACGCCGGGCTGGGTCTCCGGCGGAAGCTTGGCCACCGAGTTGGTCAGCCAGCTGGCCGGACCGATGTTGTATAGCCAGCGCACCAGCAGATTGCTTTGCGCCTCAAGGGAAAGAGCCTTGGAGACGTAGCGCTGATCCTCCACCAGGGTGCTGCCGCTCCAGAAGTGGATTGGCCTGGCCGCATAGAAATCCGAAAGCCCCGACTCGGAAATCAGCAGATCTTTGGGGGGATCGCGCAGGATGAATTCGTTTTGCTCGACCTTGAACTCGTAGTTCTTCACGCCCTCCATCGAGGGAATCAGCCGGCCGGCGTCATCGAGAATCCCGATATGTTGCACCGAAAGGTTTACCGTGAATCCTTCGACGGTGACGGTCGGCGCCTGCAGCGGCAGCTCTATCCGCACCACCTTGAGGCCGGGCCGAGGTGTCCACGAATCGCCGTCGGCGATATAACTGCGAATCACTTTCAGGTCCTCGCCGGCCGAGGCGCGGAGGAACGCCAGGACGAGGTCAACGGGATCGCTGATGCGCACGGCCCTGCGCATCGGGGGGCCGCCTCCGCTGCTGACCGGGCCTGCCGCCGCCTTTTCGGCCACCTGGTCGCTGATCACCGGGCCGGAGCCGATGCCGCACGCGCTCAGCAGCGTCGCCACCAGAACCGGAATCGCCAATCGTGGCAACACTTTTCTCATGCCCGCACCTCCGTCTTCACCAGCTGGGCGGGCACCTTTGCCTCGTCGCCGGTGTCCGTCGGCTCCAGCGGCAATGGCGACCCGGTGAGCCTCGCTCCGGCCCTTACCGGCAGGGTCAGCCGGAACTGAGCACCCTGACCCGGCCCGGGGCTGCTGGCTTCGAGCCACCCGCCGTGCAGCCGGGCATCCTCGACGCTGATCGAAAGGCCCAGCCCGGTGCCGCCGGTCTGCCTGGCCCGCGACGGGTCAGCCCGCCAAAAGCGATTGAACACAAGCTTTTCCTCGCCCGGCTTCATGCCCATGCCGTGGTCGCGCACCGTGATGGCGACCGCCTGCGCGTCGAAGCCCAGCGTCACCACCACCGGCCGGCCCTGGCCGTGGTCGATGGCATTGTCAATGAGATTGCGCAGAATCCGCTCCACCCGACGCCCGTCAATCTCCGCCACCACGGGCGGCTCGGGAGTCGACAGGCTGACCTCGACCCCGGCGCGCAACGCCACGGTGTTGAGCCGGTCGATGACCCGGCGCATCAGAGCCACCAGGTCGGTCGGCTCGCCGTCGAGCATGGCGAAGCCCGCGTCGAATCGGCTCACCTCAAGCAGATCGGTCAGCAGCTCCTCAAAGCGATCGAGCTCGGTCTGCAGCAGCTCGGCGCTTCGCGCGACGGCCGGATCGAACCCGGACCGCTGTGAATGCAACAGATCTGCCGCCATCCGGACCGTCGTCAGCGGGGTGCGCAGCTCGTGGGAGACATCGGAGGTGAAGCGGCGCTGCAGCCGGGACATCTCCTCGAGGCGAACGATCTGCTGCTGGAGGCTTCCGGCCATGTGATTGAAGGCATCCGCCAGCAGGGCCAGCTCGTCCTCGCCGCGCACATCCATGCGCTGATCCAACAGGCCGGCCGAAAGGCGCTGCGCTGTCTGAGCCGCCAGCCGGACGGGCTGGGTCACCAGCCGTGTCACGAGCACGACGAGGATGGTCAGCAGCAGCACCAGGGCGGTGCCGACGATGCCGATGGTGGCCCGGAAGTCCTCGGCGACGCCGACCTCCGTGTTGAGCGGCACCAGGTAATAGAGCTCGATCTGCTGATAGCTCCAGCGCATGGGCACCGGCCGCCCGTAGACCAGGAAGGTGCGGTCGCCAACGGTCACCACCTGATGGGCCACCATGCCTTCGTCGGCGACCTTGTGTTCCAGCTCGGGGGTGATGGCGGCTTCGACCGCCCTGAAATCGGGATCGGGGTAAGCGACCGTGCCGCGCAGGTTCGGGGAGAGGGTGGCCTTCGAGAGCTTCACCGCCACAATCACGCCGCCACCCTGCTGGGGCGATGACGCCAGCGGCGCCAGGAACTTTTCGACCTCTTCGTCGGTGCCAGCATCCTGGCCGTTCGTCCAGTCGCGAAGCTGCTGGGTCAGATAGTCGGCGCCCCTGTTCAGCTTGACGGAGGCATCCTCACGTGCGCGCTCCACCAGGGCGTCGTTGTTTCGAGCCGCCATCAGGTACCCGAAACCGCTGACCAGGACGGCCGAGGCGAACACGGTAATGGTGACCATCCGCAGCTGCAACGAGCGCCGCCAGGTGCGCCGCACCCGAACCAGCCCCGGCTTGGCCTTGACCAGCACCGCTTGGGCGGCGCGGGTGCGGGCGAGCCGTCGCGCCAGCTCGAGGGCGCGACGCGTTGCGGTGGTCAGGGTGGGGGTGCTCACGGTCTGCCCAGGTTAGCTGGTCCCCGCCTTATAACCCACCCCGCGAACAGTCAAGATGATCTCTGGACGCTCGGGGTCGGGCTCAATCTTCGCGCGCAGCCGCTGCACGTGAACATTGACCAGTCGAGTATCGGCCGAGTGGCGGTAACCCCATACCTGTTCGAGCAGAACCTCGCGGGTGAAGACCTGGCGCGGCTTGCGCGCCAGCGCGACAAGCAGATCGAACTCCAGCGGGGTCAGCTTGACCTCGTCGCCGTTGCGGGTCACGGTGTGCGCCGGGACATCGATGCTGATTTGGTTGTCGGGCGGCCCGATGTTGAGCATTTCGGGCGTGACGTCCTCGCCGCGGCGCAGCCTCGCCCGCACCCGGGCCACCAGCTCCTTGGGCTTGAACGGCTTGACCACGTAGTCGTCGGCGCCCGACTCCAGCCCGAGCACCACGTCGACGGTGTCGCTCTTGGCGGTCAGCATGACGATCGGCACGCCCGACTCGGCGCGGATGGCCCGGCAGACATCGAGCCCGCTCATGCCGGGCAGCATCAGGTCGAGGAGCACGACATCGGGTCTGGTCTCCCGGAAGGCTGCCAGGGCGCGTTCGCCGTCGGCGACGAACGACGGGGCGAAACCTTCGCTTCGCAGGACAATGCCCAGCATCTCGGCGAGGGCGGGGTCATCATCGACAACCAGGACGCGGGCTCTCATGCCGTCCAATATCCCATCCCGAGCTGACAAGCATGAACCCGCTTCGCACTTTGGCCAGGTGGATATTGGCCGAACGGCCGAGCCGGCCCACCGTGCTCGGGCGGGCGAGAGAATATGGCCGAGACGTGCAACCATGTCACACCGTGGCCCCTCCCTCCGCGCTGCCGCGTCGCCCGCTCACCGTTGGCGAGCTTCTCGATGCTGCCGCGCAGCTGGTGCGCAACCGGGCCGTCATCCTGCTTCCGGTCGCCGCCCTGTTCGCCATCGCGGAACAGGCGATCCTCTACCCGCTGCGGGTCGCGCTCGGCGTCGACTTTCTCAACGGCTTCGACGATGGCTTCTGGGAGACCATGGGGGCGCTGTGGGTGGTGATGGCGATCGGCTGCGGCTTAGAAGCAATGATCATCACTTTTCTGGGTACCCGGACAGGAGTGCTCGCCGCCCAGGACCTGGCCGCCACTCCGGCTGCGCCGCGGGCGCTGCTGAGGCCGCGGTGGCGTGACGCCGGCGCGCTGACCATAGCCGCCCCCGCGGCCGCGGTGTGCACCGCGATCGGCGCCTTCCTCGGGCCACTCTGGGTTCTGGGCTACGGCCTGTTCGGCATGGCCGGGGCGGCCATGGGCCTGGAACGCCGCGGGGCGTTTCGCGGGCTGGGCCGCGCGGCGGGAATGGCCTTCCGCAACGGAATGCGCGCCATCTGGGTGCGCACGCTCGGCTACGCCGCCTGGCTCCTGCTGCGCCTGGGTTTCTTCATCGGCATGCTGGCGCTTTTCGACCAGTTGCCGCTGACCGACACCGCGCAGGCCTGGTCCATCACGGCCGGGTTCGTCATCGCCAACTCGGCGGCCTACCTCTACCTCGCCGCGCTCGACGCCGCCGCCCTTGCCGAGGGCCGCTTCCGCAGCGAGGGGCTCGACATCTGGCTCAGCCGGGCCCAGCGGCACGCCCCGCTGACTCCCGAGTCGGTGGTGGCGAGCCGATGAGGCTTTACAACGAGCTCGTGGCGGCGTGGGGAGACCTCTTTTCGTTGCCCCTCACCGTGGTGCTGATGATCCTAGGCGCGCTCGCGATCGGCCTGCTCTGGTACTTCTGGCCATCCTGGTGGCATGGGCTGCTTGGGATGCGGCTGCGGCGGTCCCGAGAAGGCAAGTCGGGCAAGAAGAAAAGTGCCATCCGCGAGGTTACCGACGCCGAGATCGAAGAGGTGGTGGAGAGCGAGGAGGAGCTGCCCAACGTCGATGCGGCGGTCTTCGCCGCGCTTGCGGATCGGCTCGCGGCGCAGGGGCGTTACGCCGAGGCCGTCCGGGAACGCTTGCGCGCCATGGTTCGCGAGCTTGTCGATCGGGGCGTCATCACGCACCATCCGGGTTGGACGGTCACCGAGCTGGCCAGCGCGGCGGGCTCCGCCGCGGCCCCGGTGGCACCTCCGATCGATGCCGCCTCCCATCTGTTCTCCGACATCTGGTACGCCAAGAAGCCGGCCCAATCCGAAGACGACAACCGGATGCGGGCGCTGGCATCTCAACTGCACGACGCGATGGCCGGGAGTAGCCGATGAAGGCCGTCCGCAGCAGGCGCCGATACCGCCTCTTCCTCCCCCTGACCGTCGTCATCGTCGTCATCCTGAGCACCATCGTCGTGCGCTGGCTGTCCGAGCCCGACTACACCGAAAAGCACTACCTCTCCCCCTCCACCGCAGGGGTCACCTCCGGCCAGGAGCTGGCAGACCTGCTGCGCGCCAAGGGGATCCAGATCCAGCGGCACACCCGGTCCAGCGACGCGCTCGCCGCCGTGTGGGGGATGCGGGGCACGGTAACGCTTTTCGTTCCCGCCCCGGAGTTCATGCACCCCGACTATCTGTGGATGCTGCGCAACTCCCCCGGCGGGACAAGGGTGGTCCTGGTCGAGCCGGGCACGCGCCAGCTGACCGACGCCCTTCCCCCACTGGGCGTCGCGGAGCGGCGCTGGGCCACCGCGGTCGCTTCGCCCGGCCCCGGTTGCACCCTGAGCGACGCCCGCCGGGTCGGCACCACCCGCACCCGGTACGGGCTGTGGAGCGACGCGCTCGTCAGCGCGGAATACTGCTACGAGCAGGGCTTGGCAGCGCTCAGCTTTCAAGGTGTGGAATTCGTGGTTGCCGGAAGCCCGGAGCCGTTCCGCTCGGATCGGATAGGCGAGAACGACAACGCCGATTTCGCCGTCGACCTGCTCAGCGTCAAACCCACCCTGGTCTGGCTCGACCTGCACGCGCCGGAGCCGAAGCCGAAGTCGGCCGGTGAGGACATCGGCGCGGGCAAACCGATTCCCTCGCTGGGCCCGGGCGACGAGAGGGTACGCGGCGGCAGCCCCCAGCCGCGCCCCTCGGTGTCCCGGCGTCCTCCGGACATAGCCGCGCCCGAGCCGGAGAGTCCTTTCCCCCCTTGGCTTTTCCCACTCTCGGTAATGCTCCTGCTGACGGCGCTCGCGTTCGCGGTGGCCCGTGGCCGAAGGCTGGGCGGCCCGGTTACCGAGCCGCTGCCCATCGAGGTCAAGGGAGCGGAGACGGCCATCGGCCGCGGCAACCTCTACCGGCGCGCCAAGGCCCGCGGACAGGCCCTGGAGACGCTTCGGTTCGAGGCACGCCGCCGCATCGGCGTCGCCCTGGGCCTGCCGCCCAAAGCGGAGCGGGACCAGATCCTCGACGCGCTGGCCGCACGGCTGGGTGAGGACAGGGCGCTGCTGGAAAACATCCTCTACGGCCCAGAGCCCGAAACCGACCCCGAGCTCGAAGAACGCACAAGAGAGCTGCTGCTGCTCGTCGAGCAGACAACCCGAGGCAAGAAGGAGAACCCCCGTGACTGAGGTGGCGACGCACAACCCGCGTGAGGCGCTCGGCCTGCTGCGCGCCGAGGTGGCCAAGGCCGTCGTCGGCCAGGACGGCGTCGTCGCCGGCTTGCTCATCGCGCTGCTGTGCCGCGGGCACGTGCTGCTCGAAGGCCCGCCCGGGGTGGCCAAAACCCTTCTGGTGCGGTCGTTTGCGGCGGCCCTGGATCTGGAGATGAAGCGCATCCAGTTCACGCCCGACCTGATGCCCGGCGACGTCACCGGGTCGGTCATCTACGATCCGCGCAGCGTCGAGTTCCTCTTCCGGCACGGCCCGGTCTTCACGAACCTTTTGCTGGCCGACGAAATCAACCGCACCTCGCCGAAGACCCAGTCGGCGCTGCTTGAAGTGATGGAGGAGCGCCAGGTCTCCACCGATGGCGTGACCCGGCCGCTGCCCGATCCGTTCGTGGTGGCGGCGACGCAGAACCCGATCGAGCACGAGGGCACCTATCCGCTGCCCGAGGCGCAGCTCGACCGATTCCTGCTCAAGCTGACCGTGCCGATGCCCACCCGGGACGAGGAGCTGGGGGTGGTCAGGGCCCATCACACCGGCTTCGATCCGCGTAACCTGAGCGCGGCCGGGATCAAGGCGGTGGCGACCGCCGCCGATCTGACGGCGGCCCGCGAGGCGATGATGCGGGTCTACGTCGCCGATGAGGTCATCGGTTACATCGTCGACATCTGCCGCGCGACGCGTGCCCTGCCCGCGGTCGAGCTGGGCGCTTCCCCGCGCGGCGCGACCTCGCTTCTCATCACCTCCAAGGCGTGGGCCTGGATTTCCGGGCGCGACCACGTCACCCCGGACGACGTCAAGGTGATGGCCCGCCCCGCCCTGCGCCACCGGCTGCGGCTGCGGCCCGAGGCGGAGCTGGAGGGCACCACGCCCGACGCGGTGCTGGAAAGCGTCCTCGCCACCGTGCCGACGCCGCGCTGATGGTCACGTCCCGGGCCGCGGCTCTGCTCGGCATCGGCGTTCTCGTCGGCGCCGTGCCGGTGGCCGTCGGCGTCAACCCGTGGACGGTGCTCGTCATCGTGGCGGGAATCGTCGTGCTGTTGGTGCTCGCCGATCGCGCCCTGGCCACCAACCCAAGGGCGATATGGCTTTCCCGGCTCGGCGACACCAACGTCCGGCTGGGCGAGACGGCGAAGGTCGAGCTCGTTGCCCACAACACCAACGACTCGACGGCCCGGTTGCTGGTGCGTGACCTCTGGGTGCCGTCGGCCGGCGCCTCCGACTCGGTTTACGAGCTGTCCATCAAACCGGGGCAGAAGCTTGCGCTCGGCACGTCGCTGACCCCGACCCGGCGCGGCGACCGGCCCGCGCTGGCGGTGACCCTGCGCAGCTTCGGCCCGCTGCGGTTGAGCCATTGGCAGATCACCCGGACGGTGCCGTGGAACCTGCGGGTGTTGCCCCGCTTCGAATCGCGCAAACATCTGCCCGAAAAGCTGGCCAAACTCCGGGTAGTCGAAGGGGCCATCGCCATCCGCGGGCGGGGCCAGGGCACCGAGTTCGACACGTTGCGCGAGTACGTGCCCGGCGATGATGTTCGCTCGATCGATTGGCGCGCCACGGCCCGGCGAAATGACGTCATGCTGCGCACCTGGCGGCCGGAAAGGTCGCGCCGGGTGGTCTGCGTGCTCGACACCGGCCGCACCAGCGCGGTCAGGGTGGGCGACGAGCCGCGCCTGGACACCGCGATGGAGGCCGCCCTGCTGCTGGCCGCCGTGGCGCAGGAGGCGGGCGACCAGGTGGATCTGCTCGCCGCCGACAGCCGGGTACGGGCCGCGGTCAGCGGCGTCCACGGCCGATCCCTGCTGCCCCGGCTGGTCAACGCGCTGGCCCCGCTGCAGCCCGCGCTGGTGGAGACGGACTTCGAGCAGATCGCCAGTGAGGTGCTGCGCCGAGAGCGCAAGCGCTGCCTCGTCGTGCTGTTCACCGCGCTCGAGCCGGGTGCCCTGGGTGAAGGGCTGCTCCCAGTGCTGCCCAAACTTGTTGCGCGGCACCAGGTTCTGGTGGCGGCGGTGCACGACCCGGCGCTGACCGAGCTGGCCTCGACCCCGGTCGACAGCGCCGACGCGGTCTACTCCGTGGCGGCCGGCACCCGTGCCCTGCTGGAACGCCAGCGCATCACCACCGCGCTCTCCCGCAACGGTGTGTCCGTTTTGGACTGTCCGGCGGACACCTTCGCCAGCCAGGTCACCGACGAATATCTGGCGCTCAAAGCGGCTGGTCGGTTGTGATCGGCCTAGCGGCGCGGGAGCCGAGAATCCAGACGTAGCCAATGAACGCGCACCAGACCCCGAAGCCGATGAAGTCCCGGACGATCAGCGGCAGCGGGGAAGGTGTCAGGAACGCCTCCAGCAGGGCCGAAATGGCCAGCACTCCGACCAGGCCCACGGTGCCCACCATGCCCTGCTTCGCCGCGGCCGCAAGCGATTGGGCACGGGTCAGCACCGGGCCGGGCTCCACCCAGGCCCAGCCCATCCGCATCCCTATCCCGGCCGCCACAAAGATGGCGGTCAGCTCCAGGAAGCCGTGCGGGGCTATCCACATGAAGAAGGTGTCGCCGTGGCCCGCACCCACCATGACCCCGCCGACCAGGCCGATGCTCACCGCGTTACTCCACAGCAACAGCACCGGCGGCAACACCAGGACACCGCTGGCGAGACACATCGCGGCCAGGAAAGCGTTGTTGGCCCAGACCTGAAGACCGAAGTTCTGCGGAAGAAATTCGCTGTAGTAACCGGTGAAGGCGCCTCCCACCAGCTCTTCGATGTCGGCCTCGCTCAGGCCAAAGGCGCGCGCCACACCGGGATCGCCGGCCACCCAGGCAATCATGATGCCGCCGACCAGGCAGAAGCTCAGCCCGCACGCCACCCACCAGCGACGGGCTCGGTACAGCGACAGGGGAAGGTCGTGGACGAAGAATCGCGGGATCGAATTCCAGTCGAAGCGGGAAGGGCCGGTGAGGGCGGATCGCGCGGTCAGCACCAGGCCCGACAATTCGGCCACCAGAGCCGGATCCGGGGTGCGGCTCTGGACCACCGAGAGCTGGGTCGCCACCCGTTGGTAGAGAAGGACAAGCTCGTCGGCCTCGCCGGCGTTGAGCTTGAATTTCCTGCTGAGCACGGCAAGGCGCCGCCACTCGCCGCGATGTTCGGCGACATAGGCGTCGAGATCCACGCGCACCTCCGGTGTCAGCTTGGTGAACCGTTCTCAGCATTGGCGGGCTCAGCCTAGTACGCTGTGGCGATGTCCGAAGCCGAGGTGCGTCTGGTCAGCGGCGAAGCGGTAAACCTTGACATCCGCCTTGCTCGCGCCGGATCCCGCGCGCTCGCGCTCATGATCGACATCCTGGTCCAGCTCGGGCTGCTGTATGTGCTGCAGATCCCGCTGACCCTGATCCTGCTGGCGATGGGGCCTGCGGCCGACGCCGCGCTGGCGATAGCGCTGCAGATCATGCTCGTGGTGCTCGTCCTGGTCGGCTATCCCACCGCGATCCACGCCCTGATGCGCGGCCGCTCCGTGGGCAAGCTGGCGCTCGGCCTGCGGGTGGTGAGAGACGACGGCGGGCCGATCACGTGGCGGCTGTCGTTCACCCGCGCCCTGGTCGGCGCCGCCCTGGAGTGGCCCGGGTTCCTCTTCGGATTCAGCTGGCTGATCAGCATCGCCGTGCTGGTCGGCTCGGCACGGGCGCAACGGCTCGCCGACCTCGCCGCTGCAACGATCGTCATCCACGAGCGCAGCCCGGAGGGCTGGGGATGGGTGCCGAGCACGCCGCCGCCGATGCAAGCCTGGGCCGCCACCCTGGACCTGACCAACGTCGATGACCAGCTGGCCCTGGCGGCACGGCACTTTTTGGCGCGCAGCCGCAGCCTGCGCGAGCCGCATCGCACCCGCCTCGGCGAGGCGCTGGCGAAAGAGCTGCTCGCTTCGGCCAGCCCGGCGCCCCCACCAGGTACGCCGGGCTGGGCTTATCTTGCCGCTGTCGTCGGCGAGCGGCATCGCCGGGCCGCGAACCGCTTGGCCCATAACCGCTCCATTCAGGCCAAGCTCTGGCCCGAGCTGTTCCCGGTCAACCCGGCACCCGCGACCGGCCCGGCCACACCGCCGAGCCAGCTCCGATCAGCCGCGCCGCGCTGACCCTACGCGAAAAGAGCGCTTCCCCAAAAATCCTCGGGCCCTTTGACCCCCGGCGGCACTGCCCACAGGCCGCTGGAGGTGTGCCGGATGTATTCGTTGAGGACGTCCGCGCGGGCCAGGCTGCGTTGCACCGGAACGAACTGCTTGTGTGGATCGCGCTGGTAGGCCAGGAAGAACAAGCCCGCGTCCAGGCGCCCCAAGCCGTCCGAACCGTCCACGAAGTTGTAGCCGCGCCGCAGCAGCCGCGCGTCGCCGTTGCTCGACGGGTGTGCCAGCCGGACGTGTGCCTCCTCGGGCATCAGCGAGAGGTCGGGCTCGTCGAACTCCTTGGCCTTGCCCATCGGAGCGCCCTCGCCCTTGGTCCGGCCGAAGATGGTTTCCTGCTCGGCCAGCGGAGTGCGGTCCCACGTCTCGATAATCATGCGGATGCGACGGCTGACCAGGTAGCTGCCACCGACCATCCACTGTGGACCGTCGTCTGGCTGAACCCAGAGGTGCTTGTCAAGCAGCTCCGCGCCGTCCTCCAGCTTCAGGTTTCTGGTCCCGTCCTTGAAGCCCATCAGATTGCGGGGAGTCGCCTGGGCCGTCGACGTGCTCGACGTGCGCCCGAAGCCGAGCTGCGAGTAGCGCACGCTCACCACACCGAAGCCGATCCGGGCCAGGTTGCGCACCGCGTGCACGGCGACCTGAGGATCGTTGGCGCAGGCCTGAATGCACAGGTCTCCCCCGCTGATCTCGGGCTTGATGGTGTCGCCCGGGAAGCGAGGCAGATCGGCCATGGCCTTCGGTTTGCGGTCGGCCAGACCGAACTTGGCGAACAGCGACGGTCCAAACCCGACAGTGATGGTGAGGGCCGAGGGCGGCAGCCCGAGCGCCTCGCCGGTGTCGTCCGGCGGAGCCTCGGGCTGCCCCTCGACCGCGCCCAGCAGGCCCGCGTCGCGACCGGCCGTCATGCGGGCAGCGGCTGCCGTCCAGTCGCGCAGCATCTGGACAAGCTTCGCGCGGTCGTCTGTGATCACATCGAAGGCCACGAAATGCAGCCGGTCCTGTGCCGGCGTGGTGATGCCGGCCTGGTGCGCGCCGTAGAACTCCACGGCGTCACCTGGGCCGGCCATCGCGTGTTCGGGGCCGCTTCGGGAAAGGGCGACCGCCGCCGCACCGGCGACGGTCACTGATCCTGCGGCCAATATGGCATTGCGACGGGAAACCATGGCTAGCCCGCCACTACCGCCGCGACCTTGCTGATCGGCTCGGCCAACGCGTTGATGACGTCGGTCAGCTCCTTCAGCTCGGTCTGGCTGAGCTCGGTGTGCAGCTTCCAGCCATCACCCTTGCGGTGCTTGCCCAGGGTGCTCTCCACTTTCGCGAAGGCGGCGTCGAGGTCGGTGACCAGGGTCGGCGAACGCTCCTCCAGCACCGGGCGCAGCGCCTGCACCGCGGCCTGCGAACCCTGCACGTTGGCGGCGAAGTCCCACAGATCGGTGTGCGAGTAGCGGTCTTCCTCACCGGTGATCTTCCCGGAGGCAACCTCGTCGAGAAGCTCCTTCGCGCCGTTGGCAAGCTGCAGCGGGGAAAGCTTCTCCGCGTTGGCCTTCGTCACGATCTCCTTGATGTCGACCATCAGCTGGTCGGCCAGCGGCCCGCTCTTGGAGATGTCGCCGGTCTCCCAGAGGTCCTGCTCGATCTTGTGGAAACCGGTGAACGCCATGCCCTCTTCGATGACCTCAGCGCGGCCGTCGATCTTCGGGTCGAGGTCGCCGAAGATTTCGGCCACCGGCTCGATGCGCTCCCAATACGTACGCGCGATGGGGAAAAGCTCTTTGGCCTTGGCCACATTTCCTGCCTTGACCGCGTCGACGAACTCCTGGGTCTTCACCAGAAGTGTCTCGCTCTGGGTCTTCACGTAGCGCTGGTAGCTCTCGGTCGCGGCGGCCATCTTCGCGTCGGCGGTCAGCGGCGCGGCCGAACCGGTGACCCGGAACGCGCCGCGGATTCCCTTGCCAATCATGCCCGGCTTGCAGGCGGTCTCATACGTCCCCGCGGGCAGCTCCACCTTCAGCTCCCGGGTCAGGCCGGGGGTGATGTTCTCCATCTCGCCCATCACCCGGTCGCCGGCCGCGTAGACATAGAACTCGGTCACTTTGGTGCCCTCGTTCTTGACGGCGAAAGTCACGGTTCCTGCGCCGTTCTCGGTGCGCTCCACCTGGCAGCTCGTGTCGGAGGCCTTGACCGTGATCGGCCCGCTCGCACCAGGGGTGGCAACCGGATCCTTGCTGCAGGCGGCAAGCCCCAGCAGCGCAACGGCAACGACATATCTACGCATGAGAACTCCTGTTTTTAGGCCAGAGGAACAGCAACAGAACGGGAAGCGCGTAAAGGAACCAGGCCAGGCTCTCCAGCACGCTGGGATTGGTGGTGACGTTGAACATGCCGCGCAGCAGCTCCGCCCACCACGTCGTCGGATCGAAGCTGGGCACGGAAAGCTGGTTGTTCAGGCCCGGCACGACATCGGCTTCCTGGAGGTCGTGCACCCCGTACTTGAGGATTCCGGCGGCCACGAGCACGAGGATCGCGCCGGTCCAGGTGAAGAAGCGGGTCAGGTTGATCCGCACCGCGCTGTAGTAGAGCCCCACCCCGATCGCGATTGAGGTCGCGATTCCGCCGACGATGGCGGCCACCGCGTGGTTGGCGTCGTTGCTCTGCACGGTCGCGAAGAAGAACAGCGCGGTTTCCAAGCCCTCTCGGGCGACGGCCAGAAACGCTGTCACCGCAACGGCTATAGGCCCTATCTCGATGGCGCTTTGCATCTTGGTACGAAGCTCGCCCGCGATCCCCCGAGCCGCGCGCCGCATCCAGAAGATCATCCAGGTCACGAAGACGACCGCGGCGATCGAAGCCGTGGCCTCGAAAAGCTCTTTGTTCCGGAATTCCAGGTTCGCGCTGGTGAACTCCAGGAACGCGGCGAATCCCACCGACAGCAGAACGGCTGCGGCGACGCCGGCCCAGACGTAGGGCAACCTGTGGCGCAGGTCGGACTTGACCAGGAACGCGACGAGGATCGTCACCACGAGCGTGGCTTCGAGTCCTTCGCGCAGCCCGATCAGATAGGTCGCAAGCACAGAAAAACTCCGGGGGTGGAAGCTTAGGCTAGCCAATGTGAGGTTAGCCTAAGCTTCCACCCCGCGGAGTGGCAAGCGTGGATCTATCTATCTAGCTCAGTAGCGGTAGTGCTCCGGCTTGTAGGGCCCCTCCACCGCGACACCGAGATACTCGGCCTGCGGCTTCGACAGCTCGGTGAGCTTCACGCCCAGCGCGTCCAGGTGCAGGCGCGCCACCTTCTCGTCGAGCTGCTTGGACAGCGTGTAGACGCCGATCGGGTACTGGTCGAGCTTGGTGAACAGCTCGATCTGCGCGATCGTCTGGTTGGTGAAGCTGTTGCTCATCACGAAAGACGGGTGACCCGTGGCGTTGCCAAGGTTCAGCAGCCGGCCCTCGGACAGCACGATGATCGAGTGTCCGTCCTCGAAGTTCCAGACGTCGACCTGCGGCTTGATGTTCGTCTTCGTCACACCCGGCAGCTTGGCCAGGCCAGCCATGTCGATCTCGTTGTCGAAGTGACCGATGTTGCCGACGATCGCCTGGTGCTTCATCCGCTTCATGTGCTCGGCCGTGATCACGTCGAAGCAACCGGTGGCGGTGATGAAGATGTCGGCGGTCTCGACCACGTCTTCCAGGGTGGTCACCTGGTAGCCGTCCATCGCGGCCTGCAGCGCGCAGATCGGGTCGACCTCGGTGACGATGACCCGGGCGCCCTGGCCGCGCAGCGACTCGGCGCAACCCTTGCCCACGTCGCCGTAACCGAGCACCACGGCCACCTTGCCGCCGATGAGCACGTCGGTGGCGCGGTTGATGCCGTCGATGAGCGAGTGGCGGCAGCCGTACTTGTTGTCGAACTTGCTCTTGGTGACCGAGTCGTTGACGTTGATCGCCGGGAAGAGCAGCGAACCGGCCTTCTGCATCTCGTAAAGGCGGTGGACACCGGTCGTGGTCTCCTCGGTCACGCCCTTGATGTCAGCGGCGATCTTGGTCCACCTGGTCGGGGTGTTCCCGAGGGACTTGCGCAGCACCTCGAGAATGACCGCGTACTCCTCGGAGTCGGTCGGGGCGGTCGCCGGGACGGCGCCGGCCTTCTCGAACTCGACGCCCTTGTGCACCAGGAGGGTGGCGTCGCCACCATCGTCGAGAATCATGTTCGGGCCTTCGCCGTTGGCAAAGGCGAACAGCTGCTCGGTGCACCACCAGTACTCCTCGAGGGTCTCGCCCTTCCAGGCGAAGACCGGAATACCACTTGGCGCGTCGGTCGTCCCGTCGCGCCCCACCACGACAGCGGCGGCCGCGTGGTCCTGGGTCGAGAAGATGTTGCAGCTCACCCAGCGCACGTCCGCACCGAGCGCGGCAAGCGTCTCGATCAGGACAGCGGTCTGGATGGTCATGTGAAGCGAACCCGCGATGCGGGCGCCTGCGAGGGGCTGTGCGTCGGCGTATTCGCGGCGAACCGCCATCAGCCCGGGCATCTCATGCTCGGCGAGCTGGATCTCCTTACGCCCGAACGCGGCGAGCGAAAGATCGGCGACCTTGAAATCGTCGTTGGACAGGGTACGGGTCATTCGTATAACTCCATGTCGGTCGGCTGACCTGTGCATCCCACACAGTACGCCACAGCCCTCTGCCTCGCCTTTCAGCCCAAATAGCGTGTGACCCGGCACCTGACTGCGGACCTTCCGCGGCCGAGTGCCGGGTCACACTTCCCCCCGGTTTGGTTCCCTCGCGCGTGGCTCGGACTCTAATGGTCTGATAACGCTGCGTGGTTATAGAGTCACACTCCGTTCAGAGCATGTCAAGCAAAACGGGACAAGTCTGGCTGCAATATTGGTGTGCGAAGGCAATGCCTACAACGAAGCGAGGTAGATCTCGCCGGCGCCATCGAAGATCATCGGACCGCCGTCGGCCGGGCCGAAGGCGGACTCCCCGCCGGTGAGCCAGACCGCACCCCGCTTGTCCGCCACGCTCACCTCACCACGCAGGCACAGCACCGTGCGCGGGCCGTGCGGAGTGAGCTCCAGGGCCGGTTGCTCCCCGTCCAGGCGTATCCGGGAGAGGCGGAAGTCGGCCACCGGCACGGGCCAGGTCACCACGCCGGGCGAGACCGTCTGCTCGCTCAGCAGCGGGATCCGCATCGGCTCAAAACGCAACACGCGCAACAACTCTGCAACGTCTATGTGTTTACGGGTCAATCCGCCGCGCAGCACGTTGTCGCTCGACGCCATGATCTCCACACCCGCGCCGCGAACGTAGGCATGCAGCGTGCCCGCGGGCATCCAGATGGCCTCGCCCGGGCGCAGCGTCACATGGTTGAGCAGCAGGGCGACGATCACGCCCATGTCATCGGGGTAGTAACCGGCGAGCTGGCCGGCCAGCTGATCACCCTGCGCGACCGCGGCCACCAGCGCCTCGCGCTCACCGGCCGGCCACCCGAGCAGGGTGCTCACGGCGGCGCGCAGATCGCCCGCTTCGAGGCTTTCGACGACCGGGGCCAGCGAGGCGATGCCGAGCGCGCGAAGCAGCTGCGCCGACTCGGGCCCGGGGCGGAACCCGCACAGCGCCTCGAAGTCCTCCAGCGCCAGCATCAGCTCGGGCTTGTGATACGCGTCTACGTACGAAGGATGGGCCGCCGCGAACCCGGCGCGTGCCTGTTCCGAGTCGGGGTGGGCCTGCAGCGACAGCGGCTCCTGCGCGGCGAGCAGCTTCATCAGGTACGGCAGCCGCGCCCCGAACGCGGCGATCGAATCGGCGCCCAGGGACGCCTCCGGCGTGGTGGCGATCAGCTGATCCAGCGTGCCCCCGCCCTCCACCGCCGACGGGCTGTCCGGATGCGCGCCGATCCAAAGCTCCGCCTCGGGCGCAGGGGTGGGATGCGGCCGGCCCTGCACCTTGGCGATGAAGTCCCGCGATCCCCAGGGGTACCCGCGGATCTGGCTGTGTAACCGTTGCACGCTAGCTCGCCTGTGCCGCTTTTTGAGCGTCGTAGATGTCCGGCTCCAGATAGATGACCCGCGCGATCGGCACCGCTTCGCGGATCCTGGCCTCTACCGCATTGATCCCGGTGGCCACCTCGTCGGCCCGTTCCCGCGCGTTCACCGCGATTTTCGCCGCCACCAGAAGCTCGTCCGGTCCAAGGTGGAGGGTCTTCATGTGGATGATGCGCTCCACCTCAGGCCCGGCCACGATCGCGGCCTCGATGGCCTTCAGGTTTTCCGGGGTCGCCGACTCGCCGAGGAGCAAGCTCTTGGTCTCCAAGGCAAGGATCACCGCGATGGTGACGAGCAGGATGCCGATCAGGGCGGTGCCGAGCGCATCCCACCGGCCATTGCCGGTGATGAGCGTCATGCCGACACCGAAAAGCGCAAAGACCAGACCCAGCAGGGCGCCCAGGTCTTCCAGCAGGATGACCGGAAGCTCCGGCGCGCGAGCCCGGCGCACGAAGGTGACCCAGTCGGTGGTGCCGCGTACCAGGTTCGACTCTCGGATCGCCGTGCGAAACGAGATCGACTCCAGCACGATGGCGACCACCAGCACGGTCACCGGCACCCACTGCCAGCTGGTGATGCCGCCCGCGTGGCCCCACTTGTGGTAGGCCTCGTAAAGCGCGAAGAGGCCACCGACGGTGAAAAGCACGATGGAGACGATGAAGGCGTAGATGTAGCGGTCGCGGCCGAAGCCGAAAGGGTGTTCCGGGGTCGCCGCCCGCTTGGCGCGCTTACCGCCCAGCAACAGCAGCAACTGGTTGCCGGAGTCGGCCACCGAGTGGATCGACTCGGCGAGCATCGATGACGACTGGGTAAGGAGATAAGCGATGAACTTGGTGACTGCAATGCCGATGTTCGCGAAAAGGGCGGCGATAATGGCCTTAGTTCCGTGACTCTCAGCACTCATGCGTTCCTCATGCTTTTCTCAGCTTCTCCTTCAGCTCCGTGACGGCCGGCACCGCCATCGGGTCAAGCCCATGTCCGAGCCCAAGGTACACAGAGGCGAAATCGGGTGCGGACACGATGGAGGCGAGGCGCTCCAGCGCCGAGCCGCCCTCGGCGGTCACCACACCCACGTCCACTCCACGCCTTTCCGCGATCTCCTGCACCACGGCGGCACGGCGATCCGATGACTGCGCTGCATCTTCATCTGCCAGCCCACCATCGCACAAGAGCACAATCTTGAGCCGTTGCGGTGAACCCGTCGCGCCGTCCTCATCAGGGTCGGCGAAGATGTCTCTTTCCGCCTCAGCCAGAGCGCCAAAGACGCCATCCAGCAAGCCGACATTGCCCCGGCCGGCCTCGCCCAGCGCGTCGGTGACGACAGGGTAGCGAGCGTTGGCGGCGAGCATGTCGCCGAAGCGGCGCGCTGCGACATGCGCCAGCGGGGAGTCGCCCCAGATCACGGGAACCGAGCCGGCCAGGTTCAGGGCCAGGGTCTTGGCTCTGTTCACAAAGGACTCCGCGGTCGGGCGGCAGCGGTCGGCTTCCAGATCGAGCCGGGTCGCGGTCTCGGCCAGGTCGGCCTCGTTCACCTTCACCAGGCCGAGGGTGCGGGCCGCGAGAAGCACCGGAACCGTTAGGCCCCAAAGGTTTGCCCGAGCCGGGCCGCGTCGCGGGATCCCCACATACGGTGCCCTGAACCGCTCGGCGAGCCCCTGCAGCGGTGAATCCGGCGCGCCGATCGCGACCAGCCGCGCGCCGCGCCTTCCCGCCGCCTCGGCACTGGCCAGCGCCTCCGGCGACCGGCCACTGGCCGACACCGCGATGACCACGTCGGCCGCGCCTATCCAGCCCGGCACCTCCACGCTGCGGTGGGTCAGCACCGGTACCAGACACTTAGGACCCGCGATGGTGGCCAGGATGTCGCCGGACCGAGCGGCCGTGCCGGCCCCGACGACGAGCACCGCGCGCGGGCGGCCCTCCTCACCGAGCTGGCTCAGGTCGGTCTCCGCGGTCAGCGCGGCGGCCTCGCGCACCTGCGCCCCGGCCGATGCCACGGCCCGCAGCATGCCGCCGGGATCGCGGGCGGCCAGCGCGGGCGCATCGTCGATCAGCTCGTGGTCGAAGTCGCGGTTGCCGCGGACCCCAGCCGTTCCCTCTACCGGTGCCCCCATCAGGCCTTCTCCTCAAGATCTGCATCCGAAGCGACGAGCGCCTCGTCAACAAGCAACACCGGCAGGCCATCGTCGACACGGTAGACCCGGCCGCATGACTCGCAGGTCAGCGTCTGCGCCTGCTCGTCATAGCGCAGCTGGCCGTGGTCCTCGGCGGGGCAGGCGACCATTTCAAGCAGAAGCGGATCGAGCGACATGTGCAGCAGCCTACCTATCTCACTATGGCCAGAACTTCATCACGCAGCTGAGCCATCCGCTCGGCGGTCGGCGCCTCCGCGTTCAGGCGCAGCAACGGCTCGGTGTTGGAGGGGCGCAGGTTGAGCCAGGCCCCATCGGCGAAACGCACCGTGAGCCCGTCCAGCTCGTCCTGCTCCTGCGCGGCGAAGTGCGCCTTGACCTCGGCCAGCTTGGCCGACGCATCGTTGACCTTCGAGTTGATTTCCCCCGAGGCGACATAGCGCTCGAACTGCGCGCCCAGCTCGGCCAGCGGCTGGCTCGACTCGCCAAGCGCGGCCAGCACGTGCATCGCGGCGAGCATGCCGGTGTCGGCGCTCCAGAAATCGCGGAAGTAGTAGTGCGCCGAGTGCTCGCCGCCGAAAACCGCGCCGGTGTTGGCCATCTCGGCCTTGATGAACGAGTGCCCGACCCTGGTCCGCACCGGCACGCCGCCGTGCTCCCGCACGATCTCCGGCACCGCCGAGGAGGTGATCAGGTTGTGGATGATGGTCGAACCCGGGTGCTTGGCCAGCTCGCGGGTGGCCACCAGAGCGGTGACCGCTGAGGGCGACACCGCATCGCCGTTGGCGTCGATGACGAAGCACCGGTCGGCGTCGCCGTCGAAGGCCAGGCCGAGGTCGGCGCCGTGCTCCACGACCGCCTTCTGCAGGTCGACCAGGTTGGCCGGCTCCAGCGGGTTGGCCTCATGGTTGGGGAACGAGCCGTCGAGCTCGAAATAGAGCGGGACGATGGTCAGGGCGCTGACCGTGCCCAGCACCGCAGGCACCGTGTAACCGCCCATGCCGTTGCCCGCATCGACCACCACGCGCAACGGGCGGATCGCCCCGAGCGGCACAAGCTGGTGCAGATAGTCGGCATAACCCGACAGCAGGTCGCGGTGCTCCAGACGCCCGATGCCGGGCGGGATGGGCTCGCCCGAGGCGAGCATCGCCTGTGCCCTGTCCCGGATCTGGGCCAGCCCGCTGTCCTGCCCGACCGGCCTGGCGCCGGCGAAGCAAAGCTTGATTCCGTTGTACTGCGCGGGGTTGTGACTCGCGGTGAACATCGCGCCGGGCAGGTCCATGCTGCCGGCCGCGTAGTAAAGCAGATCGGTCGAGCCGAGGCCGGCGTGCACCACGTCCATGCCCTCGCCACGCACCCCATCGGTGAACGCTGCCACCAGGGCCGGGCCGCTCTCGCGCATGTCGTGCGCCACCACGATCGAGCCTTTGTCCTCGCCCAGCTCGCGCAAGGTCTGTGCGAACGCCCGCCCGATTGCGCCCGCGACCTCCGCGTTCAGTTGATCTGGGACGGTGCCGCGCACATCGTATGCCTTGATGATCTGAGCCAGGTCTATCGTCACAGACACAGCCTAATCACCGGCACTCGAGCGGCAGCACCGTGGCTGGGCCTAAGCGACCGTGCTTTCCCAATCGATCGGGTATTCGTACATCTTTCGCAGCGCGTCGCTTTTGGCGAGCCTCCTCATCACGGGCGGAAGCATCAGGTCGCGGACCACCCGGCCGACCAGGCCCGGCGCCTTCCCGCTGCCGTTGCGCTTGCCCGCCGCCACGATCTTCTCAACCCGCTTGCGCCGCAAGCCTTCGTAGGCCTGGAACGCCTTTGCCGGATCGGGGATGTCGCGCAGACACTTGGCCAGGACCACGGCATCCTCGGCCGCCATCGAGGCGCCCTGCCCGGACGAGGGGGAGGTGGCGTGGGCGGCATCACCGATGATCACCATGCGCTCGTTGCGCCACTTCGGCACCGTGGGGAAGTCGTAGGTGCTCCAGCCGGCGATGATGTCGCCGGTCGCCGCGATGATCGGCAGGATCGGACCCGCGTCGTCTTTGAAGAGGTCGTTCAGCTCGGCCCGCCATTGCTGCGGTGTGATCGCGGCCAGCTGCTCCGGCGTCGGATCGACCTTGCGGCCGGGATTGGCGAACCACCACACCTCACCATTGGGGCGCACCTGGTACCCAAAGAAACATCTCCGACCAAAGATCATGTAGAAGGTGCCGGGCTCATCGGCAATCGACAGCCCTTTGGCGAAGCCGCCCGTGTTGAGCAGGCCGACATACCGGGCCTTAGGAGCATCAGGATCAATAATTTTTCGGGTACGGGAGTGCAGCCCGTCCGCGCCGATGAGCAGATCGCCGGTTGCCGTCGAGCCGTCGGAGAACACGGCCCGCACCCCACCGCGATCCATGCCGGCGTCGGCCAGCCGTTTGCCGTATTCGATCCGGATGCCCCGGCGAAGCGCCTCATCACGAAGCGCGCCATACAGATCTGCACGCTTGAGGGTCTGGCTCGGCATGCCGAAGGAGGTCTCGCCCCCGTTGCTGAAGTCGGCCAGCACCTTGCCACTGCCGCTGATCATGCGCATCCGGCGGGTGTCCATGCCCAGCCCGGCCACGAGCCGGTCGAGGCCGAGCAAAGAAAGCGCCTCAATCCCGTTGGGCGCGAGCGTGAGGAATGCCCCCACGCCATCGGCTCCGCGCGCGTAGGCCTCGTAGACCACCGGCTCGAGCCCGGCCTTCTGCAACGCCATCGCGGTGACCGGGCCGGCTATGCCGCCACCTATGATCAATGCCTTCTTAGTCATATTCACACTATACATCTTATGACTAATCATAAGTCAACAGCTATGCTCTGCGAATGTCGTCACCTCGCAAGTCCGTGCTGGCCATGGCGCTGCTGTCGATGCTGAGCGAGCAGCCCGCGCACGCATACCGTCTCCAGCAGCTGATCAAGGAGCGGCACAAGGACGAGGTCGTCAACGTCGCCCAGCGCAACAGCGTCTACCAGACCATCGACCGGTTGCTGCGCGACGGGCTCGTCGAGGTGCAGTCGACCGGGCGCACCGAGAACCGTCCGGAAAGGACGGTCTATCAGCTCACCGCAAGCGGCGCTTCCACCTTGCGGGAGTGGCTGCACACCATGCTCGCCGAGCCCGCGCGTGAGTTCCCGGAATTCCCGGCCGCGCTCGCGTTCCTGCCCACCCTCGGCCCGCAGCAGGCGCTGGCCGCGCTCACCGAGCGAGTGAAAGCGTTGGAGGACAAGCTTTCCGCCTTGGACGCCGAGCTGAAAGAGGTGGCTTCCTTCCTGCCGCGGCTGTTCCTCGTCGAGTCGGAATACCAGCGCGACGTGCTGGAGGCGGAGCTGAAGTATGTGCGCTCACTGGCCGCCGACCTGGCCGCCGGGCGGCTCGACTGGCGGCCCCCACTCTGACCAGGAATGCTGCGCCAGATAGGAGTTGGAGTAGCGGTGGTCGGCGGTGACCTCTTCACCCAGCCACGGCGGCCGCGGGAAGTCGCTTTCCTCCGACTCCAGCTCGATCTCGGCGACGACGAGCCCCGCGTTGGCACCCTCAAACACGTCGATTTCAAACGTGAAACCCTTATGTGGTACCAAGTAACGGGTCTTCTCCACCGGCTGCCCCTGGAACAGCCCCTCGGCCAGCACCGCTTCCACAAATTCCACCGGAACCGCGGTTTCGATCTCTTTGCGGGTGATGCCGACGGCCTTCCCCTTGACGGTCAGGAAGGCGTCGGGCCCGTAGCGCCGCACGCGCACGTTGAGCTTGTCGGTCACGGCCACGTAGGCCTGCCGGATGGGATCGGCTTGCGAGACCTCATCGCGCCAATCGCTGGAGGCGACCAGGAATTTGCGCTCAATCTCGACGTTGCCGCTCAAAGCGTCAACCCGGTCAGCACCATGACCCGCGGGTCGGTGTAGTCCTCCATCGCGCTGCGCACCCCTTCCCGGCCTGTGCCCGAGCCCTTCACTCCACCGTAGGGCATCTGGTCGGCGCGATAGGACGGGACGTCGCCCACGATCACGCCACCGACCTCGAGCACGGCATGGGCGCGGAACGCCGTTTGCACGTTGGAGGTGAACACACCCGCCTGCAGGCCGTACTGCGAGTCGTTCACGGCAGCGAAAGCGGCATCATCACTGTCCACAATGGACACCACCAGCACTGGCCCGAAGACCTCCTCCCGCACCACCTTCGCCTCCGGCGGCACCTGGGTGAGCACGGCCGGGGAGAACCAGGCGCCGTCGCGCTGCCCGCCGATGAGGACCTGGCCGCCCGACTCCCGCACCCAGTCCTCCACCCGGATCGCCGCCGCCTCACTGATGAGCGGGCCGACCTGCTTCGAAACATCAAGGGCAGCAACGGCTTCGACCAACTTGGGGAGGAACGCTTCGGCCACCGAAGAGTGGACTATCACCCGCTGCACGGCGATGCAGCTCTGGCCGGCTTGATAGTTGGAGAACAGCGCGATGCGCTGAGCCGCCCAGTCCAAGTCTTTGTAGTCCTCACACACCACCGCGGCCGCGTTTCCGCCCAGCTCCAGCGTCACATGCTTGTGCGGCACCGCCTCACGGATAGCAGCGCCCACCGGGCCCGAGCCGGTGAACGACACCACCGGCAGCCGCGGATCGGCGACCAGCGCCGGCGCCCGATCATTGGGCAGGGGCAGAATGGAGAACATCCCCGCCGGAAGATCGGTCTCGGCGAGAATCTCGCCCAACAGCAAGCTCGTCAGCGGTGTGGCCGGGGCCGGCTTGACGATGATCGGCGCACCGACCGCGATCGCCGGAGCCACCTTGTGCGCCACCAGATTCAGCGGAAAGTTGAACGGGGTGATGCCGAGAATCGGCCCCTTCGGAAAACGCCGCACCACCGCCATCCGGCCCGCCACCGCGGGATCGGTGTCCAGGCGCATCAGCTCACCGGAAGACCGCCGCGCTTCCTCGGCCGCGAAACGGAAGGTGGAGACCGCGCGATTCACCTCCGCCTGCGCCCACATCAGCGGCTTGCCATTTTCCGCGGTGATAAGGGCCGCAACCTCTTCCGCCCGCTCGCCAAGCCGCCGCGACACGTGATCCAGCGCCGCAGCCCGCGCCGACGCCGGCAGCTGCGCCGCCCGCTTGGCCACGTCGACCGCGGCCACCACCGCCTGTTCCACCTGTTGCGGGCTGGCGTTGGCGGTGCGTCCCACCTCGCGCCCATCGAGCGGGCTGGTGACCACAACCAGGTCATCACTCGAAGCGGCCCTGCCGGCGATCCAAAAGTCGGCCATGCCGCCCACGATACTGTCAGCCTTCTTGATCCGGTGCGGTGAGGAAGCGCAGGCTCACCGCCCCCCTGAGATCGAGCCAGGTCGACGTCGGGCCGGACACGACCCGCAACACCACCTCCTGGCAGCCCGGACAGCGCGCCACCAGGCCAGGCGCCTGCGTGTAGACCTGCAGCAGGGCCATCGGGCCGGTCTGTCCACACGAGACGCAGCAGCTCACCACCGCGGTGACATCGACCGCGAACAGCTCGCTCAGCGGTCCGGCCAGCACATTTCCGTCCAGGTACCCGTCAGCCACGCCCTATGCTCCCGTCGGCCCAAAACGCTCGGTCTTCACCCGGCGCGGCTCATTACCGAGCGCGACCAGGATGTCCGCCACCGTTTCCACGAAACCCGTTGGGCCGCATACGAAACAGTCCGGCTGGAAGTCCGCGGGCCAGCCCGCGGTGGAAATGTCGTTCACGTTGATACGCCGCCCGTGCTCTTCCCGCGTGAAGACGTAGGCCACATCGAGCCCGGCGTCGTCCCGGACCCGCTTGCGCAGCTCTTCGGCATAGAAGACATCGTTTTTGGTACGGGCCGAGTAGATCAGGCGAAACGGCACCCGGCTGCCCGCGGCCCGTCTCGCGCGCACCATCGCCATCAACGGCACGATCCCCGAACCTCCGGCCACCAGCAGCACCGGGGCGGTATCGGTGGTCCGCCACACAAACCAGCCACCCACCGGGCCGCGCAGCTCGACCGGATAGCCCGGCGACAGGCCCTCCACCAGGTAGGGCGACACCTCGCCCGCGGGCACCCGCTGCACCGTCAGCTCGATCCGGTCGCCCTGAGCGGCCGAGGCGATCGAGTAACTGCGTTGCGTGCTGTAGCCGTCCTCCGCGGTCAGCCGCACGTCCACGTGCTGCCCCGGCAGGTGACCGGGCCAGCCGGACACGTCTAACACCAGCGTGCGGGCGGTCGGCGTCTCCTCGCGCGCCTCCACCAGCCGCGCTGTGCGCCAGGCCAGCCGGCCGGTCAATCGCCCTGGTACCGCTGCTCGCGCCACGGGTCTCCGTAATCGTGATAGCCGGCGCTCTCCCAGAACCCCGGTTCGTCCTGCACCAGCAGCTGGATGCCGTTGACCCACTTGGCCGACTTCCACAGGTACAGGTGGGGCACGAGCAGTCGCACCGGTCCACCGTGCTCCGCGCCCAGCTCTTCCCCTTCGTACTCGTAGACGAGCCAAGCCTGGCCGTCGAGAAGATCCTCAAGTGGAAGATTGGTCGTGTACCCGCCGTAGGAGTGCGCCAGCGCGAAATCGGCCGCGGTATCGACCTGCTCGAAGAGGCTGTCCAGCGCTACTCCCCGCCAGGTCGTGCCGAGCTTCGACCACTTCGTGACGCAATGAAGATCGACAGTGGGTGTCTCGCTGGGCAGTTCAAGAAGCTCGGCCCACGACCACCGATGCTTGACCCCAGCCTCGGTCGTGATCACAAACTCCCACTGATCGAGCTGGATTCGCGGCGTCGGCCCGGCCGAAAGCACCGGGAAGTCTTCGGTCAGATACTGCCCCGGCGGCAAGGTCACCGCCGCTGATCGAGGTTTGCCCTGAAAACCGGGCGACACAATGCCCACCAGATAGTCCTACCACCGGCGGCGTCAAAATGGGCGAAGAGTCCGGGTAAGGTCCTCGGTAGCCCCGATCAACTCGGTCAACACCGCCCGGGTGGTGGCCACGCGCCGCTCGCCCGCACTGGCCCCCAGCCGCGCCTCGAAGTCGGCATGAAACGCGCGCGCCGTCGCCACCGCGGCCCGCCCCCGGGCGCTCAGCTCCAGCAGCTTCACCCGCGCATCGGCCGGGTCGGCGCGGCGGTCCAGGTAACCGACGCTCACCATCTCCTCCACCACCTTCGCCATGCCCTGGCTCGTGATCTGCAGCCGGGCCGCGAGTTGCGCGGTGGTCAGCGTTTCGGCTTCTAGCGCTCGGAAGACGTACCCGAAGGTGGGCTTGATCGCGCTGAAGCCCTTGGCCGCGAGATGCTCGTTCAGCTGAATAACGAACCGCTGATAGGCGAGCCCGAGCAGGATGCCGAAGTCCATGGTTGACAGGCTCTCACACCTCGATATACAACTAAG
This sequence comes from Rhizocola hellebori, assembly GCF_016862955.1. GTDB lineage: Bacteria > Actinomycetota > Actinomycetes > Mycobacteriales > Micromonosporaceae > Rhizocola > Rhizocola hellebori. Next base: position 2,207 of record NZ_BONY01000033.1, on the reverse strand, counting down.
GTTGACAACCGCAGTTACATATCGGAGGCCGCAATGCCGCTCGTGCAAGGCTCCACCGCGCCCAAGTTCACCCTCCCCCACGCCGTCTTCACCGGCCTCGCCTCCCCCACCCGGGGCTCCACCGAAACCTGCGTCTGGCGTTTCTCCCTCAATCCGGGCTCAGAACCGGTCATCCACAGCCTGACCCGGGAGGAGATTTTCGTAGCCCTCTCCGGCGCGGCATTGGCCACAGTGGACGGCGTCGAGCACCACGTCACCGCCGGCGACGCGCTCGTGGTCCCGGCCGGAGTCCCCTTCGGCATGGGCAACCCACACAACGAGCCCTTCGAGGCGGTGGCAGTCTTCCCAGTCGGCGGCCAAGCCGCCATGCCCAACGCCGACCCCTTCACCCCACCCTGGGCCGCCTAACCACTTCCACCCCACGCTTGCCGCCCGAGGCCCAGCAGAGCGCAAGCTCGGGCCCGACAGCGAAGGCCGCCAGACGTGAATCGCTAAACCCATTGGTGGCCAGGCGGAGGAGCTTGACGAAGCTGCGGAAATTGCTGTGCGGCCCTCGCTTAGGGGGCGGAAGGGTAGACGGTGTAGCGGCGGCCTAGCGGGCTACGCCACACGAACACGCCGGGTCTGACCTGGACCAGCAGCCACCAGCCTTCATGTTTGGCTCGGTGGTGGTATCGACACAGGACACCCAGGTTGCCCACGACGGTGAGTCCGCCTAGGTGGTAGGGGATGGTGTGGTCGATGTCGGCGTAGATGGCGGGGCGGCGACAGCCGGGCGCCCTACAGGTGCGATCCCGGGCGCGCACGTGCCGGGCCATCGCTTCGGTGGGGCGGCGCCGGGTAGCACCGGTGAAGATCTCGCCGGTGTTTGGGTCGCGGATGGTGAACGTCCAGGGTGAGTGGCGTTGTTGTTGGGCGACCTGGCGGGCGATATCAGCGATAACAGGGCCATAGCCGGCCAGGTTGCCGGGTTCTTCGCTGAGCCGGGCCAGCATTTCGAGGTCGCCGGTCAGCTCCACACCGCCGGAGCGGGGCCGGCCCGCGCCGGAGCCAGCGTCGCGGGCGTTACCGCAGCAGCCGCAGCAATCTCCACCGCAGGTGCCGCCGCCACCGCTCACGCCGCCACGACCGCTCACGCCGCCCGTGCCATTGCCCACGCCGCTGCCGCTCACGCCAGTGCCGCTGCCGCCAGCGCCAGTGCCGCCAGCGCTCATGCCGCCGCCGTGCACGCCACTGCGGCCACCGCTCGTGCTGCTGGTGCCACTTGAGCCGGTGCCGGTGCCGCCACCACTCGCGCCGGTGCCTGCGCAGCCGCTTGAGCCGGTGCCGGTGCCGGTGCCGGTGCCGGTGCCGGAGCAGCTTGAGCTGGTGCTGCGGTGGTTGCCGTGCGGAGCGCCAAAACGGGGGTGGCCGCAAGTGTTGCCCAGCAACAGGTTGAGGAACGTGTCCGCGCGCAGCTGGTCGAGGCTGCGCGGGTCGCCGGCCTGTTTCACAGCGCGGGCCAGTGAGGTGAGCCGGTTGCTCGCGGCCAGGGCGGTGTCGGCGGGCAGGTTCATTCCCAGCAGGGTGGCGCAGCTGTCCTCGGTGTTCTGCAACTCGACGCGGCGGTCGCGGATCCGCTTGCGGTGCCGTTTGGCTGCTGCTTGCGGGTCGGCCTGGATGACCAGTTTGGCCAGCCTGACCCGCAACGCCCCGGTTGTCAGAGCTGGGGCTTGAGGCAGGATCTTTTTCACGATGTCGCGGGCCAGGTCGAGGTCGAGGGTGCACACGGCGTCGGCGATGACCCGGGCTCTGGGCAGATCGATGTCACCGGCAGACATGGCGGCATGCACCGCAGGCAGGCGACGCACGATGGTGTGGGCCAGCTCAAGCTGGACGTCGGCGGCCTGACCAGTCAAGATCAGCGCGGCCGAGACCTCGAACCCAGCGAACTCGGGGTGGGGGGTGGCGTCGGCGACCGCGACCAGATCAGCCAACATGCTGGCATTGATCTGGGCCAGCAGGCGCGCCCGGGCGATCAGCCGGTCGACAACCCCGGTATCGACTACCCCCGCATCGAACACATGTATGAGGCTACCGCCACCGGGCGACATTTTCGGGCCGACCGATGCGGATCTTGCGGTCCAAGGACAGGGCAGAAGCGCTGCGGGCGGCACGGCCGCAGACCACCCGGCGGCACGGCCGCAGACCACCCGGCGGCACGGCCG
>NZ_BONY01000032.1 GCF_016862955.1 Rhizocola hellebori | reverse complement strand
ATCGGCTGGCAGCGCGGTCTGAGGTAGTCGCCGCAACGCCTCGCGAACGACCGGCTCCACGGCGCGACCCCGCCAGGCCGTCCAGCTTGCCTTCATCCGCTGCAGGGTTTGGTCTCCGCGTCCGCGCTCGATTTCGGGCAGGTAGGGGCCGAGGAAACTCAGCCAGAATCTCAAGTGCGGATCGGCGATCGAATACCTGGTCTCTCTCGAAGGCTTCGTCGACAGGGGAGTGGCTACGTCGATCATCCGCTTGCCGGTAAGCAGCCGCAGGGCGCGGGCCATCGATGCGGTGGGCAGGTCACCCGCGGCTCGGCTGATCAAGGAGTGGGTTCGTTCGCCCGACCCGATGGCTCCCAACACGAGCCGCGCCAGCGCGTCGCCGGGAAACTCGGCTGCCAATGACCGTTCCCCGCTGACGATGAGGGCCGACGTTGGATCTGGGATCGCTTCTGCCAAATAGTCCTGAAGTGTCGCACCGCGAGGCCATTCGTCGAGGATCAACGGAAGGCCGCCCGAGACCAAGTAAGCATCGATTGCCTCGGCAGCGGGCAGATCAAGCAGCTCTGAAACGTCAGCAGGGCTCAACGGAGGAACGATCATTTCGGTGGCGCGCTGGTGAAATGGTCTGCCGTAGGCGTTTAGGGCTTCCATCATGGCCAGGTCGGAGCCAATGCAGATCAACAGGACCGGGCGCCGGGAGAATTCACGATCGAAGATCTTCTGGAGTGTCCCTTCAAAGCCGGTGTCGTTGCCGATGAGATAGGGCATCTCGTCGAGCACCACCACGGCGGGCTGGTCGGAGGGAAGGGCGCTCGCTAGGAGGCTAAGGGCCGCATCCCAGGTACCCGGTGACTGATCGGCGAAAAGGTGCGCAGAGGGCAGGCTCGACTGCCTCACCGCTTGGACGAACAAGTCGATGTCTGCCGCGGCGGTGGACTGGGCTGATGCTGTGTAGAAGACCTGGGCGACGCCTGCTCGCTGGATGAACTCTTCGACCAGGCGGGACTTGCCCACGCGGCGTCGTCCGCGGATGAGCAGGGCACGGCCGTGCCGTCCGGTTCGCCCACCGTCGGTCACCCGCTGAAGCAGGCGCTCAAGCGCGGCGAGCTCGCCGGAGCGCCCAACAAATCCATCCACTCGTCGAGGATACATCCATTTTTGGTAGTACCAAATTTGGAACTACCAAAAATGAGAGTCTTCTCTAGATCATGCTAGCGGGCCTACTTCGGCTTCGAGGGCTTGGCGCAGGTCGCGGCCGGAGATGGTGGCGCGGGCGTGTTCCAGGATGGGGGCGAGGAAGACGTCCGGGCCGGGGCGGCCGGCGAAGAGCGAGACGAACTCGGTGGCAATCCTTCCGGCCGGCGAGGGTTGGAGGGGGGCGCGCAGCTGCAGGCCGCGGACGGCGGCGAGCAGCTCGACCGCGAGCAGGCTGGTCAGGTTGTCCAGGACGCGGCGCAGTTTGACGGCCGCGGCCCAGCCCATCGAGACGTGGTCCTCCTGCATGCCGCTGGTCGGGATGGTGTCGACAGACGCGGGCGAAGCGAGTCTGCGGTTCTCGGCGACTATCCCGGCGGCCGTGTACTGGGCGATCATCAGGCCCGAGTTGACTCCCGCGTCAGGGGTGAGAAACGGTGGCAGGGAACGGGATCGGGTGACATCCAGGAGCCTGTCCACGCGGCGTTCGCTGATCGAGCCGATCTCGCAGGCGGCGATGGCGAGGAAGTCCGCGGCGAAGCCGAGTGGTGCGCCGTGGAAGTTGCCCGTCGACTCCACCCTTCCATCGGGCAGCACGACCGGATTATCGGCGACACTCACCAGCTCGCGGGCGGCGACGCCGCGGGCGAAGTCGAGGGTGTCGCGGGCCGCGCCGGCGACCTGTGGCGCGCAGCGCATCGAGTAAGCGTCCTGGACAGCGTGTTCGAAGTCGTCGCGGTGGCTGTCCATGATGGCCGAGTTTTGCAACAGCCGGAAGATGTTGGCGGCGCTCAGCCCCTGCCCCGGGTGGGGGCGGATGGCGTGGATGGACGGATGAAACGGCCGATCCGTGCCGAGCATCGCTTCGATCGAGAGGGCGGCCGTGACATCGGCCATGGTGCACAGGTGGGCCAGGTCGTCATTGGCGAGGATCAGCATGCCGAGCATTCCGTCGGTACCGTTGATCAGCGCCAGTCCTTCCTTGGAGGACAGCTCGATCGGGGTGAGCCCGGCTGCCATCAACGCGTCGCCGCCGTTGATGCGATGTCCGTCCTTGCCCAGCACCCATCCCTCGCCCATCAGCACCAGCGCGCAGTGCGCGAGCGGGGCCAGGTCACCTGATGCGCCAAGGGAACCGTGCTCTGGTACCCAGGGAGTGATGTCATGGTTTAAAAGGTCGACGAGCGCCTGAACGATGATGTGGCGCACTCCGGAGTGGGCGAGGGCGAGGCTTCTGATGCGCAGCAGGATCATGGCGCGCACCACTTCCCGCGGCATCGGCGCACCGATGCCGGCGGCGTGGGAGCGGATCAGCGCGTGCTGCAGCTCGGCCCGGCGCTCGGGTGAAATGAACGTGTTGGCCAGGGCGCCGAAGCCGGTGGAGATGCCGTAGACGGGACGGCCGTCGCGCTCGATGGAGTCCACAATGGACCGGCTCTTCGTCATCGCCGCTATCGCGTCGACGCTCAAAGAAACTGTCGCTGATTCACGCGCTACCGTGAGCACGTCAGCGGCGCTGACCCCGTGGTGGTTGACGACGACTGTCATTGCGGCACTCCTATGCGCAGAACTTTCTTAACCAGGGGCACGCCCGGCCGGTAGGCGAGGTGCAAAGAGCTTGGGGCGCCGAGGATGACGAGATCGGCCTGGGCGCCCACGCCCAGATGGCCGATATCGTTGCGACGCAGGGCTTTGGCACCGCCCATGGTGGCCGACCAGAGTGCCTCGGCGGGAGTCATCCGCATGTCCCGCACCGCGACCGCGATGCAGAAAGGCATCGATGAAGTGAAGGAGGAGCCTGGGTTGCAGTCGGTGGCCAGCGCGACCGTCGCGCCGGCATCGATGAGCCGCCTGGCGTCGGGGTAGGGCGCGCGCGTGGAGAACTCGCATCCGGGCAGCAGGGTCGCCACCGTGTGCGAGGACGCCAGCGCGTCCACATCCTCGTCGGCCAGATGGGTGCAGTGGTCTGCGCTCGCACAGTCGAGCTCGACCGCCAGTTGCACGGCTTTGCTCATGGTGAGCTGATTGGCGTGAATGCGGGGCTGAAGCCCCTTGGCCATGCCCGCGGTGAGGATCGCCCGGCTCTCGTCGACGTCGAAGGCGCCGCGTTCACAGAACACGTCGATCCATTTGGCATGTGGCGCACAGGCTTCCAGCATCGCTCCGGTCACCAGACCCACGTAGTCAACGTCGGGTGAGGGTTTGATGTGTGCGCCCAGATACGTGGTCTCGGTGGTGAGCGTGGAGGCGATGCGCAGGCTGCGCGCCTCATTCTCGACGTCGAGGCCGTAGCCGCTCTTGATTTCGATGGTGGTGGTGCCTTGCCGCATCGCCTCGGCGACGAGGCGCGAAGCGTTGCGCGCCAGCTCTTCGTCGCTGGCGGCCCGGGTGGCGGCGACCGTGGTGCGGATGCCGCCCCCGGTATAGGGCTCGCCCGCCATGCGTGCCGCGAACTCGTGCGCGCGGTCGCCGGCGAAGATGAGGTGGCTGTGGCTGTCGACGAAGCCGGGCATCACGGCCGCGCCGCCGGCGTCGAGCCTTTCGTCGGCGGCGGGCGCATTCGCTGACGAGCCAACCCATTCCACGCGATCGGAGACGATGATCGCGTCACCGATGTCGTCAGAGAACGTGGTCAGCTCGCCGATGTTGGTGATCAGTAGAGTGCGCATATCGCCTCCCGCAACTCGTAGGGCACGTCGATGAACGCGTGCTCGCCGTCGCGGACTATCTCGCGGCCGTCGACCATCACCTGCCGGATGTCGGCGGGTGAGGCGGCGAAGAGGATCCCCTCGGGGTCGATGCCCGCTGTCCGGGGGGTGTCCAGGGCCACGGTGACAAGGTCGGCGCGCTGGCCCACCTCGATGCGGCCGGTGTCTGTCCAGCCGAGGCTGTCGTGGGCGGTGGCCGCGTCGAGCAGCTCGGCCGCGCTGAAATGGCCCCGCGCTTGGGAAGCGAGCCGCTCGTTGAGTTCCAGCGCCCGTGCTTCCTCGAAGAAGTCGATTACCGCGTGGCTGTCGCTGCCGAGGGTGAGGCGTGCCCCGGCTGTCTTCAGGGCCGGGGCGGGGCCGATGCCGTCTCCGAGATCTCGTTCTGTGGTGGGACAGAAGCAGGCGTAGGCGGTACCCAGAAGATTGATATCGGTTTGGGACAGATGGGTGGCGTGGACCGCGGTGAAACCCTCCTGCAGCACGCCGTGCTCTTTGAGCAGCTCGGTGGGGGAACAGTGGTGCAGAGCCCGGCAGGCGTCGTTTTCAGCGCGCTGTTCGGAGACATGGGCGTGGATCGGCCCGTCGAACTCGGCCACCGGCCACATCTGCGCGGGCGGGACAGCCCGCACCGAATGGACGGCCGCACCGATGATGGTGCCCGTCAGGCCCGTGACCCGCTGCGCCCAGGTCTCGGCGTCACCGTCGCTGAAGCGTAACTGGACACCTTCGGGCGATGCTCCATCTACATTGGATGTCAAATACAGGGAGTCGATCAGAGTGATCCGGATACCGGCGTCGGTGGCCGCCCGGATCAGCGCGTGGCCCATGGCATTGGGCTCCTCATACCGGATCCCGCCCGGGCCGTGGTGCAGGTAATGGAATTCGCCTACCGTGGTGATTCCCGCGAGCGCCATTTCGGCATAGGTCGCCCGAGCGAGCTGGTAATAGGAGTCGGGGTCGAGCTTGCCGGCGACGTGATACATCTGCTCGCGCCAGGTCCAGAACGAGCCGCGGTTGGCGTGGGTGCGCCCGCGCAACGCCCGATGGAAGGCGTGCGAGTGGGCGTTGGCGAAACCGGGCAGGGTCAGCCCTTCCCGGTGAATGCCTTGGCGCCCATGGCTCACTGTCGTGATGCGCCCATCGGCGATCTCGATTTCCACATCGGGCGCCGGCCCGGCTGGGAGCCACGCATAGTCACACCAGATCTTGTATGTGTCGCCTAACATGTGAGATCCCGGAGCACCCGGGCGAGGGCCGCCACGCCGGCCTCGCAATCGGAGTCGGTCGCGTGTTCGGTGGGGGAGTGGGAGACGCCGGTCGGGTTGCGCACGAACAGCATCGCTGTCGGCACGTGCGCGCTGAGCACGCCCGCGTCATGGCCTGCACCCGTTGGCAGGATTGGAGCATCGTCGAGAACCTTGGCCAGCCTGTCCCGCAGCTCAGTGTCGAAGAGTGTTTCACCCGACACCGATTCGGTGGTGAGTTCCACCGAAGTACCGTCCCTTTTGGAGCGTTCCTGGGCCTTTTCGAAGACGGCCGAGACTAAATGGTCGACGGTGTCCGTGGCAGCCGCGCGAGCGTCGAGCCACGCACTGACCCGGCTCGCGATCCCGTTGGTGGCGTTGGGCTGCACCGAGACCCGCCCGATGGTGGCGTGCGCCCCGCGCTGACGGGCCTCCTTGTTGGCGGCGAGCACGGTGAAGGCGAAGGTGATCATGGGATCGCGGCGATCGGCCATCAGCGTGGTGCCCGCGTGGTTGGGCTCGCCGGTGAAGTCGAGCCGCCAGCGGCCGTGCGGCCAGATCGCGCTCGCCACTCCAACCGGCTGGGTCAGCGCCCGGCCCTGCTCGATGTGCAGCTCGATGAAGCAGCCGATGCGGGCGAGAATGTCGTCGCGCCGCCCGGCCGGAGTGATGACCTCCTGCAGACGCACCCCGTCGCGGTCGCTCAGGTCGATTGCCGGGTCGACCGCACCGGTCAGCAGCCGCGAGCCCAGGCAGGCCAGCCCGAACCGGGAGCCCTCCTCCTCGGCAAAGACAGCTATGCCAATGGAGCGTTTCGGTTTCATGTTCTGTGAACGGAGTTCGTCGACGGCAAGTAACGCGCTGACGATCCCAAGTGGACCGTCGTAGGCGCCGCCCTGGGGGACGGAATCGAAGTGGCTTCCGGTCACGACGGCATCGCCACCGGATCCCCACCACGCGAAGATATTGCCGTTCCCATCCTCTTCCACATCAAGGCCGCGTTGCTCTGCCTGGGCGCGGAACCAGGCCCGCAGCTCCAGGTCGGCCGGTGTCCACGCGTAACGCAGGTAGCCTCCGGTGTGGGGATCCCGCCCGATATGAGCGATCTCCTCGAGGAGCCTCATGATTCGCTCATCGGGACGCGCACGTGCTTGTCCTGGGCCACTGTCAGGGCCAGGTCGTAGCCGGCGTCCACATGGCGGATGACACCCATCCCAGGATCGTTGGAGAGCACCCGCTCGATCTTCTCGGCGGCCAGGTCGGTGCCGTCGGCCACGGTCACCTGACCCGCGTGAATCGACCGTCCAATGCCGACTCCACCGCCGTGGTGGATGCTCACCCAGGAGGCACCGCTGGCCGTGTTGACCAGGGCGTTGAGCAGCGGCCAGTCGGCTATGGCGTCCGAGCCGTCGAGCATCGACTCGGTCTCCCGGTAGGGCGAGGCGACGCTGCCGCAGTCCAGGTGGTCGCGGCCGATGACGATCGGCGCCTTCACCTTGCCGCTGGAGACAAGCGAGTTGAACTCCAGCCCGGCCCTGTCCCGCTCGCCATAGCCCAGCCAGCAGATGCGCGCGGGCAAACCCTGGAAGGCGACCTTCTCCTGCGCCATGCGGATCCACCGCGCCAGCGATTCGTTCTCCGGAAACAGGTCGAGCACGGCCTGGTCGGTGGCGGCGATGTCCGCGGGATCGCCGGAGAGCGCGGCCCACCGGAACGGGCCCTTGCCTTCGCAGAACAGCGGTCTGATGTATGCGGGCACGAAGCCGGGGAAGGCGAAGGCACGCTCGAATCCGCCGAGCTTGGCCTCGCCACGAATCGAGTTGCCATAGTCGAAGACCTCGGACCCGGCGTCCATGAAACCCACCATGGCTTCGACGTGCTTGGCCATGCTGGCGCGGGCCCGGTCGGTGAACTCCTCGGGCTTTTTGGCCGAATAGTCGGGCGCATCACCGAGATCGATGTCCTCGGGCAGATAGCTCAGCGGGTCGTGCGCGCTGGTCTGATCGGTGACGATGTCGATCTGGACGCCGCGGCGCAACAGCTCCGGGAAAACGGTTGCCGCGTTGCCCACGACCCCGACGCTCAGCGGCACCCTTTCTCGCTTGGCGGCCTGCGCCTGCGCCAGCGCGTCATCCAGGTTGTCGGCGACGACATCGAGATAACGGGTCGCGACCCGCTTCTCCAGCCGGGCGCGATCGACGTCGACGATCAGGCAGGCGCCGCCGTTCATGGTGACCGCCAACGGCTGTGCCCCGCCCATGCCTCCGCAGCCCGCGGTCAGCGTGAGCGTCCCGGCGAGCGTGCCGCCGAACCTCTTGGCCGCCACAGCAGCAAACGTTTCATAGGTCCCCTGCAGAATCCCTTGGGTCCCAATGTAAATCCATGAACCGGCTGTCATCTGCCCGTACATGGTGAGGCCGAGGTGTTCGAGACGGCGGAACTCGGGCCAGGTGGCCCAGTCTCCAACCAGATTCGAGTTGGCCAATAGCACTCGCGGAGCCCATTCGTGGGTCCGGAAAACGCCGACCGGCCGTCCGGATTGGACAAGCATCGTCTCGTCGTTCTTCAGGGTGGTAAGGGTGCGGATGAGGGCGTGGAAGCTGGGCCAGTCCCGAGCCGCCTTGCCGGTGCCCCCGTAAACCACGAGATCCTGCGGGCGCTCCGCCACGTCGGGGTCGAGGTTGTTACACAGCATCCGGATCGCGGCTTCCTGTGGCCAACCTTGCGCGGTCAGGCTTGTGCCCCTCGCCGCGCGAATAATCTGCTCCATTGAAGTCACTCCACAAACAGGTGTCGTCGGGATGCGGAAAGTTCAAAATCCTCAAGCCGTCTCTGGGTCGTGCTTGGATCGACATCGCTAATGGCCTGCAGCAGCACCATGGTCAGCGCCATGGGGGCGGTGTGCATGTCGAAAAGCAGCTGCGATCCGACCGAGGCGACCAGGGTGAGGTCGGCCAGCTCCGCGGCCGGGCTCACCGGTGAATCGGTGATCACGACGATGGCAAGGCCGAGACGGCGGGCCTCTGCCAAACCATCGAGCATTTCTCTTGGGTACCGGGGAAGCGCATAGGCGAGCACAGCGCTGGCTCCGCAGCCGGCCGCCTGCTCGAGCCGCTCGGCCAGCAGGCTGCCCCCGTGGTCGAGGACCCGCACCTCCGAGTGGATCTTCGAGGCGAAGTAGCCGAAGTAGCCGGCGAGCGGCGCGGCCGCCCGCAACCCGAGCACGGGCAGCGGCCGGCTAGCCGCCAACAGCCCTGCGGCCGCCTGAAGCAGCCGCGGATCGGCGAGCCCGTCGGCGAGCCGGCTCAGATTGTCCATCTCATCCCGGACAGCGCGTTGCAGGTCATTTCCGTCCTGTTCCCGCTGGGTGGGACGCCCAACCAGGTCGCGCAGGCGGCGTTTGAGCGCGGGGTAGCCGTCGAACCCGAGCGCTATCGCGAACCGGGTCACCGACGGCTGGCTGACCTGCGCCAACTCGGCCAGCTCGGCGGCGGACAGGTGCGGAACGTCCTCGGCCCGATTGACCAATTCCCGAGCGATGCGTCGCTGGGTCGGCGTCAAGCGCGTGGTCAGCACCAACTCGCGAACAGCATCATTCACGTCGCCACTGTATGCAAACTTTCATTCAGCCCGCAAGCGGGTTGGCCACTGAGACCATGATCGAATAATGGTCTCTCTCGGCAAATCTGATTGGATATCGGCGGCCGTAGATATCCTGGGTGATGGCGGTCGGTCCCTTTGTCCTATTTGGATGAGGAGGTGGCGAGCGTCGCCAAGATCTGACGGTTCCTCGAAACGGGTATTCTCGGTCGCATGCAGGTGAGCGCGATTCATACCTATCCCATCAAGGGCTGCCGGCGGCTTGACCACGATTCGGCTGTGGTGGAGCCGTGGGGGTTGCAGGGCGACAGGCGATGGCTGGTGACCGATCCCGACGGCGTGGCGGTCACTCAGCGCGAAGTGGCGACCTTGGCGTTGCTGCGGGCCAATCCCGGCCCGGATGGGCTGACGCTCTCCTATGCCGGGCGCGAGCCGTTCTTGGTACCACATATGAAGCCTGATGCCACAGCAGAAGGTGACGTCTTCGGAGCGAGGGTGGCGGCCACCCCGGCGGGCAAGGGGGCCGATGTGTGGCTGAGCGAGGCGCTCCAGCGGGACGTGAGGCTGGTATGGCTTGACGATCCGACCAGGCGGCTCATCGGCGGAGACTATGCGACGCCCAGCGAGACGGTGAGTTTCGCCGATGGGTATCCGTTGCTGCTGACCAACAATGCCTCGCTGCGTCAGCTCAACGAGTGGATGGACGAGCCGTTGCCGATGACGCGCTTCCGCCCCAATATCGTCATCGACAGCGACCGGCCCTTCGCCGAGGACGAGTGGACCGGCCGCTCTGTCCACATTGGAGAGATCGAGTTTCGGGTGGCCGAGCCGTGTGGCCGGTGCGTGGTCACCACCACCGACCAGGAGACGGGCGAGCGGGGCAAGGAGCCGCTGCGAGCCCTCGCCAAGCACCGCAATGTCGATCAAAAACTGCTCTTCGGCGCGAACCTGATTCCCGCGCAGCGGGGCGTGGTGCGGGTGGGCGATCAGGTCAGCTGAGCGGGAGCCACATCAGGATCTCGTCGCGGTCGTCGCCGGGAGCAAGCCGCAGCGCGCCCGGCAGGCGGCCGACCTCCTTGTAGCCCAAGGCGGCGTAGAAGCGCTCGAGGCCGAGGCCGCCGCGAACGGTCAGGAACAACCCTTCCCAGCCCATGGAACGGGCCACGTCTTCGGCCTCCCGCATCAGCAGCAGGCCGTAGCCGCGGCCCTGCGTCTGCGGGTGCACCATCACCCGTTTTACGGTGCGCCAATGCGCGGTGAGCTTGAAGCCGTACACGAAGATGAGCATCGCTACCAGCTGGCCGTCTTCGTCGTAGCCGAGCAGGATCTGGTCCTCGCCGGAGGCGATCCTGGCCAGCGCAGGTGCGGCCACGGCGGCGACGTCGTCGCGGGTGACCGGGGCGACGAAGCCGACCGCCCCGCCCGCGTTGGTGACCTGAAGCCAGAGGTCGACTATTTCTTCTTTGAGGCTCTCGGTGAGGTTGGGTTCGGTTTCGAAGCGCACATGATCAAGCCTAGCCTTCGTGCTCCAGGGCGGCTTCGGCAAGCTCCGCCAACGAGTCCGAGTCCATCTGCCGCGCTTGCGCCCCGGCCACCGCGAGCCAGGCCATGTGCAGGCTGCCGTCGATGCCGACGGTGGCCGACCAGCGCGTCGCGGTGGGATGGGTGACCACGACCGCGACCCCCACCCGGCGCAGGCCGGCCAGCTGGGCGTCGAGCTCGAGAAGCTGGGCGGTGTGCTCGCCCCACGGGTCGGCGATGAACAGCAGATGGGTCAGCCAGCTCGCCTCGGTCATGTTGTTGAGGCGGGCCAGCATGATGTCGGCGATATGCGACTCGCGCAGGATCGCCGCGTTGGCGGCGGCGCGCTTGCTCAGCCGCGCGATGGCCTCGGGGATCGAGGCGCCCACCCTTACCCGTCCGGGGTTGAGCGAGGCGAGATAGCGGGTGTCGGCGTTGTTGAGGCCGCAGATCTGCACCGAAGCGCCGTCGGCCCAGGGCGCGGTGGCCGCCTCGGTGGCCAGGCAGCGCAGAAGGTTGTCGCAGCCGATGGGGTCGCCCGTGATCGAGAGCAGGCCGGTGCGCTCGCAGTCGACAAGCAACTCGCCGCCCTGCGGCCAGGTGGCGAAGGTCAGCAGACCGGGCAGGGGAGAGGGCGCCCAGCTCGAGTCGGGCAGCTTGACCGTGGCCGGCAGCGACCACGTGTTCTGCCAGCGCTCCTCATACGGCTCGGGCGGGTCGTCACAGGGCGAGGTGAGAATGATGGCGAGATCGCCACCGTTCTGCCACGCGGCGGCGATGTCGGGCATGTCCGAGGCGACCCGGCCACGCAGCCCGACCGCGAGCCGGCGCAGCCCGGCGTCGAGCCGGTCGGCCGCACGGTGCTTGGCGCTCTGCCGGGCGGCATAGGTGTCGATGCTGTCGTCGACCGGCAGGAAACTCTGCATGGGCCGGTTGCGGCGGATCCGCGACTGCCTGCGCCGCCGGATCTGACGCCGGCGCACGATCACGTGTGCGGCCAGCACGCTCGCCGCGGCGATGCCGGCCCCGGCCGCCAGCGGTGCGTGAGCGCCCTTCTTGCTCTCGTCCTCCTCAGCCGGTGCGGCGTTGGCCGGGGCTTGGTTGCTTGGCTGCACGCTCGGCCGCGTTGTTGGCTGCGAGCTTGGCGGAGGGGGAGTCGGAGCCTTGGTCGCCGTAGGTGGCTTTGATGGTGGTGGCGGAGGAGGTGGTGGCGGCGCTGGGAGAGCGGGCTGTTCCGCGGCGGGCGGCGGCTGGCTTCCGGCGGAGATTAGCTGTCCGGTGGCGTGGCTCATGATGCCGCGGTCCACCGCGCGGGCCGGAAGGTTCAGCTGCCAGCCGGGCTCGATGTGGTTGGGATTGCGGATCAGTTCCTGGTTCAGCGCGGCGATCTCGCGGTAGCGGTCGAAGTTTCCCGTGAAGCGTTCCGCGATGCGGCCCAGGTAGTCGCCCTTCATGACGACATAGACCTGGGTTTCCTTGACCTGTTGGTAGGGGCGCGGCTGGGGCACGGAAACCGTTTTGGTGATTGAGGATTTGGCGGGTACCGGGGCCGCCACCATGGCATGGGCCACGCTCGCGCCGGCGAACACAGCGATCATCGATCCGACCAGAGCGGCGGCGACCTTCTGCTGGACCTTCATGCCGGGGATCCGCCGCGCGCGCCGCCCCCGCAACTGGGCGGGGATCTCGATGAGCACACTGATGGTGAAGGTGGCCCAGGCCAGCCAGCCCACGATGGTCAGCACCCGCAGGAACAGGTCGCCGTTGTCGGGCGAGGTCAGCGCGGCGACCAGCTCGTCGATGCTGGGTACGTGCTTGGGCAGCGGGTTGCCGGCGACACGGTAGAGAAGCCAGGGCGTGCCCGCGGCGATGGCGACAGTGATAGCCAACGCGAATAGGCCGGCGATGAAGCGCCTCAACCAATTCATGGCAACACCCTTCTATCCAATGAGGAGCGTCGCGGTGGCGACCCCGGTCGCCTGCCATTTCGCTCCCCCGATGAACTCAAGTCCGGAGGGATTCGCATAGGTGATGACGGCGGTGACCGTGAGCTGGGTGCGGTCGGCCGAGACGGTGACGCTGCCGGTGGCGCCCGCGGCGTTGAGATAGTCCAGGGCTGCGGTGCGGGCTCGGGCCGGGTCGATGACCTTCGCTCCGCCGCTGATCGCTGCCCCGGTTTCGATGGCCGACCCGGCGGCACGGGCCGCTTCCGCGGCGACGTTGTCGGCCCGCTGGAAGGCGCGGATCCGGCCGCCGCCGACGATGACCAGCCCGAGCATGGCGACCCAGGCCGGGGCGATGATGGCGAAGAAGATGGTCACCTTGCCGCTGTCGCGAGTCACCATGGCGTCAACCCCTTGCCCGGTAACGGTCCAGCGGACTGACGAAGCTGGAGGTGAGGGTGGTGCTGCCGGGCATCGTCGGCAGGGCGACGTCGGAAAGCATGGCGACGCATGTGACGGTCACCGTCACGGTGGCCGGCTGGCCGACCGGGACGAAGAAACCGTTCGTGTTGGCCGTGACCGTCAGGCTGGTACAGGTGATGCCCTGCGAGCTGAACGAGGCGCGCGCAGCGTTGGTTGCCGCGGGCTGGGCGGCAGCCGCGGTGCGGGCCAGGCTCGCTGTGCGCGCGGCGTCGTAGGCGGCGGAGTCGGCCGCTTGCAGGGCAAGGGTTATCCGGCCCGCGATGACCACGGCCGCGAAGAACCCGATGACCGCGGGCGTGAGGATGGCCAGCTCGATGCTTGTCGCGCCTCGCTCGCCCCCTCTCATGACACGAACCTTTCCACCGGCCCGCTCGCGCTCTGGGTGACGTTGAAGGTGAGCCCTGGAATGATGGTCTGTGCCTTGCCGGTCACGGTCACCGTGGCTGTGGTCGCCGTCGACGAGTAGGTGACCGTTGGATTGCGCAATCCACCCCCGACTCGGCCGAGAAAGTCGTTGGCCTTGTTGACCCCTGCGTTGGCCGGGGCGTTGTAGGCGCGGGCGGCGTTGGCCCCCTGGGTCGCGGCCGCCAGCGCAGTCGAGCGGGCGTAGAAGACAAAAGCCGCCTGGACCACGATGAACGTGAGCACCAGGATGGGGAGTGCGAGCACGGCAAACTCGACCGGCCCGCCGCCTCGATCGGCTTTGTGTTTCATCGCCATTACTTCGGAATCTTGTTGACCCAGCCGGTGGCGACCTGAAGGATGCCCGCCGCGAGTATCACGGCCCCAGCCGAGATCAGTGCGATCATGATGATGTGGGGGATGGGACCTTCGCCGCGATCCTGCTTTAACATCTCAATCCGAGTGGCCAGTTTGAGAAACATCGGTTTTCCTCTCTACCTGTTGTTGAGAAGGCTTGCCATCAGGGGGTATCCGACAAGCACCAGAAGCACGATGACGAGCATGGTGGATGGTATGTCCAATTTGGAGGTACGGGTTTTCGCCGTCTCCAGGGCGCGGACCCGGATCTGGTCACGCAGCGACGATGCCTGCGCCCGAAGCGTTTGGTAGACCTGCGCACCGTCGGATCCGGCGCTGCGCATGATGTCGGCGAAACTGGCCAGCTCCACCACATCGATGTCGAGCGCCAGCGACTTGAGCTCGTCCCAGGGCGGGCGCATTTGAAGCTGGGCGGTCAGCAAAGCCGTCCGCAGCCGAACGTAGGGCCAGCCCTTGCAGATGCCGGCCGACCTTTCCATGGCCTCCACCGCGCCGTGCCCCGATCGCACCTGATGCGCGGTCAGCGCGGCATAGGTGCACAGGGCCCGGGCGAATTCGGCCCGAGCCGATCTGGCCTTGGTTCGCATGTCCCGATGGGCCAGCAGCGCCGCGCCGCCGCAGATCACCACCGTCAGCGCGAGCGGAATCGTGAACGGCAGCGGGAAGCCGAAGAGAAACGCGAAGATCGTAATCATGGCGGGCAGGATCAGCGCCAGCGCCCCGGAAAGCACGATGGACATCAGATGGCGTTCTTGGGTGCGGCCGAGGATGGCCAGATCCGCGTCGTGCTTGGGCTTTTCCGGCGCCACGGTCGCCACCGAGGGCGAGGCGGTGGGCGGGTGCAAGCGTTTGAGGGCCGGGCCCAGCGCGGGCGTGGTCGGCACGAACTGCACGGCGAGCAGGAAGAGCCCGTAACCGGTGACCGCTCCGGCCGTCACCGCGACGGCCAGCCAGAAGTTGAATATCATCGCTCTCCCTCCGCTCTGAGCAAGCGGGGAAGCTTGTCCGGGAGGGACAGTGAACGGATCCAGAGCATCAGGCCGACGTAGAGCGCGGCCATCGCCACGAGGATGAACTGGCCGAGCAACGACCGGTAGGGAGTGGCGTAGGTGGCGTTGACGGCGCCGAACGCGAGGACCACCACGGTCGCGCCGGTGAGGAACCTTACCGTGTAGCGGGCGCTGGCGCGCTCACTGTCGGCCGTCGATCGCGTCGCGATCTCCTCGGACAGGCCGTGCGCGATGTCGGAAAGCGAGTTGTGCAAACCTTCTCCGGCGTCGGACAGCTGCAGAATCAGCGGTGCGACCACTTCATCGGCGCTGTAGTCGTCGAGGTCGTCGGCGAAGGCGCGCAGAGCCAGACCCGGATCTGTTCCGGCCTGCATGCGCGCCGCGAGCGTCTTCACCTCGACCGCGAGCAGGGGTGGCGCTGTCCTTGCCGTGGCAACGATCGCGGCCTGCAGGCCGATGCCGTTGCGCACGTAGTCGCTGACCCGCCTGGTCCACGCCTCCAGCGCGCCCAGCCGGGCGATGGCCTTCTTCTCCGCCGTCGCCGCGGAGAAAAGCCATGGCACGCCTGGGATCGCGATGGCGACGATGAGACCGCCGACCGGCCATCGGGTCAGCACCCAGGTGAGCGCGCCCACGGCGACCGCGACGATCAGGAGCGTCTGGTGGGTGCGCCGCTGGGCGACGGTGCGCCCCGAACCGGACCAGAACTTGCGCAGCCACAGCCGCAGCGGGGACGCCGGGCCCGGCGGTTTACGGGTGCCGACGAAAAAGACGATGGACAGGGCGATTCCCGACCCCAGCAGGAGGATCGAGAAGACCGCGAGAAGTCTCGTCATTTGCGCACCCGCTTGGTGTGCAGCTCCCGGGTCCACGCGCCCCGGTTGTTGGCGCCCGCCTCGATGTAGGCCACCAGCTCGCGAGGGTCGTAGCCGACGTCCATCAGATCGTCGCGGATGCGCTCGGGCAGATGCTTGGGCACCGCCCGGCCGTCCGGGCCGGGGCCGAAGATGGTGGTGGTGACGACGCGATCCTCGCGCATCCCGCCGACCTCGATGACATGCGAGACGAACCGGTGCTCGCCGCCGCCGATCGCGCGCTCGTCCACGACCGCGGTGTAGACGATGAGGTCGATGCCCTGCGCCGCCATCCGCAGCGCCTGGTCCGCGCCGATGTCGTTGCCGTAGGAACAGGCGAGCTGAACGATCGAGTCCATCACCTCGCGCGCCTGCCGGGCGTGGATCGTGCACATGGCGCCCCGGCTGACCGTCATCGCGCGCAGCATCGGCACGATCTCCCGGCCGCGGGTCTCACCCACGATCACCCGCCTTACCCCGAGCCGCTGGGTGATGGGCATCATGTCGTGCAACGTCTTCTCACCGCGCCGCTTGCCGTTGGCGTCGTACTCACCGTGCCCCTGCAACGCTTCCAGACTGATCACCCAGTTGGCCCCGACCGGCTCGTGCAGGCCGAGCTCGCGTGACTCCTCGAGGGTGATGTAGGGCTCGGCGGCGGGAATGGTGCGCCCGAGCGCGCGCAACAGGGTGGTCTTTCCGGAAGCGGCGAGCCCGGCGATCATGATGTTGGCGCCCGATTCCAAGGCTTTGGCCAGGAACCTGTACAGGAGATGGTCGATCATCCCCCAGCGGTCGCGCAGCTCCTCCAGCGAGGCGTTGAACAGGGTGTGCTTGCGGATGTAGACCACCGGGCGCGGGGAAACCTTGTACAGCACGGTCATTCGCGACCCGTCGGGCAGCTGCATGTCCAGCTCCGGGTTGGACTCGGAGAGTTGGCGTTCGGTGGCGGCCACCCGCATCGCGAGCACCTGCAGCATGCTGATCAGCTCGTCATCGCTGTCGGCCACCGGATCGCCGATGCTGCGCGAGCCGTCGGGGTGGTGCAGCAGAACCTGGTCGCAGCCGATGATGTGCACGTTGGTGATGTGCGGATCGTCCAGCAGCCGCTGCAGCCGCCCGGCCCCGAACATGCCGGCCACCACGGCATCGAGCAAGGCGTTCTCCTGCGCCGGGCTCACCGGCTGCCCGGCGTGCGCCATCGCCCTGGAATAGTCGGCCACGATCTCCCGGCCCACCCGCTGGGCAAGCTCTCGCCGGTAGGACGGGGTCACGTTGGCGGAGTCGGCAAGCAGGTTGGTCAGCGCGTCGGTGACCCTGTTCTGCAACAGGCGGACCACCGAATAGTCAAGGGGCAGTTTCGCCGGCGGCGGGAAATGGGTGTGGCCATTGTGCCGAACCGGCTCCGGCTCGGGCTGCTGCGGCATCGGTACAAAACGAGGGATCGTCATCGGATCACCGGTATCGAGTCGGTGTCCCGTCGCGCCAGCGAGTTCATCGCGCCGCGGCGGCTGGCCAGCGCGGTGTGGACACTGCGGTAGCCCGCGATGGCCGAGCGCATCAGCGGCCCGCGCATCCTTCCCTTGCCCTCGCCGCACAGCGCCGCCGCCGTGCTCGTGTCCCAGGCCAGTCTCATCAGCACGGGCACCTGAAGGTTGTGCACCACCTCGCGGGTGGTGATGCCGTCGCCCACCAGAACCAGCCCGAGCCTGTCCTCATCGGGCAGCTCGCGGCGCAGCCGGTTAATGGCGGGGATCGCGGGCGAGATGGTGCGAATCGACTTGGGCCGCAACACCAGCAGCACGAGATCCGCGCTAGCCAGCAACGGTATTGGTGGAAAAGGAGCGGCAAGGCGGCCACCGTCGACGATGACCGTCGGTGGCAGCGTGGAGAAGAACTCGCCCAGCCTTGCCCAGCCCGGGTTCAGCGAGGCGGCCTGCGCCGGATCGCTGATGCCGGGCAGCACCATCCGTTGCTGCCGTGGCGAATCGAGGTCGATCAGCTGGCCCGCCAGGTCCATGTCGGCCGTCCCGCGCACCGCCGATCCGGCCAGCGGCAGGATGCCGCGATCGCTTGGCAGCTCGTACTTGGACAGATAGCCGGAAAGCAGATCACCGCCGGCCGGGTCACACTCGGCCAGCAGCGTCGGCGCCGGCCACGTCAGCGTGCAGGCCAACGCGGCCGTCGAGACTCCCGGCGAGCCCTTAGCCGAAACCATGGCGATCAGAGGCATGGTGTCAGTTCCCGGCTAGCGCGATGACGATGCGATCGTCGGAGGCGAGGGCCGCCACCGTCGGGGCATCCGCCGTGGTGACCTCCACGTTGATCAGCATGAGGCCCTGTTTCGTCCCGGGCTTGAGATCGATCACGGTCGCGTTGAAGGTGCGCGGGGGCACCAGATCCGCGGCTGTGGCGCCTTCCTTGTCGGGCAGGATCACCTGGTTCTTCGGCGGAACCACGACCAGCAGCACGTTCACGCCCACGTCCAGGCGGGACGAGGGCATCTGATCCTCTTCCAGGCCAAGGCCGATCAGCTGGTGGCCGGGCGCCGGGATCGGGATCTCGGTCACCTGATCCATGGTGAGCAGGGTTCCCGGTACCAACGCCATCACCGCGTGCTTGCCGATGACGCTGCCGGCCCGGGAGGACGGGATCGGCTTGAGCCCGATGGCATCGTTCACGCGAATGATCATCAGATCCTCCGCGGAAATCTTGCCGCCTTTGCCCACTTCGCGAGCCACGCCCAGAAAGTCGTGTGTGGAGCCCATCCGTTGTGCCACATAGCCGGCCGTGAGCGCACCCGCGATGATGAGCAGGACGGCCAGAGCGCCCTGCATCACCGATCGCCTTCGTGGCGCGCTTTTCACCACGCCGAGACTCGGCGCGCCCGCCGGTCTGGTGGTCGTCGAAACTGTCATCCTGTGACCACCTGTAGCTCGTTGACGCGAATGGACGTGGTGCTGGTTCGGTCGATGCTGACCGTTCCGCTACGGCCGCCGCCGGACCAGGTGACGTTCCATCTGGTGGTGGCGGTGATGGTGAAGCGGCCGCTGGAGGTGGCGCGGGACGGCCACGTGTATCTGTGCCCGCAGTTGGGCGAGGTCTTGTCGCCGAATGCCGGGTTGTAGGGCGCGCCCGCAGTGTTGCAGCGCACCACCGTGCCGTCGCCCATGTTCCAGTCGATGTAGCGGGCTCTGGCGGTGGCGGTCACCGACAGCCCCGGGACCGAGGCGGTGGCCGAGGACGGGCCCCAGGTCTGCGCATTCTGCGCGGTCCACATCCAGACGGGCAGACCGACCAGGCCCGAACCGGCCGGGTCCGGGGCCAGCCCGATCGCCGGGCCGGTGATGGGCAATCGGTTAATCGCTTGCAGGGCAAGGCTTAGCGGCGACGGAAGCCCGCCGTATCCGGGCGGCGAACTGGTCAGGTAGCGGAAGCGTTCCAGCACCCAGCCGGCCGAGCTCCCCTGCCAGCAATACACCGAGTACATGAACCCGTTGGCCGGGTTGTTGCCGCCCCACAGCGGGTCGTCGATGGCCAGATCGAGACGCCGGTAGTAACAGGCGTCGGTGTGGTTGAACCAGCCCATGCCCTGCCGGAAACACGAGATCCAGCCCAGCTGCTCGTGCAGGCAGCGGGCAGCGCCGCCGCCCCCACCCCCGCCTCCTCCGCCGCCACCCCCACCGCCGCCACCACCGGTGACGATGATGACGCAGGGGCCATTGTCGGGCGGGCAGTAGATGTAATCGGCCGAGGCGGCCTGTGGCAAAGCCACCACCAATCCGGTGACGAGGAACAACCCGGTCATCAGTTGAACAATCAGGCGGCGGGCTAACATGACGACGCTCGGTCGGCTTGAGATTGCACCCAGCGCCATTGGCCATCGGGGAATAGGCCGGCCCTAAGCGTTACCGGATAACGCTTATTCTGATTGGGCGCGGCCACCGATTTGCGGGTGGTCTTATCGACCGAGTCCACGGCGGTGTCGTCGACACACGACTCGATCAGGATGGAGGTCGAGCTGACGGACACGACGCGGCGCAGCGAGACCTTAGGCTCGCCGGTGCGCACGATGCCCTGTTCACTCATGAAATCAAGGTCTCTTTCAAGCGCCGCGAGAAACTGTCCCGCGGCGTACTCATAGAGTGGGCGCTTCGCGGGGTCGTCATCCCAGTTATAGGTACCGGTTTGAGCAGCTTTTATATAGATCGTATTTAGCTTCGTGTAACTGGCCCAGACCGCGTCGACCGCGGCCTGGTCATCGGCGGTAAGCCGAATTCCTGGAGAGGTACGAATGTTGACTTTTGTTGGCTCGGCGGCAACGTCGTCGACCCGGGTGGATTGGCACCCGGCCAGTAACAGCGGTAGCGCCGCGGATATGGCGACAAGTTTTGGGTACATCCGACCCCCTCGTCGTTGGTGGGGTTGCGCTCCCGAGGGCCGATCGTACGATGATTCTCACCTATGTAACAAGGGGTCGATGGTGTCCATACGTACAGCATTCATTTTCGGATCATCGGCCGCCTTCGCAGGTCAGCCGCAGGTCAAGGCATGAGTCCGGTCTGGACCGTGACCGGTTTGTTAACCGGCGTCCTGCTCTCCCCGGTTCTGCGGGGTCAGATGTTTTTACATTCCGTCCCGAATGGCGAGCCATGGCGCACACGATGTCAAAGTTGCGACCATCGAATTCGGTTTATTCGATGGAATGCACGCTGTTCCAGCTGCGGAATCCGAATCGGTCCGCCCCCGGTCACCGTCGAGCTGGTGACCGGAGCTGTTCTAGCCCTTTTGATCTGGCGTGTGAATGATCCGTTGGCACTGGCCGCTTTGGTGTGGATCGCGTTGGTGGGAGTGGTTCTGGCGTTTGTGGACTTCTCTGTGCATCGGCTGCCCGATCGGCTGACTTTGCCCGCGTTCGCAGGTGCGGCCGTATTCTTCGCCGCGGCCAACTTGGCACACTTTGCGTGGGCTCTGCTCGGTAGCCTCGCTCTGTCCGGGTTGTATCTGGTGCTCGCTCTGGCCAACCCGGCCGGCATGGGTCTTGGCGATGTCAAGCTCGCGTTGAGCCTTGGCCTGGCCCTCGGCTGGTTCGGTTGGCTGGCCGTGGTTTACGGCGCCGCGAGCGGCTTTCTGCTCTCCGGGATCTTTGCCGCGGCGATGTTGCTGTCGGGCAAACTCACCCGTAAGGACTCCATTCCGCACGGTCCGTTCATGCTGCTCGGTACGCTGGCCGCGATCACCTGGCTTACGTGATCACTGCGCGGCGCCCTCGTCGTCGATGGCGGCGAGCAGCTGGTTGAGCCGGCGCAACCCCAGCCGCAGCCGGGACTTGGCCGTCCCCTCCGGGATGGACAGGGTCAGCGCCACCTGTCTATAGGTGAAGCCTTGGTAGTAGGCCAGCACGATGGCGGCGCGGTGGGCCGCGGGGAGGGTGTCGATCGCGTCGCGCACGCAACCGGCAAGTTCCTTGCGCAGCACCGCCTCCGCGGCGTCCTCGGCCAACCCCACCTCGGCGAGGATCGCCATCGCGGCGGACTGCCGCTGGGACCGGCGCACCTGATCTATGGCCTTGTTGCGGGCGATGGTGCACAGCCACGAGCGCAGCGCGCCGCGGTGGGGGTCATAGGCTTCGGGCCGCCGCCACAGCTCAAGGAAGACCTCTTGCACGACATCCTCGGCGGCCGGTACGTCGCCCAGGATCCGGCGGGCGGTGGCGTGCACGGCCGGGGCGTGAAGCCCGTACGCCCTCGCGAATTCCCCCGCGTCGCGATCGTTCATGCCCCTGCTTCGCGGCGACCGCTGACGGGGCTTGGTGCATGTAAAGATTTCGACTTACAAGAGCTTTAAGCGGCGGATTCCTCTAGGGCCCGGATCAGTTCGGTGACCCGGCGCAGGCTGCCCCGGACTCGTTCGGTCCAGTCGTTGTCGCCCAACAGGATCAGCGTCTCGCCGCCGAGGAACGCCAGGCCGATGAGGGTCGCGATATCGGCCGCGGTGAAGGGGCCTAGTGAGCCGAAGCGGGTTTCGGCCTCGCGGGCCACGGTCTCCAGGAGGTCCATCCAGCTCTGTAACATGCCCAAAACCTGTTGGGCCACAGCATCATCGGACCAGCCCGCGGCGACCATCTCCTGCAGCACCCGCACATACCCGGAGGCGAGGTCGTCGTCGAGGAACTCGCAGGCCTGTTCGTAGCGCTGCCAGAGGGGAGCGGTCGCAGCATACATCTGCCGTTGCCGCCCGACCAGCAGCTGGTTCTCGTAGTCCAGCAGCGCGAGCACCATGCCGCGCTTGCCGCCGAAGTGATAGTGGATCTGGCTGAGGGGAACCCCGGCCCGATCGGCGACCTTGCGGGTGGACAGGCCGGCGTAGCCGTCGGCCAGCAGGCACGTCCGGGCCGACTCCATGATCATGGTTGAGGTTTCCACCTCGGCGCTCCTCTTGCTCGGTCGATCGACCGAATGTTACCGTACAGAAATTCGGTCGATCGACCGAATTTGAGCTGTGAGGGACTTCAGATGAGGGCACGCAGCGCGGACGCCGAAGGTTTCGTCGAGCACGACGGCGTGCGCATCCACTACGAGGTCTACGGCGACGCCGAACAGACCCTGCTGCTCATGCCCACCTGGACCATCATCCACAAGCGATTCTGGAAGGGCCAGATCCCTTACCTGGCACGCCATCACCGGGTCGTCACCTACGACGGGCCCGGCAACGGAAGCTCCGACCGTCCGCTCGACCCGTCCGCCTACGGGCATGAGGCCCAGGTGGCCTACGCGCTCAAGGTGCTCGACGCGACGGGCACCGACCGGGCGGTGCTGGTCGCGCTCTCCATGGCCGCGGTCTGGGCGGTGGACCTGGCCGCCAACCACGCCTCCCGGGTCGAGGCGGCTGTCCTGATCGGATCGTCGGTTCCGGTGCCCACGCGCGGCCTGGCCCCGCGCCCGCAGATCGAGATCGACGATCCGGCGCCGGAGCTGCCACCGTCTGGAGTTCCTTTGCTGGCAACGGATCCCGTCGAGCACTGGGCCAAATACAACCGCGAGTACTTCCTGAACAGCTACGACGACTTCCTCTGGTTCTTCTTCGGCCAATGTTTCAGCGAGCCACACTCCACCAAGCAGATCGAGGACTGCGTCGGATGGGGCCGGGACACCTCGGGCTCGGTGCTCATCGCCGACAGCCATCGCAGCGCGCCCGGCCCGCAAGCCTTCGAAGAGTGGTGCCGGAGCATCACGAGACCGATGTTGTTCATTCATGGCGACGAAGACCGGATAAGCCCCCTGCTGCGCAGCGAGATCATGGCGGAATGGACCGGCGGGGAGCTGGTGGCCATGCGGGGCGCGGGCCACATCCCGCTCGCCCGCGACCCGGTGAAGGTGAACCTGCTCCTGCACGAATTCGCCGCCCGGCTCCTCCCGGCCCTGTCGTGGTGGCAGAGCCCGGCCGTGTCGCGGGAACAAAGCCCGGCCGTGTCGGGGGAGCAGAGCCCGGCTGTGTCGCGGGAACAAAGCCCGGCCGTGTCGCGGGAGCAGAGTCCGGCGCGAGGGCGGACCTGGGCGCGGTGGAGTCACCGGCCCAAGCGGGTGCTTTACCTGTCGTCGCCGATCGGGCTGGGCCACGCCCGCCGTGACGTCGCGATCGCCGCGGCCCTGCGGGAGCGGCACCCGGGCCTCCAGATCGATTGGCTCGCCCAGCATCCCGTGACGCGGGTGCTGGCCGAGCACGGCGAGCGCGTCCACCCGGCCAGCCGTTGGCTCGCCAACGAATCCGCCCACATCGAGGACGAGGCTGGCGAGCATGACCTGCATGCCTTCGAGGCCATCCGGCGGATGGACGAGGTGCTCGTGGCCAACTTCATGATCTTTCATGATGTCGTGCAGGAGACCTCCTACGACCTGGTGATCGGCGATGAGGCCTGGGATGTGGACCATTTCTTACATGAGAACCCGGAGCTCAAACGTTTCAGCTACGCCTGGATGACCGACTTCGTGGGCAACCTGCCCATGCCCGATGGCGGACAGCGCGAAGCGCTGGTGGCAGCGGACTACAACGCCGAGATGATCGAGCACATTGCCCGGTACCCACGGATAAGGGATAAGGCAATTTTCGTGGGCAATCCCGACGATGTGGTGGGCGGCGCCTTCGGCCCGGGCTTGCCGCTGATTCGCGATTGGACGCAGCAGCACTACGATTTCGCCGGCTACGTCACCGGTTTCGACCCGGCCGCGGTGGCCGACCGGGAAGCTTTGCGCGCGCAGCTGGGCTATCGGCCCGACGAGCAGGTCTGCGTGGTGACCGTCGGCGGTTCGGGCGTTGGCGAGCATCTCCTGCGCCGGGTCGTGGCGGCGTTCGATGAGACCGCTCAGCGGGTGGCCGGGCTGCGGATGGTGGTGGTCACCGGGCCACGGATCGACGCCGGGAAGATCCGGGCGCGCCGGGGTCTGGAGGTGCACGCCTTCGTCCCGGACCTCTATCGGCATCTGGCTGCCAGCGACCTGGCCATCGTCCAAGGTGGACTGACGACCTGCATGGAGCTGACCGCTTCGGGGCGGCCGTTCCTCTACATACCGCTGCGTCATCACTTCGAGCAGAATTTCCATGTGGCCCACCGGCTGAGCCGCTACCGCGCCGGGCAGCGGCTCGACTACGACGAGCTGACGCCCGAGGTGCTGGCCGATGCCATCGCCAAACAGATCGGTCGCGAAACGGCTTACCTGCCAGTGGAAACCGATGGCGCCCAGCGCGCGGCCAATCTGCTGGCCGCGCTGCTGTGACGGTTACTGATGGAGCACGAGCTTCGCCGTTCCGGTGGCCGCCCCTGACGGATCGACGATGATGGTGTAGGTGCCGGTCACCGGCAGGCTCACCTTCGCCAGGTCGCCCTTGCCGTTGATGACACAACCGGAGCGCAGCTGCTTGCCGTCCGGGTCGAGCAGCCGCAGCGGCGAACATTGGTCGGGCAGCGTCGATTCAGTGACGTCGAGGGTTACCGATGTCCCTGCGGTGGCGCTGAACTGGTACCGAAGCGCCAATCCGGGCTGGGTCACGTTCGCGATCACCGGCTGGCCGCCCAAGGCAATGGCCGAAGTTTGATCCTTGGCCGCGAAAAGCCGGATCTGGGCCGTACCGATGCTCCGCACCTGGGGGTCGACAACAACGGTGTAGCTGCCATCGGCGGGTAAAACCGTGCCCTCGATGTCACCCGAGCCGTTGATGACACAGCCCGAGGCAAGCACCCTGTCCGCCGGGTCGCGCAGCTGAAGCGGCGAACATTGGTCGGGCAGGCTGCTTTCGGGCACATCGACGAAGACCCGCTGCCCCGCGACACCGGCGAACCGGTAGCGGGCAACCGATCCCGGCTGCTCGATCGTCACCGACATCGCGGCGCCATTGGGCGCGATGTCGGTGTTTGTGTCCTTGGCGAGGTAGACCCGTAACGTGGCCCTTCCCACGGTCACGGCCGGGTCGATCAGCACCGTGTATTCGCCATCGGCCGGCAGCTCGGTGCGGTCGATGTGGCCGATTCCATTGATATTGCAGCCACTGTTGAGATACTTGCCGGCCGGATCCAGGAGCCGGTAGGGCGAGCATCGATCGAGCATCGTCGGTGCGATCGCATCGACGAACACCGCCTGCCCGGTGCGCCCGGCGAAGGTGAGCCGAGCGCCGGTGCCGGCCGCGAGCGTAGCGGTGGCGAGGGGAGCCGCGCTGATCGGCGCCGCTTGCGGCGGAGCGATCCGCTCGGTGCCGAGACTGCCGACGGCGAATTCGGGCCGCCCGCTCACCGCGACATCGAAGACACACTCCAGGAATTGCCAGGTGTCGGTCACCCCGGCCCAGCGGCAGATCTCCTCCGCCTGGGCGCGCCTGGAGACGTCGAGATCGCTTATGCCCAAAGGCTTTTGCGGGTACTGACGATCGGTGAACGTTTCGGTGCTCTGGCCGGATGCGTAGGTGAACAGCGACTCGCCCTGCTTGATCCGCCAACTGTCCGCATAGGAGGGATAGAGCTTGTCGAAGGAAATCGGCCGGGCCAGCGCGCTGCCGCCCAGCGGTGCAATGTCGTTTTCCGGATCGCCGTCGAAGTTGCCAAGCAGGCCTTGCACTTTGCCCGCCCGGCCCGCCGCGAGCCGAAGCAGAAGGCGATATCCGTAGTTGCCGATCTGGTCCACCGCGGCCGCCGAACCGTCGGGCCATTGCACGTCATAGCCGTCCGCCGAGCTGAGGTCGGATTCGCGCCGGGTGAGCTTGCCGCCGCCGGGCAGCGCCTTATCGCCGGGCGGCACAACCAGGAGCTCGCCGCCAAGCCGTACCTGGGTTACGCCCTGGACAAGCGACAGATCAATTTTCTGGGTACCAAGCCGAAAGCCCACGGCCGAATTGATCGACACCGTCTTCGAGCTGCCCAACGGCGCCTGCCGGGCCTGCACCTCCAACGGATCCCCCGAGGTCGATCGGGCCACCACGAATTCGCCCACCGCCTGGAAGTCGTAGTAGGCGCGGTCGAACGTGACCAGATGCGGGTCGCCATTGGTGCTGCCGCACTGGTTCTTGCCCGCACCCTCGCAAAGCTTCACCGGACCCTTGGCGGGCGGTGTTTTCTTCTTGGGCTTCTTGCAGTCCTCCAAACTCTTCGGCAGGTCCTTGCCGTCATACTTCTTGCGCGGCGGCAGCCCTTTCGCCGTGCGGTACTTGTTTTCGGTGAAGGTCGCCTTCACCTCGGCCGTCTTGATGCCGGTGTCGCCACAGTCGCCTTTGGGCACGCTGTCCTTGGAGATGTCATCGGCGTGACTCAGCTCGTGATACAGCGCCGAGCACGGATCCCGCGCCACATCACCCTCGTAGTTCTCAAGGTTGACTGGATTCCAGGTGATGGTGGAGGAGCCCTTCCCGGCCGGGCTCAAGGGCGTCTCGAAGGTGTCCGAGCCGCCGGTGGTCGGGATGATCCTCACCTTGGGCGTCTTCGGGTCCTTGAGCCGGCTCATGATTCCAGCCGGGTCGCCGCCGGATGCGGAGAACTTCGCGAAGCACGCGTCAACCTCCGCCTTGAAGTCCACGCCGTCGACGGGGAGCCCGGCGGTCGGGTCGACCTCGTAGTCGGCGAAAGCGGGCCGCCCGGTGGCCCCGCCCACGGCTACCAGAGCGACAAGCATCAGCACCGCGGCCGCGGATGCGCGATGTTTTCTGCGCAGCAGCAGCACGACCACGAGCCCGAGCACCAGCAGCAGTACCGCCGCGGCGACCACGATCCAGAGCCAGGGCCGCTGATCCTGCGCCTCGCCGACGGTGAAGCTCACCGTCTTGGACTCGGTCACGCCCGGACACGCCCCGGCAACCGGTGGCGCCGCATAGCTGAGGGTGACCTCGTACCGGCCGGGTTCGCCGATCGGCCACAGCGCGTCCATCCCGGTGCCGTCCGGGACCGCGGTCACCGAGCGCAGCACCGTGCCCTCCTGAACCCGCAACCCGACCAGCGGCACCTCCACGGCCGACTGCGGCTTCGCCTCCGTCATCCGCGACGCGATGGCGCTGTTGATGCCGTCCTCGTAGAAACTGCGGCTGAGCACGGGGGAGAGGTCCTGCCCGTCGCGGCGCACCGACAACACCTGCACGGTGCCTTCGGCCGTCTTCGCCAGGCGGCACCCGGTACCACCATTATTGGTTATGGTCAATGTCAGACGGGCCGGCTCATTCGCGCCGTAGGCAGAGCGGGCGGACTTCAGCTCCAGCGATAGACCGCCCTCGGCCTGGCCCGCGAGTGCAGCCTGCGGCCATGTCACCATCAGCATCGTCAATACGGCGGCACTGGCGGCCACCCGAGCAACCCAACGCATGGCCGGACTCTAGGGGGCGGGTGCGGCCACTCCCATGAACTGTCGCTCACCCGTCGGTGCATCGGCATTAGCCGATCATGGAATTAACTTCGTCCGAACTGGACGGTCATCGTCACGAAACGAAAACGATTGTATGCAATCGTATTCATCAGCGGTTACATTGCCATCGGCCCGGGTCACATCACCCCGGTCCACTCGACACAGAGGAGCGTGGCAATGAGGACCCGTCCCAGGTGGCCCGCCCTGGCGGCCACAGCGGCGCTGATGCTCGCAGCCGCCGCCTGCAGCCAGGAGGAAGCACCGCCCACGGCCGGCGAAGGGCCGGCCGCGACCACGACATGTGCCAGCAAGGGCGACCTGACCATGTGGGAGCGCTCGGGTGGCAACAAGCAGATGGTGGACATGCTCGTCGAGGCGTGGAACACCAAGAACCCCGACTGCAAGATCAAACTGACCTACATCCCCCACACGGAAATGGTGGGAAAGATCGCCCAGGGAATCGCGTCCGGCGAGGTCCCCGATCTGATGGGCATGGATCTGATCTACGCACCGCAGTTCGAGAAGGCGCAGCAGCTGGTCGACCTCACCGACCGGTTGAAGGATTGGTCAGAGCTCAAGACGGCCAGCAAGGGCCACATGACGGTGGCGACCTACCAGAACCGGCTCTTCGGTGTCCCGCTCTACGCTGACGTCTCCGCGCTCTTCTACAACAAAGACCTGTTCAGCCGCGCCGGTCTCGATCCGACCAAACCACCGACCAGCCTTGGTGAGCTGCGCAGCTACGCCGACAAGATCTCCGCCCTGGGCGGGGACATCAAGGGCTACTACCTGCCGGGCAACTGCGCCGGCTGCAACATCTTCACCGTCGGTCCCCTGATGTGGGCGTCCGGTGCCAAGATCGAAGCCGCCGGGCCGGGCGACGAGCCGCTCGTAGGCGACGGCGTCAAGCAGGTGCTCCAATTCACCCGCGACATGGTCAAGTCCGGCAATGTGCACGCCGGTGACCGGACAGAGAACGGCGAGACGTTCCACCTGCAGTTCGGTTCTGGCAAGGTGGGCATGATGGGCACCGGCAACTTCAACATCACCCTTGCCCGCGAGCAAAACCCCACGATGAAATTCGGCATCGCTCTGCTTCCCGGGATGGCGCCGAACTCGTCGGCCTCCTTCATCGGCGGCGACCTGGTGGTCGTGCCGAAGGGCAGCAAGCGGGTCAACGACGCGGTCAACGTGATGAAGTTCCTGCTCTCGGATGAGGTTCAGGTCGAGGTCTACGCCAAGGCGCTCAACCTCACCACCCGCAGTGACATGGTCGATAACAAGTACTTCAAAGCCGAGCCGCTGGTGCAGGACGTGGCCAAGGCTCTGACCGTCGGAAGAACGCCCTATACGTTGACCTTCTTCGAGCAGATCAACTCGCCGCAGGGTCCGTGGCTGAAGCTGCTGCAACGGGCTTACTACAGCGAAGACAATCTCGACACCGTCATCGCCGACGGCAAGAAGGAGATGAAAGCCATCGCGGCTCAGTCCTAGGGTCGCCCAGCAAGATGAGCGCTCGTCGTGTCCACCGGGCCCATCGCCCGGTGGACACCAAAGTTGACGGAGGTGTCGTGCGCAGAAACCGGCGCAGCGCCGTGGTCGGGTTCGCCTACCTGGCACCGGCTCTGGTCTTCGTCCTGGTCTTCACGGCCTACCCGCTGGGCCAGATGGCATGGATGTCGTTGCACAACTGGTCCCTGATCACGCCGCCCAGGTTCGTGGGCCTGGACAACTATGAGCGGGCGTTCAAGGACACCCAGTTCTGGGTCTCGTTCCGGTTCACCCTCTGGTACACCGCGCTCATCACGCCGGTGCTCATCATCGGCGGATACCTTCTCGCGCTCCTCACGTCACAGAACTCCTTGCTGCGCAAGGTAACCCGCACAGTGGTCTTCATCCCGGTGGTGATCGGGCTGGGGGTGTCGAGCCTGCTCTGGTACTGGCTTTTCAGCACCGACTTCGGTCTGGTGAACCGGGTCCTGCTCGATCTGGGCTGGATCTCCAAACCGGTGCTGTGGCTGGGCGTGGATGCCGACGTCTCCAACGCCGCCATCATCGCCTCGGTGGTGTGGAAGGTCATCGGTTTCGGGATGATCCTGTTTGTCGGGGCCATTCAAGCGATCCCCACCGACATCACCGAAGCCGCTCAGGTAGATGGGGCCAGCTATCGGCAGCGGGTCACCCGCGTCATCCTGCCGCTGACCATGCGCACGGTGCTGCTGGTCACCCTGGTCAGTGTGATCGGCTCACTGCTCGCCTTCGACCAGTTCTACATCATGACCGCCGGGCAGCCCCAGAACGAAACGGCGACCTCGGTTTTCTACGTGTACCTGAACTCGTTCCCCTACCTCAAGCTCGGCTATGGAGCGGCTCTGTCGATGATTCTCGCGGCCTTCATCCTGGTGTTCACGGTATTCCAGTTGCTGCTCACCCGCCGGAGCCATGCATGAGCGCCGTGCGCACAGGCACCGGGCGAAGCCGTTACCTGGTCGGCGCGATCTGCATCATCATTTGCACGGTCATGTTGCTGCCGTTGCTGATGTCTGTCCTGGCCTCGCTCAAGCCGACCGTGGAGGCAGCCGCCTCGCCTCCCACCTACCTGCCGCACCGGTTCAGCTTCGACAGCTATGAGCGCCTTTGGACCTATCAGCAGGGGCTGCCCGCCTATCTGGCCAACAGCTTTGGCACCGCCCTGCTGGCGATCGGCCTGACCCTCCTGCTGACCGTGCCCGCCGCCTATGCGCTCGCCCGCTTTCCCATTCCGGGCAAGGAAGTCATCTTCGTCGTCCTGCTGCTCGCGCTCATCATTCCCTACCAGGCGCTGCTGACCCCGATGTTCCTCATGTTCGCCAAGATGGGGCTGACCAATTCGCTGCTCGGTCTGGCCATCCTGCACACCGCGATCCAGCTGCCGTTCAGCCTCTACATCCTGCGCAACAGCTTCAACGCGGTGCCGCCGGAGCTGGAGGAGGCGGCCATTGTGGACGGTGCTACCTCATTTCAGGCACTGCGCTGGATATTCATCCCGTCGACGGTGCCGGCCATCGTCACCGTCGCCCTGTTCAGCTTCATCATGTCGTGGAACGAGTTTCTCGGCGCGCTGGTCCTGATGAGCCGAAGCTCGAAGTTCACGCTGCCCCTGATCCTGGCCACCTCCCGGACCGAGACCAGCCTTGGCGGTACCGACTGGGGAATGCTGCAGGCCGGGATCACCATCTCGATCATCCCGTGCGTCCTTGTCTATTTGCTTCTCCAGAGGTACTACGTGTCTGGCTTGATGAGCGGAGCCGTGAAATGAGCATCGGTAACGTGTGGCCTTCGCCGGCGGCGCAAACCGCGCTGCGGCCGATCACTGCGTCCAATGTGGAAATCGTCGGCGGGTTCTGGGCCGAGCGGCAGCTGATCAACCGTCGCAGCACCATTCTGCACGGCTTCGAGCAGCTCCAGCAGAGCGGATCGCTCGGCAATCTGCGGCTCGCCGCGGGCGGCCAGGGCCAGTACCAGGCGGAGGCCGACTCCGGCGGAACCACGTTGCCGTTCCTCGACTCCGACGTCTACAAGTGGCTTGAGGCGGTGGGCTGGGAGCTCGGCCGCGGCCACGATCCGGCGCTGGCCGCCGCCGCGGACGAGGCGATCGCCGTGGTGGCCGCCGCTCAGCGTCCCGACGGTTACATCAACAGCTTCGTCCAGGTGGTACGTGGCGGGGCCCCCTACCGCGATCTGGCTTGGGGGCACGAGTTCTACTGCGTGGGCCACCTGACGCAAGCGGCGGTCGCCTGGCACCGCAGCCTGGGCGACGACCGGTTGCTCGCCATCGCGGTGGCCGCGTGCGACCACATCGACCGCGAGTTCGGCCCGTCCGGACGCCCCGGCGTGGACGGGCATCCGTGCATAGAGATGGCGTTGGTCGAGCTGACCCGGGTCACCGGCGACAAACGCTACTTGCGTCTTGCTGAGCGGATGCTCAGCCTGCGCGGCCACGGGCTGATCGGCCCCGGGCGATTCGGGCCGGAGTACTGGCAGGACCACGAGCCGGTCAACGTGGCCCAAACCGTTGCGGGTCATGCCGTTCGACAGCTCTATCTGGACTGCGGGGCGGTCGACGTCGCGGTGGAGTCGGGCGATCGGGAGCTGCTGGCTGCGGTGCGGCGGCGCTGGAGCGATCTGATGGCGACCAAGACCTACCTCACCGGCGGCATGGGCAGCCGACACCGTGACGAAGCCTTTGGCGATGCCTATGAGCTTCCGCCGGACCGCGCCTACACCGAAACGTGTGCGGCCATCGCGAGTGTCATGCTGGCATGGCGGCTGTTGCTGGCGACCGGCGACTCCGGCTACGCCGACGCCATCGAGCGGGCCATGTTCAACGGGGTCCTGTCCGGGATCTCGCTGACCGGTGACGAATTCTTCTACACCAATCCCTTGCAGCGCCGCACCCACCGCGCCGGGCGGCCCGGTGACGCGGAGCGCGCGCCCTGGTACGCGTGCGCCTGCTGCCCGCCCAACCTCATGCGGCTGCTCAGCTCGTGGCACCAGTTCCTCGCCACCAGCGATGCCGCCGGGGTTCAGATCCACCAATACGCCAACGCCACCATCCGCGCCGATCTCGCCGTGGGCACGGTAGAGCTGGAAGTCCAGACCGGCTATCCCTGGCAGGGGCAGGTCACCGTCCGGGTAGTTCAATCGCCGGAAGAGCCGTGGGTGCTTTCGCTGCGGTTGCCGCAGTGGAGCCGCTCGCCGCAAACCCAGCCGGTCGCGCTCTACACGCAGAGGTGGCAGGCGGGCGACACCGTGGTCCTCGACCTCGACCTGTCGATTCGCGTCACCGAGCCCGACCGGCGGGTCGACGCCGTGCGCGGATGTGTCGCCCTGGAACGCGGGCCGCTGGTCTACTGCGTCGAATCCGCCGACATCCCCGGCGGCACGCAGCTGGAGGATCTGAAGTTCGACAGTGAACGCGAGCCTGTCGAGCTGGCTCGCCCAGACATCGCGCCATCGGTGACAGGGATCAGTCTTCCGGTCATCGACGCGGGCGGCGGCGGCCATCTCGAAGCGGGGGCCATCCCTTATTTCGCTTGGGCCAACCGGAAGGTGGACGCGATGCGGGTATGGATCCCGCGATGACTTTCCTCAGCGCGGCGGCGGCGCCGTCGAGTCACGGACGATGAGCGAGGGTTCAAAGACCTCAAGGGTCGGCTGGCGCGCCGCGCCAACGGAGTCACGGGCCAAGGCAACCGCGTGGGCGACGGCGTGGCCGACGATCTCGGAGATCGGCATGCGCAGTGTGGTCAGCGCCGGCACCGTGTGGGCGGCGATGAGAATGTCGTCGAAACCCACCACCGAAAGCTTCTCGGGGACGGTGGCGCCGAGGCTGTGCGCGGCGTGCAGCACCCCGACGGCGACCAGGTCGGTGGAGGTGACGACCGCGGTCGGCGGCTGCGGGATCTCCATCAGCCGCCGCAGCGCCGCGTCGCCGCCGGCGAGCGTGTTCGGGCAGTGCTCCAGATATCCCGGTGGGACAGCTCCGAATCGGTCGCGCATGAAGTCGAGGTAGGCGTTCTCCCGCACCCGATAGCCGCCGGGCAGCTCGCCGCTGACGAAGGCGATGCGGCGGTGCCCCAACGATTCCAGGTGCCCCAGCCCGGCCCAGATGCCGGCCCGGTCGTCGGCATCGACGGTCGGAAACTCCCGTGGGCTCGTCCCCGGCCAGAGCGCCACGACCGGCACCATCGAGTGACGCAGGTCTGCCAGCAGCTGCGGATGCTCCTGCATATCGCCAAGCAGGACAACGGCATCGGTGTGCCGGGTCTCCAGGGCGGCGGTCAGCGACACCACATCTTCCTTGCGGCCCGGGGCGTGGCTCAGCACCACGTTGTAGCCGCGCGCCATGGACTCGGCCACCAGCGCCTCGATCGCCCCGGCGAAGAAGGGGTCGCTGAAGTCGCGCACCACGGCCCCGATCAGGTTGGTGGACGCGCCGCGCAACCCGCGCGCCAACGGATTCGGGCGGTAACCGAGGGCTTGGGCGGTTTCCAGCACCCGCTGCCGGGTTTGCGGCGCGATGGGGACGGTGGTCGCCACGCCGCTGAGCACGCGCGACACCGTGCTCTGCGACACCGCCGCGACCGCCGCGATATCGCGCATGGTCGGCACGGGCCGCTTGTCGGGGGGCGATTGGTTGTCACGCATCGAGGCAAGGCTAGCACCTTAATGCAGGCATACGATTTCACGCCGAGGATCGCTGCGCACCACGACGATCAAGTCCAGACCGGACACGCCCACGTGTGGGGTGATTGTCCACATAGACCGATTCGGTCGCGCCGCTCCGGCCATACATGTTTATGGATGCCATGCTCGGCCGGAGTCTTCTGATTTGGGCGGGATGCCGGTAGAATCAAACGTTGAAACGTTTCAATAGCTCTATGGAGTCTGAATGAAACATCGACACCTGGCGAGCATGTGGATAGCTGTGCTCGTCGCCATCAACCCGACCGCCGCCTATGCCGAGCCGGCCCACCACCATCCCGACGTGATCCAGCTTGAGCGTCTCGATCGCGGGCTCGTCGCCGCGACCACGGCCCAAGGGGTCTTCCTCAGCTGGCGGCTGCTTGGCAACGAAGTCAGCGGCCACACCGGCACCGGCATGGCCGGACCGGCCTTTCACGTCTACCGCAACGACCAGCGCATCGCGACCGTCACCGACAGCACCAACTATCTCGACACAGCAAGCGTTCCCGGCGCGCGTTACCGCGTCGTCCCGGTCGGCAAGGGCGGCGGCTCGCACTCCAGCGCCAAGGTCTCACCCTGGCCGGCGGACCACTACGATCTGCCGTTGCGCAAGCCACCGGACGGGGTGACCCCGGTTGGTGAGGCCTACACCTACTCCGCCAACGACATGAGCGTTGGCGACGTCGACGGCGACGGCCAGTACGAGTACATCGTCAAATGGGATCCGTCCAACTCCAAGGACGTGTCCCAGGTCGGCTACACCGGGCCGGTCTTCATCGACACCTACCGCCTCGACGGCACCCTGCTGCACCGCATCGACCTCGGCGTCAACGTGCGCGCCGGAGCCCACTACACGCAGTTCCTCGTCTACGACTTCGACGGGGACGGGCGCAGCGAGATGATGTTCAAGACCGCACCCGGTACCAAGATAATCAGATATGACAGGGAAGGCGGCATCGTCTCCGAGAAGTACATCACGATGCCGAAAGAGGACGTGCAGGCCGGTTTCTCGCACACCGATGACTATCGCCTCAGCCGGTCCGGCTACCACGCACATCTCGTCGAGATGTTCCGCGGCTGGCAGGCGCACCCGGAAGTCGTTGCGGGGCACTGGCCCGCGACGCTGGAGCAGGCCTTCGGCATCGCGCCTCAATACTCCTATCCGCTGTCGGAAGCGGACGCGACTGCTCTCGTGGACTACTTCATCGATGTCTACGCGCCCAGCCGTAGCGCCCGCAATGCCTTGCGGCTGTTCGAGGGCTTCATCGTGGACGGGCCGGAGTATCTGACCGTTTTCGACGGGCGCAGCGGCAGGGAGCTGCAGACCATCCCCTACAAGCCGGGTCGCGAGGACGACGGGCTGATGTGGGGAGACTATGCGCTGTCGCGCATCGAGCCGGGTAACCGGGTGGACCGGTTCCTGGCCGCTGTGGCCTATTTGGATGGCCGCCGCCCGTCAGCGGTTTTCGCCCGCGGCTACTACACGCGCACCACCCTGATCGCCTATCGCTGGGACGGCAGGCGGCTGCAGGAACAGTGGTTCGTCGACAGCGGCTGGACGCCGATGACGAACCCGTTCAACGACGGCCCGCACGGCCGCAACGGCACCGACCCGCAGTTCGGGACCATCACCACGCAGGGCGCGCACTCCATGAGCGTGGCGGATGTGGACGCCGACGGTAAACAGGAAATCGTCTACGGCGGGGCGACCATCGACAACGACGGAAGCCTGCTCTACAGCTCGTTCGCTCTGATGCCACCGCAAAGCGCCCAGCCCGGAACCATGGCCCGGGTCGGGCACGGCGACGCGTTGCATGTCGGTGACATCGACCCCAACCGTCCCGGCCTCGAGATCTACATGGTGCATGAGGGTGGCACCTTCGCGCCCTACGGCCATGCGATGCGCGATGCCCGTACCGGTGAAGTCTTGTTCGGCGGGTACAGCGGCCGCGACACCGGACGAGGCATGGTCGGCGATATTCTGCCCGGCGAGCCGGGGCTGGAAGCGTGGGCAGTCACCGGCTTGGGCCTGTGGACCGCCGACGGAAGGTCGCTCGGCACCACCATTCCCGGCACCAACCAGAGCATCCGCTGGGCCGCCGACATGACCACCCAGGTCGTCAATGGCGCAGCCGCCACCGTGGTGGAAACCCCCCGAATCGAAGACTGGCTCCGCGGGACTCTGCTCACCGCAGAAGGCACGCTGGCCAACAACTTCACGAAGGGCAACCCCTCGCTCGTGGCGGACATCTTCGGTGATTGGCGCGAGGAACTGTTGCTGCGCACCGTGGACAGCACCGCTATCCGCATCTATCTGAGCACGGAGCTCACCGACCGCAAGCTCTACACGCTGATGCACGACCCCCAGTACCGGGTGGAGGTGGCACGCCAGCAGACCGCCTACAACCAGCCGGCCTACCCGAGTTTCTACCTGGGCTCGGACCTCGACTGGGCCCGTGTGCCGGTGCCCCGCTTGTGGACACCATGATCAAAATTTTTTAGTGCGGGAGGGGGGACTTGAACCCCCACGCCCGAAGGCACCAGATCCTAAGTCTGGCGCGTCTGCCATTCCGCCACTCCCGCAACGCCATGAAGTCTAAAGCCTGGGCCGGGGATCATGAACCCGGCCCAGCGGCCAACCCTGCTCAGTCGAGGCCGAGGTCGCGCCGGAGCTTGGCGACGTGCCCGGTGGCCTTGACGTTGTAGAAGGCGTGTTCGATTTTTCCGGTTTCGTCGATGACGAAAGTGGATCGTATGACGCCCATCACGGTCTTGCCGTAGTTCTTCTTCTCGCCGTAGGCGCCATAGGCCGTGAGCACGCTTTTGTCCTCGTCGGAGACGAGCGGGAAGGTGATCGCATCGCGCTCCACAAATTTTGCCAGCTTTTCCGGCTTGTCGGGAGAGATGCCCACCACGGCGTACCCGGCGGCGGTCAGCGAGGCGAGGGAATCTCGAAAGTCGCAGGCCTGGGTGGTGCAGCCCGGCGTCATGGCGGCCGGATAGGCGTAAAGGATGACCTTCTTGCCCTTGAGATCGGCAAGGCCGAGCTTGGTGCCTTCTGCGGTGGGGAGTTTCCAGGTTGGGGCCTTTGCCCCAGGTTCAAGCCTCATACTTCTCGACCTTACTCAAACCTTGTTGCAAGTTATGTGCAGTAAGGCAATGATGGCCGGGTGAACGTCGCCATGCATATCAGCAACGGAATCATCAACGGGCCGGTGTCGCTGGCCTATGCGGGAGTCGCAGTTGCCCTGCTAGCGCTCTGTTTGAACCGCTCGCGACAGGATCTTTCTGATCGACTAGCGCCGATGGCCGGATTGGTGGCGGCCTTCATCTTCGCCGTCCAGATGCTGAATTTTCCCGTTCTGCCCGGGGTCAGCGGTCACCTGCTGGGCGGTGCGCTGGCGGCGACCTTGGTCGGGCCATGGGTGGGCGCGCTCTGCGTCTCGGTGGTCCTGATCGTCCAAGCGCTGATCTTCGCCGACGGCGGATTGTCGGCCCTCGGTCTTAACATCACCAACATGGCTCTGCTGGGCACCGCGGTTGGCTACCTTGTGGTGGTCGGGCTGATGAAGCTGTTGCCGCGCAGTGCTTTTGGCGTTGGCGCGGCGGTGTTCGCCGCCTCGGTCGTCAGCGTCGTGATCGCGTCGCAAGGCTTTGTCCTGCAATACGCGCTGGGCGGAGAGGTGCCGCTGACCATCGGCTTTGGCGAGATCTCGGCCGTGATGGGCGGGGTGCACGCGCTCATCGGCCTGGGTGAGGGCACGATCGCCGCGCTTGCGGTGGTGGCGGTCGCCAAGGTGCGCCCCGACCTGGTCTACGCCCTGCGCGGCGAAAGGCTCGACGGTCACGCTCAGGCCAGCCCGAAGCGCCTGGTGGTGGCGGGCCTGCTCACGGCGGCGGTGCTGGCGGGCGGCGTCAGCTACTTCGCTTCCAGCGCGCCCGACGGTCTCGACGCGACCACCCTGCGCGGCTGCACCGTCAACGCGGCGGGGGAGATCACCGGCGGCAGCTGCATCGCGCAGAGCCAGGGCGAGCACGAGCTGTCCGGCGGCCTGCTCGCCGACTACGGCATCAACGGCGTCGAGGGCACCACGGGCATCGCGGGCATCATCGGGGTCGCGGTGACCTTCGCCGTCGGTCTGGCGATCTTCCAGATCGTGCGGCGACGAAGGAAGGCGCGAGTCTGATGGGGGCAGGGCATGCGCACGCCATGTACGTGCACCAGCACTCCGCTGTGCACCACCTGGCACCCGAGACGAAGATAGCCGCGGCGCTGGCCTTCACGATCATCGTGGTGGCCACGCCGCGCGAAGGCCTTCTCGCCTTCGGCGCGTATGCCGTGCTGATAGCCGCGATCGCGGTGCTGGCGCGGGTTCCGGCGCTATGGCTGGCCAAGCGAAGCCTGATCGAGATCCCGTTCGTGGCCACCGCCCTGCTGCTGCCGTTCTTCGCGGCCGGACCCAAGGTCTCCGTCCTTGGCCTTCAGGTGGCGCAGGAGGGCCTGTGGGGCGGCTGGAACATTCTCGTCAAAGGCACCCTGGGCGTGCTCATCGCGCTGCTGCTGGCCGCGACCACCCCGGCCCGCGACATCATGACGGGCCTCGATCGGTTGCGGCTGCCGCAGGCGATCACCCAGATAGCCATGTTCATGCTGCGCTACCTCGAAGTCCTCGCCGATGAGGCGCGACGGATGCGCATCGCCAGAATGTCCAGGTTGGACGATCCCCGTTTCCTCTGGCAGGTCAAGGGTTTCGCCACTGGTTTGGGCACGCTGTTCCTGCGTGCTTTCGAGCGAGGCGAGCGGGTCTACCTGGCAATGCGCTCGCGCGGATACACCGGCCGTCTACCCGCCGCTTTGCAGGCCGACAACGTCGCCAATACCAGGCAATGGATGACAGTCGCACTACTACCCGCCGTGGCCTTAGCGTTTCTCATCCTTTGGGGGCTCCAGTGAAAGCGCTCGAAATCAGTGACCTTCACTACTCCTACCCCGACGGACATGAAGCGCTGCAAGGCGTGGATCTGCACATCGGGGCGGGGGAGCGGGTCGCGCTCCTCGGCCCCAACGGTGCCGGGAAGACCACGCTCGTCCTCCACCTCAACGGCATCCTGCCCCCGGCTTCAGCCGCGAACATGCGCGGTGTCAGGGGCACTGTCGCGGTGGGCGGTAAGAAGATCGAGCCGAAAGACCGGGCGGGCCTGGCCGAGATCCGCCGCCGGGTCGGTCTCGTCTTCCAGGATCCCGACGATCAGCTGTTCCTCCCGACGGTGGGAGAAGATGTCGCCTTCGGCCCGGCCAACCTCGGTCTGCGCGGCGAGGAGCTGGCCGCCGCGGTGGACGAGGCGCTGGCCGCGGTGGGCATGAGCGACGTGAAACACCGTGCGCCCCACCATCTTTCGCTCGGGCAGCGACGCCGGGTCGCGGTGGCGACGGTCCTGGCGATGAAGCCGGAGCTGCTCGTGCTCGACGAGCCGTCGTCCAACCTAGACCCGCAGGCCCGCCGGGAGCTGGCCGAGATCCTGCTGAGCCTGCCGGTGACCATGCTCATGGTGACCCACGATCTGCCCTACGCGGCACAGCTTTGTCAGCGCGCGGTCGTGCTCGACGAGGGCCGCATCGTCGCCGACGGGCCAATCCTGGAGATCCTCGCCGACACCCAGCTGCTCGCCAAGCATCGGCTGGAGCTTCCCTACGGTTTCGCCGTCCCAGTCTGAGGCTGGCAGGTCAGGCATCGGCTGGAGCTACGGCTTCGCCGTCCCCGCCTGGGGCCGGCGGGTCCAGCGCCAGTTCAGCTCCTGCGCGTCCGGGGCTGGGCCCGGAAGGGGCTCCTGTTTGGCGTCGTCGGCCGACAGGCCTCTGATCAGCAGCGCGAGATAGCGCTTGCGGAGTTGGCGGGTGCGGTCCGGGTCGGGGAGGCGGATCGCGGCGCACCCCTCAAGCAGGAGATCAAGATCGTCGGGGACGACGTCTGAGCGCAGCCGGCCGCTTTCGTGGGCGCGCTTCACCAGCGTGACCGCAAGCTTGTTGGCGCGCTTGGCATCCTCGTTCATCTCGGGGGTGGGGGTGAAGGTTCCGGCGAGCTTGACGGTGAGGGAGTGCACGTCGGCGTCGACTATGCGCTCGATGAAGCCGGTGAGGCCGCGCCATCCGTCGCTGTCGGCCAGCCCGGTGTCGGCTTCGGCAATGAACCTTTTCAGCCCGTCATGGCACAGCTGGCGCAATAGCTGCTCCTTGCCGGCGTAGCGGCGATAGAGGGCGCTGAAGCCGACGCCGGCGCGTTCGGCGACCGCGGCGATGGGCGCGGACGGATCTTCGAGGAAGACGTTTCGTGCCGCTTCGAGGATGATCGCGTCGTTTCGGACGGCCTGTCCGCGCCGCCCAGGAAGTTTTTCCATGTTTTTGAGCGTAACACTTGGAGCGGAGTGCTCCGCTCTGTTAAGTTGAAACGGAGCGAAACACTCCGTTTGAAATTCACGAGGGAGAACTCCGATGTCTAACGAAATCCGCCCCTTCACCGTTCGGGTCGAGCAAGCTGCCATCGACGACCTCAACCAGCGGCTCAGCCGAGTGATCTGGCCCAACGAGTTGCCGGGCGTGGGTGACGCCTATGGGGTGACCAACGAGCGCGTCAAAGAGCTTGCGGCGTATTGGCTTGACGGCTTCGATTGGCGCGCGTTCGAGGCGAAGCTCAACGCCTACCCGCAGTTCGTCACCGAGATCGAGGGCGAAGACATCCACTTCATCCACGTGCGGTCCGCTCGGCCCGATGCCACGCCGCTGATCCTCACGCACGGCTGGCCCGGCTCCGTGGTGGAGTACCTGCGGGCGATCGAGCCGCTGACCGAGCCCGCCTCGCCGCAGGCGCCCGCCTTCCACGTGGTGATTCCATCGTTGCCAGGCTTCGGGTTCTCCGGGCCGACCAAGAGCAAGGGCTGGAACAAGTACCGCACCGCCCGCGCCTGGGCCGAGCTGATGAGCCGCCTGGGTTATGAGCGCTATGGAGCGGTGGGAAACGACGCCGGTTCGATGATCGCGCCCGAGATCGGCCGCATCGATCCTGAGCACGTGATCGGCGTCCACGTCACGCAGCTGTTCTCGTTCCCGACCGGCGATCCTTCGGAGTTCGAAGGGCTCTCCGAGGCCGACATGGCGGCGCTGGGCAAGCTGCAGTGGTTCTACGAGAACAAGATGTCGTTCAACCAATTGCACAGCCAGCAGCCGCAGACGCTTGCCTTCGCGCTGGCCGACTCGCCGATCGGCCTGCTCGCCTGGAATTCGCAGCTGCTCGGCGAAAGCCTGGACAAGGATTTCATCCTCGCCAATGTGGCCATCTATTGGTTCACCGGCACGGCCGGCTCCTCGACGCGCTTCTACTACGAGGACGCGCACGCTGAGCAACACCCGACCGAGCCGACGACGGTGGCCACCGGGCTGGCGATGTTCTCCGGCGACTTCCAATCGATCCGCCGGTTCGCCGAGCGCGATCACAGCAACATCGTCAGCTGGAACTCCTACGATCCCGGCCTGAAGACGCCGGGCGGCAACGATGCCGGTGGCCACTACGCCGCCCACGAGGCGACCGACCTGCTGATCGCGGATATCCAGCAGTTCTATTCGAAGCTGAGCTGATTGACCTATCGGGGGACAGCGTGGCTCCGGGCATCGCGC
Source organism: Rhizocola hellebori (assembly GCF_016862955.1). Taxonomy (GTDB): domain Bacteria; phylum Actinomycetota; class Actinomycetes; order Mycobacteriales; family Micromonosporaceae; genus Rhizocola; species Rhizocola hellebori. The sequence continues at coordinate 66,722 of NZ_BONY01000032.1, read as the reverse complement.
CCGGGGCCACGCTGGTGTGTCGGGTCAGGCGCCGTCCTTGTCCGAGTCGGCGCCGAAGACCATCGCGCTCAGGTAACCGTCGCCGTCCTCGGTGACCTTCGCCAGCATGCTGTCCTTGAAGATGGAGTCGTTGTTGTTGAAGGTGTCCCGGCCGGTGTGGGCCGAGTAGGGCTTGTCGGCGAAGACCTTCGTGTTGAGCGCTTCGTCGAACATCATCTGGGTGGTGAGGACGCGATTGTTGCTCACGTGAACCATGGCGTGGATGTGCACTGTCCGCCCCCGGTACCAGCCGGGCCAGACGGTGGTGAATTCGACCACGCCTTCCCCGTTGGTGACCTGAGCCCCGCGTAGGTAACGCTTGTCGTCGGTGGGCACGAGATCGGCTATGCCGCCGTTGCCGCCGCCCGGGCCCGGCCCGCCGCTGGGCGGGGTGCCGCCAGGCCCGCCGCCGCCGGGAGGGGCGCCGCCGCCCGGGCCGCCCCCGCCGCCGGTGGATTGCGCTTCGGCGCCCGAGTAGAGACCGTCGGCGTCACAATGCCAGATTTCTACCACCGCATTTGGTACCGGGGCACAGGTTTCGCTGTCCTGGACCTTGATGGCCACCCGCAAACGTTTGCCCGCTCGGTCTTCGCGGATGTCGCTGCGCACCTTGTCCGCGTCGAAATAGTAGGGACCCTGGGTGGTTTCCAGCGTCAGCGCGCACGCGGCGAGACCGGCGAACAGGTCCGAGCCGGTCGTCCCGGTGGCTGGCGCTGTCGCGGTGGGTGTGCCCTCGGTTTCCTTGGCGCAGGCCGCCAGCACACCGCCCAGGCTCAGCAGGCTCAGTCCGCGGACGAGTGTTCTCCGGCTGACGCGCTGGCCCTCGTGGTCGTGTTCCATTTCTTTCGCTCCCCAACCATCGTCGGTGCCTGATGTGGGCGACCGTATTTGCCGGGGGTAGCCGCAGCCTATGCGCTAGCTGTGCCTGAGCTGTCAATCGACGCGGCCCGCCCGGCTCTGGCCATGGCCGACTTGTAGATCGGGCCTTCGAAGTAGCGACGGGGCAACGCGTTGAGCAACGTGCGCAGGGCACGGGCGGAGAGGGAGGCCGAAAGATCGGTGCTTGGAAGGCCGGGCAGGCCGTAAAGGCGGCGCGCCCACGGCGGCTGCAGACCGAAAGAGGTGGCGGCGACACCGGTGTAGATCAGACGGGCAGGGGTGAGCCCGAGTCGCCACGGCAGTGGCGGAACAGCGAGGAAGGCGAGCGTTTTGGCCGCGTCAGCGGTCATCGCCAGCTCCGGCCGGACGTGTCGGTAGTAGGCGTCGACCTCGGCGGCGGTCGCCGGCACCGATGAGGGGTCCAGGCCGACCAGCTCGGCCGCTCGCAGCTGCTCGGTGTAGTAACCGTCCACTTCGGACTCGGTAAGCGCCACACCGGCCCGCTTCGCGGTGTCGAGGAATGATTCCACCTCGGTGACGTGGACCCATCGCAAAAGGTCAGGCTCGTCGATGCGGAACAGCTCGCCGGTGCGTGGATCGGTGGCGGTCAGTGCGGCATGGATGGACCTGACCCGGCGTCCGGCCGCGCGTGCCTGTGCCGTGGTGCCGTAGACCACTGTTGCAACGTAGTTAATCGTACGCAATAAACGGCCCCAAGGATCTGCTTGGTAGCCGGAATTCTGCACCACGCCGGCGACCGCGCGGGGGTGCAGCGATTGCAGAAAAAGCGATCTGAGGCCGGCCACCATCAGCACCGGCTCGGCATGCACACGCCAGGTCACCGAACCGGGCCCGAAGAGGCCGACATCGCGACTGGAGGCCATGCCCACAACATTGCCACGCCGCACCCCGAATAGACCCGCGGATCCTGGGCACAACAGGAAGGAGGCTCGGACTCCGACACCAAAGGAGGGGATGGGCATGCCACACACCGCAGCGATGACCTACGCCAGCCCAGATGATCTAGCGCAGTTGCGGCGGTTCCTGGATCGTCAGACAGCGCTGGCAGGCAGCACGGCCGACCAGAGCGCCCGGCTCAAGCTGGCTGTCAATGAACTGGTCACCAACACCTTGCGGCACACCTGCCTCGGCGGAGTGCTGCGCGTCTGGTCCGATGAGCAGAGCATCACCTGCGAGGTGACCGACCATGGCCGCCTGCCGCGTCCGGCGATCGGCCCACAGGCAGCGCCCGACGACCCCGACGCGGGTCGCGGTCTGCACATCGTTCAAGAGCTGTGCGACGAGGTGCACATCGAAGCAGGCCCGGGTCGGAACACCGCCCGGCTGTCAGTGTCGCGTTAGGCGCCCCCGCGCACCTCGACCACGGTCAAGGCAAGCGCGGCGTCCTTGGCCGAGACCGCCGTGGCGAGCGCGATCATCTGCTCACGGGTGACGTTGCCGCCGGCGAAAAGCGGAAGATTAGAGCTCAGGATGCCCTGCACCTCTGGAGCGCTGAGCAGGCGAGGCCCGAGCGAGAGCCCGATCAGGCATCTTTCCTGATCGCCTTGAGCGCTGGCGTCGCACTTGGTGGGACCGGAGTTTTGGTAGGCCTCAGTGCTCAGCTCGGTCAGCTTGACCCGGCCCGCCGGCGTGAGCTGCATGTCGACGAACCCCGTGCCAATGCTCTGATCGACGGAGCCCTGCGCGGAAGCGACGTCGTCATTGGTCAGCTTGGCACCATCGAGCAGGAACTTGGTCTCGCCCTGGCAGGTCGTGAATCGCTGGTCGAGTGGAGTGCCTTGAGAGGTCGGCCGAGCGAACAGCTGAGCGCACGTCACGTCGGGCACGTTGAACTGCATCTGTGCCGGAAGCACCTCCACCTCCGCCGGGGTGAGCTCGCCGAAGACTGCCAGTTTTGCGCCGTCGCCGGCGTCAAGGTGGCTTGGATCCTGAATGTTCAGTGCCACCTGATAGGCCTCACCCAGCTTCGCGATGACCGCATCGAGCGTCGAGGCGGGCCCGAACCTGAGTGGGCCATCAGGCTTTCCGCCGGTGAGGCTCAGCACCTTGCGTACATGAAGGCGGTGCGACTGCGCGACGGCTCGCAGCAACCGCTCCGCGGGCAGCCCGGTCACGCTCAGCTCGACAGTTCGGGAATCTATGAGCGAAACGTGCGGGCTGATCAAGCCCAGGGCCAGGGCGCGGCTGACCAAAAGGGCGTTCAGCGCGGGGAAGCTGGCGATCGGCCCGTCGTTCCGCAAGACGAGAAACGACCTGGTTTCGGTCGGCTGAACCGGCTGCGCGCCCTGCGATGACCAATTCGGCAGGAAGACCACCAGCGTCACGAGCACGACGGCCAGTGGCGCGGCTATGGCGCGCTTTGCCTTGGTGTGACGGGCCCGGCGGATGAGCAGGTCGACCTCGGCGACCGGGGGAGCGGACCTGGCCAGCTGGGCCAGCTCTTCATGCAGATTCATTTCCCGACCTCCACGGTCTCGTCCGCCCCGGTGTGGATGAGGCGGCGCAACTTGGCCAAGGCGTCGGAGGTCTGGCTTTTCACCGTACCGACGGCGCAACCCATGGCTGCGGCTGTTTCCGCTTCGGACAGATCCTGGTAGAACCGCAGCACGATGACCGCACGCTGTCGCGCCGGGAGCTTCGCCAGCGCGGCGGCGAGGTCGATCCGCTGCGCAGTGCGGTCGGACTGATCGTGCACGGCCTGCTCGCGGGCGCTGGTCTCGGGCAGCTCGCGCCGGGCGAACCTGCGCCACCAGCTGATGTGGTCATTCACCATGATCTTGCGGACGTAGGCCTCCGGATTGCCCCCGGTAGAGAGGCGCCGCCAGCGCACCGCGGCCTTCACCAGCGCCGCCTGGACCAGTTCCTCGGCCTGGGTCCGGTTACCGGTCAGCAGGTACGCGGCCCGCGACAGAGCCGGCCCGCGAGCCAGCACGAATTCGCGGAACCCCTCATAAGGATCCACAGGACCTCCCGTTCTCGTGTGGTACACGGCCGGGCGGTCACCGAGGTTGGGTCAATGCGACTCGCGCGAGACCCGGTTGCCGCTGGAGCCGATGAGGAAGTCGCAATCGGCGCCGGTGTCGGCCCCCATCACCGTGTTGACGTAAAGCCATTCCCAGCCCCGGCGCGGTGTGGCCAAGCGGTCGCGCATCGCCTGCGACGGCTCACGGGCATCGAGATCCTGCTGAGGCAGATCGATGTCGAGACGGCGGGCCCCGACATCGAGAATGATCCAGTCTCCGGTTTGGACCTTGTCGAGCGGACCCCCGGCGGCGGCCTCGGGCGCGACATGCAGCACCACGGTGCCATAGGCGGTGCCGCTCATCCGTCCATCGCAGACCCGGACCACATCGCGCACGCCCTGTTTGAGCAGCTTGGTGGGTAGCGGCATATTGGAGACCTCGGGCATGCCGGGATAGCCCTTGGGACCGCACCCGCGCAGCACCAGCACCGAGTCGGCATCCACCTCGAGGTCGGGGTCGTCGATGCGGGCATGGAAGTCTTCGATCGAGTCGAAGACCACGGCACGGCCGCGGTGGCGCAGCAGGTGCGCAGAAGCGGCGGCCGGCTTGATGATCGCGCCGTTGGGGGCCAGGTTGCCACGCAGCACCGCGATGCCCGCCTTCGGCTGCAGCGGCTCGTCGCGAAGGCGGATCACTTCCCTGTCCCAGATCTCGGCGTCGGCCAGCGAATCGACCAATGGCGCGCCGAGCACGGTCACCGCATCGTGGTCGAGCAGATCGACAACCTGGCGCAGCACAGCCGCCAGCCCGCCCGCGCGGTAAAGGTCTTCCATGAGGAATCTGCCCGCGGGCTGCAGGTCGACCAGGAGCGGCACGTCTGCGCCGACCCGATCGAAGTCGTCGAGCGTCAGCGGCACGTTGAGCCGCCCGGCCAGGGCCAGTAGATGCACCACCGCATTGGTGGAGCCGCCGATCGCGGCGAGCGCCACGATTGCGTTGTGGAACGACCCGGTGGTGATCACCTGGCTCGGCCGCAGATCGCGGGCGACCATATCGACGATCACTCGCCCGGCCTCGTGGGCCCGGGTCAGCAGCCGGCTGTCCGCGGCGGGGATCCCAGAGCTTCCGGGCAAGGTCATGCCAAGCGATTCGGCGAGCAGGCCCATCGTGGAGGCGGTGCCCATGGTGTTGCAGTGACCCCGGCTGCGGATCATCGAGGAATCGGACTGCAGAAACGCTTGCTCCGGCAGGCTTCCCGCCCGAACCTCTTCGGACAGCCGCCAAACATCGGTGCCGCAACCCAAGGGCGCGCCCCGGAAGGTGCCCGTCAGCATGGGACCACCGGGCACCACCAGTGCGGGCAGGTCGACCGAGGCGGCCGCCATCAGCAGCGAGGGGATGGTCTTGTCGCAGCCACCGAGCAGGACGACCGCGTCAATCGGGTTGGCGCGCAACATTTCCTCGATGGCCATCGCGGCCATGTTGCGCCACAGCATCGCGGTCGGCCGCACCTGGGTCTCGCCGATGGACACCACCGGCAGGTTGTGCGGGACGCCGCCCGCCTCCCAAACGCCGCGCTTGACGTGCTCGGCGACCTCGTTGAGGTGGCTGTTGCACGGGGCCAGATCGGAGGCGGTGTTGGCGATCGCGATCTGTGGCCGGCCCTGGAAAGCGGAGTCGGGCAGGCCCCGGCGCATCCAGGCGCGATGGATGTAGGCGTTGCGGCCGCCAGTGGCGTACCAGGCGTCGCTGCGCAGCTCGGTCATCGGCACTTCTTCCAATAGTTTGAAAGAGGGTCTACTATCCGAAACACCGTGGACGATACTCCAAGCGAGACGATCGGGGAACAGGCCAAAAGCCTGGTCGGCGCAGACCGGGTGCTGGCCGTTCTCGCCGAGCTTGCGCGCCATTCCGACGGTGTGGGCCTCGATGAGCTGGCCCGAGCCGTCAACAGCCCCAAGCCGACCGCCCACCGCGCGCTGGCCGCGTTGCGCCGCGCCGGATTCGCCGCGCTCGACGGCCGCGGAAGATATGTGCTGGGCGACGAGTTCCTCCGGCTCGCCTTCGCCCATCACGAAGCGCGACCCGACCATGTCCGCGTCCAGCCCGCCCTTCGCATGCTGGCAGACCATTTCGGGGAGTCCGCCCACTATGCGGTCCTCGACGCCGCGACCGTTGTCTACCGCTCGAAGGTGGATCCGTCCACCGGCGCGGTGCGGCTGACCTCCACCATCGGCGGGCGCAACCCCACCCACAGCACCGCGGTCGGCAAGCTGTTGCTCAGCTATCTGCTGCCCGACGAAGCCGCGGTCGCCCGGTGGCTAGGAGAACGCGAGCTGGAGCGCCGCACCGAAAACACCATCGTCACCGCGCGGGCGCTTGCCCAAGAGCTGCAAGCGATCCGCGAGCGCGGCTACAGCGTCGACGATCAGGAGAACGAGCCCGGCATCGTTTGCCTTGCCGTGCCGGCCTTTCTCACCTCGCCCACGATGCCCTCCGGAGCGGTCAGCGTCTCCGCGCCCGCCTACCGCACGCCGCTCACCCAGCTGGTCGCCGGCGTTGACCTGATCCGAGCCGCTGTCGCGGGGTCGGTTCACCAGTGATGCGCGCCTTTGTCATTACCGGGCCGGGCCGCGCGGAGGTGCAACAGGTCGAGGAGCCCGTGCCGGGAGCGCGGGAAGTGGTCGTTGATGTGGAGCGTGCCGGCGTATGCGGCACGGACATGGAGTTCTACTCCGGTGAGATGGTCTATCTCCATACGGGCCAAGCGGCTTACCCGATCCGGATAGGTCATGAGTGGTGCGGTGTCGTCTCTTCGGTGGGGGCCGGAGCCGATCCGGCGTGGCTGGGAAAGCGGGTCACCGGCGACACCATGCTCGGCTGCGGCCATTGCCCGCGATGCGCCGCGGGCCGGCAGCATCTGTGTGCCGACCGGTTCGAGACAGGCATCCGCAACGGGTGGCCCGGCGCGCTCGCCGAGCGGCTCCTCGTCCCGGCTCGTGCTCTGCAAACCTTGCCGGACAACGTCGACGCCACCCTGGGCGCGCTCGTCGAGCCGGGCGGCAATGCTCTGCGGGCAGTCCGCGCCGCTGCGCTCGCGGCCGGTGACCGGCTGCTGGTGCTCGGTCCGGGCACCATCGGTTTGCTGGCCGCCCAGTTCGCCAGGGCGCAGGGCGCCGAAGTCCATCTGCTCGGTCTGCCCGGTCCAGCCCTCGATTTCGCGCGTGGCCTTGGCTTTCCGAACACGTGGACGGCCGACACCCTGCCCGCGCTGCGCTGGGACGCGGTCATCGACGCCTCCAACGCGCCCGCCCTGCCCGCGCTCGCGCTCGATCTGGTCGAGCCCGGCCGCCGAGTTGTCTACATTGGACTGTCCGGTGAGCCGAGCACGATCGATACCCGCGCCATCGCGCTGAAGGACGTCACCGTCGTGGGCGTGCTCAGCGGATCGGGCGGCCTGGCCGGCGCCGTCGACCTCTACGCCTCAGGCGTGGTAGACCCGCATCCACTCATAGCCGCCACCGTCGGCCTCGACGACGTCGCCGAGGTCCTCGCCGGTCGCCGACGGGCGCAGTGGGGCCACGCCCCGAAACTCCACATCGATCCCCGCCGCTGAGCCGGCGCCGGGGGCTATGCGGGTGGGGCCGAAGCGGCGGGTCCCCACGCCGCTAGCCAGCCCGGGGGCAACACGGGCGGGGCTGACGGGGCCGATGCGGCCGGGGGTTCCACGCCGCTGAGCCGGCCCGGGGGCTACGCGGGCGAGGGCGGATGCGGCGGGGGTCCCGCGCCGCTGTGCCAGCGCCGCGGGCTACGCGGGCGGGGCTGGCGGGGCGGATGCGGCCGGGGGTTCGGCTGCGGTGGGGACGGCGGGCTCTGCTGGCGGTAGGGCCGTGAGGACGGCGGGCTCTGATGGGGGTGGGGCGGTGCCGCGCAGGCGGAGCATCGCGGCCACGGCCACTCCGGCGCCGAGCGCTATTACCGCGGCCACCAGAAGCCGGGCGGTGGTGGTGCCCCAGGGCAGCGGGGTGATCGAACGGTGGAAGACCGCCGCGTTGGTCATTCCGGCGAACAGGCCCACCGCCGCACCGCCGAGGGCCAGCGCGAAATCGCCGTCGCCCTTGGGTTTGGTCAGCGCATAGATGCCGGCCGCGATAGCGACCAGCGAGGTGACCGTGTTCCAGAGCTGGGCGGTGAAGAGCTGGCCGAGGATGGGCAGCGCCGACGAATACCCGGCGTCGAGCTCCCGGCCGACCGCGTAGACCAGGCCGACCGCGCCAGCGGCGATGGCGAGCAGAGCCAGCGGGACGCGGGGGCGGGCGGTGAGGCCGAGCAGAGCCAGCAGCGCGCCACCGCCGATGGCGGCGAGCCACCACAGCCAGGAGGCCCCCGGCGGTACCCAGTCGAGGGTTCCCTTGAGCTGAAGAGGTGTGGCGTCCACCCGCATCGGGACGGTCCAGTCCCGCAGGTGGTGCTCCCGGCCGGGGTCGGCCCGGACGACATCGGGCTGCTGCGGTGAGGTCCACAGGGCGCGCTGGTCGTGCCAGCGGTACATCGGCTCGTCGGAGACCTTGTTCCAGACCGGCGGAACGGTCGGGTCGGCGTGGGCCGGCGGGTCCACGTGCGCGATGGTGATGTTCAGGTACGTGGCGGGGGAGTGGAAGTTCTCATAGACACCGTCGGGCCGGATCTCGAGATAGGGCTCACCCTGATAGCCGAGAACCTCGATGTTGCGCCCTGTCCGGTTGGTCAGCTGAAGCCGTGCGCCCGCCTCGATGGTGCGGATTTCCAGCCCGTCGAGCGCGGGGGTGCTGGTGATGGCGCTGCGGTAGTTGGTCGCGTCGGGTGCGTCTGCGCCATGGGCGAAGGCCGGGGAGGCGGTGGAGAGGATCAGGGTGAGTGCCACGGCCAGCGTGGCACCCACCTTTCGCGTCAGCATGAGTGCTGATGCTAACTCGCAGACGGCGTCGGCACCGGTCCGCCGGATGCCGCGGCCACAGCGGCGAGGATGGCGGCCGAACCGCCCTGAATCTTCTTGCCATTGACGAACACCGTGGGGGTACCGGTCACACCCGCCTTAGTGGCGTCGTCGCTGACCTTGCCGGCCCAGCTGACGTATCGCTTGCTCTTGACGCACGCTTCGAAGTCGTCGCCGAGCCCGATGCCCTTGCCGAACTCGATGAGCTGGGCGTCGGTGGGGCCGTCGCCGCCCTCGGCGGGCTGGTTGGCGAAGAGCACGTCGACGTACTCGTTGAACTTGCCCCCGTCCGCCGCGCAGGCCGACGCGGCGGAGGCGCGGGTGGAGTACTTGTTGCTGGAGAACCGGTCCAGGTAAGCCACCGGATGCTGCACCAAAGTGATCTTGTTTTCGGCGACCAGCTGTTTGATGGCCGCATTGGTCTCATCGTGAAAAGTCTTGCAGTGCGGGCAGATGAAGTCGATGTAGTCCTCGACCACGACCGGCCCCGAGCCGGTGACGATCGCGTTGCCTTCGGCGTTGGCGTTGGCCGGGGTGTGCACCTCGCTCGCCTCGTGGCTGAGCAGCAGCATCCAGGCGACCATCCCGACTATGGCCACGCCGAAGACGACGAAGACTGTGGTCCAGATCATCCGTTTGCGGCGCTTCTCGGCGGCAAGCTGCTCGCGAACCATCCGGGCGGCAGACGTCTTGTCCCGATCCCGTTTATTCATTGTCGTTTCCCTCACTATCCACAATGGACGGACTATTGATCCAGCCGTCGAGGGAGAACCGGCTGATCGGGTACACAATCAAAAAGATCGCCATAGCAAGATAAAGGACATCCCACGCAATGCTGGGCAGATAGTTCGGAGTCTCGCCTTCAGCCAAAACCCCACCCTTGCTGAAGCACCCGCAATCGATGTTGAGACCGCGGCCCCAGGCCGACGAGATGGCTGCGATGAAGACCACCAGCACCGCGGCGCTGATCCACGCGGCGATGTAGGTGGCCAGGCCGATCAGGAGCAGAAGCCCGAGCGCGATCTCCAAGAAGGGCTGAACCCGCCCGACCGTCACCGCGACGGTGTTGGGAAGCAACTCATAGGCGACCACCGAGCGGCTGTTCGCCTCCAGATCGCTGATCTTGAGCGTTCCGGCGACCAGGAAGATCCCGGCCAACCCGAGCCGGACGAGCAGACTGACCCAGGGTTGGGCCCGATCCCACTTACTCACGCCTTGCCCCTCGAACGCGACGACGCGCGGCCCGATTTATGCCGCTAAGGCCGTAACGACGTCGGCAACAAGATCGGCTCGGGCGCGGGCCACCCGGGATCGGATCGTCCCGATCGGCACCTCGAGGGTCGCGGCCGCCTGCTCATAGCTCAGCCCGAGCAGCTGGGTGAGCACGAAAGCCTCACGTCTGGCCGCGGAAAGCCGGTTGAGCAGGGCCGCAGCGCTGATCTGCCCGGACGGATCGGGGTGGGGCAACTCGGTCAGCGACTCGGTGGCCAGCCGGGCTTCGAGCCGGCGTTTGCGGATCACCGCTCGCAGATGGTCCGCGCAGGTGCGCCGGGCGATCCCGAGCAGCCAGGTGCGCACGCTGGACCGCGCCTCGAACCGGGGCAGCGCGCGAAAGGCCCGCAGATAGGTTTCCTGGGTGAGATCATCGGCGGCGTTGACATCGACCAACGCCGCTACGAAACGCCACACCTCTTCCTGGGTGGCTCGCACGAAAGCCACCTGAGCTGCGGAGTCGCCGTCGCGCGCGGCGATGGCCCAGCGGGTGGGCGCATCGAGGGCGGGCGGCGGGTTCACGGTGAGCAAGCCTACGTGTTCAACACCGTGGGAACTGGATGCCCTCTTCGAGCGACTACCCGCGCATGACGCAGAGCTGTGAGGAAATGCGCACGGCGCTGTCCGCTCGCCTGGACGCTGAGGACACCGGCCTGACCCAGGCCACCCTCCTAGATGATCATCTAGCTGGCTGCGCGGACTGCCGAGCCTGGCAGGCCGCCGCCGAACAGGTGACCTTGATCATTCGTCAGCCGATGGGGGTACCAGACCTGACCGCCCCGATCCTGGCCGCGGTAGCGCAGCAGAGGCAAGCCGACTTCGCCGGACGCAAACGGATCCTGCAGATCGCGCTCGGGCTCTCCGCCGTGGTCCAGCTGGCGCTGGCCATCCCGGGTCTCCTCGTGGCCGGGGTGGATCTGCACACCAGCCGGGAGGCGGCGTCCTTCGACATCGCTCTCGCGGTCGGCTTCGCGCTCGCGGCCTGGTGGCCGGAACGGGCCCGCGCCTTCGTCCCGGTCGCGTTCGTGCTGGCCGGCTGCCTCACGCTGACCAGCGCCTTCGACATCGCGGCCGGCGCGACACTGGTCGCGCACGAAATCTCGCATGTGGCCGCGCTGGCCCAAGCCGGATTGCTGCTCGCGTTGTCGCGACGGGTGTCGTCCGGTCGCGCTTCCGCCCCGCGCCAGGTGACCGTCGCATGATCAAGCGTGTGGGTTTCATCGTCCTAAGTGGACTGCTGCTCGTACTCGGGGTGGCCTCGCCCGCCCAGGCGCACGCCGTGCTCACCAAGTCCAACCCGGTGGCCAACTCCGTGGTTCAGGAAGCGCCCAAGCAGGTCGTGCTGACCTTCAGCGAATCCATCACCCCGGTCAACGAGAAGATCCGGGTGATCGGGCCGGACGGCAAACGGGCCGACAACGGGAAGATCACGGTCGAGGGTGGGGTGCTGCGCATCGGCATGGCCGACAACCCGGCCCGCGGCACGTATCTGGTCAGCTATCGGGTCATCTCGGCCGACTCCCACCCGGTACCGGGCGGATTCACCTACTCCTACGGACAGCAGTCGGCGACCCCGGCCGAGCTGCCGCAGCAGGAGGTCGAGAACACGGCGGTCAGCAACCTCATCAAGTTCAACAAATACCTGGGCTATCTCGGCCTGGTGCTCCTGGTGGGTGCCGCGTGGGTGCTTGCGCTGCTGTGGCCGGCCCGGCTCGAGCGGCGTCCCGCCAAACGGGTGCTGTGGATCGGGTTTGGGATCGTGGGGCTCACCACAGTCGCCGGGCTCTATCTGCAGATCCCCTATACGAGCGGCAACGCGCTCTTCTCGGTCGACGGCACGGCGGTCTCCGACGTGATGGAAAGCCGGTACGGCGTCGCGATGCTGGTTCGGCTCGCGGTGCTCGCTGTGGCCGCGATCCTGCTGCGGCCCATGCTCAACGGCACCTCCGGCAAGACCGACCGGGCCCTCGCGCTCATCCTCGCGGTGTTGGGCGCGCTGACGTACTCGGCCGCCGGCCATCCGGCCGCCTCACCGGTCCCGGCGGTCTCGATGGCCGCCGACGCACTTCACCTTGGCGGGGCGGCGTTCTGGCTCGGCGGGCTGGTCATGCTCGCGCTTTTCCTGTTGCGCCAAGCCGACGAGCGGGAAGCCGAAGCGATCCTGCCGGTGTGGTCGCGCTGGGCCGGGTTCGCGGTCTCCGTCGTGCTGCTCTCCGGCGTCATGGCCGCCCTGATCGAAGTCGGCACGGTGTCCGCGTTGCTGGAAACCACCTACGGCCGTTGGCTCGTGGTCAAGCTGGGACTGGTGAGCCTGCTTCTGCTCACGGCCTGGTTCTCGCGCAAGCTCGTGCCAAGGCTGGAAACCGGCAAGCTGCGCCGGCTCGTCATCGTGGAGCTGGTCATCGCGGCCATGGTGCTCGGCGTGACCGCGGTGCTGACCCAGACCACCCCGGCCCGCACAGCCGAGGTGAGCTCGCAGACGCCCACCCAACCGGGCTACTTCACGGCAACCCTTGACAGCTCGCTCTATCAGCTTCAGGTGGAGATCGACCCGGCCCGGGTCGGCAACAACCTGGTGCACCTCTTCGCCTACGGCCCGGACGGCAAACCCGTCCTGGTAGTGGAATGGAAGGTGACCGCGGCCCTGCCGGCGGCGGGCGTGGAACCGATCGAGGTGCCGACGCTCAAGCTCACCGACAACCACGCCACCGGTTCCATAACGCTGCCCACCGCGGGCGCCTGGGAGTTCCGGTTCACGCTTCGCCTCACAGAGTTCGACCAGGACACGGTCGCCGTCACGGTACAGGTCAAGTAAGGGGACATCATGAAAAAGGTCGCGACGATCCTGCTGGCCGCCATCGGCGTGCTGGCGATCGCCACGCCAGCCGCCGCGCACGTGACGGTCAACCCCGGCCAGGCGACGCAGGGCAGCTATGCCCGGCTCGCCTTCCGGGTGCCGACCGAGTCCGACACGGCAAGCACCACCAAGCTCGAGGTGCAGATGCCGGAGAACGCGGCTCTCGAGTCGGTGTCCACGCAACCGGTACCGGGCTGGACCATCGCGGTGACCAAGAACGGCGACAAGGTCTCGGTCATCACCTGGACGGCGTCCGCGGGCGCCGCCATCAAACCGGGCGAGTTCCAGGAGTTCGCGATCTCGGCCGGCCCCATGCCGACCGGCGTGGATCAGGTGTTGTTCAAGGCGTTGCAGACATATTCCGATGGCACCGTGGTGCGCTGGATCGACCCGCCCAAGGAGGGTGCGGAACATCCCGCTCCCGCCCTCAACCTTGTTCCCGCCGCCAGCCCATCATCGGTTCCCTTGGCGGACAACAACACCGGCACCAACAACGGGCTCGCCTGGGCGGGGCTCGGCGTGGGCATTGTCGCTCTGATCCTTGCCGGGCTTGCACTTGTCCGGTCCCGCCGGTCTTAAATACGCCAACGCCTTTCAGCCCTCACACCCGCATCCTGGGTGTGGGGGCTGCGTTGTCCTGGTTGGACACGTCTTGGTGGGAAGGGCGGGGCATGCGCGTTTTGCGGGTGGTTCTTGGGATTCTGACGTTGCTACTCGCCACGCCGGTTCTGGTGGCCGGCGCCGTGGGCTGGTGGACGATGCAGCATCGCAGCCCCGACGGTGCCTTCAAAGCAGACCTCGCCCCCCTCTCCGCCGAAAACCGGGTGGTGGTCGTCCCCGACGTCGACGCCGTCCTCCGCCGCGACGCACCTTTCGCCCGCGCCGACCAGACCGAGCTTCGCCTCACAGCCGACAGCGGCTCCTTTGTCGGCATGGCCACCCCCGCCGATCTCGCCGCCTACCTCACCGGCGTCAACTACACCGAGATCTCCGGAGTCAGCCTCGGCCGCGGCCCGCTGGCAATCCAGACCCGCGCCATCGCCGCCCCCAGCCAACAACCCACCGCCCCCAGCGATCAGCCCACCGCCAACACCGGCGACCAGCCCACCGCCCCCAGCGACCAGCCCACCGCCAACACCGGCGACCAGCCCGCCGCCTCTGGCGATCAGCCCGCCGCCACCGGCGGCCAGCTTGCCCCACCTTCAGCGCAGCAGTTCTGGCTCCGCGCAGCCACCGGCGAACTGCGCTGGACCCCCACTACCGACCGCGACCGCCATCTGGCCCTGATCGTGGTCGCCCCACCCGGCGATGCCCCGATCCGCCTGAGCGTGGCCCTCACCGCCGGCTGGCTCAATTCCACCACCTGGGGCTTGCTCATCCTCGGCCCGGTCCTGCTGCTCCTCGGCCTGGCCGCCCTGGCCTGGCCCCAGCGCCCCCGAGAAATCGTCTACGTCGTAGACGCCCCCACCGCCAGCGCCGGCTTCACCCTGCCCGCCCCCCGCTCCCTCCCACATCTCTTCCGCCGTCCCGCTCTTCCCGCCTCCGACCTGCCCATCACCCCGATTCCTGCCCCCACCTCCGCCGCAGGTATCCCGGTAGCCGGCGGCGCGCCCGCCCCTTCCGCCTACACCGCCACCCCCATCAGCCCCGACGCCCCACCCTCGCTCCCGACCCAATTCACCTTCCAGCCCTCCCCGCCCTTCCAGCCCGAGCTGACCTGGCCCCCTGCGGAACCTCCAACCACGACCGAGTCCGCCCGGGAAATCCCCACGCAAGAGCTCCCCACCATCGACGCTGAAAACCCCATGCCCACCGAAGGGATGCAGCTGCATTTCGCCAAACCCCAATAACCCCATTGCGCCGCTGCGTCGTGGTCGCTCGCCGTATCTCCCGGCGGCAACGCCACCTCCGTGCCTACTCACCCCCGGCGGCCGCGCCGTCGATCCGCAGCCGCTAGATCATCCCCAAGCCCCGCCGCGCACGACCACTCTTAGCGGGTATGTCCATCTCTGCACCAGACAGGCGGCGCAGAGATGGAGGTGCCGCGCACATCGCCGCTTCCGCCGCTGCCCGCCGCGCTGCTGCCGCCTCTGCCTACTGCTCCCGTGGCACCTGCATCTCTGCGTTAGGGCAGTGAGGCAGAAGTGGAGGTGCGAGTGACCACTACGTGCCGACGCCAAGAAATGAGATTTCAGCGGCGAGTGGCCTGCCGCGCGCGCGACAGGCCACTCTCACCGGGGGAACGGTGTCTCCACACCTACGTCGGGGGACGACGTGCGGCTTGCTCCAGATTAGATAAATATGTCAGATCGGACAAGTCTGTCTAATCAGGTTGGGTGGTGGGATAATGGCGAATCGGCACGAAAGCGATCAATGCAAGACTGAGCAGGGTAAAAGCGTTGCGCGCCAGAAACTCTTTGACGGAGTCGGTGGGCTGGGCGGCGACGCCGTAGTCGTGGACGCTGACCACGCCGTAGACGGTGACCGCGTAGCCCGCGATGGCTAGCAGCCAGGCGCGGGCGGCGAGCGCAGCGAGCAGGGCGGGGACGAACCAGTAGAGGTGATGTGGCCAGGTGATGGGGCTGATCAGGCTGCCGACCAGGCCGGTGATGGCGAGTGCGGCCACCTCGTTGCCGTTGCGGTGAGCGATGACGGCGCGCCAGAGTCCAAAGGCGAGGACGGCTAGCGCCAGAGCCACCCAAATCACCCGATTGGGTTCGGCCGGAGCGACCAGGCGGTGTAGCAGGCCGAGCAGTGACTGGTTGCCGGTGATGTCGGTGCGTCCGACGCGGGTCGTGTCCCAGAGAGCTGCGGTCCAGAAGTCCCAGGAGGCCCGGGGCGCGACCACGGCGGTGATCACAGTGGCGGCGACGGCGGTGACCATGGAGGTGATCGCGGCGCGCCATTGGCGGGTGAGCAGCAGATACAGGATGAAGATCCCGGGCAGCAGCTTGATGGCCGTGGCCAGTCCGATCCCGACGCCCATCCACCGGCTCCCGCGTGGGCGCAAGACCAGCAGATCCATCAAGACCAGCAGGACCAGCAGCATGTTGATCTGGCCAAGCGGGATGGTCTCACGCATCGGCTCGGTGATGAGGATCAGCGGGATCGCGAAGATGACCCATTTGAAGTCGAGTTTGAGCGCCCGGAAGATCCAGATCGTGGTGACGATGGTGGCCGCGACGGTGCCGATCGTGAGGAGCACTTCGACCAGGCCGAGGGGCAGAAGCGAGAACGGAAGCAGGAGCAGCGCGGCAAAGGGCGGGTAAGTGAAATAGAGATACTTCTGCAGGAAGTCGGGCTGTGAATAGTCGTAGAGGTCGTGACCCGAGGTCCACCAATCGAGCGCTCGCATGTAGATCTTGAGGTCGAAGAAGTGATGACCGGTGTTGTACAGCGAGTAGAACACCCAGCCCGAGGCCGCGACGACGAGAGCAAAGAGGGCGTAGCGGGTCTTGCGCTGCATGGCCGAAACCCTAATGCAGCCCCCAGGTCGTAGGCTGTGGCGGTGGCAGATCTTCGAAGTATTGGCTCCGATCGACTCGTGTGGATCGACTGTGAGATGACGGGTTTGTCCGCACGGGACTCATTGATAGAGGTAGCCGCCCTGGTCACCGACCCTGACCTCAACGTGCTGGGCGACGGGGTCGACATCGTGATCCACGCCGAGGAGGCGGCGCTGGCGGGCATGGTGGACATCGTGCGCCTGATGCACGAGAAGTCGGGGCTCACCGAGGAGGTCCGCAAATCCACGGTCACCGTGGCCGAAGCCGAGGACAGGGTTCTCGACTACGTGACCCGCTACGTCCCCGAGGCGCGGACGGCGCCGCTGTGCGGCAACTCGATCGCCACCGATCGCGGCTTCATCATTCGGGACATGCCACGGCTCGACGCGCACCTGCACTATCGGATGATCGACGTTTCGTCGGTGAAGGAGCTGTGCCGTCGCTGGTACCCGCGGGTGTATTTCGGGCAGCCCGAGAAGGGTCTCGCCCACCGGGCCCTGGCCGACATCCGGGAGAGCATCCGCGAGCTGCGCTATTACCGCGAGACGATCTTCGTGCCGCTCCCCGGACCGGATGTCGAGGAAGCCAAGCGAATCGCAGCGGAGGTTACCCGCTCGACAGCTACCTAGAAGGTGTGGCTATCATTGGCGGGCGCGCAAGTGCATGGTGGTCGTAGCTCAGCTGGTAGAGCACCCGGTTGTGGTCCGGGATGTCGCGGGTTCGAGTCCCGTCGATCACCCCAAATCCCAGACTTGGACTCCCCCTTGGCGGGGGAGGTCCAAGTCTGCTGTTTAAGCCGTTGGTGAGGCGGTCGGGCTCGGGCCCGCCGCCGGCGGCGTGTAGGGGATTGCCGACCCCTTGGCGTACTCCTCGAAGGTCTTCGTCCAGTGGGTCCAGCCGTCGCCGTACTTGAGCGCCTGACCGGTGTTCACGGTGATCACCGGATCGCCAACCATGGTCTGCTCGAAGAGCCACTTTGCGTCGTCGGCCGACATGTTGATGCAGCCGTGCGAGACGTTGCGGATGCCCTGGCTGGCCACTGACCACGGCGCGGAGTGGATGTGCTCGCCGCCCCAGGTGATGCGCTGGGCGTAGTCGACTGGCGTGACGTATTTTTCCCGCGCGTTCGGATCGTTGCGGGTGTCGAAGATGGTGTGTTCCTTCTTCTCGATGATCACCATCACGCCCGAGGACGACTGCCAGGTGGGCTTGCCGAGGCTGACCTTGATGCGCCGGATCTCCTGCCCGTCCTTGGTGACGATCATCACCTTGGGCGCGATCGCATCGTCGACCGACATCACGAGCTGCCTGGCGGCCGTCGTGGTCAGGGTGACGTTGCGCACGCCGAAGTAGCCGTCGCCGCAGGGTATGCCGCCCACACGGGCGTCCACGAAGATCTTGGTGCCCGGCTTCCAGAACTCCTTGGGGCGCCAGTGCAACTCACGCGGCGTGTACCAGGCCCAGACTCCCTCGACCTCAGGCTCAATCTTGACCATGAGCCGCCGCTGCACCCCGGCGCGGGCATCCTTGGGAATGTCGCGGCTCATCTGGAAGATGAGCGGCATCCCGGTGCCGATCTCCTTGTTGTCGGGCAGGAAGCTGGTGAAGCGAACCTCGTTGGTGGGCTTGGCCATCACGGTGAACTTCGTGGTCGCGGTGACGGTCTTGCCATCGTCGCCGGTGGCCGAAAGCGTTGCCGTGTAAGCGGCTCCGTAGGTGAGCATCTTGGCTGGAATCCAGCCGGCGCCGTCGGGGTGCATCTCCCCGGCGATCGATGCGCCGTTGGCGTCGGTCAGCTCGAACTTGCTCTCTTTGGCTTCCTTGGTGGTGAAGACGAACTCCGCGCCGGCGTAGACGTTGGTCGCGTCCGCCTCGGGAGTGGTGATCGTCGCCGAGGCCTTGGGTGGCGGATCCTTCTTATCCCCGGCATTGAAGGACGGCTTGTTGGTACAAGCTGCCACTCCCGCCAGGCCGGCCCCTGCAAGGCCGATGGCGGCGAGCGTATGACGACGGGTGGGCATGATCTCCTCACCGAAAAATCGAGGGGTGGTCCCACTATCGTGCCCGCCGATTACCGCTGCGGCAACGCGCTTCCCTTCAAATGCTCTGACCAGCTCTCATTCCAGGCGGTAAATCCGTTGCCGCGTGCCAATGCCACTTCTGTGCCACGGACTGTGACCGGGTCGCCCACATGGGTGATGCCGAACAGCCACTCCGCGTTCTCCCAAGACATGTTTATGCAGCCATGGGAGACGTTGTTGTAACCCTGATCACCCACGGACCAGGGAGCGGCGTGGATGAACTCGCCACCCCAGGTGATCCGCTGCGCGTAGGAGATGTCGGCGCGATATTGGTCGCCCGGTTCGCCGGTGGTGTCGAAGACCGTGTGCACGGCCTTATCCATGATCACCATTGTGCCCGAGGAGGACGGGGTGCTGGGCTTGCCAAGGCTCACCGGCATGCTGCGGATGTCTGCGCCGTTCTCCTTGACCGTCAGCTGTTTGGTGGCGTTGTCCACGAACAGTTCTATCCGGTTCTTGGCGATGGTGGCGGTGGCCCGCCGATCGGTGTCGCCGAACTTCCCCCCGCCCAGCGGCTGGCCGTCCAATGCCGCGCGCACGGTTATCTTGGTACCAGGCTGCCAGTACTCCGGCGCGCGGTACTCGACCTGGTGCGCGGCGACCCACGTCCAGGCACCCTTCTGTTCCGGTTCCGTGGTGACGAAGAGCCGCTTCTCGACCGAGGCGCGGGCACTGTCTTCCACATCATCGGTGAACTCGACCACCACCGGCATCGCGATGCCATATTCGTTGCCGTCGAACAGATAAAGGCCGGTGCCGACGCGGTGTCCGGGCTCGGCCATGGTGGTGAAGGCACTGGTCTGGGTGACCTCTTTTCCGTCCTGCCCGGCGACGACCGCGGTCGCGGTGTAGCGGGTGCTGAACGCGAGCGGCAGATCTGGTACCCACGAAGAAAGGTCTTGGCGAAGATTCCCGGCGACCGGCTTTCCGGCGGCGTCGTGGAGGGCGACGGTTTTGAGGGTGCCGTTCTTGACCGTGAGCCCGATCTCGGCGCTGATCGGCACTCCCGCCGTTTCGGTGGCGGGATCCATGGCGACCTCGGCGAGCGGTACGGTGATCGCGGGCTGCTCGGGCACCTCCGCTTTCGGGGTAACGCTGGTGCAGGCCGAGATCAGCGCGAGGAGAGTCAACCCACTTAGAACCCTAATCCGCATGAAACTCATGTTGGCGCATCATTTGCCATCATGTGGGCGATTTAAGAAATCCGGAGCACCCCCTTGACCAGCCCCACTCAGCGCCAGCTGACGCTTGCGCAGGTAGCCGCCTTCGCCGAGGAGGCGTTCGGGCTGCCGGTCGCGCAGGCCGCCCCGCTGGAAGGCGGCACCTTCGCCGCGGTCTGGAAAGTGGGCTTGGTCGATGGGCGCGAGGCGGTGCTCAAGGTCGGGCCGCTGCCCGGGGTGCCGATCCTCATCTATGAACGCGACATGATCAGGTCGGAGGCCGAATACTTTCGCCTGGTTGCCGCGAAGGCGCCCGAGGTGCCGGTGCCGCGGGTGCTGTTTAACGGCGATGATTGGCTGTTCACCAGCATGCTTGCGGGCACACCGCTTTCGAAGCTGCCCGAGCCGGAGCACGCCGGAGTGCGCGAGCAGCTGGGTGCGGCGCTGGCCCGCGTGCACACCATCACCGGCACCTTCTTCGGCTACCCGGGCGACCGTCCAAACGCGACCGACTGGCCGACCGCCTTCGCCGCCATGATGGAGGCGCTGCTGCAGGACGCGGTCGTCTGGCAGGTTGCGCTTCCTGTGTCAGCGCAACGGATCCGCGATGTGGTCGCTGCCGCGGCACCGGCCCTGGGCGAGGTGCGGACTCCGGTGCTGGTGCACTTCGACCTCTGGGACGGCAACGTGCTGGCGCACGAAGGCAAGCTGACCGGCCTGGTCGACGGCGAGCGCTACCTCTACGGCGATCCGCTTATCGACTTCGTCTCGCCCGCGATTTTCCGCAACCTGGAAGACGAGCCCGATCACCCGTTCCTGCGCGGCTACGGCGAGGTGGCGCTCTACGGCCTTGCGCGGCAACGGCTTGTCCTCTACCGGCTCTACCTCGACCTGCTCATGCACGTGGAGGTGCCCAGCCGCGGCATCACCGACCCGCGCCGGATCGGTTTCGTGGCTGAGCACCTGGTGCGGCAGGTGGAAGCGCTGGAGCGACTCAGTTAGTGGCGTTCATCAGGTCCAGGGCGCTGTGCTGCCGCGCGGCGTCGGTCTTGTCGACCGGGCCGATCCAGCGCAGCCCATAGGTGTCCAGCGGGGTGCGGTTCTGGGCGAATGCGGTATCGGCTTGCCGGCGAAGGTAAACGGCGAAGGGACGATCGCTGAGTGCCAGGTTGAGCGCGCCCAGCCCGCGCGCGAAAGCGCCCTTGAACGACGGCCCGTCGGCGCCACAATCGCCGCCCTCGCAAGGATCGCGCAGGATCCCATTGCTGTTAAGCTGGCCGCTGGTCGTGGACGCGTTGCCCAGTTGCCTTGCCCGCGTGAGCAATCCCGCGTCGCCGGTGGCCCTGCTCAGCTCGGTCAGCCCGGCCATGAGCACGCCCTGGTTGTATGACCAGACCGCCGAGCCGTTATTGCGGCACGTGCTCAGGTCAATCCCATCGTTGACCAGATTTGAACTGTTTATCATCTGGGTACCTTGGAACCACGCCCATCCGGCTTGAGCCCTTTGCAAATAAACGGTGTCGCCCGCGATCCGGTTGTGCAGAGCCGCATTGAGCTGGATGTAGAGGCTGTTGGAAATCGCGTTCTTGTAGGTTCGCGCGGTGCTCCACCAGACTCCTCCGCCGCAAACGCCGTCCCAGTAACGGAACATGTGGTCGGCATCGGCTCGAGCCGTGTTGAGGTAGCGGCTGTCGCCGGTGACGTCGAAGGCGCCGACCCACGCCATGCCCCACCAGCCGGTGTCATCGATGAAGTCGTTGCGGAAGCTTCCCTGATGCGCGTTGAGGTTTCTGTTGTAGGTGTTGGCTATCGCGTACCGGTAGCTCGGCATGCCGGTCACTTTGACGCTGTCGATGATCGCGGTTAGGGCGTTGGCCGAGTTCCACCAGCCGGTGGTGTCGAACAGGCCGGTGCCCTGGTTGTAGAGCATCATCAGGCCGGTCGCGGCGGCCGTGCTGCGGTTCCAGGCGTTCCATGTGGTGCGGGCCCACGCCGTACAGGCGACCTCCGGGCGATCGCCGGCCTTGCCGCACGCGCGCAGCGCCCCGACGCCGTTGGTGGCCCAATAGTCGTTGTTGTACATCAGAGTTCGCCAGCCGCGTTGCCCGGCCGGGATCGCGGTGTTGCCCAGCAATCCCTCCCAGCCACGGCCGCCGTCTAGCGAGCGATCCAGCCAGACCCGGTCGCCGGGGTTGCCGTTCTCGATCGAGGCCCATCCCATCGCGTCGTTGTCGTTGAGGTGCAACACGACCCGGCGGCCCCAGACGGTCGAGGACACCGGTTGGCGATCGCTGGTGGACAACCCCGGATCGCGCGCGTCGCAGTACCGGTTGCAGATGACCGCCTGCGGGGTGGGCCCCACGACCGCGGCGATCTGGGTGCCGGCAACAACCGCAAGGGCGATGGTGACGATGGAGCGGGAAGTCCGCATAGGAAACTCCTGCCATTGGATCTCCGGAGAGCGCTCTCTGGTCACAAAGCTACCTATTTCAGCGATGCGGGTCAATGGCTCCCGGACGCGGTTACTTCACCGCGATGCGGGCGGCGCGGTCGCGCAGCAGCGCTCGTTCCCGCTCGTTGCGGGTGAGCTGTGCCGCGCGTTCCAGCTCGGCGTGGGCCTCGGCTGTACGGCCCAGTTTGGCCAGGAAATCCGCGCGAACGCTGGGCAGGAGGTGGTACCCGGAAAGAGCAGGCTCGGTCAAAAGCGAGTCAACGATTTCGAGCGCCGCCTCCGGGCCGAACGCCATGGAAACCGCCACCGCCCGGTTGAGCTCCACCACCGGCGACGGAGTCAGGGCGCCCAGCGTTTCATACAGCCGCGCTATCTGCGCCCAATCTGTCTGCTCGGCGGTGGTGGCGCGGGCGTGACAGGCGGCGATCGCGGCCTGCACCTGATAGGGCCCGGGGGAGTCGGTGAGCTGCTCGGCGCGTTGCAGACCGGCCAGCCCCCGCCGGACCAGCAGCCTGTCCCAGCGGGCGCGATTCTGGTCGAGCAGCAGAATCGGCTCGCCGGAAGGCCCTGAGCGGGCGCGCAACCGGGAGGCTTGGATCTCCATCAGGGCGAGCAGGCCGAGCACTTCGGGCTGGTCGGGGGCGAGACCGGCCATGATCCGGCCCAGGCGCATGGCGTCTTCGCAAAGCGCGGGACGCATCCAGTCGTCGCCGGTGGTGGCGGAGTAGCCCTCGTTGAAGATGGCGTAGATGACCTCCAGCACCGAGGCCAGCCGGGGCGCGAGTTCTTCGCCCTCCGGAATTTCGAACGGGATCCGTTGCTGGGCAAGGGTTCGCTTGGCGCGCACGATGCGCTGCGCGATCGTGCTTTCCTGGACAAGGTAGGCGCGGGCGATCTCCTCGGTGGTCAGCCCGCCGAGCAGCCGCAGCGTGAGCGCTACCCGCGCCTCGGCGGGCAGGACCGGATGGCAAGCGGTGAAGACCAGGCTCAGCAGATCGTCGCCTATATAGTCGTCTACCGCGGCGGCCACCTCGGCCTCAAAGCTGGCCTGATGGGTCTCCAGGTCACGCCCGAGCTCGGCCACCTTGCGCTGCAAGGTTTCCTCGCGCCGGAACAGGTCGATGGCGCGGCGTTTGGCGACCGCCATCAGCCAGGCGCCGGGGTTCTGCGGAACTCCCTCGGCGGGCCACTGTTCGAGCGCGGCGACCAGGGCGTCCTGGGCCAGCTCCTCGGCCAGGCCGACGTCGTGGACCATGCGGGTGAGGGCGGCGATCAGCCGGGCGGACTCCATGCGCCAGACCGCATCGATCGCCTGATGCGTCTCCCCTGACACGGCTACTGACCCAGCTGAGCGCGCATGCGCTCGTTCCTCTCGCGCTGCTCGTCGGTCATGTGATCTCCGAACTCGGCGGTCTCGAAGATCTCGCGGATTTCGATGGTGCCGTCCTGCTTACCCGAGGCGGGCATGCGCTTGACCCACTCGATCGCTTCCTCCATCGAGTTGACCTGCCAGAGCCAGTAGCCCGCGATGATCTCCTTGGTCTCGGTGAAGGGTCCGTCGACCACCGTCACCTTGCCGCCGGTCCAGTTCACCTTGGCGCCCCGCGCACTCGGGTGCAGGCCTTCCCCGGCCAGCATCACCCCGGCCTCGACAAGCTCCTCACTAAACTTGATCATGCCGGTGATCATTTCCTGTTCGGGCAGCTGGCCCGCCTCGGCCAGCTCATCGGACTTGATCAGAACCATGACTCGCATCGCGAACTCCTTAATGCTGGCGCGTGCGAAGCAACGCGCGGCAGATCGCCGCTGAGAGGCGATCTGCATTCTGTCAGTGCTTCTGTTGCAGAGCGGCGAGGTCGTCTGGGGTGTCGACGTCCGCGGGGGAGCCGGTCTCATCGCAGGCTACCTCGATCACCTGCTCTGGATGGGTGCGCAGGTAGGCCCGGGCACCGGTGTCGCCCTGGGCAAGCTGGGCGACGCCGGCCCAGGTGGGTCGGGATAGGAGAACCGGGTGTCCGAATTGGCCGCCGTAGGTGGCCACGGCGATGGCCGCGCCGGTGAGGTGGGCTTGGATCACGCGGCGGATGGCCTCGGCGCCGATGAGCGGCTGGTCGACGAGGACGACTACGGCCGCGGCCGCGGCCGGCGGAAGGGCGGCGAGCCCCGCGCGGAGCGACGAGCCGATCCCCGATTCCCAATCCGGGTTGTCCACCACCACCGCATCACCGAGGTCGACCGTCTCGACGACCCTGCTTGCCTGCGCGCCGAGGACTATATAGATGTCTTCGCAGCCGCCTTCGCGCATCAGGGCGACCGCGCGCTGCGCCAGCGGGCTTCCGTGCAGGCGGGCGAGTGCCTTCGGGCCGCCGAAGCGGCGGCCGCCCCCGGCGGCCAAGACCAGACCCGTGATCGTGGTGACGCCCATTGCCCCCCTATCGTCTCGCTACCATCCGCTCGGACGGTTTGCGGATTTGCGACCCTGAGCGGCCAATTCGCCGAATCTATCACCGCCCAGCGTGGATGGCAGTGGATCGAGAACGCCATCGCCCTGAATAGCTAGGCTGACCAACTTTTCATTCGCGTTCGGCGATGGCGAAAGAGCCGCGAAAGAAGCGCGATAGCGCACCGGCTGACGATCTCGGTGAAGCCAACGGATGGAGAGCAACGATGTCTAAGTCCACATGGCTGTGCAGGGGGTGCCTGGTGTCTTGCCGGTGTCTTGCCGGCATCGGTTCGTCCTATCCAGACAGTGACGTTCACAGGCCGTTGGGTCCGGCATGCCAACAACGGGGGCTTTCGGCGGGAGGTCACGTGTGGAAGACGGTCGAGTGTGAAGTCGCGTAGTTGCCAAGCATTCCGCTGGATCAAACAGGAGGCGAGACCACAAATCTGGTGGGGCACCGCATTGCGGCGGTGCCGGCGATGCCGGCCGAGCCGGCTCAAGCCCTGCTGTATGACTTGCCGTCAGCCCATAGTGCCCACACGCAGGAGGATGTGCTGACACCAGCAGTCGATCATGAACAGTCCCAGAAGCTTCAGCGCAGTTCAGGACGGCCCCGCCCGAATGCTAGAGGATGCGATCGGCGCTGCTTTTCGGTAGCGTGCGATTGAACTTGGTCTAGCTGATGGAATGCGGGGCCATCCATGTGGTTTCGGATCCTTGGCCCGCTCGAGCTGGCGGGCAAGCATGGGCCGGTGCTCCTCTCCGCGTCCAGGCAGAGCATCATCATGTCTACCCTGCTGTTGGAGACCAACCGCATTGTCTCGGTTGACCGGCTTGTGGATGCGGTCTGGCCCGACGAGCCGCCGGTCACCGCGCGTGGCCAGATCCAGATCTGTATCTCCAGCCTGCGGGGCATTCTCACCAAGCATGAGCTGCCCGCGATCATCAACACCAAGCCGCCTGGGTACCAGATAGAGGTGCGCGAAGACGCCGTTGATCTCCTGGCGTTCGAGCGTCTGGTCGGCGTTGGCAGGCAGGCCTCGTCGGCCGGCCGCCTATCGGAAGCTGTTGACGCCTATAAGCAAGCCGTGGGGCTGTGGCGGGGCGAGCCCTTCGCCGGATCGGCCAGCCCCACCCTGCAGGCGGCGGCGACTCCGCTTGTCGAGCGCCGGCTCGCGGCGGTGGAGGAGTACGCCGACCTGCGGATGCGCCTTGGCCAACACCAGAACATCATCGGCGAGCTAGTAGACCTGGTAGAGCGTTATCCACTCCGGGAACGGCTTCGTGCGCAGCTGATGCTGGCGCTGTTCCGCTCCGATCGGCGAGCCGATGCCCTGGACGTCTATCGGCAGGGTCGCCGCATCCTCGTCGACCAGCTGGGCCTCGAGCCGGGCGACCAGCTGCGCAAGATCGAGCGTGCCATTCTCAGCGATGATCCAGAGCTGCGCCTCGACTCGGGCATCGTCAGCGTGGGCATGATGACCGGGCAGCGCACCGTCCCGCGGATGCTGCCCGGGGCGCTGTCCGATATCGCAGGGCACAGCGAGATGACCGAGGCGATGCTGCGCTATGTGTTGCGCCGCGATGGCCGCGGCGGGCCGAAGGTCGTGGTGATCTCCGGTCGCGGCGGCGCGGGCAAGACGACACTGGCCACCCATGTCGCCCACAGCTTGGTCGGTTCCTTCCCCGATGGGCAGCTTTTCGCCCACCTGCACGGCGCGGGCCCGGAGCCCTCGGCCCCGGGCGAGGTGCTGGGAAGGTTTCTGCGCGCGCTCGGGGTGGCGGGTAACAAGGTGCCCGAGCAACTCGAGGAACGCGTCGACATGTTCCGCTCGAGTGTGGCCGGTCAGCGGATGCTGGTGGTGCTCGACGACTGTGCCGATGAGGAGCAGGTGCGCTGGTTCATGCCCGCCACGGCCGGGTGCACGCTTCTGGTCACCAGCCGGCAGCGGCTCAGCGGCCTGTCCGGCGCCTATCAGGTCGAGGTCGATGTGCTCAGCCTCGATCATTCGCTGGAGCTGCTGGGCAACATGCTCGGCTCGGAGCGGCTGCGCTCGGAGCTGACGCCGGCGACCGAGCTGGTGCGGCTGTGCGGCGGGCTGCCGCTAGCGCTGCGGGTGGCCGGCGCCCGGCTCGCCGCCCGTCCACATTGGACGATCGCCCACCTCGTCGAGCGGCTTTCCGACGAGCGGCGCCGCCTCAGTGAGCTGGTCTACGGCGGCCTCGATGTCCGGGCCAATCTCGCCCTGTCCTGCCGGTCGCTGACACCGGACGCCCAGCGGTTGTTCCGCCGGCTGGGCCATCTGGGCACCTCGGACTTCGGGGGATGGATCTGCGGTCCGCTCATGGACACCGACACGTTGACGGCAATCGATCTGCTGGACGAGCTGGTCGACGCGCGGCTGGTCGAGGTGGAACGAGGCCGGGGAAGCTCGGCCCGGTTCAAGGTGCACGACCTTATCCGGGCCTATTCGCGGGAGCTGCTGGACCTCGAGGAGAGCGGGCCGGAGCGGGAGCAGACGATCCAGCGGCTGGTCGGGTCGTGGCTCTTCCTCGCGGAGCGGGCACACCGCTCCGAGTACGGCGGCGACCACACCCTGATCCACGGCGATGCCCCGCGCTGGCCCCTGCCCGAAGCCACCGTGGAAGCGGCCCTGGCCGACTCGCTCGCCTGGTACGACGCGGAGCGCGGCGGCCTGGTCGCCGCGGTGCGGCTGGCGGCCGAGTCCGGTTTGGACGAAGCCTGCTGGGACCTGGCGATGTCCGCGGTCACCCTCTTCGAGAACCGGCGCTACTTCCAGGACTGGCGGGTGACCCACGACCTCGCCCTCGCCGCCACCCGGGCCAGCGGCAACCGGCGTGGCGCGGCGGCCATGCTCTCCTCGCTCGGGTCGCTCACCGCTTTCGAGCAGCGCTACGACCAGGCGTGGCCGTTGCTCGAGGAGGCAGCGCGCCTGTTCCGGCAGCTTAAGCACGACCACGGCTACGCGCTGGCTATCCGCAGTCAGGCCTATCTTTACCGGGTGCAGGGCGACCTGGACAGCGCCCTAGCCGTGTTCGAAGAGGCGCTGGCGCTCCTGCAGGCCGCCGGCGACCTGGTCGGCGAAGCCCACGTGCTGAGCAACATCGCGCAGATCCGGCTGGAGCGCGGCGACGCCGACACCGCCGCCACCGACCTCAAGCTCGCGCTCGCCGCGGCGGAGGAGACCGGCGCGCGCCGGATCCACGCTCAGGTGCTGTGCCGCCTGGGCGAGTTGCAGCTGGCCGCCGATGAGGTGACCGAGGCCCAGCGGTCCTTCCAGCGCGCGCTCGACCTCGTCCTGGTGCTGCACGACCGGGTGGGAGAGGCGACCGCCAAGCACGGCCTCGCCGCGGTCATGCTCCGGCTCGGGCGCACCGAGCAGGCCGAGGCGATGCTGCGCTCGGCCTGCGCGCTGGCCGTGCACCTTGGCGAAGCCTTTGCCGAGGCGCGAATCAACCTCACCATCGGCCAGTTGCACCGCGGCGCGGGCCGGCTCGATCAGGCGTACAGCGCGCTGACCCGAGCGCTGGAACTCTTCGAACGCTTGCGCGCCAATGCGTGGCGCGAGCGGACGATGGCGCTGCGCGATGAGATAGGTATCAATAAAATTGAAAATGATCTATCTAAAATTTAGCGGGACGAAAGAGGTACGGTAGGGCGATAGAAGGCATTGGCCAGAACCTAGGCATCGACAGCGAATCCCATGAAGGAGCTTGAGATGTCGAACCTGGCCACCGCCCTTGTCGCCTTCGACCACGCCGCCGCGACCCGCAGCGACACGATCTGGGGCTAAGGAACACCCCGGACTTCGCCGATACGGCCGCCAAAGAGGGTCATCTGCCAGCCGGAAGGCCCTCTTTAACAATGGCAGTGACGAGAGTCGATCTACATTCTTGACCGCGTGCGTCCTGTCCGCATTGGACAAAGCAGAACCCGGCGCCTCTTCTGAATTCGGCCCGGGGTAGCCACTCAAGATCGTCTCTATCAGACATAGATACGGCAACATGAAGGCACCGTCGACGGACATGCCCGGGAACGAGTGTCGTTTCACGACACGGGTGTACGACGGTGGCATGTGCCGCGGCGTAGGGAGCTGGCTGTGGTAGATCCACGCGGCCGAGCGCGGCGAGCGCTGGCCATAGAGGGATGCGCCGTGGCAACCGTGGACGGCGAGCTGACCGAGTTCACCGACGGACACGTGGTGCTGGAGCGCGGGAAGATCGTTGCGGTGGGCGCCGGCCCCGCACCGGCCCGAGCCGGGATGCGGCGCATCGACGGTCGCGGCTGCCTCGCGACGCCGGGGCTGGTCAACGTACACCATCATCTATATCAGTGGGCAACCCGCGGCCTCGCGCAGAGCGAGGATCTGTTCGGCTGGCTTGATGAGCTCTACCCGATCTGGGCCGGCATCGACGCCGATCTGGTGGGTGACACGACCGCCGCCGGCCTTGCCTGGCTTGGATTATCGGGCTGCACCACCACTGCCGACCTACACCACGTCTTTCCACAGGGTGCGGGTGACATGATGGCCGCGCAGGTCGGCGCCGCCCGGCGCATCGGCCTACGGATGCAGATCTGCCGCGGTGGGATGGACCTGGGACGCTCGTCGGGCGGCTTGGCCCCCGACAGTCTCGTCGAGGAAACCGGGAAAGTCATCGCTGGCATGGATGCGGCCATCATCGACTTCCACGACCCGTCGCCGGAGGCGATGGTGCGGGTGGCGCTCGCGCCGTGTTCCCCGTTCTCGGTGAGCGCTCAGCTGATGGTCGAGACCGCGGCGCTGGCCCGCAGCCGCGGTGTGCGCCTGCATACGCAGCTGGCCGAGAGCACCGAGGAGGAACGCTATTGCCGTGCCCGGTTCGGGCTTTCTCCTTTGGTGTACCTGGATCGCCTCGGCTGGCTAGGCGACGACGTCTGGCTCGCGCACGGCGTGCATCTTCCGGATCGGGACATTGCCGTGCTGGCCGAAGCAAATACCTCCCTCGCGCACTGCCCGAGCTCCAATGCCCGCCTCGGCGCGGGGATAGCGCCGGTGCGCCGGATGCTCGACGCCGGGATCCCGGTCGGCCTAGGCGTGGGTGGCCCGGCATCGCAGGAGTCGGGGCTATTGATAGAGGAGCTGCGCCAAGCGGTCTACCTTGCCCGCGCCCAGGGCGGCCCGAAAGCGCTGACCGTGCGCGAAGCGCTGTGGATGGCCACCATGGGCGGCGCTCACTGCCTTGGCCGGGCAGGCGAGATCGGCTCATTGGAGGTGGGCAAGCTTGCCGATGTGGCGCTGTGGCGGCTGGATGGGCTGGGCCACAGCGGCATCGCCGACCCGGTGGCGGCTCTGGTCCTCGGCCCGCCCGCGCCCTTGGCCCGCCTAATCGTTCAGGGTAATGAAGTGGTGGTCGATGCCAAGCTGCGCACCGCGGATCTCGGTGAGCTCAGCCGGGAGCTGGATGAGTCGTGCCGCCGATTGGTGGCCCGTCGATAAGCACACGCGGCCCTGTCCCGGCTCGATGCTCCAAACAGGAGCCAGGTTCCGGGGGCGAGCCCGTGGGTAGACGATACCATCGACATTGTTAAATTTCGAGACCGGCAATATTGCCGATGCGTGCGCCCAA
Organism: Rhizocola hellebori; assembly: GCF_016862955.1. Classification (GTDB taxonomy): domain Bacteria; phylum Actinomycetota; class Actinomycetes; order Mycobacteriales; family Micromonosporaceae; genus Rhizocola; species Rhizocola hellebori. The sequence continues at coordinate 36,446 of NZ_BONY01000032.1, read as the reverse complement.
TACTCTAATTTAAGGTATTGAAGTCCTCTGCGACTTTGCTGCTCCCGCGCGGAATTGCCTTGCTGCCATTCCCCATGCCGCTGTGCCGGGACTCAGTCACCTGAAGCGGAAGGTAACTCCGCCGTGACGCAATGCTGGTCATAGATCTCTGGAACCATTAAAAAAGACGTGACAATTTGAGAGTTATCTATTGAAGCGATATTGAAGGAGGCGGAGTATGAGCGCCAACCTCCGGCCGAAAACTGTCGGTCGGTTTGGAAGGAGTGATGGCAATGCGTGTAACCACGCGCCCGGGCCGGCGGCGGAGACGCCTAACCGCCGCCCTCGCCGCGCTCATCGTCGTTGGTGCCCTAGGCATCTCCTCCGGAAGTGCTTCCGCTGAGGACGGCGGGACCTCGGATGCCCCCATCCTGGGTATCTGGGAAGTCCAGAGCCTGAACGGCATCAACAACAACCCGTTCTCTCCCAGCGCGGGCAAAGCGGGAGCGAACTACCTGCGGATCGGCAGCGCCCGTTACGCCGACGGGCGAAGCACACCGGTCACCGGACCGAACGTCCGCAACGTCTCCAACCGGGTCTTCAACGACACCAACGTCAACGTCTTCTCGGAGCGTGGCGTTAGTCAATGGGGATTCGTGTGGGGCCAGTTCCTGGACCACACCTTCGGGCTGCGCCAGGAAAACGGCACCACAGCGAACATTCCGTTCACCTCGACTGACCCCCTCGAGTCATTCCGCAATGACCTGGGTGTCATTCCGTTCGTCCGCTCGGCTGCGGCACCAGGCACGGGTGTCAGCAACGCGCGCCAGCACGTGAACACGCTCACCTCGTTCATCGACGCCGAGGCTGTCTATGGCAACACGGACACCCGGCTCGACTGGCTACGCAGCGGCACGGTGGACGGTAACCCGGACAACAACAGCGGCTCACTGTTGTTGCCCAGCAACTACCTGCCACGCAAGGACAGCAGAGGTAACCCCGCGGCCGCCCCCACCATGGCCGTAGATGGACGTCTGCTGGCCAACCCGAACAAGGCTGTCGTGGCCGGTGACCAGCGCGCCAACGAGAACATCGCGTTGACCGCCACCCACACGCTGTTCGCCCGGGAACACAACCGCATCGTGTCCAGGCTGCCCAGTACCATTTCGCAGCAGGACAAGTTCCAAATCGCCCGCGCGGTAGTGATCGCCGAGCAGCAGTACATCACCTACAACGAGTTCCTCCCCGCGATGGGAGTGAGCCTGCCGGCGTATCAGGGCTACGACGAGTTCCTGAACCCGGCGCTGTCACACGAGTTCGCCACCACCGGCTACCGTGCGCACAGCCAGATCCACGGCGAGCTCGAGGCCGAGACCAACGTCAGCCGTTACACCCAGGCGAACCTGGATGCCCTCGAAGCACAGGGCGTCGAGGTCGAGGTCGACGGTGCTGATGTCGCGATCGCCGTCCCGCTGGGCGTCGGTTTCTTCAACCCCGACCTCGTGCCGCTGATCCAGCTCGGTCCCATCATGAAGGGGATCGGTTCGGAGCCCGAGTACAAGAACGAAGAACTGATCGACAACCAGCTGCGCAGCGTGCTGTTCAAGGTTCCGGTCTCCAGCAACCCGACCTGCCTTGACGGACCCACGTTGCCGCAGTGCTTCAACGGCGTAGTGGACCTGGGTGCCATTGACATCCAGCGTGGTCGCGACCACGGCATGCCGAGCTACAACCAGATGCGCAACGCCTTCGGGCTGGCGTCGAAGACCTCGTTCACCGCAATCACCGGCGAGACGACGGAATCGTTCCCGTCCGACCCGCTGCTGACGCCGGGCAACGAGATCAACGACCCCAACGCACTGGACATCATCGCGCTGTTCGACGCCGACGGTAACCCCACCACCGTCGAGGCCGACAACGCCGTGCGCATCGTGCGCCGGACCACGCTTGCGGCCCGGCTCAAGGCAGTCTACGGATCGGTGTCCAACCTGGACGCCTTCTCCGGCATGGTTGCCGAGCGTCACGTCACCGGTTCCGAATTTGGCGAGTTGCAGCGCGCAATCTGGAGAGAGCAGTTCACCGCGGCACGCGATGGTGACCGGTTCTTCTACCTGAACGACCCGCTGCAAGCCTTCATCCGGAACAACTTCGGGATCGACTACCGCAGGACCCTTGCCCAGGTGATCGCGGCGAACACCGACATTCCCGCCGGTGATCTCGAAGCCAACGTGTTCTTCGCCCCGACCGAAGCGGCTGCTGCCGCGGGTGTGCAGGCTAATTCCAGCCCGGCCGGCACCGAGCCCACAGCAGCGTCGCGCTTTACCCGCAGTAACAACGGATCTAATGTTGGTACCGGCGGAAAGGCTGCGACTATCCCGATGAACACCGGCCCGCGGACCCTTGGTCGGCGCGGCAGGCGTCGGTGCAACGAACCCCTGTAATCCCTAGCCCGCAACAATGACGTAACACCCCACCGTTGGCGCCGCGGACTCCCGCGGCGCCAACACCTCTCGGCCCAAGGGAAGACTTGATGAGCACTCAGACCGTGTCCGAGGAACCGCAGATCATCAGCAAGCGAAGCCCTTGGCTCGTGCTTACCGTGCTGTGTCTGGGTTTTTTCATCATCCTGCTGGACACGACGATCGTGAACATCGCCGTCCCCGAGCTGACGGTGTCCCTTTCGGCGACGCTCGACCAGATCCTGTGGATCCTCAACGCCTACACGCTCACCTACGCGGCTCTGCTCATCACCGGCGGCCGGCTGGGCGACCTGTACGGCCCCAAGCGCTTGTTCATGGTGGGCCTGGCCCTGTTCACCCTCGCCTCGGCCGCTTGCGGTCTGGCCCAGACGCCCGCCCAGCTGGTGGCGACTCGGGTGCTGCAGGGCATCGGCGGCGCTCTGCTGACCCCGCAGACCCTCGCCATCCTGACCATGACCTTCCCGCAGAACAAGCGCGGCGCTGCCTTCGGCATCTGGGGCGCGGTCGCGGGTTTGGCGACCATCGCCGGTCCTACCTTCGGCGGCTGGCTGGTGACCAGTCTGAGCTGGCGCTGGATTTTCTATGTCAACGTGCCGATCGGCATCGCCGCTTTGGTGATGGCAGCCGTGGTGCTGCCCGACATCCGCCTCAACCGGCGTCACCGCATCGACTTCTTCGGCATCCTGCTCGCCTCGCTCGCCCTCTTTCTGTTCTGCTTCGGCCTCATCGAGGGCCCGTCGCATCGCTGGGGTCAGGTGTGGAGTTTCGTCAGCATCCCGATGATCCTGCTGGCGGGCCTGGTGTGCCTGGGCCTGTTCGCGTGGCAGCAGTGGCGCAATCGCGACGGTGAGCCGCTTGTCCCGGCGGGCATGTTCGCCGATCGCAACTTCGCCACCATGAGTGGTGTCGTTGCCGCTATTTCGTTCGGCATGCTCGGCCTCTTCCTTCCTCTCGTGATCTTCCTGCAGTCGGTGCTGTCCCTGACCGCGCTTCAGGCCGGACTGGTCCTTGCCCCCATGTCGCTGGCCTCCATCGCCAGCGCGCCTTTCGCCGGACGCCTCGCCGATCGGGGCGGCGGTAAGGACACCCTCATCACCGGGCTGGTGCTGTGGGCCGGTGGCATCGGTCTCGTGCTGTGGGCCACCCGCCCCTACTACGACCGGCGCGAGCTGATCACCGGTCTGGTGATAGCCGGGTTCGGGCTCGGCATGACCTTCGCGCCACTGCAGAGCATCGCCATGCGCAACGTGCAGCCCAAGATGGCCGGCTCGGCCGCCGGGCTGATCAACACGACCCGTCAGCTGGGTGCCGTGCTGGGTTCTGCTGCGGTCGGCGCGCTGCTGCAAGCTCAGCTCGTGGCCCGGCTCCCGGAGTCGGCTCGGGTCAACGTCGATGCCCTTCCGCAGTCGCTACGCGCCCGCTTCCTGGAGGGCTTCGACAAGGTGACCACCGGAGGCCACGGCCTGGAGGTCGGGGCGGGCCAAAGCGGCGCCCACCTGCCACCGGAGATCCCGGAGTCGGTGCGTCCCGCGGTGGAACAGGTGGCGCTGAAGACGTTTTATGAGGCCTACATTCCGGCCATGCGGGTGACCTTGATCCTGCCCCTACTCGTGCTCATCGTGGCGGTGGTGGCGGCTTTGATCCTCACCCGGTCCGATCCGGCCGCCGATCCCGACGAGCCATCCGAATAGCCACTGCGGCGAGGGCTATCTTGGACAGCGGTGAAAGAGGATGCCGATCGGGTAGCTGCTTCATTGACCGGCTGGCTTGCCGCGGTCTCCCTTAAGGACCGCAACGCCGATCAGGTGACCGAGGCCCTGATCGAGGCGGTGCTGGGGTGGGCGGTGGCACAGCGCTGGCGGGTCTATCGCGGCGCGCGCAGCGTCGTTCCGCTTTCCTACGCCGATCGGCACTCGACGGTCGATGTCGGTGTCGCCCGGGATCTGGCCGCCCCGATCGTGGTCGAGGTGGACCGCTCCGACCGCAAGCGCACGGTGGAAAAGCTGGTCGCCGAGGCGGCCGCGGGTCGGGTCGCCCTCTGGGTGCGATGGGGTGCCGGCCCGTTCCTCGTTCCGCCGGACCCGGTGCGGCTGGTGCCCTATCCCACGGTGGCTCGCAAGGCCAGCCACGGCGTGCGGCTCTATTCCTCCCCCGGAGAGCAGAGGCAGGCGCCCGAGCACAGTGGGGTCGATCTGACCCAGGCCCAGCAGAACGAGCTTTTCGGGCCGCTCTAAATTTTCCGTCCTCAGCGGAACCGCGGCGTGGTCCGGTTACGTGTCTTCCTGGCGGAGGGTGTTCAAACCGGCGGAAGAGGACCACGAAATGGAGCAGGAGCTTGGCGCGGCGCGGCCGCGCCGGCGCGGTGTGCTGGCGATCGGGGTCGTCGCGCTGGCAGCTGCCGCCGGCGGCTCGGCGGCCTGGATCGCGCGCCGCCCACAGGCGACCGCGGCCGCGCCCACCTTGCCGCTGACCCATGCGAAGATCACCCGGCAGACTCTGGTGGATCAGCGCACAGTGCCCGGCCGCTTGGCCTACGGCGCCGAGCATCAGGTCGAAACGCCGCTGGAAGGCATCATCACCTGGCTGCCCGAGGTCGGGTCGGTGGTCGATCGGGGCAAGGTGTTGCTGCGCATCAACGATCTGCCGGTGATCCTGTTCTTCGGCGAGCTGCCCGCCTACCGCGAGCTCACCACGGCACTCAAGGGCAACGACGTCGCCCAGTTCGAGCAGAACCTCAAAGCCCTTGGCTACTCGCGGTTTTCCGAGTCCGCGCTGCGCCGCTGGCAGGAGGACCAGGGCCTGCCACCCAGCGGTGCGGTCGAGCTGGGCCGGGTCTTCTACGCCGCGGGGCCGGTGCGGATAGCCGGTCACGATCGCGTGGTCGGGCAACGGGTCAGCGGACCGGTGCTCACCTTCACGGCCACAGCGCGGATGGTCACCGCCGAGCTCAAGGCCCATGAGCATGACCTGACCAAGAAGGGGGCACCGGTCAGTGTGGCTTTGCCCAGCGGCAAGGTGGTGCTGGGCCGGGTCATCGCCATCCGTCCGGTACGAGATCAGGGTGATCCGGGCACGGCCGCCGGCCTTGAAGTCGATGTGTCGCTGGTGGACCCCGAGTCGGTCAGCGGCATCGACGACGGCCCGGTCAATGTGCGGATGGTGGTAGGTGAACGCAAGGACGTCCTCGTCGTACCGGTGGGTGCCCTGCTGGCCCTGGCCGAAGGCGGTTTCGGCCTGGAGATCATCGATGGCGCGGGCAGCCGGGTGGTCGCCGTGGAAGCCGGGCTCTTCGCCAACGGCAACGTGGAGGTCAGCGGCCCGGCCATCGCCGAGGGCATGACCGTGGGGATGGCCCAATGACCGGCGATGCCGTGGCCGAGCTGATCGCCGTGTCGAAGCTCTACCCGGGCGGGGTGGCCGCTTTGCAGGAGGTGGACCTGCGCATCGAGCCGGGAGAGCTGCTCGCCATCGTCGGCCCGTCAGGGTCGGGTAAGTCCACTTTGCTCAATCTGCTGGGCACCCTCGACCAGCCGACGTCCGGTGAGGTGAGGATCGCGGGCCATCCCGTGGCCGGGCTCAGCGACCGGCACCTGTCCGCGCTGCGCGCCGATCACGTGGGTTTCGTGTTCCAGCAGTTCCATCTGGCGCCCGCGACGACCGCGCTCGACAACGTCGCCGACGGCCTGCTCTACTGCGGCGTCGGCCAGGCCCAGCGGCGCGAGCGCGCGGCACGGGCGCTGCAGCGGGTGGGGCTGGGCCATCGGATGCGCCACCGGCCACACGAGCTGTCGGGTGGCGAGAAGCAGCGGGTGGCGATCGCCCGCGCCGTGGTGGGTGAGCCGGATCTGCTGTTGGCCGACGAGCCGACCGGCAACCTGGACACCGCGACCGGCGGCGCGATCGTCGCGCTTCTTCGGGAGCTGAACAGCTCGGGGACGACGGTAGTGGTGATCACTCACGATCGCGAGATCGCCGAGGGTCTGCCGCGCACGGTGGCGCTGCGCGATGGCCGGGTCCGGTGATGTCGTGAAACTCAAGCCGCACAAGCTTTCCGCCCGTGATCTGATCCGCGTCGGTGGGGTCGGCCTGCGCAACCGGCCGCTGCGCGCCTTTCTTTCCGCGCTCGGGATAGGCATCGGCATCGCCGCCATGCTCGCTGTCGTGGGCATCTCCTTCTCCGGCCGGGCCGATCTCGACCGCACGCTCGACCAGCTCGGCACCAACCTGCTGACCGTGGCTGCGGGCAAGGACTCCGACGGCCATACGGTCAGCTTCCCCGAGCCCGCATTGCCGATGATCAAACGGGTCGGCCCGGTGCTCAGCGCCTCCGGGGTCACCCGGCTGCCCGACGATGTCAACGTCTACCGGCACGAGTACATCGCCAAGGCCCGGACCAGTGGCATCGTGGTGTATTCGGTGGACAACGACCTGCCCTCGGTGGTGGGCGCCACCATGGCCGGTGGTGGCTGGTTCAACGCCGCGACGGCGCGCTATCCGGCGGTGGTCCTGGGTTCCTCGGCTGCCAAGCGATTGGGCATCACCACCGTTCGGTCCAATGTGGTCATTCAGCTCGGTGGGAGAGCGTTCTCGATTATCGGCATTTTGAATCCGGTACCACTGGCGGCCGACCTGGATTCCGCGGCGCTGATCGGGCAAGCCGCGGCTGCCGACTATCTCGGAATCACCAGTGGCAAAACGACAATCTATGTCCGCTCGGCCGAACGTCAGGTGGAGGCGGTGCGGGAAGTGCTTGCGGCTACCGCCAATCCGGCGCAGCCCTACCATGTCCAGGTGTCGCGGCCCTCGGATGCCTTGGCCGCCAAGCTCGCCACCGATCGGGCCTTCAACGCGGTGCTGCTCGGCCTGGGCGCGGTGGCGCTCTTGGTGGGCGGCATCGGTGTCGCCAACACGATGGTGATTTCGGTGCTCGAAAGGCGTTCGGAGATAGGCCTGCGGCGGTCCCTCGGCGCGACAAGGCGCCACATCAGGATGCAGTTCCTTACCGAATCGGTGCTTCTGGCCGCCCTTGGCGGAGTCGGTGGGGTGGTGCTGGGCGCGGCGGTCACCTTCGCCTATGCGCTGAGCCAATCCTGGCCGCCGACGGTTCCGCTGTGGGCGGCCGGCGGCGGTATCGCGATCACGGTCGCGGTCGGTGCCCTGGCGGGCATCTACCCCGCGGCCCGCGCTGCCCGGCTATCGCCGACCGTCGCCCTCGCCGCACCATAGCCGGAAGGAAGAAACATGATTCGCCAGCTGACCCGGATGACTGCCATAGCGTTGGCAGCGCTGGTCTTCGCCGGATGCACCCAGGCGAAGGAGCCGTCAGTCGCCACCGCGGCCGATCAGAGCGCCCCGGTCCCGCAGCCGAGCGTGAGCTCGAGCCCGACGCCGAAGCCGTTGCGGCTCACCGAGGCCGAGAAGGGGATCATGTATGCGCGCTGTATGACCGCCAACGGCGTGGAGATCAAGGACCCGGTCGACGGCGAAATGCCGATCATCATTTTCAACGGTGCCGGTGCCCTCCTGGGCGCGCTCACCGACGACTACCCCGACGACCGCCTGCGCAACGCCTGGATAGCCTGCCGTCACCTGTACCCGAGCATCACCTACCGCAAGGTGGACCCGGCCCAGGCCCAGGAGTACCGCAACTACGGCCTGTGCATGCGCGAGCACGGCATGATCGAAGGCGTGCCAACGGTCGAAGATGACGGCACAATAGCCGACAAGAACAACTCCGCGGCGCGGGTCGGCCCCGACCCGGGCCCGTCACCGGAATACATGGCGGCACATCGGTTGTGCCGCAAGCACCTCAGCGGCGGTCAGGGCGATCCGCCCCCGCTGGACCAGCAGTAGGGCGTATGAAAGGGATCCGGTTTTACGGTGGTAGCATTCTGGCCCTCCCGGCGGGCTGTGCAGGACGAGTTCACCTCGTTCTACTCGTCGCGTGCCCCGATGCTGCGCAACACCGCGTATTTGCTTTGCGGCGACTGGCATCTGGCCGAGGATCTGACCCAGACGGTGTTCATCAAGCTCTATCGGGCATGGCGGCGAATAGAGCGCCACGACACGATGGACCAGTTCGCCCGAAAGGTGTTGCTGCGAACCTATCTCGACGAGCGGCGACGGCCCTGGCGCCGCGAGTTCCCGACCGAGCCGGACGCGGAAGACCTGGAGGTAGCCGATTTCGGCGACGACACGGAAGGCCGCCTGGCGATCCGGCAGGCTGTGCTGCAGCTGAGCCGGCAACACCGCGCGGTGCTGGTGTTGCGCTACTGGGAGGACATGCCGGTGGAGCAGGTCGCCGAGATCCTCGAATGCTCGCCGGGCACGGTCAAGAGCCAGACCTCACGTGGCCTGGCCAGCCTGCGCAAACTGTTGGGAGGTGGGGCAGATGGAGCAGATGAAACGGGTCTTTTCCCGCATGCTGGACGATCCGCAAGCGCCCCCGCTGCGCGACAGCGCTGAGGTGCTGGCGGCGGCCCGCAGGTCGGCGCGGCACAGCATCTCGCGGCGGGTGGCCGCCGCAACCCTGGCGGTGACGGCGATCGGTGGCTCGTGGGGGTTGCTGGAGATGGGGCGCAACGGTTCCAGCCCCGCGCCGCGACCCATTGCGGTGCCGTCGGCCAGCATGGCGCCCATCCAGCTCACCGCGGCGGATGTGGCCGATCGGCTCGAGCCTCGCCCGACGCCGTCTCCGCTGGAGCGGATCATGTGGATCATCGAGGGGAAGTCCCGCCAGGGCCATGTCTTCTGGTACGTCGACACGCTCGCCCCGGTGGCCGACCCTTGTGAGCTGCCCTACGACGTGCCGTATACCCCCGGCGAGAGCTGCGCGACTTTGTTCACCCCGCAGGGTGAGGTATGGGTGCGGCGTCAGCATTCCGCGCCGTTCGCCTTCGAAAGCATGGTGGTGTCCATCTACGTTCCGGTCAGCCGCGAGGCGGCTTATCTCTATACGGCTTCGAACATCGAGCTGCCCGTCAACGTGGGCACATGGGGCGTCGGCCGCCCGGCCGCCCCCTTCGAGATCTCCGATGCCGAGATCACCCGCATCGCCAAGCTGGCGCACGACCTCGATCAGTCCTGATGGTCGTTGGCCGGGTCGTCGACCAGGTGGCGGCACTTGGCGACGGCCTGGTCATAGCCGGGCATCCGGTAGAGCTGGTCGTCGGTCGGCTGGTCGACGACACCGTTGGCGTCGGCGATCGGCTCCGGGATTCCGTTCTCCCGCATACAGAGCACGTAGTTGCGGGAACGCTCGATCTCCCGCTGGTCGAGCTTGACCGGCCAGGTCTGCGGCAGGAGCGCCTTGCATTTGCCCCACGCTGCCCGTTGCGCTTCGATGGCCGCCGCGGTCACGCCCGGTCCCCAGCTCAGGCCGGTCGGCAGCATCTCACCGAGCACCGGGTCGTTCGTCGGCACGCCGTTGTCGGTCATGCATCTGGTGAAACGCAAGGCTTTGTCATAGTCGGTTTCCTTGGTGGGTACCGGTTCAGGCGCGCCGCCGGCCACCGCCGTAGGCGTTTGCGCGGTGGCCACCCCCTTTTCCGGTGGCGTATCACAGCCCGACACCACGAGCACGGCGGCCATCCCTAACGCAATCAGCTTCACCCTTTAGACACGTTGCCTCCTGCCCCCGCGGTTCCCTGCGCGGGGCTGCGGGCTGGATGGGCTAGCCGGTAGGTTTGTCCTCGGCGCAGCGCAGCGTGACCTATCCGCCCTTCTCCGGAGGCGCCTCAATGCCGCAGATCTCCAAAGTCGTTGCTCGTGAAATCCTTGACAGTCGCGGGAATCCCACAGTTGAGGTGGATGTCCTGCTCGATGATGGCGCGCTGGGCCGCGCCGCGGTGCCGTCCGGCGCCTCCACCGGCACTCGCGAAGCGGTGGAGCTGCGCGACGGCGATCCCTCGCGATACCTGGGCAAAGGGGTGCTGCGGGCAGTTAATGCGGTCAATGGCGAGATCGCGTCGGCGGTGCTGGGCCTGGAGGCATCCGCGCAGTCCGAAGTGGACAATGTGCTGATCGCGCTCGATGGCACGGCGAACAAGTCACGCCTCGGGGCCAACGCCACCCTCGGCGTCTCCCTTGCCGTGGCGAAGGCGGCCGCTGCGGCGGCAGGGGAGCCGCTCTACCGATTCCTCGGTGGCCCCGAGGCCTCGCTGCTGCCGTTGCCGCTATTCAACATAGTGAACGGTGGAGCGCACGCCGACAACCCGCTCGACTTTCAGGAGTTTATGGTGGCTCCGGTGGGAGCGGCCACGCTCGCCGACGCGGTGCGGATGGGATCGGAGGTCTTCCACACCCTGCGCCTGTCGCTGAAGAAGGCCGGGCACAGCACGGCTGTCGGCGACGAGGGCGGCTTCGCGCCCAGCATGAGCACCGCGGGTGAGGTGCTTTCCTTTGTCACCCAGGCGATCGCCGACGCGGGCTACACCCCGGGCAAAGACATCGCGATCGCCCTGGACCCGGCGGCATCCGAGTTCTACCGCGACGGCGCCTACCACTACGTGGGCGAAGGGCTGGCGCGCTCCATGCCCGAGCACGTGGATTACCTTGCCGGGCTGGTGGCGTCGTACCCCATAGTGTCTATTGAGGATGGTATAGCTCAGGACGACCTGGCCGGCTGGAAACTGATCACCCGGACCCTCGGCGCTCGCGTGCAGCTGGTCGGTGACGATGTGTTCTGCACCAACGTTTCCCTACTTCGCGAGGGCATCGCGGCCGGCATCGCCAACTCGATCCTGGTGAAGGTCAACCAGATCGGCACCCTGACCGAGATGCTCGACACCGCACAGGCCGCCCGCGCCGCCGGATACAGCGTGGTCATGTCGCACCGCTCGGGGGAGACCGAGGACACCACCATCGCCGACCTCGCGGTGGCGACCGGCTGCGGCCTGATCAAAACCGGTTCCCTGTCACGCAGCGACCGCACGGCCAAATGGAATCAGCTCATCCGCATCGAGGAGGAGCTCGGCTCGGCCGCGCGCTACGCCGGAGCATCCAGCCTGACCAGCAGGCCATGACCGATCCGCATCTGGCTCCCCATTGGGGCAGCGCCGCGCTCATCACCATCGACATGCAACGCGACTTCCTCTCCGAAAGCCCCTACGGTCTGGCCGGCACCACCGAGGTCATCCCGGCGCTGGCCAAGCTCGCCACCGCGTTCCGGGCCGCCGGCCGGCCGATCGTGCACATCGTCCGGCTCTACCAGCCCGACGGCAGCAACGCCGACCTGCTTCGCCGCACCCTGCTGTCCGGCGGGGCCAGCATCGTGCGGCCCGGAACGCCGGGCCGTCTGCTGGCACCCGGCCTGCTGCCGAAGGGCGACCTCGACCTTGACGATGAGGCCCTGCTCGCGGGCAAGGAGCAGGAGCTGGCCCCCGGCGAATACGCCATCTACAAACCCAGATGGGGCGCGTTCTATCGGACAGCGCTGGAGTCGCTGCTGACCGCGCAGGGCGTGGACACGCTCGTCTTCGCCGGCTGTAACATGCCCAACTGCCCACGCGCCAGCATCATCGAAGCCAGCGAGCGCGACTATCGCGTGGTGCTGGCCACCGACGCTGTTTCCCAGTCGAGCGAGCAAGGGCTGCGGGAGATAGCCGGCATCGGCGCCATCCTGATGTCCACTGACGACATCGTCGCCGCGGCGGCCGGTTAGCCCCAAAAGCGTGTGGCCGCACCGGTTTCCCGGTGCGGCCACACGTCTGTCTAGTTCGGCTCAGCGCCGGCCCGGCTCTGCGCGGCTGGCGCCGGTGCGGCCACACCTGTGTCCGGCTCGGCTTAGCGCCGGCCGCGCCCGCCGGCCCGGCTGCGCGGCTCCCGCCGGCTGGCGCCGGTGCGGCCACACCTGTGTCTAGCTCGGCTTAGCGCCGGCCGCGCCCGCCGGCCCGGCTCTGCGAGGAGAATGCGGCAATTCCGCGGCTCCCGCCGGTCGACGCCGATGCGGTTGCCTTTTCCTCCACGGCTGTGCCGCCCCGCTGCCCGGCAGCTCCGCGCCGCGCGCGGCCGCTTTCTGCCGTGGTTGCGCTGCCGTCGCGCCGTGCGCCGCCGACCCGCGTTGCGCCGCCGCCACGCCGTTCACCGGCATACCCGCTGTCGTGCGCCGCGCCGTTGTGCTTCTGCGTGGCTGCGCGACCGCTGTCGCTGGTGTTGCGTCGGGTGGCTGCGCGCCCACTGTCGCTGCTGTTCTGCCGCAGGGTTGCGTGCCCGCTGTCGCCGGTGTTGTGCCGGGTGCCTGCGCGACCGCTGTCGCCGCTGTGCTGCCGTGTTGGGGCGCGCCCGCTGTCGCTGCTGTGTCGCAGGGTTGCGTGACCGCTGTCCTGGGTGGGGGCGCTGGCTTGCCGTGCGGCTCCTCCGCGCCGGCCCGGTGTGGCCGAGGCGCCGGCGGGGGTGCCGCGCCGGTTTGAGGTGCGCGGCGCGGTCGGCGGTGGTGGCACCAACGAGCGCTCGCCGGGCGCCAGCTCCGCCAGCAGCGCGTGACCTGGGCGCACGGTGGTGGTGATCGGATTCACACCGGCCTTGCGAGTCAGGTCGCGTACCTCACGATGCTGGTCATCGGTGGTCAACGTGATGACGATGCCAGCCGCGCCGGCCCGGGCTGTGCGCCCCGACCGGTGCAGGTATGCCTTGTGCTCGACCGGCGGATCGGCGTGGATCACCAGAGCCACGTCATCGACGTGGATTCCGCGTGCCGCGATGTCGGTGGCTACCAAGGTGTTGGTGACCCCGTCGGAGAAAGCGCGAAGATTCCGGTCGCGGGCGTTTTGCGCCAGGTTTCCGTGCAGCTCCACCGCCGGTACCCCGGAGGCAATAAGTTGTTTGGTGAGCTTTTTGGCACCGTGCTTGGTGCGCGTGAAGACCAGGGTGCGGCCGGGCGAAGCGGCTAGGTCAACAAGCACCGGCAGCCGGTCTTCGTGACGCAAATGCAACACGTGATGGGCCATCTTGGGCGGCGGCGACGCCGCGGAGTCGACCTGGTGCGTCACCGGGCGGTTCATGAACTGGCGGGCCAAGACATCGACGCCACCATCGAGGGTGGCGGAGAACAGCATTCGCTGACCGTCGCGCGGCGTGAGACTCATCAGCCTGCGCACGGCGGGCAGGAATCCAAGCTCTGCCATATGGTCGGCCTCGTCGAGGACCGTAATCTCGATCGCGTCAAGCGACGCGTGACCCGACTCCACGTGGTCGGCGAGCCGGCCCGGGCAGGCGACCACAATGTCCACCCCGCCCCGCAAAGCGGAAATCTGCGGCCTCGCGCTGACGCCGCCGAAAATGGTGACCGATCGCAGGGACAGCGCTTCGGCCAATTCGGCCATCGAGGCGTGCACCTGAGTGGCGAGCTCTCTGGTGGGTACCAGAATGAGCGCTCGCGGACGGCCCGGTTGCCGCTTCACAGCCGAAGCGGAAAGCCTCGTAAGCAACGGAAGCAGGAAAGCATAGGTCTTACCGGACCCGGTCTGCCCACGGCCCAGCACGTCCCGGCCGGCCAGCGAGTCTGGCAGCGTGTGCGCCTGAATAGGGGTGGGACGGGTGATGCCCTTCGCCGCGAGCACCTTGGTGAGCGATGCGGCAATCCCAAGCTCGGCAAAGCCGGCGGGCATGATGGGTGAATCGTTGCGCGGGCGGGTGACCGCCATGAAATCTCCGAACGTCAAGGGGCGTTCTGCCCGGCGCGAGCCGCCATACAAGTCAAACGCGGCCGAGGCAGAACCGATCAAGCCGCGAAGCAAGCATACCCCACCTCGACGATCCGGACATGGTGGCTTTTACCTCGCGGTATCCGTCGGTCTTCGCGCTGGATCGAGCGGGCTCTAGCGACCACAATCTATGCGTATGGTGATGTCTTGCCCGCACACGCGGCTGTCGCTCCGCGAGGACCTGCGTTCCGTCGGCGTAGAGCCAGGTCAGACTCTGCTGCTGCACGCCTCCCTGCGGTCACTGGGCTACGTGTGCGGCGGGCCGGTGGCGGTGGTGCAGGCGCTGCTCGATGCGCTCGGCGATTCGGGCACGCTGGTCGTGCCGACGCAAACCGCCGACAATCGCGACCCGTCGAGCATGACCAGTCCCGCCATCCCGCAGTCGTGGTGGCCGGCCATCCGGGAGCACATGCCCGCCTTCGATCCGGCGGTGACTCCGAGCCGGAACATGGGTGTCATTGCCGAGACGGTTCGGACCTGGCCGTCGGCCGTGCGCAGCGCGCATCCCCAGACCTCGTTCGCCGCGATCGGGTACCACGCGGTAGATCTGATGGCCCGGCATGATCTGGACAGCGAACTGGGCGAGGCATCGCCGCTCAAGTCGCTTGAGGAGGCGGGGGCCAGCGTCCTGTTGCTCGGTGTCTCCTATGACAAATGCACCGCATTTCACCTCGCCGAGTACCGCTTGCCGTCGCTCAATCGGAAGGAGAAATCCTGCGCGGTGCTGGGAGCGCAGGGACGGCAGTGGGTTTCCTACCTCGGCGTCGATCTCGACGCGACCTCTTTCGACACTCTCGGGATGGAGTTCGAGCGCAAGGCAGGACCAATCTCGGTGGGCAAGGTGGGCGCGGCAACGGCTCGTCTTTTCCCGATCGGCGACGCGGTCGCCTTCGCGCTGGACTGGCTTCTGCAGCACCGGGTGAGCGTGGGGCCATGAGCGGCCGCAGTCATCTGTCGCCCTTTGTGCTTACCGCGCAACAGTTCGATGGCCTAGCCCGGGGATACGGCGACGACGAGGCGGTGGGAATACTGGTCGATGGCCAGGCCGCCAAACGACGCCTCCTGCTGAGGGTTCTGGTGGACAAGATCGCGGAGGGGCTGCCGGGCGCCACTCGTGCAGCCGGATCAGCGCTGAAGACGCTTGCCGCCGCGGAGGAACACCATCCCGCGGCGGTGAGCTGGGTTCTGGCCGCGCCGCAGGTGGCCGCGTGGGCTCTGCATCACCTTGGGCTGCTCACCGCTCCGGCCGCCGACCGCGGTCCGGTGATCGACGAGCTGACGTTGCTGGCGGCGGCGGCCGCGTGCCGTGCGGGAGTGTCGTTTCAGCTGAGTGTGGTTTCCGCGGACGGGCGTCTCGTGCTGCCCACGCTCGGGGCGGTCACGCGACTGGGAGCAGGGCCAGTCCGCCTCGCCGGCAACGGATCGGTCCTGTCCTGCGCCGGAACCGAAGCGGCGGTACAGATCGATGTGCTTCGCGGCGAAGAAGCCCCGATGTGGCTTCCGTTGCGTCAGCTCGGTGACGGAGGCGAGGTACCCGCCGCCGCCATCGATGATCTCGACCCCTATCGCGACGCGTATCACCGGCCGCCCACCGGGCGGCTCAGCCGGACCGAAGCAGACGAGCTGCGGCAGGTGTGGCGCAAAGCGTGGTTGCTGCTCGGCCGGGAGTGCCCGCAACACGCGAGCGCGCTGCGGCTGATCATCCGGACGGTCGTTCCCCTTGTTCCGCAGGGTGATGAGGTGATCAGTGGCGCCTCGCGGCAGGCGTTCGGCGCGATCGCGATATCGCTCACCGACAATGCCGCGGCTATGGCCGAAACGCTTGTCCATGAAGCACAACATCTCAAACTGGGCGCAATGCTCGATCTCGTGGACATGTACGAATCCGGCAGCGGGCCGCGGCACTACGCGCCCTGGCGACGCGACGCGCGTTCGGTAGGCCCATTGCTGCAAGGTTGCTATGCCCATTTGGGCGTCCTGGAATTTTGGCGTCGACACCGTCTGTTCCAGACAGACTTGAGCCGCACCCTGTCGGACTTCGAGTTCTGTCTGTGGCAAATGCTGGTGGCCGACGGAATCGGCGCCGTCAAACAATCAGGGGAATTGACCGAGCTGGGCGTGAGGTTTACGGCCGGCATGCAGGAAACGGTATTCGATAGCGGCGAAGACGTGGTCCAGGCGGCCATCGCCGAGATCGTGCGCGATGTCGTGCTTGCCTACCGGGTTCGGTGGCGCATCGTGAATCGCACCGCCGCTAGGCAATCCGCCAGTGCCATGGGTTCCCGTTGCGTGCTGGGCCAGCCGTTCGCCGCGCCGTCCGAGATGTCAAGTTTCACCTCGGACGTGCCGCCGGGTGGTGGGCCGCGGCTGGCCGACGCGGCCCGGCACTGGCTCGTGGGCACGCTTTCCGGCAACGAACCAGACGCAGACCTGCTTTGCGGCCGGTACGAGGAGGCCGTCGACCGCTACGAAGAGGCGATCCGGCTAACGGATGATCCGGACGCCTGGGCCGGGCTCGCAGTGGCGATGGGGAGACTGGCCGACCCGGGCGCCGAGGTCGTTGCGGAACACGCAGAGTTGGCCCGTGCCATTTTTTGGGAGGTCAACAGCATGGATGCGAGCCCTCAAAAGGCGATGGGGCCTCGAGCCGTCATTCAGTGGATGGGACTGTAGCCGCTTGGTAAGTGCAAGATCCGGCCATCTATAGGTATATTTATCAATCCAAATCGTGTCGTGGTTCGTCCCTGCACGACCGAAGATCTTCACGAGGTGACACATGGCGCCGGATCCACAGCTCGACGTTGTCACTCAGCTTCCGCGGGCCACCGAGGTCCCGCTCGCGCAGCTACTCGAACTTCGTCTGGACCGGGCGGTGCTTGCCGAAGCGGTCAGGCGTGTTCAGGCCACCCTTGACTGTCCGCATGAGGTGTTGACCGCGTTCTCCAACTTCATGTCAGTCCATCCCGGGTGAGCGCTGGCAGCTATCCGAACTCGCCGTATCGGATGGAACCGGCTCCGGTACGGCAGTTCCTCATGAAAGTGCACAGCCGTTGCAACCTCAAGTGCGATCACTGCTACGTCTACGAGCACGCGGACCAGAGCTGGCGGCTTCAGCCAAATGTGATGCGGCCGAAGGTAATCGAGCAGGCCGCGATCAGGATTGCCGAGCATGCGGGCAAACACGACCTCCCGTTCGTAGTGGTGATCTTCCATGGCGGCGAGCCGCTGCTAGCCGGAACCCAAACCCTTGACTACGCGGCTCGAACGATTCGCCGGACGGTCGGGTCGCAAACCCGGATCGCGTTCGGCGTCCAGACCAACGGCCTGTTGCTGGATGAGGCGTTTCTTGAGCTCTTCGCCGCACACGGCGTCAGCGTCGGAATCAGCCTCGACGGATCACCGGCCGCGAACGACAGGCATCGGCTTTTCGCCGATGGGCGCAGTAGCTATGCGGGTGTGGCCGCGGCGTTGCGAAGACTGAACAACCCGCGATTTCGGCACCTGTTCGGTGGCATCCTGTGCACGGTGGACCTCGCCAATGAACCAGTTGAGGTATTCGAGCATCTCTTGTCCTTCGAGCCACCGGAAATTGATTTTCTGTTACCTCATGGGCATTGGGACAATCCACCTCCGGGACGGACCGCCGACCAGACGTCAGCGCCTTATGGAAAGTGGCTCATCGCCATTTTTGATCGTTGGTACCACGCCAAGGTTCAGGAGACTCGGATAAGGCTTTTTGAATCCATAATCTCGCTACTGCTGGGTGGCCCGAGCGGCAGTGAGAATGTCGGGTTGGGCAAGGTAGATCTCGCCACTATCGAAACCGACGGCTCTATTGAGCTAGTCGATATTCTCAAGTCCGTTGCCGCCGGAATGGCCGCCACCGGCCTGCATGTCGAATGGAACTCCTTTGACGAGTATTTGCAACACCCTGGCGCAATAGCCCGCCAGGCTGGGCTGATGTCGCTGGGAGACACCTGCCGGCGCTGCCCGATCGTGGGCGTTTGCGGAGGCGGCCAACACGCGCATCGCTATCGCGAGGACACGCTGTTCAGTAATCCCAGCGTCTATTGCGCGGATCTGACACTGCTCATCCGGCATATTGCACGGAGACTGGCGACAGACCTTACAGTGCCGCCACACATCATGACGAGGTGACCATGGCGAGATCTTGGTCTTGGTGCTGGAGATGCTTTGGGTGCCTCCGATGCGGTAAAAATTATGGAATGCGAGCGGACGAGATCGTCGAGGACGATGCCGAATTGCGGCGGTGCGAGATCCCAGGCGCAGTGGGAGCGGGCATATGCTGTATTTCTTTCTGAGTCACGCTCCCGGCGAGGACGAGCTCTACGTCCGGAAGTTCTTCGACGATCTCTCCGAAGAGGTGAGATCCCGGGTCCGCGCCGACCAGAACCGCGAGGTCGGTTACCTCGACAGCATCCGGTGGGGCGATGCCCGATGGCCGGTAGATGCAAACAATGCGCTCGCCACCGCACAGACCTTTATTGCGCTGTACTCGGCGAAGTACTTCCTGACCGAGCGCTGCGGGAGATCATGGGGGGTGTTCGCGACCCGGCTTCGTGATCACTACTACGCCACCGGCCGCCGGATGGGATCGCTCATCCCTCTCGTTTGGGCAGGGGAAGGCTTGGCAGAGCCGCCTTTCGACCAAGCAGATCTTGAGATAACTCCACATAGGACCCCTGACAACGAGGACCTGAGAGTCTTGATCAGGTTGCAGCGTTTCCGGCTCGCCTACCGTCAGTTCGTGGCATCGGTGGCGCACCGCGTGGTGGAGACGGCCCACAGCGACCGGTTGCCCGCGTCGCCTCGCGGGACAGACGTGACGACGGCGACCGACATTTTCGCGGTTCGCGCACACCAGGATCAGCTGGCAGAACGTCGCCGTCAGGTCTTTCTGGTGCTGGCGACCGGGACGCGCGAACAGATGAGTGCGGTAAGGACGAATCTGCAGTTCTACGGAACCCGTCGGGAGGATTGGGCACCCTTCCAGCCATCATTTCCGCAACCGTTGGCGGCTCAAGCGCGCACGATCGTTACCAGGCGGCTACTTGAATCGGAGGTGGTGCCGATCGAAGGGCTGGCCGAGCGCCTCTCTGCGGAGAGCCACCGTAGCGACATCGTGGTGTTGTTGGTGGACGCCTGGGCGACCCGGGTAGAGCCCCTGAAACACGCGTTGAAGGCCATCAGCCGGCGTGACGACGTCGCCGTTCTGGTGCCGGCCAACCGGGAGGACGAGGAAAGCACGGTGTACCAGGGCGAGCTGCGCTCGGCCGTGCTAAGCGTCTTCCCTGATCGTGCCGGATATCGCGACCTGATGTTCCGAGTCGACATCGAATCAGCTGGGACTTTCGATGATGATCTCTCGGTGGCGCTGGCGGAAGCACAGTATCGGATAGATCATGGGGCGCATGCGACTCGGCCCTTGAACGAACGTGGATCAACTCGGCGGCCGATCCTGGAAGGACCTTGAACCCGGTCCATCAGGCACTTCGGGATTAGGGCCGCCCTCGAGCTATTTCTTGTCTAGCCAACTTATCCTAAGGTTTGTACGCTAAGTCGTTCGTACCCCCGAGTGATCAATGTGAGGGCAGGCTATGCCTCGCTCCTTTGGCCGCCGACTAGGCCATCGTGATTGGACAGTGCTGTGCTGTCGTTTTGGCGGCGCAGCGCTGACATGTGACGAGGCCGAAAAATGATTCCCGATCGCCGCCGAAGCCAGGTCATAACCTTCTATTCGTTCAAGGGTGGAGTGGGCCGGACAATGGCCCTGGCCAACGTGGCGTGGATTCTCGCCAGCACCGGGCGCCGTGTGCTCGCCGTAGACTGGGACCTCGAATCGCCGGGTCTTCATCGATACTTTTCACCATTCCTGAGGGATCGCGACCTAAGGCATTCGCCAGGTGTCATTAATGCCACGATGCGCTTTTCGGCGGCTGCCACCCGGGCGGATAGCCCGCTGAATTCCGACGAGATACGCGACCTGGCGAAAATCAAGGATTTCGCCACCTCGCTGGAACGATATGACTTTCCTAAAGGCGGGTCGATCGACTTCGTTCCGGCCGGAGAACAGGTGGCCGAGTATTCGCGAATGGTCTCCCATTTCGACTGGGATCACTTCTATACACGGCTCAATGGCGAGGAGTTTCTGCTCGCCCTCGCCGATGACATGCGCCGCAACTACGACATCGCTCTCATCGACAGCCGCACCGGGCTGAGTGACAATGCGGGAATCTGCACAGTCGCCCTTCCGGACGCCGTCGTCAACTGCTTTGGATTCAACAACCAAAGCATTGAGGGCGCGGTGGCCATCGCCCGTAACATTCGCCGATTGCGTCCCCGCGGTGTGCGGATGTTTCCGGTGCCCACCCGGGTCGAAGATGGTGAGACGGCCAAATTGGACCGTCGCAGGAGCTTGGCTCAGCAGAGGTTCGCCGAGTACGTGGCCGCGCTCGGGTATTCCGACGCGAGCAAATACTGGGGATCGGTGGAAATTCCCTACAAGGTGTTTTACGCCTACGAGGAGACCCTGGCCGCGTTCGGTGATCGGTCACATCAGGAGGGCACGCTGCTGGCGGCCTACGAAAGGCTCGCCAGTGAGCTAGTGGGGGAGCGGTGCACGTTGGCCGCGATCTCCGAGGCCAGCAGGCAGGCCTGGGCGGCCGAGTTCGAACATCGTGGCGTGGCCAATCCGGACAACATTCTGATCGCCTACATTCCCCGCGACCGGATCTGGGCCGAATGGGTGCAGCATCAGTTGCGCGCTGCGGGTCAGCGCTGCGCGATGCAGGACATGACCGGGCAGGTCAATGTCGCAGAGGCTATGTCGCGAGTGGATCGGCTCATTGTTCTGCTGTCGCGCGAGTCCATGCATACGCCCCAAATCTTGACCTGGTGGGACGCCGGTGGCAAGCGCGAGGCACCCGGTGCCGGCCGCTTCCTGGTGTCGGTTCGGGTCGACGGATACCCGCTGCAGCACCCGTTTGACGCCCGCGAGTCGGTGGAAATGGTAAACCTCGACGGGCGCAGAGCACGGCAGGCGCTTCTCAACCGGCTGGCCATGCGCGACGTGCTGGAGGCCGAGGGCCTCGGGCCGGCGGCGCCCACGCCGCGGTTTCCGTTTGAGCCCGCTCGTGTTTGGCAGGTGCCGGCCCGCAACACAAACTTCGTCGGTAGAGATGCGGCGCTTGAGGAGCTCAGGGGGCGCCTGAATTCCAGCAACGCGATGGCTGGACCTGCTGTGCTGCAAGGAATCGGCGGCGTCGGCAAGACACAAATCGCGACCGAGTATTTGCATAGATTCGCCGCTGACTATGACATCGCCTGGTGGATATCGGCTGACCAGCCCGCGATGATTGTGACGGCCCTGGCCGACTTGGCGCAGAAGCTGGAGTTGCCGATCGCCGGCCGCGCGGATGAACAGGTCCAATCGGTACTCGAGTCGCTCCGGCTGGGCGTGCCGTTCGACAACTGGGTTATTGTCTTTGACAACCACACCATGGATCCGGAGTTGCTGCGGCCCTACCTGCCGACTGGCAATGGTGACGTCATTGTGACCACGCCGGGGCAGGAGTGGTCACGGCAAGCCTGGACCCTGGACGTTAACGTCTTTGATCGTTCCGAAAGTGTCAGTTTGCTGATGCGCCGCGTCGGCGGGTTGACCGCAGACGACGCGGACTCCATCGCCGCGAAGCTTGGCGATCTTCCACTAGCGATTGAGCAGGCCGCCGCGCTTCTCGAGGCCACAGCCATGTCGGCCGCCAGCTACCTGGAGATCCTCGACGAACACATGGCGCGGATCCTCAACGAACCCCCGCCTCCTGGCTATCGTCACGCGGTGGCGGAAACTTGGCGCCTGTCTCAAAGACGACTGCGCGAGAAGACGCCGGCCGCCGCCTTCCTCGTTGAACTCTGCAGCTTCCTTTCGCCGGAACCCATCCCCACCGACCTGTTCGATAGCGCAGGCATGGTCGAGGCCCTGGCGACTGTCGACACAAATTTGCGTGACAAGCTAATGCGAAGTTCGCTGGTTCGTGAGATCACGCGGTTTGGCTTGGCTAGGGTGGATTCAGTGGTCTGGAGCGACCACCCTGTGAGGGCCTTGAAGATGCACCGTTTGGTACAGTCGGTCATTCGTAGCGATCTCCCGGAGCAGGTTAGGGTGATCCGGCAGGGGCAGGTACACGTGATTCTCGCAAATGCACGTCCGGGCGAACCAACAGATCAGAAAAATTGGCCGGCGTACCAGGGGCTCCTTGCCCACTTGGAACCATCCGACACGCTGGCCTCCCCGGAGCCCGAATCGCGGCAGCTGGTGATTGATACGGTCCGGTACCTGCGCTACCGTGGCGACTACGCGGGGGCGCAAGGTCTGGCGGAGCGCGCGCTCGCCCTGTGGGTCCCCAAGTTCGGCGAGGACGATCTGTATGTACTCCGAATACGTAGTGAGCTGGCGAACACTCTTCTTGAGCATGGTGAGTACCCTCGCAGCATTGAAACGTACGCCGACATCGTCCAGCGTATGTCCGGGTCGCTTGGCCCCACTCACCCTTACACGCTGGTCGCACTTGGTGGACAGGCGGCCGCGTATCGCGGCATCGGAAAATACGCTGAGGCTCGTTTACTTGACGAACGCACCTTTACCGCGTGGCATGCCGCGCAGGGGGGCGATGGCGAGCGCACCTTGATGGCGGCCAACAACCTGGCCATCTCATTGCGCCTGATGGGTGACTTCGCCGGCGCCAAACTGCGTGATGAGGACACCCTGGCGCGCTACGAGCGCACCCTGGCCAAGGGGCACCGGTGGACGCTGCTGTCGCGGGTCGCCTATGGGCGGGACCTGCGCGAGGTCGGTGAGCTGGTTCAGTCTCAAGCCGTGTTGGAGAGCGTGCTGACCGACTGCCACAAGGAGCTCGGGGAGACAGACAGCATCACTCTTTCGGCGAGCAAGAGCCTGGCGGTGACATTGCGCCGGCTCGGGCAGACTGAGGAGTCTCGCGAGGTCATCGACAAGACGTTCGCCCAATACCAGCGGGTCTTCAAACACGACCACCCCAACCGGCTGAACTGCGAGCTGGAGGTCGCTTGTATCGAGTCCGCCCAGGGTAACCATGAAGGCGCTTATACTCGGGCAAGAGATGTGCTCGAGCGCTACCAGCATGCCCATGGTGCCGACCACCCGTTTGCAATGGGCGCCGCCAACGATATGGCGATCTTCCTGTTGCGCGAGGGCAGGTTCGCTGAGGCGACACCCATCCTGGAAGACGCGATTGACGGGTTCCAGGCCAGGCTGCCAGACCACCCATATACTGTCTTCTGCCAGATGAACCTGGCGAATGCGCGTTTCGCGGCCGGTGACATCGAGACCGCGCGTGGGCTTGACGAGAAGTGCATAGGCCAGCTGCGGCGTCTGTTCGTCAACCGTAGCCACCCCACGTTGCTTGCTGCGGCGGCGAACCTGATTGCCAGCATGCGGGCCAGTGGTGACCAGCATGGCGCGGATGCGCTGTACGACAATACTTACCGCATCGCCGAGGACAACTACGGTGCGCAGTATCCCCACACCGTGGCCATTCGGGAAGGCGAGCGCATCAACAGCGACATCGAGCCGCCGGAGACATAGGCCGCTAACCGGAGTCGTTGTCCGCCAGCCATTGCCGGTACTGGTCTTTGGCGATGGTGGGCAGGTGCGTTATCGCACCATCGGTGATGATGGCGGTCAGCTTTTCGTAAGCCGAGATCAGCGACGCCTCGCCATGTGGTGAGGTGTCAAAGACAGCGAGGATTTCCTCTGCCTCCGTATCGGGCTGGTATGGAATCTCGGCGGCTAGGTCTTGGACGAAACGCCTTCTGGCATGGGCTCGCCAATCCTCCAATTTGTACTGCTCGGTGTCCGCTGTTCGGATCGGCACCGGCAGGAGGCGAACCGGCTCGTGTCTACGCAGGCGGACTATTGACTCCGCCACTGTCGCGGCGGCATCGATACTTTGGTCCGTCAAGTCGAAGCAGTCGACGACGGTGTCCGCGAGGTTGACAGTGCAGATCGCGGCAGTGTCGCTGAGCCCGCTTCGGCTGTCAATCAGCACGTAGTCGTATCTCTTTCGCATGTCATTGCGCAGTGCCTTCAGAAACGCCTTGCCGTTGAGGCGGTGGAATGCCTCCCAGTCGAAAGTGCTGACAGTGACCGGATAGGACGGATCCTGCTGCCCGGCTGGAAGGAGATCGATGACGCCCTCACCGATGAATCGCCACGTCAGCGAGACGGCTTCCCTTTCCACGTCGGCATAACGGACGTACCAGCTGGCGTTCTGTGGCCCGCTGTGGGGACGGAACGCCGCCCGGACGAAGTTGCGGATAATATCGATTACGCCTCGAGAATGGCTGAGGTTTTTGTCGATGAGAAATGGGCGAAAACATCGATGAAGCCATGGCGATTCCAAGTCCCAGTCCACGGCCAATACGCGTTGACCATTGGCGGCGAGAATCCAAGCCACGTTGGCTAAGGCGGTGGTGCGTCCAGTCCGGCCCTTGAAAGAATAGAAGGTGACGATGTGCCCGTCATGTGGGGGCTCGCTCTGGCTTGCCATTGGCTGCTCCTGGCTTGCTGACATTGCGGTTATGGGCCTTGCAGAATGGGACGCTTGCCGATGCGGCCGGGCGGACGGCGGATGAATGAGCCGGTACTAAATATGTGGTTGCGATAGGCCTCTAGCAGCGCTTGGAGATCGGCGTTGAAAGCCTGCGGGCTCAGCACGCTGGAGCGGAAATTGGCACCGTGTCCGCGCCATCCCAATAGTGCTCTAAGCGAGTCGATAAGTTCATCGAGATATTCGTGTGTTTGATAGTCGTGGTGGCTGGCCGGTACCATGACCGCCCCGATCGGCTCGTAATCGTTGCCGAACAGCGTCATCTGATAGAGGGCGTGGCGATGTGCGGTCAGTTTGGTGGACCATGGGTCGACGAGCAGCACCACAATGCCTTCGTGACCGGACGCTTCCTTGACCCACTCGGAGATTCCCGCGATGTCGGTCACGGTGGTGCGAAACTGGCGTTCGGTGGCGATGGCCTGCGCATACTCGGCCAGTGGCAGGTCGAGCCCGGGCCTGAAGGGCGCCCACTCATTGGCTTGTTCGCCGTAGAACTGGGGATCCCGCGGCGGATCGGCCAGCTCGGCCGAATCCAGATCTCGGCGCGATGGCGCGGCCACGATGAAATGCACCTCGCCCTGCGACTCCGACGACGTGGGATCGGCGCCGGCACCCGTGAAAGCGCTTTGCACCTGGTGGTAGTCCACATCGTCCGGGCCGTGCGGCACTGGATGATGGTTGGCGATGGACACTATCTGCCGCGCCAGCTCACCCAGCAGCACCCAATAGTCGTCATGGTGGCGCTGTAGCCGCATGATCTGCCGCAAGCCGGTGCGGTCGTAGGCCTCGGGCATGTTTCTGTTCTGGTATTGCCGATCACCGATCACCCTGGGGATTTCGTCGGGTGGATCCCACAGCAGCGGCAGCAACGCGGGAGGTGGTGGCTTGCCGCGCCGGTGCATGGCGTGCAGCCGGCTTTCGAAGATCGTCCATTCCCGCCCGCAGGGCACGCTTACCAGATAGCGCGGCGAAACCAGCGCCACGAAGGTGGCACAGGTCGCCAGCGCCGTCATGAGTGTGCTCGACCAGGTCGCGCCCACCTGGACGTGCACATCGAGGAAACCCACGGTGGTGTTGGCCGGAAGTCCGGCACGTGACCGGACTTCAGCGGACAGATCGGTGAACAGGCGTTCGATGTACTGCCGATCATCACCGCGGGCGTAGCTGAGAAAGAAGTAGCAGTCGGGCAACCCGCCTCCTGGCCAACTCAGGATGATCTATGCATGTCGATTCATTCGCGCGCAAAGATCGACGAATGCTTATCGACTTAGCTTAGACTGTTGGCGCAAGCGAGTGACATGAATCATTGGCCGATGCTGGATGCCAGGGCCTCGCGCAGATTGACCCGGGCGTCGGCCGGCAGCAGGTAACCGGAGTGGATGTTGCGTAGGTCCGCCAACACCACCTTGGCGATGTACCCGCCGTGCGTGCGATACAGCTCGTCGAGGGTGGCCTGGTCGAACGGCTGGTAGGTGCCGAAGAGGACACAGAAAGTCTGGCCCGAGTTGTCGCCGGTGTTCAGCGCGGTCGGCACGGTCAGCTGGGAGTAGCGGATCCCGCCGAGCGCCAGGCCGAGACTGTCGCGGGCTTTGGTGCCGTCGGGGTTGAAGACCAGCGGTTGCGCGGTCGGCGGTGGGGTGCCGTGGCGGACCCAGCGGACGAGGTGGTCGTAGGCGGCGGCGGTGGCGTGGTGCACGGGCATGCGGCTGAACGGTGGCAGCGTGCAGTTGTAGACGGGGGCGGCGCCCAGGTCACGTACGGAGATGGGCATCCTGTACTCCTGGCCACGCCAGCCGGAATGCGCCCCGCCCGCCACTTCCCAGCGCCGGAACTGATCGGTGTCCGGCGATGGTCTGACCGGGGTGCGCACGTCGGTTTCGGAAAGCACCTGGAACACAGGTTCTTCGCCCACGCGGGTGGGCGCGTTGCCGACGATGAACGCGTAGCCGTCGAACACCGGCTCCACTTTGGGCAGGATGTTCTGGTAGTAGACCGTCATCCGCCCGGCGGACTGGGAGGCGCCGATGGCGAGCACTGTCCGCACGTCCAGTCGTCCCATGGGCGATCCGCGGCCACCCGAGCTGATGGCCTTGGCGGCCTGGGCGAAGATGTCGTAGGACAGCTCGTCGGCGTTGTACAGCCCACCGCCGGTGACATCCAGTGTGCCGTAACGGGTTGGGCTCCAGCCGCGGAGCTGGTTGACGCCGACGCGCTGGGCGGAGACACCGATCCAGGCGTAACCGGCGCGCATGATGGCTTCGCCGTTCCACAATGCATCGAGGTCGTAGCCGGCGGTGACGTTCTGCCATTCGACCAAGGCGGTGCCGTTGAACCTGTGATCACTCGCGGGACGCCTCACCAGGATCCGGGTCTGGTAGGGCACATCGCTGGCGACCAGATTTCCCTGGAGGTCCCAGCCGTCGGCGACGCCCGACAGGTAGAACTCCTGCTCGACGTAACCCGCACCGGCCAGGTCGTCGGGGGTGGAGAAGAACGGATAGGTGTCCGCCAGGACTGGCGAGAGGCGGTCGCCCGGCACGGTGCCCGGGATCGGCCCGGAGACGGCCGGCTGCGAGATCGGTGTTCGGGCTTGCTCGGCGATCGCGGAGCTGGCCGGAACCAGGGTCACCATCAACGCGGCCGCCGCCGCGACTGCCCAGCACTTGCGAGCATGCGTCATCACAGCCTCATATTGACCAGGATCTACTGGTTGACGCATCGGCAATCTCACCGGTTCGCCGTTGTGCCGGGGTCAGCCGGCCGCGACGATCTCGGACAGTGGGCGCATCTTGCGGATGCCTTTGCTTACCGTGGCGGCGATTGCGGAGATGGACAGGATGGCGGCGAAGGCAAGGATCGCGGCCGGGCCGCCCCACCAATGCACGAGCAGGCCACCCAGGAGCGCGGCGACGCTGGCGAGGCTCATCGCGGCCAAGAAGATCACTGATACCACCCGGCCCTGCAGCCGATCCGGTGTGATCGCCGCCTGATAGCCGAAGAGAGCCGCGTTGCAGGCGGGGCCGAAGAAGATGGCCATAGCCATCGGGACCCCGACAAGTATCGAACCGGTCAGCGTCGCGGAGATCGCGATGAGGGCCACGCCCAGCCAGGTGATGCCGATCGCGAGCTGGCGCAACGAAACGCGGCGCGTAATCCAGGGCGCCAACAAGGCCCCGGCTAGCACGCCTACGCCGAATATCGTCTCCACCACCCCGATCAGGGCCGGCGGCGTGCCCTGCTGCTGCAGGATCACAATGATCGCGAAGGCCAGCCCGTTGAAGGCCAGGTTCATGGGGGCAGCGATGAACAGAACAGCGCGCAGGAAGGGTTCGGCGAGCGTGAATTTGACTCCCTCGATCAGCTCTTTGACCGGATGCCCGTGCGGCTCGGTGCGTTCCTGCTGCAGGGGCTCCCGGACCAGCCATACACCCACGAAGGACAGCAGATAGGAGATCGCGTCGGCGAAGAACGGCACGCTGCGGGACAGGCTGTAGAGGGCACCGCCGATCGGCGGGCCGACCAGCGAGACCGCCGCGCCACGGGCCTCGTTCCGGGCGGTGGCATCGGGCACCTGGGCCAGCGGCACCACGTTGCGGATCGCCCCCATCTGCGCGTTCTCATGTGCCACGTTGAAGACCGAAACGATCACCGTGGTCACGATGATCCAGGTCAGCGTGACCCGATCGGTGATCACGGCGAAGCCGAGGATGGCGTAGGCGATGAGCCGGATCGCATCCGCCGCGAGCATCAGCCGCCTTCGCTCGAAGCGGTCGGTGACCACCCCGGCGGGCAACTGGCACGCCAGCCGCACCAGCGCCCCCGCCGTTCCCACCACACCGGCCTGAACAGGCGATCGGGTGATCGCCAGCGTCAGCAACGGCAACGCCAGATTGGACATGGAACTGCCCAGATCGGACATGGCCTGACTGCCCCAGAGCAGCGTAAAGGCACGGTTGCGCCACAGGCTGGGCAGCTTCTGGTCGCTTGACTCAGGGGCTGACGTCGAGTTGACTTCAATTACGGCGTCGACGGTTTCAGGCATGACGTCATAGTGACGTCTAATCTGACATCACGCAACCCTCCGGTCGTGTGCACGACCGTCTAAATCAGGCGGGCTCCGAAATTGTGCTGAGGCGATGTGCGGCCGTGACGTCGGTGTAGACCGTGGCATCGACGGCGGTGACGATGTCTTGGCCCAGCTGGGTGGTGCGATCGGCGGCCGTCTTCCAGACCTCCAGCAGCTGCGCGGCGGGCTCCAGATAGTCGGTGGCGAAGGCGGTGCCCAGCGCGTCGGTGCCCCAGGGCTTGCCATTGGCCGCCTCTTCGATCGGGGCGGCTGCGGTCTCCAGTACCCGGGAAAATGCTGATCCTGAATCGCTCAACAGGTGCCCCGCCGATGCCGCTCGGCCTGGGTCGAGGTTGATTTCATCGCTTGTCATCGCTGTAGCCCATCCGCTGATCGTGTCGCCGCAGCACCTCGTCGAGCCCGCTGCCCTCGGGCAACATCCGGCCCAAGCGCTGCTGAACGGCGCCCGCCACCGCCGACTCGGCTCGCTGGCAGGCCTGCACGATGAGGGCGGCCAGGCGCTCCGGCGGATGCTGCTGGTAGGCCCGCTTGTCCAGGGTGAGGCTCTTGAGGTTGCCGCGCGGTCCAACCACGACAGTCACCATGCCGTCTGGCGACGCCACCCGCACTTCCATCGCGGCGAGATCATCCTGAAGATCTTTGACGCCTTCGCGCATCTTCGTGTACTGGGCGTGCACATCGTCAAAACGAGCGCGCAACCCGGCATTCGCCTCACGATCAACCCTGTCCATCCGGGTCCTCCCAATCAAGTGAGCCGTCGGAGCGCAACCGTAGCGGCTGATGTCCCTCGAATAGCACACCGAGGGCTGTATCGATGCCCGAGCCGATGAACCACGCGCCGGCCTCGTCGATGACAAAAAACCTTCCATGCGCATCGACCGCGATGACGTGGCCGCTCTCCTCCTCGCCGAGCGGAAACAGCTCGGCGCCAAGGATCTCACCATAGGCGGCAAGGATTTGCGCATAGGTCTGCAACTCTGCCGTGACAGCGAGATGGAACGGGCGCACCCAGCATCGCTGCCCCGGCCCACGCCGATCTGAGACGACCACCGGGTAGCGCTCGATCGCGTCGCGGGCGGCCGCCACCGGCGGAATCCGGGTGGGGCCAGAGGCGTCAAACATCTCGGCGGCGATCTGAGCCCAGCGCGCCGGATCGAATCGGTCATCGGTCACCGCCGCTGTTCTGGTCACCAGCGGGCTGTCGTTGGGCTCGCAAAACACGAGCGCCCCCGGCTCGCACAGTCCGAAGTGGACGTATGCGCGCAGGCAGGTGTCGCAACCGCGGCGCTGCTGCTGGAAGGTGCAGGTCGGCAGCGCCTCGGGCTGCAGATCGTGCAAAACCTCGGACAGCGCGAACAGATGGGCATGCCGCTCGGCCCCGCGCACCACCGACTCCGGTGGCTGACTGGATAGCCACTGTGCCACCAGCGGATGGTGCTCGGGCGTGCGCTCACCGTTTTCGCTGCGCTGGGGCCAGGTGCGGCCGTCGGCGGCCAGGATGGTGACAAGATTCCACGCCGCATACGTCTTGCCGGGTGACGGCCCATGCGCGATCGGTGGGCGGCGGACCTTGACCCGCTCGGTCGCATAGACCTCGGCCAGCGTGTGCACAGGCCACGATGGCCAGTGGGAGATCAGGCCGGAGTCGCGATCGAGCACGGTCTTGTTGCCATCGCCGAGCACCGGTGGCTGGCCGGCCGGTGGAGCTGTCCAGATCGCCCAGCCGTGCTCGAACTCCTCGACCATGCCCCGCCATGCCTGGCCTGTGCTTTGGGAATGGGAGTTGGCGTAACGGGCGGCGAGGCGTAGAGCATCGTCGATCGTGGGCATGCCGGATACGGTACCCTCCGGTCGCGACATTTTTCAGTACGGTGCCAGCAACGCCCCTGGGGAGGGAATGTGGCTCTGCCGACTCCGATTCCGCATCCGCTGGCCTTTTTCGAGGCACCTGGCTGGTTGAGCGACGCCCTGGAGTGGGTCGTGGGCGTTGACTGGCCTGAGGGCGACGAGAAAGCCATGCGTGCCCTCGCCGACGAATGGCACGCCGCCGGTCAACGGCTCGGGCCGCTGCTCGACGAGGCCGATCAGGCCGCGCTCTCGGCCGTCGCGGCGTTCGGTGGGCCGGAGGGCACCCAGGCGCAGGCCTTGCTTGCGTTGTGGCACAAGCTGGGCGGCGGCCCCGAGTCGACGATGGCGGCGGTCCATGAGCTTCTTCCCGCATTGGGAAATCTGGTCGACGCCGGCGCCAACGAAATCGAGGGCGTGAAGCTCGAGTTCTATATCGAGCTGGGCCTGCTTCTCATCGAGCTGCTGACCCTCATCGCGACCGCGGTGCTCACCTTCGGCGGTTCGCTCGCCGGTGCCGGCCCGGTCATGCTTGCCACCCGCTTCGCCATCCAGCAGATCCTGCGCCGCGCCACCAAGGAACTCTTGACACGTGCCGTGAAAAAGTCCTGGCGGGACAAGGCAAAGTCGCGCCTGCTCGGGTTCGGTCTACACACCTTCCGGGAAGCTCTGGAGGAGGGGGCCGAGGAGCTGGGGACCAGCGGCGGCGTGCAGGCCTATCAGGTGAGTCAGGGAAACCGGGCCGGCTTCGCGCCCAAGGATCTGGCCACCGCTTTCGGCCTGGGCACCCTCGGCGGAGCCGTGGCCAACGTGACCAGCGTCGGCGGTGTCAAAGCCACCTCCATGAGCGGCCGCTTCGGGGAGAAGGCAATCCGTGGGGCCTTCGGTGAGATGCTGGCCGAAACCTCGATAGGCGTGGTCACCGGCCAAGGGGTCACCTGGACCTCACTGGGCATGGCCGCCAGTTCGGCGACCTTCGGATCGGTGATGGGCGACGGCCAGCACCTTGTTGACGGCCGCCTCACCAGTGACTTCATCCACTGGACAGCCGATTCCACTCCGACGGCCCTGCCCGACTTCCTCCAGCCCACACCCGGGTCCACCGACCTCCCTCCCGCCACTGCCCTTTCGATCGGCGATCCGCTATCAACCACGCCCGCCGTCCCCGGCAGTCAGCTACCGCCTGCCGCTTCGACGGTTGCAGGCGGTGATCTGACGTCGACCACTCCGGCCGCGTCTGGCAGCGAGCTACTGTCGACCGCTTCGGCTGCCCCTGGCACTGGGCTACCGGCTGGCGCTTCGGCGGTTGCGGGCGGTGATCTGTTGGCTGCCATGTCGTCCGGGCCTGGCGGTGATTTGCTTTCTGCACCTCTGGTTGGTTTGGGCGGCGCTGGCCTTTCCGATGGTGTGGCTGGGCCTGCGGCCGAGATACCGAGGCCCACGGGCGACACTGCGCGGCTTGCGGATGCGCCGATTGGTGCGGCGACGGTTCATGGCGAGCATTCGCCTCGGGCTTCAATGGTGAGTTCTGAGGCGTCATGGGTTCGGCCAGCGCCCGCTTCGCATGACGTTCCGACGGCTGCGCCTCCGGTGGCCGACTCCGCGCAGCTGAGCGCCGCCGGCCGAGCCGCAATTGCGGCGGCTGTGCCTGCGCCGTCGCCAGAGATCAGCCCGGCGGGTATCACCCCGGTCCAGCCCGCTGCAACGGTTCCGGCCGCCACTGTCCCGGCGCAGGCCACGCACGTCGCGGTGCCCGCCACGCCCGCCTCGGGGCCGGCCGCCACGCCCGCGCCGGTCTACCCGGTGGCATCCGTCTCGCAGCCGGGGGCGCACTATGCCGCGCCCCCCGGGGCATCATCGGCGGGGACTGTGCCCCGGGTGCCGGAGGGCTTCGTCGTTTCCGATGAGCCGATCGTGCTGCATCCTTGGTTGCTGGCTCAGGTACCACAAAAAAGCGTTGAGCCACCTCAGGTTGCCGTTGTGCCGCAGCCGGTGGTCGCCGAAGACGCGGATGAGCGCGCCTATTACGGCATGAAGGTGCGCGAGGATGTGCACGCGGCGTTGACGAGCCGCCTCCTGCAGTTGGTTGATCAACTGATGGCCGATTTCCCTGAGCGCCGACGCGAACTGCGCGAGAACGCCATCGCCGCGCTCACCCCGCAGGATCTCGAGTCGATCGCGGACGAACTTTGGCAGATAGCCAACGACGACAGCCTTCGGCCGCGGGTGAGGCTGACTCACGGCGGGCTTCTCGACTTGAGCGCCACCTCGCTCGCGACCGGACGGGACTATCCGCCGGCGGCCGAGACCAGCCGGCGCTATGACGAGCCCGGTGGCTATCGACGTCCGCTTGCGTTGCATCAACAGGATGTAGAACTGGCGATGACCCGCGACGAGAGCGGCCGGCCGCAGCGATTCGGGGACCTCAACGGCGAATGGTTGCGCCGCATCAATGATGGCGGTCCGGCCGCTGACCTTAGCCGTGCTATCAACTGTACCGATGTGGTGCTCTCGGTTCTGGACACCTGGCTTCATGGCAGGCCAAGGGTTGCCGCACCCCGGACTATCGATAAATTCACCCTTGACGACGCGCTCAGGCCGCTCGGCGGCGAACCGGATGGCATGCGCAGGATCGAAATCGCGACCGGCGGCCAATTCGAAAGTCTCCCCACCGATCGGCCGGGGTTTGCGCGGCTCGAGGAAGTCTTGCACGGACAGGGCCATGGTTCTTGCGCGGTGCTTGTCCAGCAGTGGCCGAACGGCGACTCGCATGCCACCACTGTCCATAACCAGAACGGGGAAATCTTCTACGTCGACGCCCAGCGTCCCGAGGCCCCGCTGATCGGCGGCCGCCCGCTCGGCGCCGACCGGATGCAGGTCCTTGTGATCGACCCGTCCGCCCGGCCGGTCGAGCTTGGCACAGGGCAAGACATCTGGGATGTCGACCCCGAAGGCCCGCCGCGCGCACACTCGAAACCGGTCACCGATATCGACCGGATGATGCGCGACCCGACGCCCGAAGAGCTTGCCGCGCTTGGGGTCGGCACCGCCACCGCCGCGGACCTCGGCCTGGCCGAGGCCGATCTGACCGCCAAACAACGAGCCGAGCTGCCTCGCGTCGCCGTCCTGCACCCGGGCCGGATCAGCTTCACCCAGCGCAGCGTCTCAGCTTCAACCGGCGACGGCGTCGCCGCCACCGAGCTGGAACGCCGGCTCGGCGCCGACGGCTGGCGTGGCGGCCCCGTGCACGCCATCCTTTGGGGCGACGGAAGCCTAGCCAGCCTCGACCACCGCCGCCTGCGCGCCGCCCTTCGCGCCAACCTCGACCGAGTGCCGGTGGTCATCCACGCCGCGTCCGACCCGATTTCGGCCTGGGGCGAGCCAGGCGAGCCTCTCGCAGACGACCTGCGCCGCCTGCCCGACGGCTCATGGATAGTCGGAGGCGACGAAGGCGAAATCATCTACCCGAAAGGCAAAGCCCCCACCACATGTGGCGAGGCAGCGCTCTTCCGTGCCGGAGATCAGCGAAGCCTGCTTCCAGGGCATCTGTTTGGTACCAAACAAGAGCCGGTCACATTAGGAAGGCCTCCGGGCTCACCCACGCCGCCCCGCCTGCCGCCATCGACCACAGCAACGCTCACTCAGGCGCGGTTGGACGCTGAACGTCAGGCTGACCGCGTTCAAGCCGATCTTGAATCCCTTGGTTTCCCACTGCACAACCTAGAAAACCGCATAAAATCAGCCGAATCACTGGCGCACAAAGGCGCGCGTGCGCCGCTAAGCCGGGTCAACGACATACTGCGATTCAAGCTGATTCTCGATGACGGGCAGTCATACACCACAAACCTGGTCTCCTGCCTAGAAACCTTGGGTCAGCAGGGGTATGAGGTTGTGGAGGTCAGGAACTACTGGAAGTCAGGAAACCGCTTCTACGGTGTCAACGCAGCCCTTCGCTCGGTGCAGGGCCAGCTCTTCGAGCTGCAATTCTCCTCGCCGACCGCGCTGCGGGCAGATGACATGACCCATGAGCTCTACGAGATAGTTCGTCGAGCTGACGAACTGGCGGCTCGGCGGATCCATGGTCTGCTGAATATCGCGGCGGTCAACCAGCGACTTGGCTTGCCGGAGCGAGTTCCAGCCGGCCTCAACGAGGTGTATCCGTCCGTCGACATCGGATTCTCCGCATGGGTCAGCGGACATCCCGAGGCTTGGACAGAATACGAAACCTGGTTGGCCGAAAATGGTCGAACATTTCCCGAGATCGTGCTTGAGTTCGGATTAATCCTCACCCAACTCGGTTACCGTGACATTGGAAGGGAGGATTGGGCGCGTGGGAATTGAATACGTTGCTGTCTATAACAACTGGGTTGGATGGGAAAAAGGAGAGGCCCCTGTCGGGATTGTGGTAGCTGAGAGAATCTATGCACCAGACTTGGAAAGTCTGGTATACCACGCTATGCATTGGGATCACCTCCAGCAGGGTTGGGTATACGACCCCGAAGGAAATGCGCAGTATCTGGCTGAGATCAGTGAAGAGCGCATCCGGGGGATTGAGCGGGGGGAGGCGGAGAGGGTGACGCCGGGGATTACTGGAGGGGAAGGTTTGCCGGACGAGGACACCATTCGCTGGATATTCCAATGGAAAGGTGCGCCGCCCCAGGCCGAGGACACTGGTTACTGACTCACTGTCGTGATAGGACGCTCACTAGGCTCTGGCGTTCCAAAGACTGCGCAGGTAGGCCAACATTGCGGGCGTGGGCCGGAAGCTGGCTCCCTCGTCGGCGAACTTGAAGCAGGTGTAAAGAGTGCCGAACATGGTGTTGTCGCCTGAGGTCCACATGATGTAGATGCAGGCCCCGATGGGAGTGTCGTTGCTGGTGAAGTTTCCCGTGGTCTCGCAGTAGAACCCGGCCCGATTGCCGGAGGTTCCCGGCTGATCGACCTTGGCGGTGGCCATACCCGAAATGGGATAGGCGGGTGAACCGCAGCCCATGTTGTCGTCGGCCCCGCCGGGGGCGAACTGCTCCAGCGTGACGGTGACCCAACGCGAGGCGCTCTTGGTCACATCCGGGATCGGGGCGGGTGACAGGCTGCAATCGGAGGCGTCGAGGGCGCGGGCTGGGGCCGCATGGTTGCTGTGGCACCTCATCCCGGACTGCCAGCCGGCACCGAAAGTCTTGAGCTCCGGAGTGAAGAACGGGCTTGATGCGGGCGCGGAGGTCTTCGGTGTGGCGGGCTTGCTGGTCGGCACCTGCGTCGGCGACGTGACCGCGGTTGGCGTGGGCGAGGCGGCAGGGCTGACGGACGGGGAGGCCGAAATGCTTGGTCGTGGGCTCAACGAGGTTGCGGGCAGCGCCCCGTTCCGCGATGACCAGCCGGTGACCTGGGCGAGCGCGGCGGCCCCGCCTAGCAGCACGATCACACCGGCGGCGATGAGCGCCATCCTGCCGCCATCCCATCCCTTCGACCCTGTCGGCTCCGGCACCTCTATCGGCAGCGAAGTGGGGTCGGTGACTGGAACGTCGGCCCGGCCCACGGCGAAAGCGCCGGACTCCTCCACCGTGTCCCGTGTCGGCGTCCGCCAAAGCCCGGACGCTGCCGCACCCGCAGGCAGCGGCGACTCGGGAGGTGGAGCAGGTGGGGTAACCAGGAATGCCTCGGAAGCCGGCGTGGCCTGGAATGGCGT
>NZ_BONY01000031.1 GCF_016862955.1 Rhizocola hellebori | reverse complement strand
GGCGAAGGCCGGTAGAAGCAGACGTAGCGCGGTGGGCGGCGAGAGTCGGCGGCGGCGGAAGGTCCACGGCAGCTGTATCTCTGCCCCACCGCCCTAACGCAGAGATGCAGGGCCCGCAGTGCCGCAGGGCCCGCAGGCCGCAGCCAAGGGTGGGGCGTGGGGTGTTACCAGGCGTCGCCGTTGCGCCAGTCGCAGGTTAGGTGGCCGGTCAGGTCTAGGGGGACGGGGCCGGGCAGGATGTAGATGCTGCCGTCCTCGTCGGGGGTGGGGACTAGTCCGGTTGGGGTGATGACTGAGGTTGGGCCGCGCCATGGGCGCCAGCCGCGTGAGCGGTAGAAGGCTGCGCCTTCGTCTGTGGCGCCCAGAGCGCCCAGATCGTAGGCGCGGGCGATGACGTCTTCGAGGGCGCGCATTAGCAGGCTGCCGATTCCCTGGCGTTGCCGGTCGGGGCGCACCGCTACGGCTTCGACGTAGCCGGTGCGGAGCGCGCGGCCGCCGTGCAGGAGCCGGCGTTGGATCACCGAGCCGTGTCCGATGACGGTGTCGCCGTCGCTCACCAGGGCGTGCATTCCGCCCAGCGCGTGTTCCCAGTCGTCTTCGGACATGTCGTCGAACACGTCGTAGAGCAGTGCGCGAGCGGCGGCGAGCTCGGCCGGGTCGAGTTGCGAGGTGTGTGCGACGCGCAATTCGGTCATGCCTGGCAGGATACGGTCAACCGGGCAGGGGGCATACTTGGCTGATGCGAGTGCCACGCCACCGTGTCTGGGCGGTCAGCGATGTGTTTGCTCTAGTGGAGTCTTTGCGGCCGCGGGGGGTGCGGGGGCTGGAGGTCGTCGCGTTCGCCACCAATTCGGCGCGGCGGCTGACGCTTCCCGTCGCTGACGAAGGGTTGCGGTGCCGCTATCACGCGCAGTCGTGGAAGCCCTTTCGCACCAAGCGTTTTCTGGATCCGCAGCCGGGCCTGGTGGTGGGAGACCAGATCGCCACCGACGGCGTGTTGGCTTGCCCCGGCCGGGGCTGGTCGATGGCGGCGCGGGACCTGCCGCCATCGACCGATGTGCCGGCTAGTAGACCTCGATCTTTCCGGTGGAGCGTGGGCTGCCCGGGTCGTTGAAGAAGTACTCGCCGGCGGCGGTGAAGGTGAACGTGAACGACTCGCCGGGGGCGAGCCGGACGTCGAAGAGTCCTTCGAAGAACTGCGTCGCGCCACGGACTCCCGCGTTGCCGGCGTGGTTGGTGAAGGTGACGGCAGTGCCGACCGGGACCCGCAGATGGGTGGGGCCCATGCCATTCACGCCGGTGGACTCGGTCGCCCCGTACTGGCCGGTGGTGGGATTGTAGGTGCGGCCGATGACGACGGTGTTGGCGACGGCGGCGCCCTCGACCGGGCCGCCGGAAACGGGACGCCGGACCACGGGCGGTGCGGGTGCCGGGGCCGGCGCGACCGAGCCGCCGACTTTGAACGCCCACAGGAAGTCGCCGCGCGGTGCGGAGTTGCCGTAGGGGATTCCGGTCCCGCCGGCGTAGACCGCCAGGTATTGCTGACCGTCCACTTCGTACATGATGGGGCTGCTGCTGATGGCGGCACCGGTCTGGAACCGCCACAGCTCCTGGCCATGGCGGGCGTCAAGGCAGATCAGGTACCCGTCGGGTTGGCCAATGAACAGCAGATCGCTTGCCGTGGTGAGGATGCCGTTGCCGTGCGCGAGCGAGTAGGGCATGCGCCGACGCCAGCGGACCTCGTTGCTGCTCGCCTCCACGGCGACGACGCCACCGGTCTGGTACTCCCCCGGCGGCCGCAGCCCGTTGCTGGCCTCGGTCAGGGAGTGGGCGGAGGCGACGTAGCCGTAGCCGGTGTAGACCAGACCGGTGCTGTGGCTGAACGACTGATGGTTCCAGTCGGCTCCGCCACCGTGACCGGGGGTGGTCAGGATCGGCTCATCCCAGTGCGCCGAATAGATCGGGCCGGTCCGATAGTTGGGCACGGCCCGGTTCGGGTCGCCGGGAACGGTGGTGCCCAACGGCTGTGCCACCACCTGATGTTCGGTCCACGGCCCCTGGCGCGGGAAGGGCTGGGTCGGCCACGTCTTCTGCCTCGGCTCCTGCGGCACCGGCAGCTCGTCTATCCCGAGGGGAGCTGAGCCGTCACGCCGGTCGAGCACGAAGTACATGCCGGACTTGCTGCCGTAGTAGACGAGTTTGCGCATCCGGCCGCGGATGCGCACGTCGGCGAGGACGGGGGCCATGGTGTTGTCCATGTCCCAGATGTCGTGGTGGATCGATTGGAAGTGCCATCTGTATTCGCCGGTCTTCAGGTCCAGCGCGACAATCGAGTTGGCGAAAAGGTTCTGGCCACCGCGCGTCGAGCCGTCCTGCGCGGAGCGGCTGGTGCGGGCGTTGCCGAAGGTCCAGTAGACCAGGCCCAGCTCCGGGTCGATGGCCGGATGCAGCCAGGGCGTCGCCCCGCCCTCCTGCCACGACTCGCCTTCCCAGGTTTCGTGACCGGGCTCGCCCGGCCCCGGCGTGCCCCAGAAGTGCCAGAGCACATCGCCGTTGCCCGCGTCGATGGCGAGCGCAGCACCGCGCGGGCCGTCGTTGGTGCCGACATGCAGCACGCCGTCGTGGTAGGTGACCGCCACCTTCTCCACGTTGCCGTAGCCGTCGACCTGCCTCTCCCAGACCACGGCGCCGGTTTCCTGGTCCAGGGCGATGAGCCAGTTGTCGCCGGCGATGGTGAACACCATGCCGCCGCCGACGCCAACCCCGCGCCGGGTCAGGGTTCCTCTTGTCGTTTGATAGACCCATTTTGTGGTACCGGTAACGCCATCGACCGCATGCACATTGCCCAGCGCCGATTCGATGTAGAGCACGCCGTCGACGGCGACCGCCGTGCTCTGGTTGGTGCCGGTGGTCAGCCCGCCTTCGATGCGGTTGACCCAGGTCGCACCGAGCCTGCGGATGTTGCCACGGTTGATGCGCGACAGGGCGGAGTAGTTCTGGTTGCCCAGGTTGCCGCCGACTTTCGGAAAGTCCCGGCCGCCCGGCAGGTCGCAGCGCTGCGCCGAAGGCGCGGCAGTAGGCGCGGCAGTTGCGGAGTCGGGGATCGCCGGGACGAGGGCCGCCCCGACCGCGGTCGCGGCGGCACCCTTGATGAGATCTCTACGGGGAAGTTTTGCCATGGTGCTGTTTCACCTCTTCGATTCAGAAGTCTCAGCGGCAGAACGGGCGCTTGCCCATGGCCGACTCGATGCCACCGAGGACCATCTTCTGGAAGAACTCGGCGCCGGCGAAGGATCCGTCGGTCAGGAACGCCCTGGCGTCGTGACCCATGGTGGTCACCCAGGACCGGCCGCCGTCGTAGTACTGGCACCAGGTGACCGGGTGGAAGTCGCCGTGACCGGGATGTCCGGCGGTGCGCTTGGTGGCCATGGTGTTCTCGTCCACGGTGGCCAGGAACCGCACCTGCGAGGGGAACGGCACCAGGTTGTACCACTCGTCGGTGAAGGTCCAGGTTTCCGGCAACCCGGCCGTGGACACGTCGCGCTTGTTGACGGTTTTCACCGTGGCCACCTGGTTGGCGCCGTGGTCGTAGTAGTTCGCGCCACCGATGAGGCCCTCGTACCACTCCCAGTTGTATTCCGTGCCAAAGGCGTTGTGGATTCCGACGAACCCGCCGCCGCCGCGGATGTATTGGCGCAGCGCGGTTTGCGCCGGGTCGTCGAGGGTGTCGCGGGTGGTGCTGAAGAAGATCACCGCGTTGTAGCGCAGCAGCCGCGCGGGGCTGTTGAGCTGGGTGACGTCTTCGGTCCAGTCGACGGCGAAGCCGTTCTCCTGGCCGAGCCGGATGATGAAGTTCTGCGCGGCGTGTGCCTCGGTCAGCGGCGGGTTGAGACCGGCCGGCAGGGCGGGGCCGAGGTTGGCGTGGCGTGGTCCGGCGGTGCGGGAGTAGACCAGCACCCGGTAGCCGTCGGTGGCCGGGTCGAAGTTGTGCCAGTCGTGATAGCACCTGGGGTCGGTACCGCGGCACACACCATAGTCGGGGCTGCCGAGGTTTTGCGCGCCTTCGTTGCGTGAGTCGCCGCGGCCGTTGGCGGCGCTGGTCGAGCCGGCGACCAGCAGGCTCGCGGCGACGACCACGGCTGCCAGGGCAGCCATGATCGGCTTTCGCTGGATGTTCACAGGTGTGCCTTTCCGTGGGGAGTGGGTTTTACAGCTCGATGAGGCCGGCCTCCGGCGCGACCTCGGCACCGGTCTGCGCCAGGTCTGCATCGCCGACCGGGTTGGTGTTGTTCAGGTGCGTGTAGAGGTAACGCGGCCCGGGGTGCGACCGCAGCAACGGCAAGGAATCCTGGATCGGCAGGTGTCCCCGGGCCGCGAATTCGTTTGCCGTCAAGAAGGTGCCGTCGAGCACGACCACGTCGGCGTCAACGATGTCGGTGGTGAAGCTCTCCAGGCCCGGCGCGTAGATCAGCGATCGGCCGGAACCGCCGGAACCGCCGGTGAAGCGCAGCCCGATCACCCAGTCGGCGGCGGCGGGCCGGTCCGACGCATAGCGGGGTTGCTTGCCGCCCAAGGCGATCGGCGTGACGGTCAGGTCGCCGTCGAGGGTCAGCGGCTCACCGCACACCAGCCGATGCCGGGTCAGTTTCGTGTAGTGGTCGAGGATCGGCAGCCAGGGCAGCGCGTCGAGCACGGTCTGCGTGGCGTGGACGGTGAGCTCGCCGCCCTCGCGAAGACTCAGCAGACCCAGCGTGTGATCGAGCTCGGCGCTGGTGAAAAGCACGCCGCGCAAAGGGGTTTCCCGCATGCCGGGGCCGGGGGTCAGCTCGGGTGTGCGCAGCAGCTGCGTGCGCAGATCCGGCGAGGCGTTGACCAGATACCAAGCTTTCGCGTCACCGCTGATCGCCAGACAGTCCTGGGTGCGGTCGATTCCGATGCGGCGAGCGGCATTACAGGGGCCGCATGCGCAGTTCCATTGGGGAAGACCGCCGCCGGCCGCGGTACCCAGAAAACGGATTTTCATGATAATCGCCTGGGGACGGCAACCTTGGCGGGGCCGGGCAGGAGCGTGGCCTGGAGCAGGTGGTGATGCGGGGACAGCCGGCAGGCCGGGTCGGTGGCGGTCGCGTCACCGGTGATCTGGAAGGCCTGGCAGCGGCAGCCGCCGAAGTCCACCTCCCGCAACGCGCAGCTGTGGCAGGGCTCGGGCAGCCAATCGGTGCCCCGGAAGCGGTTGAAGGCCCGCGACCCGTACCAGATGCCGGCCAGCGTTTCCCGCCGCACGCTGGGCGTTTCCAGATCGGGCAGCTGGGCGGCGGCCAGGCAGGGCAGCACGTCCCCGTTGGGCGCCACCACCAGTTGCCGGCTGCCCCACCCGTTCATGCACGGCTTGGGGCTGCCGGTGTGATAGTCGGGCAGGACGTAGACGATTTCGACGGCCTCGCCGAACCGCTGCCTGACCTCCTCGACCGCTTCCGTCGCCGCCTCGATCTGCGCGGGTGACGGCATGAGCACGGCCCGGTTGCGCAGGGCCCAGCCGTAGTACTGGGTGTGCGCCAGCTCCAGCCGGTCGGCGCCCATCTCCACCGCCAGCTGCGCGATGGCGGCCAGGCGGCCGACGTTGCCGGCGTGCAGCACCACGTTGACCGTCAAGGGGAGCCCGGCGCGGCGCACCATGGCGGCCACCGACAGCTTGCGTTGGTGGGCGTCGATTCCGGCCACGGCACGGGCCGCGTCCGGCTCACTGTCCTGAATGGACAACTGGAAATGGTCGAGCCCGGCGTCGGCCAGCGCGGCAAGCCCGCTCTCGGCAAGCGGAATGCCACTGGTGATGAGGTTGGTGTACATGCCCAAGGCCCGAGCGTGCCGCAGCAGCTCGGGCAGATCGCGCCGGAGCAGGGGTTCCCCGCCGGAAAGGTGCAGCTGCAGCACACCGAGCCGGCGGGCCTGCTCGAAGACGTGCTGCCATTCCGCTGTGTTCAATTCGCCAGCATAGTCCGAAAGCGACACCGGGTTGGCGCAATAGGTGCAGCGCAGCGGGCAGCGGTAGGTCAGCTCGGCGAGCAGCCCGACCGGCACCGGGTCGCGGGGCTGCCCATGGCCGCCGCCGCTGCGCCACTTGACCTCCGCGGGCGCCCCCGAGCCGTCCGCGACAAGGATCCTGCGTGCCACGAGGTCGTCCAGAAGCGACGCCACCGACGCTCCTGTCACGCCTTCGTAGACCCGGCCAAGCTCCTGCGCGATCTGCGCGCCGGTCCGGGTGCCGTCGCAGAGGCGGACTATGTCGCCGGCCGTCTCGTTGACCAGCAGGACGCCTTCCGGGTAAAGGATCGCGTCGCTGCCCCGGATCGGGTCGTGTTCGAGGCGCACTCCGCGCGCCACGCCGTAGCGGTTCATGACGTCATCGCTGAGTAGTCGATCGCGTCGAGCATCGCCCCGAGGACGTCGCATTTGAAGCTGAGCGCGGCGATGGCCGCTTGCTGCGCTTGCGGATCCACGGCGTGGGTGAGCACCAGGTCCAATGTGTACTCGCTGTCGGAACGCACGACCGGGATACGCGACTCGAAGTAGGCGAAGCCGTCTGGTTTGATCCAGTCGTAGTGTTGTTGCCAGGCAACGATTCGCGAGGCCATCAGGTCGGGCGAGAACAGCTCGGTCAGCGCGGCCGCGGCCCCTTCCAGCCAGGGCCGGGTCTGGCAGAACCGAAGGTAGGAGTCGACCGCGAAACGCACTCCGCGCAGCACGTGCTGCTCGCTGACCACCTCCTGCCTTGACAGGCCAACGGCTTCGCTCAGGACGAGCCAGTCCTCCAGACCACCGGCGTCCTGGAAGGTGATCCGTTCCACCCAGCGCCGGCGCACCTGTGGCAGCGGGCAGTTCGCGATGATGGCCGCGTTCTTTCGCGACAGGATCTGCTGGTAGTACCAGCGGTTGGCGACCCACGACCGTACCTGGGCCGGGGTGCAGCCACCGGCGTGCAGGCGCACGTGGAAACGGTGGCTGTCCCAGTACCGGTCGGAGAGTGCGCGCAGCGCCGCGGCAAACTCCTGACGGTTCACCGGCTGGCCGGTGGCCTTGAGCCGTCGCCCGCATAGGCGGTGACCTCGGGACGCGCCTCAAGGCACTCGACCTTGGGCGAGAGCCACTTCTTGCGCACGGTTGTTGGAGTGGGCATTCTCGGCACCTCCAGGGAATTGGTCCGCTAGATGGACCTTGCGGACCGACCAATGGACCCACCTTAGAACCCGGTTAACGTGAACGCAATAGGTCGATGCCTGCCCGCAGCGCAGCGGTGACACAGCAGAATTGGCCACGGCGCGGCCGTGCCGATCGGTACCGCGAGGCTGGAGAATCGGGCTAGGGTGCCACCCGAGGGCGAGGAGAGTGAGGGAACGTGACGTCGGAACAATCCGAGGCGCAGGGGGTTCGCAGCGTCCAGCGGGCGCTGGACATTCTGTCGCTGCTGACCGAGGAACGCCCGACGGTCTCCATTCGCGACATCGTCGAAGCCACCGGACTGGCCAAGACGACCGTCATCCGTCTCGTACAGACACTGGAACAGAGCGGCCTGCTGTGGGGCACCGCGGGCGGCTACATGGCCGGCCCGGGCCTGTGGCGGTGGGCCCACCTGGCCCGGCGCAGCTGGGAGCTGCCGCCGCAAACCCAGCGCATGATGCGCGAGCTC
The DNA here is from genome assembly GCF_016862955.1 of Rhizocola hellebori. Taxonomy (GTDB): domain Bacteria; phylum Actinomycetota; class Actinomycetes; order Mycobacteriales; family Micromonosporaceae; genus Rhizocola; species Rhizocola hellebori. Next base: position 100,481 of record NZ_BONY01000031.1, on the reverse strand, counting down.
GCCGAGCGCCAGCGGGAAACCGTCAATGTCTACGTATTGCGCGACATCTACCGCGTCTGCATCGCGCAGCAGGAAAGCCCGCAGCCGTTGCGCCACGTAGTCCACATTGGAGACGAGCTGCCGCTGTGGGCGGGCGCGTCGGCCAAGGTGCTCCTGATCGGCGCCTCGCCGGCCCTGCTGACCCGGGTCGCGGCCAGCTCGCCCTACGGCGAGCGGCACCTCAAGCAGCTGCAGAAGTGGGCCGAGGAGGCCGCCGAACAGGGCTTCGCGGTGAGCCACGGCGAGCGGGAGGAAGGCCTTACCGCCGTCGCCGCCCCGATCCTCAAGTCGGGGTCGGTGGTGGCCGCGCTGTCGCTCAGCGGGCCCACCGTGCGATTCTCCGACGACCGGATAGCCGGCTTCGCCAATGACCTCAAGGAGGTCGCCAAGCAGATGTCCGACCGCGGATTCGATCATCCGCTCGGCTCCGCCGGCTGACCCTGAGACGCCACCCCACCGGCGGCCGGGCAATCTGTAGCCTGGGCTGAGTGCCCCCGCGTTTGCCCCATGCCGATCCCGGCACCCCCGACATCCGCAGCCCTTTGCGCTACGCCTGGTGGCTCGCCCGGTGCCAGCCGTGGCGGGTGTTTCGCGGCAGCGTGATCGGCACGGCCTGGATGGTGGGGCTTTCCGTGCGCCCCTATCTGATCGCCCGCGCCGTCGACGGCGGGCTCAGGACGGGAGACTACGGCGCTCTGCTGTGGTGGGTCGCCGCCATCGTCGTGGCCGGGATTGCCTTGGCGTGGCTGGGAATCATGCGTCATCGCACGATGACCTTCGTCCGGGAGGACGCCACCGCCCGCTCGGCGGCGGTGGTGCTGCGGGCGGTCTCGCGCGGCGGCGCGGCGCTGACCCGCAAGCTCGACGCCGGTGAGGTGGCCACCGTCTCCGGCTCCGACATTGGCAACGTTTCCCATGTGCTCACCCTGACCGGGCCGGGGGTGGGCGCGGTCATCGCCTACGGCGTGGTGGCCATAGTGCTGTGGTCGGTCTCGCCCTTCCTCGCCATGTTCGTGCTGCTCGGCGTGCCCGCGATCGCGGTGGCGATCGGCCCGCTGCTGCGCCGGCTGGACCGGGCCGAGTCGGTCTACCGGCGGGAACAGGGCGCGTTGACCGCCCAGGCCAGCGATATCGTCGCCGGTTTGCGAGTGCTCGCCGGGGTCGGTGGGCGGTCGCTGTTCGCTCGGTCCTATGCCGGCCGTTCTCAGCGATTGCTTCTTGAGGGGTACCGGGTAGGCGCGGTCGCCAGCTGGATCTTCGCCGGCATCGTGGTGATCCCGGGCCTGTTCCTGGCGGCGGTGGTGTGGCTCGCGGCACGGATGGCCGGCGCCGGTGAGATCACGATCGGCCAGATGGTCGCCGTTTACGGCTACGTGGCGATCCTCATCCTGCCGGTCTACTTCCTGCTGGAAGGCGGATATCAGCTCATTCGCGGCCGGGTGGCCGCGCGCCGGATCATCGCCCTGCTCAAGCTGGCGCCCGACGGGACAGCCGAGGCGGTGACGGCGAAGACCCCGAGCGCCCCGGCCGATCTGCACGACCCGGCGACCGGGTTGCGGGTGCGCCCCGGGGAGCTGCTCGCGGTGGCCGCCGCCGACCCGGCCGAAGCGATCGCGCTCGCCGATCGCTTGGGCCGCTTCGCTCCCGGCGAGGTGACCTGGGGTGGCGAGCCGCTGGCCGGGATGCCGCTGGCGCAGGTGCGGGAGCGGATCCTCGTGGACGAGCATGACTCGTACCTGTTCGCCGGAACCCTGCGGGAGGTGCTGCAGATCCGTCCTGAGCTGGGCGACGCGCAGATTACGGCCGCCCTGCACGCGGCGTCGGCCGAGGACGTGGTCGAGGCGTTGCCGCTGGGCCTGGACACGCCGGTCGGCGTCCGCGCCCGCAACCTTTCCGGCGGCCAGCGCCAGCGGGTGCGCTTGGCGCGAGCACTGCTCGCCGAGCCCGAGGTACTAATCCTCATCGATCCCACCTCGGCGGTGGACGCCCATACCGAGGCACGCATCGCGCTGCGGCTGCGCTCGGCCCGGCAGGGGCGCGCCACGGTGGTGATAGCCACCTCTCCGCTGATGCTCGGCCGCGCCGATCGGGTGGCTCATCTTCGCGACGGGCGGATCGTCTCGACCGCCACCCATGCCGAGCTTATGGAAACCGACCGCGCCTACCGCGCGCTCGTCTCGCGCGACGTCGACAGCAACGACGACCTTGACAGCGACAGCGACACCGGATTCGAGGCGGTGCGGCGATGACCATACTTCCGGTGGCCGACCGCAAGGGCGTGCGCCGCGCCCTGGTCGACTTGTTCGCCGCCGATCGCCGGGCCGTGGCGGTGGTGCTGGGGCTGCACACCGCAGCCTCGATCAGCGGCCTGGCCGCGCCGTGGCTGCTAGGTAAGATCATCGATGAGGTGGTGGCCGGGGCGAGTGCCTCGGCGGTGGACCGGCTGACCCTGGCGATCGCGGGATGTGTTCTGGCGCAAGGACTTCTGCAGAGATTCGCGCAGTACTACGGCCACCGTTTCGGCGAGCGGGCCGTGGCCGGGCTGCGCGAAGACTTCGTGCACCGCACGCTCAACCTGCCGGTGTCGGTGGTGGAACGGGCCGGGACGGGCGACCTGGCCACCCGCAGCTCGGTCGACGTCGCCGCGGTCGGCAACACCGTACGCGACGTGGTGCCGGTCATCGTCCTGGCCAGCGCGCAGCTCGGTCTGCTCTTCGGCGCCGTGTTCCTGTTGCATCCGCTGCTCGGGCTGGTCGCCTTCGCCGGGCTGCCGTCCACCTTTCTAGCCGTGCGCTGGTACCTGCGCCGGGCCAGCGCGGCCTACCTGGCCGAGGGCGCGGCCAGCGCCGAGCTGACCGATGCGTTGACCACCACCGCCGAAGGTGCCCGCGCGGTGGAAGCGTTGCGGCTCACCGAGGCCCGCATCGCCTTCGGCAGGCAGCGCATCGGTGCGCAATGGGCCACCCGGCGCAGGACCCTGGCGCTGCGCTCGGTGTTCTTCCCGGTGGTCGAGTCGGGTCATGCGCTGCCGGTCGCCGCCATCCTGCTGGCGGGCGGCTACTTCTTGAACCGGGGCATGGTCACCCTGGGCGCGGTGGTGGCGGCGGCCCTCTATCTGCAGCAGGCGATCGAGCCGCTCGACCGGGTGCTGCAATGGGTCGAGCAGGCGCAGCGCGGCTTCGCCTCGCTGGCCCGGGTGCTGGGGGTGGGGCAGGTGACGCCCGAGCCGCGGGGCGCAGCCGAGGCCCCGGCCTCGCGGGAGCTTGTCGTGCGCGGCGCGCGGTTCTCCTACTCCGACGGCCACGATGTGCTGCACGGCATCGACCTTGAGGTACGGCCCGGGGAGCGCCTCGCGATCGTCGGCCCTTCGGGCGCGGGCAAATCCACGCTCGCCCGGCTGCTGGCCGGAATCGATGCCCCTCGCTCCGGCACGGTCACCATCGGCGGCTGCCCGGTCACCGACCTTGACCCCGCCGAGCGCCGCCGCCGGATAGCGCTGATCACTCAGGAGCACCACGTCTTCATCGGCTCGCTGCGCGACAACCTCAGATTCGCCGCGCCGGACGCGACCGATGGCCAGCTCCAGTCCGCTTTGGACACGGTGGGCGCGGATTGGGCCGGCGAGCTGCCCGAGGGTCTCGACACCCGGCTCGGCGACGGCGCCCACGAGCTGGGCGCCGCTGAGGCACAACAGCTTGCGCTGGCCCGGCTGGTGCTGGCCGACCCGCACACCCTGATCCTCGACGAGGCCACCGCCGCGCTGGACCCCACCACCGCCCGGCGCACCGAACGCGCGCTGGCCGCCGTGCTCACCGGGCGCACAGTCATCGCCATCGCCCACCGCCTCAACACCGCCCACGACGCGGACAGGGTGGCCGTGCTCGACGGCGGCCGCGTCACCGAGCTGGGCAGCCACCCCGAGCTGATGCGCGCCAACGGCTCCTACGCCCAGCTCTGGCGCTCCTGGCATGGAGGTAGCAGCAATACTGGCGCGTGCTAAAGCAACGCGTAATACTGGCGCGCATGCGGCGTGACCTGAGGCCATTCAGCATTGCCGTCGCGACAGCGGTGGTGTCCTGCGCAGTGCTGGCGTTGGCGGTGGCGTTCGGCTGGCTCGGGCCAGACGTCGGCCGGGGCGCGAATTTCTGTGAAGCGGCAAGGGATTGGGTGGTCCGGCAACCGGCCAACAGCTTCAGCAATGTCGGCTTTGTCGTGGCCGGGCTGCTGATCGCCTGGCACGCGGGGGTTCGGGAAAATGTCGGCGGTGTCCTGTCGGCCCATCGTGGCCTGCCCACCTTCATCGCCTGCCTGGTCGTCCTGCTCGGGCCGGGCAGCGCGGCCATGCACGCCACCCAATCCGCGCTGGGCGGGCATCTGGACATGGCGAGCATGTACCTGGTGGCCTCGTTCGCCGCCGGTTATGCCGGGATGCGCTGGCTGCGTGGCGGCACCCGGCTGTTTGCCGCGCTTTTCGCCGGCGGCATCGTGTTCTGCGAGATCGTCGGGCTGTCCAGGGCCGACATCCCGGTGGTGAACTACTCGGGCAACGTGGCCTTCGCCCTGCTGCTCACCATCGCGGTGGTCCTCGAGGTGCTGATCATGCGCCGGGGCGCCACCCGCGCGACCCGGTGGTATGCGTTCGCCTCGCTGGGTTCCATCCTGATCGCCTTCGCCATCTGGAATGCCGCCAAGACGTGGCTGTGTGACCCTGGATCGCTGATCCAGGGTCACGCCATCTGGCATCTTCTCGGCGCGGTGTCGGCCTACTTCCTCTACCGCTACTACGCCAGCGAAGAGGTCATCGGCTAGCGCCGGCCGGTTCCGGCTCGCGCACCGGCAGGGCCTCGTCCTCGGCCAGGGCGAGCTTCTCGCCCTCGACGTCGACGTTGGGCATCAGCCGGTCGAGCCAGCGCGGCAGCCACCACGCGGCCCTGTTCAGCAGCGACATGACGGCCGGGACGAGGGTCATCCGCACGATGAACGCGTCCACGAACACCCCGAAGGCCAGCGCGAACCCGATCGACTGGATCAGCGGTTCGCCCGAGAACACGAACCCGCCGAAGACGCTGACCATGATGATGGCCGCCGCGGTGACCACCCTTGCCCCGTGCCGGAATCCGCTGATGACCGCCGCCTGGGCCGGCTCGCCGTGCACGAACTCCTCCCGCATCCGGGTCACCAGGAACACCTGGTAGTCCATGGCGAGGCCGAACAGGATGCCGATGAGCAACACGGGCAGCATGCTCATGATGGGCCCGGTCTCGTGCACGCCGAAGACCTCGGACAGCCAGCCCCACTGGAACACCGCCACCACGGCGCCGAAGGTGGCCGCGACGCTGAGCAGGAAGCCCAGCGTTGCCTTGAGCGGCACCAGGATCGACCGGAACACCAGCATCAGCAGCAGGAACGCCAGGCCGACCACGATGAGCAGGTAAGGCACCATCGCGTCGTCGAGGGTTTGCGAAATATCGATGTTCAGCGCGGTCGGCCCGGTCACCGCGATGTCGGCCCCGGTACCGGCCTTTATCTGGCCGGCCTGGGCGCGGATGGCGTGCACCAGATCCGCGGTCGCCACATCGTTGGGGCCGTGCGAGGGGATGACCGCGAGCAGGGCGGTGCCGCCGTCCGGGCTCACGCCCAGCGGGCTGACGTAGACGACGTCCTTGATGGACTGCACGGCCTGGCCCACCTGGCCCATGGCCTGCTGCGCATCCTTGCCGTTGGTGTCCACCACCAGGGTCAGCGGCGCGTTGAACCCGGGTCCGAACCCGGCGCTGAGCATGTCATAAGCCTTGCGCTGAGTGGTGTCGAGCGCGGCCATGCCATCGTCGGGCAGGCCCAGCCGCAGATCGGCGGCGGGGATCGCCACCACACCCAGCCCGGCCAGGGCCAGGATGAGTACCGGCCAGCGCAGCTTCACCACCAGGCGCGCCCAGCGCTCCCCCATCCGCACCGGGCCGGTGTTCGCCTCCGGGTCAACGGCCTTGCGCCCGAACAGTTTGCTCGTGGTGACCCGGCGGCCGGCGATGCCCAGCAGCGCGGGCAGCAGGGTGAGCGCGACGAGCACCGCCACCGCCACCGCCCCGGCGGCCGAAAGGCCCATCGAGCCCAGCATCGGGATGCCCACCACGGTCAGCGCGGCCAGGGCGATGATGACGGTCAGGCCGGCGAAAACCACCGCCGAGCCCGCGGTGCCCACAGCCCTTCCCGCAGCTTCTGCGCCGTCTTTCCTTATCAATGCATCATGCCGGTACCGGGAAACAATGAACAGGGCATAGTCGATGCCGACGGCGACACCGAGCATCAGCGCGAGGATCAGGCTGTTGGCGTTGATGTCGGCGACGTTGGCCACCAGCAGCATGCCGGCGACCCCGACGCCGACCCCGGCGAGCGCGGTCAGCAGGGGAAGCCCCGCCGCGATCAGCGAGCCGAGGGTGATGACGAGCACGAGCGCGGCGACGACGACACCGAGCACCTCGACGATGCCGGTTTCCGGGCCTGCGCGAAGGGCGTCCCCGCCGAACTCGACGGCCAGGCCCGCGTCGCGGGCGGACTGCGCGGTCTCGAACAGCGCCTCACGATCGGCGTCGGTCAGCTCCTGCCCCTGCACCGTGTAGCTCACCTGGGCGAAGGCGTACTTGCCGTCGGGCGAGATGGCCTTGGCGGTGAACGGGTCCATGACCCGGGCCACCTCGGGCGCCTTCGATGCGCCCTGCACCACCTGCGCGATTGCGGCCTGCACGGCCGGGTCGGCGACCGTCTTGCCCTCGGGGGCGCCGAAGACGATGCGGGCCGTGGCCCCACCCGCGTTGGCCTGGGGGAAGCGCTCGCTCAGGTCGTCGATGGCCTGCTGGGCTTCTGTCCCCGGGATGGAGAAGTCGTTGGACATCTTGCCCGACATCGTGGCGGCGCTGGCACCCAACGCGACCAGGATGAAGGCCCAGATGCCAACTACGAGCCATCTTCTTTGGTACGAGAATCGGCCGATGCGATAGAGAAACGTCGCCATGACGTGGGCTCCCGGGTGATCAAGGGAATAGCGTGACTCCCTCGAAGCTAGCCGAACGTAAAGGAGGAAGCTAGCCGAACGTAAAGTACATCACTTGCCGATCGGCTAGCTTTGACACCCAGGGGTGATTTCCCTACAGTGAATGATCAGGTAACGAGAGGACCCGCCGTGAGCGAGGTGAGCACCCGCGACCGCCTGCTGACCGCGGCGCTGCGCCTCTTCTCCATGCACAGCTTCGCCGGCACCTCGCTGCAGATGATCGCCGACAATCTCGGCGTCACCAAAGCCGCCATCTACCACCATTTCCGGACCCGCGACGAGATCCTGACCGCGGTGGTGCAACCCGGGCTGCAGGAGCTGCGCGAGGTGATCGCCAGGGCCGAGGCTCAGCGTTCCCCCCATGCTCGCATCGACACGTTGCTGACGGGTTTCGTCGACATCACCGTGCGGCATCGCGCTCTCATCGGCATCATGGGCACCGACCCGGGTGTGGCCCACGCGCTGAGCACCCACCCGGACATAGTCGAGCTGTTCGGCCGCCCACTGGAGATCCTTTCCAGCCATGAGCCCAGCCCGGCCGGGGAGATCAACGCCAGCCTGGTGCTCAGCGGCATCGCCTGCACCGCTTCCTCGCCCCTGCTCACCCACATCGACGACGAGACACTGCGGGAGCACCTGCTCAGCTCGTCGCGGCGGCTGCTCGGCCTGCGTAACCGCCATCATCCGGCCCCGGCCGGGCGTTAGCCCGCGACCGCGCCCAGCCTCCGCGCGCTCACCGTGAGCATCGCGTGCAGGCCGACGAAGACGGCCGTGAGCACCACCAGCGCCGGGCCGAGCGCCGCGCCGCCGTAGCGCTGGATGAGCACCCCGACCAGCGCCGGCAGCAGGGTCCCGAACAGGCCCGCCGAGCCCATCTGCAGACCCACCGCGCGATCGGCGTGGTGCTGGCCGACGCGTTGCGCCGTGGTGAGGGTGAGCATCGGGAACACCGGCGCGGCCGCGAATCCGATGAGGATCAAACCAGCGACGCTCAGCACTGCAGAGGGCGGGATCAGCATCAGCGCGCCCAGCCCGAGACCGACCGTCGCGGCCCACAGCGTGCTGTCCGGCGTCACCCGGTCGCCTATCGCGCCGAGCAGCAATCTGCCCGCGAACAGGGCGCCCCAGTAGGCCGAGACGCAGATCCCCGCGGTGGCGGGCGTCAGGCCCCGAGCGTCGGTGAGCATGGTGTAGGCCCAGAGCCCAGCGGCGATCTCGAGCCCGGTGTAGACGCCGAAGGTGGCCACGCCCAGCCAGACCGCCGGGATCCGGAAGGAACTGCCCACCTTCGCCCCGGACGCCTCGGCGGCGGGGGCCGGATCGCTGGGCCGCCAGGCTCGCCTGCTGGCGGTGAACGCCAGCGACAGGCAGGCCAGCGCCACCGCGACGATGCCGTAACCCCAACGCCAGGAGAGGCTTGCGCTCAGCACACCGGTCATCACCAGCGGCCCCATCATCGCGCCGAAGCCGAAACTCGCATGTAGCCAGTTCATGTGGCGGGCGCTGAAACGCGCTGCCGCGTAGGCGTTCAGGCCGGAGTCGATCGCGCCCGAGCCCAGACCCAGCACGAGGGCCGCGCCCATCACGAAGACCAGGCTGGGCGCGAGCGCGTATCCGGTCAGGCCCAGGCCGGACAGGGCCGTGCTCCCGGCCAGCAGCACCCCGACGCCCATTCGGGCCAGCAGGAAACCAGCGGTCACGCTCGAAAGGACATAGCCCGTCGTGCTCATCGCGATGACGTAGCCGATCGAGCCGAGCGGCACGCCGAACCCGGCGCTCATCGACGGCCAGGCCACCCCGTGCAGGCCGTCGGGCAGCCCGAGGCTGATGAACCCGAGGTAGGCCAAGCCCATCAACGGCATCCGGCCACCGCCTCAGCCGCGCCTGCGAGGTCCAGGATGAACAGATGACAGGGCTGTCCATCCAATGTGGTCTCTTCGGTGAGCGTGAAGCCGTTGCGCAGCAAGACATTGCGTGAGCCCACGTTCGTCACGTTCGCGGCCGCGCGAAGCCGCTTGAGCCGATAGGCGCCAGCGGCCAGCTCGATGACCTGACGCACCGCGTCGGTGGCCACCCCGCGGCCGGTGAAGTCACGCCCGACGCGGAAACCGAGCTCGGCTTCGCCATCGCGAATGTCGACAAGGTTGACCCGGCCCGCCAGCGTGCCGTCGTCATCGACCAGCAGATGGAACAGATCCGTGCCTTCCTCCTGCATCCGCAGCAGCGCGGCGTGCCGCGCCGGATAGTCGGCGAAGAAGGCATCGCCGCGATCGGGTATCCAGGCGGCGAAGTGGGCTCGGTTGACCCTTTCGAACTCCCGCACGGCTTCCAGGTGCTCGGCGGAGAGCTGTTCCAGTCGCATCCGGCGACGTTACCCCCAGCCCGGCCGGCTCAAGGTCCGGATTCTCGTCAGCTGGGCGGGGTGAACTGGCTCGCGGTGAAGACCGCTCCCGACGGATCTCTCACCAGAGCCGTGCGCGTCCACTCTGACTCCTCGGTGGACACGACCTCCCCACCCAGCCGCGACACGGCCGCCGCCGTCGCGTCGCGATCGGCGACGGTGAAGGTGACATGCCAGTGCGGCACCGAGCCGGGGCCGATCGGCACTACCCAGCCGACGGCGTCGGCGAACCCGGGCGGTGAGTGGACGGCATCCTGCCGGGCGTAGATGTCCGGATCGATGGTGGCCTGAAGATGGTCGCCGTAGCCCGGAACCCGCACCATTGAGCCGAAACCGACGTCGTCGATCACCCATCCGAACACCTCCGAGTAGAAGGCGGCCGCCTGAGCCGGGTCGGAGGTGTGCAGATCGCTGAAGTTCCAGGCGCCCGGCATGTTGACCACCTGCGCGCCCAGCCGCCTTCCCGCCTGCCACAGCCGAAACTGCGCGCCCCACGGATCGGCGCAGACCGCGCTGCGCCCGGCCGGTCCCGCGTCGGCCGGCTCGGCAAGCACGCTGCCACCCGCCTTGGCCACCACCGCGATCTGGGCTTGCGCGTCGTCCACGGCCACGTAGGTGTGCCAGGCGATGCTCTCCCCGCCGCTGTCCCCGCTGCTGGACAGGCCGCCCACATCGCGGCCATCGAGCTTCGCGATGACGTACTCGCCGGGGGCGCCGGGCGGAGTGACGGTCTCGAACGTCCAGCCGAACAGCCCGCCGTAGAACCGCCTCGCCACGTCCAGGTCCCGCTGGGAGGTGTCCACCCAGCTCGGTACCCCCTGCGGATAAGTCCTCGATGCGTTCATGGGATCAAGCCTATGACTCGCCCGCGGTCGCTACGACCGCGGGCGGGCAGCAACCTACTGCCAGTCGCGCAGGCAGTTCATCGTCATGCCGGTGGTGATGGTGGTGCCATTGGCCCTGCGGTAGGTGACCCCGATGCTGAACCGCAACCCGGCCGCGCACGCGCCGTAGACGCTGCTGTGCCCGTCGAAAGCTGGGACATGCGAGCCGTTGTACTTCCAGACCTCATTGGTCTGCGGAGCGAAATCCTCGATGTGGCAGGTGTAGTGGTAATTGCCGCCGGACTCGCAGTCGAGCAGACCGGCCGGGTTGAGCCGGGCGCTCGCGGGCGAGGCAACGGCCAAAGCCGACACCGCGGCAAGGGCGATGCAGGCCAGCACACGAGGCCGCGTTGATTTGAGCATGGTGACTTCTCCCTGTCTGGGGGTGGACATCGATGGCGAAAGTTAGCTTCGATGTCGTGAGCCAGACCAGGCATTCGCGGCGGTAGGTAGCGGCCGTTGCCGGTTTAGGCCAGCGTCATTCGTCGGCGGGGATCCAGCCCCGCCGCACCGCATGCACCCCGGCCTGGAACCGGCTCTCGGCGGCGAGGCGTTCCACGGCAACGGAAATGAGCCGGCGCACGGTGCGCACGGAAAGGTCCAGACGGCGGCCTATCGACTCGTCCTTGTGCCCCTGCGCCAGCATCGCGACTATCCGGCGCAGGCGTTCCTCCTCGACGTCGCCCACCTCGCCGAGCGGATCGAACGGCCGCGACGCCTGCCAGAGCTGGTGGTAGAACGCCATAAGCGGCTGCACGAGGGCCGGGCTGTGCACGACGAGGGCCGCCCGGCCGGGAGACCGGATGTCGGCCGGCACCACGGCCACCTCGGCATCGACCACGAAGAGCAGCACCGGCGGGTCGGCGTGCACGCGCACCTCGTCCCCGGCCGCCACCACCTCTCCGAGATAGGCGCGCATCGGCTCGCTTGGCAGCACCTCGGCGGAGAAGATGGATCTGCTGCGCACTCCCCTGGCCCGGGTCAGCTCGTCCATGGCGCGGCTGGCCGCCAGCGCCCGCGCCGAGGGTGCCGGGCCCGGATTGGTCGTCCACACCTCACGCCGTGCGCCGACCGCGAGCTGGTAGAGCCGGGAGCGCACCGCGTCGTCGCCGACCACCTGCTCGATCAGGCCATCGAAGGCGTGGCTGCGGCCGTTGACATATTCGGCCACCATCTCGCCGACCCCGTGGCGCAGCTCGGCCAGCGCGGCCCGGCGGGCCTGGATCGCCGCCTCCTCCCGGGCGATCAGCAGCTCCAGGGCGCGCTCGGGTGGCTCGACCCGAAACCGCGGGCCGTCGGCCTCCCGCCGCGCCACCAGACCACGCTCCGCGAGCTCGGCCAGCGCGGCTTTCGCCCCGCCGCCCAAGGCCCGCTCCAGCCCGGCCGGGTCGAGGCTTGGATCGGCCAGCAGGAGCCTGTACCCGGACTCGGCGAGATCCGAAATGCCAAATGTCTCGAACACGTTCGCACGATACGCAAGATGGCAACTTGTGGACATGGTCTGTTTATGCAACCGGCAATCGCTGGTTCAGGCAGTGAGAAGTTCTGATACTCGGATAGCTGGATCTTCCAAAAGGAGTGACTATGGCGCGGATCATCAAAGCGGCTCTCATCGGTGTCGTCGCGATGCTGATGGCCTCAGCGCCCGCCGGCGCTGATGGCCCGACCGCGCCCGAACGCTGCCCCGGACCGGCCATCAGCATCCCGCCCAACCAATGCGTGCAACCCTGGATCTGGCCCGACGAGCGCCCGTATCCGTAGCCGCAGGCCGGGCAGGCTCACGCCAGCGGCGGCGATCGCCTTACCCCAGCGGGAAGATCCTCTCCTTTCCTCCGTTTCTTCACGGACTTGCCGGATGAACCGTCTTGGACAATATGGACGACCGCGCTGCGCCGGATCCAGTCATGGGCCTGCCTGGCCCTGGCCGCGGCAAGGCTTTCGCCGAACCAGGCCTGCTTGACATGGCCGGGCCACGCAGCGACCTCCGGCCCGCTTTCGAGCATCAGCGCCAGGCACGCCAGCGCCTGCACCGGGGTGCCGTCGGGTGCCCGGGTGCGCAGCTCCACCCGGGTCGACCCGGCACGGACTTTGACCAGTGGGCTGCCGGCCTCGATCGCTTGCCCGTCGATGACGAGCTGCCGCTCGTCGTCGGTGAGCCGGCGCAGATCGCGGTCTGCGGCCAGGTGCGCGCCGATCTCCGTCCGCAGCAGGAACTCGTAGATCTCCTGCAGCGAGCCGGTGAGCCGGGCCAGCCAGGCCAGGTCGTGCCGTCCATGGGAAGGCAGGCAACGCAGCCCGAGCCGGATCATCGCAGTGAAAATCTCGGCATATCACGTGGTACCGGGCGCAGTGTGGCCGCGGCGCCGCAAAGGTCGTCGGGAATCGACGTCATGGCGACCGCCGCCGATGCGTCGTAGGCCAGCCAGGAGAAGATGACCTGCCACGCCTCGGCGATCTCGGCCGCCTCGGTCAGATCCACCCCGGCGGCCATGAGATCGTCGCCGACCAGAGCCAGCACCGAGCGGAAGGCGCCATCCGTGGCGTCGAGATGGCACGGCAGGTAGAGATGGTCGGCCAGCCCGTCGAGGATGCTCACCGCGGTGGACAGGTTGGCCTTCATCTCCTTGATGGTGAGCATCGTGCCGGTCGAGGTGGACATCGTCAGGTTGAACCGCACCGCACGGTAGGCCCGCTCCAGCTCGAACAGCTCGGTGGTGGTCGGCTCGTCCTGGCATTTGCCCGGGTTGCAAGCCCGGTTCAGCAGGGCTACCAGGCGGCCCAGCTGCGGGCCGATGGCGGTGTTGCGTTCGCTTTCCGGCACACCGGCATCCCCGATGCCGAGCACCTTCGCCTTGACCGCCGCGATCCGTGAGCTTTCGAGCTGCTCGGTCAGCCGTGGCCAGCAGTACAACGCGTTGAGCAGCTTGCGCTGGCCGCTGACGAAGTCGAGGCAGAGCTTGTCCTCGTCGAGCAGATCTCGCGCGCGATCGATCGCGGCGAAGAACCCCATCCGGGTCCCGTACTGGTGAATCAGCATCAGGGCGCCCGCGGCTTCGACACGGCCGGAGTCGGCGAGGTCGAACGGGCGGGAGATGGTGGTCAGCGTCAGATCGACGCCGGCGGTCTTGCATCGGCTGGGCCGCTTGTCGATCACGCCCAGCGTCGGCGTGTCATCGTCGTCGGGGGGCAAATCCTGCTGGGGCGCTTCGGCCGTTACCGGCTCGGCGACCGGTTCCTTTGCGGCGGCGCGTTTTTGGGTAGGCATGACAAAGCTCCTCATGGCTTTGGTAAGAGAATGCGGAGACGCCAAACAGACCCACCGCTCGATCACACGACCCGCACCGCGATGGATGCCACTTGCTCACTGAGCATTTTTTGGGCGCTCGCCGATGACACGGCCTCCGTCACGCCTGCTTTCGTTCATACCCCGTCAAGCCTTTGATCGCAAGGCATTGTTTCGAGCGCGCGCGTCGTATTGCCGCTACTACGCTTGAATTCCCGCTAGCACGCTCGGATCCTTAACGGCTGAAGGAAGGACCGAACGTGGCGGGTCCGGAAATCAGTTGCAGCATCCACTTTGCCGGCGATCGCGATGCGACACTGGCCGTGGCCGTTCGCTCTGATCTCCTGCTGCGTGGAGTGTCGGCCGAGATAGTGCACCGGCCGGGCAACGGCCGCGCCACCGTGGATGATCCAGACCGGCCTCGGCTGTGCGTGTCCGCCGCGCCCGACAGTGCCCTGCTCGAGTTCGTGGCCGGTCTGAGCGAGGGTGGCCGCCGGATGTTGGTCGTGGTCGGCGAAAGCGGCTGCGCCGAGGGACTGACGTGGCGTTTGCTGGCAAGCGGCGCCGAGGACGTGGTGGCGTGGGCGTCGGCCGACAACCCGGGTGCGAGCGTACTGGCCCGGCTGCAGCGCTGGCGCGAGGTGGATGGCCTGGTGCGATCGAACGTGGTGCGCCGTCAGCTGGTGGGCGCCACAACGGGCTGGCTCAGGGCCCTGCGCCGGGTGGTGGAGGTCGCCCACTTCACCGGGGCAGCCCTGTTGGTGACGGGCGAGACCGGTACCGGAAAAGAGTTAATAGCAAGGCTCTTTCATCACTTGGACAACCGGCCGGACAAGAGCGACCTGATCGTCGTCGACTGCGGCGCCATTGTCCCGACCCTGGCCGGCAGTGAGTTCTTCGGCCACGAACGGGGCGCCTTCACCGGCGCGATGACGGCCCGCGACGGCGCGTTCGCCGCAGCCAACAAGGGCACCCTGTTCCTTGACGAGGTCGGTGAATTGCCGTTGCCGCTGCAGGCCGAGCTGCTGCGGGTGGTGCAGGAGTCCACTTTCAAGCGGGTCGGCGGCGATACCTGGCGCAAGGTCAGCTTCCGGCTGGTCTGCGCCACCAACCGGGATCTGCGCGCGGAGGTGAGCGCGGGCAGGTTCCGGCTGGACCTCTACCACCGGCTGGCGGCGACCATGGTCCACCTTCCGCCGCTGCGCGAACGGCGAGCCGACATCCTCATGCTGTTCCGCCACTTTCTCGCCGAAGCCACCGGGGTCGAGGGCCTGCGGCTCGACCCGGCCGTGGCGCGCATGCTCGATCAGCGCGAATATCCCGGCAATGTGCGCGATCTGCGCCAGCTCGCGCTTCGCATCGCCGCGCGTCACGTGGGACCCGGCCCGGTCACGCCGGGCGACATCCCCGATGAGGAACGCCCGCTGGAGGTGTCGGCCGCGCAGGAGCAGCAGGTGCAGGTGCTGCTCGACGACGCGGTCGAGGCGGCGCTCAGCGCCGGTTGCGGCTACCGCCACATCCGGGACTCGGCGGCCGAGACAGCCATCCGGCTGGCGCTACGCCGATGCGGCGACGATCTGCAGGAGGCGGCACGCCGGCTCGGGGTAACCGACCGCATGCTGCAAAAGTGGCGAGCCCAAGGCAGAGCACTATTGCAGTAGCTCATCGATTGCGGTCATGGCCATGGCCTTTGCTCCGTCGAGGACCGCGCGGTCGGCGCGGTCGGAGATCGCGGCGGCGGCGAACCCGGGCGTGTGCGGGACGGTGTCGCCGTCGGCGATCGCCAGCATGGGGTGGATCGTGGGGACGAGATGGCTGACGTTGCCCAGGTCGCTGCTGCCGACCCGGTTCGGCGGCACATTGAGCAACGGTTGACGGCCAAGTGATCTGGCGTTGCGCTCCCAGGCGAGAGCTAGCTCGGGATCGGTGCGAAGCTCCGCGTAGGCGGGGGCGGTGGCCCGCACTCGCAGCCCGGCGCCGACGCTGGCCGCGCCGCCGGCCAAGGTCCGCAGCACGCGGTCGGCCACGGGCGTCAGCCCGGCCAGGGTGGCGGCACGGACCAGGAACGCCGCTTCGGCCCTATCCGGGATCACCCCGGGAGACGTGCCTCCCTGCACCAGAACGCCGTGCACCTGACCGGCGTGCGGCAGCCCGGCGCGAATGGACCACAACCCGGCCAGGCCGAGAATCAGCCCGTCCAGGGCGTTGATGCCGCGTTCCGGGAACAGCGTCGCGTGCGCGGCCCGGCCCAGCGTGCGCACGCGCAGGTGCAGGGCCGCGATGATATGCGGCCGGGCTGTTTCGAAAGCGTTGGGGTGTATGAGCATCGCGGCTCGCACACCGTGCAGGAAACCGGCGCGGGCCAGGATTATCTTGCCCCCGCCGCGTTCCTCGGCGGGGCTGCCGATCAGCCGCACCCGGCCGGGCCGGCCGCCGAGCGCGTGCAGGGCGATCGCCGCGCCCGCCCCGGCGGCCGCGATCACGTTGTGGCCACAGGCATGGCCGAGGCCGGGCAGCGCGTCGTACTCGGCGAAGATCGCCACGATCGGGCCGTCGCTGCCGGACTCGGCGACGAACGCGGTCTTCAGCCCGGCGACCGGTCGCCGGACAGACAGCCCGTGCCGGGACGCCAACGCGGCCACCGCCGCGGCGGAGCGATGCTCCTCGAACGCCGGTTCGGCGAACCGATGCACGGCGTGTGACAGGTCGACCAGCTCGTCGGCGATCTCGTCGACGCGTTCACAGACGGCCGCTTTCAGCGCGGCCACCGTGGTCATGCCGGTCTTCTTTCCCAGGGATCGGCCGCGGACGGCAGCTCGGCTCTGACCGCCACGGCACGCGGCATCGCCGACGGCACGCGAACCCGGCGCAGCAGCCGCACCAGGTTCCCGCCGAGGACCAGCCGCTGCGCGTCGGGGGCCAGCCCGAGCGCTTTCACCTTGGCCAGCTCCACCCCCGGGTGCAGCCACGGGCCGTCGGAGCCGAAGAGCACCTTGTGCGGCCCGGCTCTGCGCACCGCCTCCACCAGCAGATCGAAGCGGCGCACGCCCGAGGTGTCGGTGTGCACGTTGGGGTGGCGGGCGAGCAGGTCGAGGAAGGCGCGCTGGGCCCGCCAATCGTCGGCGAAGCTGCCCAGGTGCGGGATGATGAACGCGACCTGCGGGTACTCGGTCGCGAAGAGCTCGATCGGGGCAACGTCGCCCATCACGTCGTAGAGCAGCGGCAACCGCCACTGCCGCGCGGCTTCGCAGACCTCGCGGGTCAGCCGGGCGTCGTGGCGATGTGCCTTGATGCCGCGCAAACCGTGTTCGGTCACGGCCGTGGCGATCATCGAGGCGATCCGGCCGCTGTCGCGGTCCGGGTGCACCAGCGCGAAACCGAGCAGCCTTCCGGGATCGCCGCGTACGATCCGCGCTACTTCCCGGTTGGCCCGCTCGTAGTCGGAGCCGAAGGCGGCGAACACGATCGTGGCGTCGATCCCGGCGGCCCGCGCCCGGCTCAGGTAACCGGCCAGCGGCGCATCGGTGTCCCACGGGCCGGTAAGGCCGTCGCCCTTGCCCGCGTGGCAATGGCAGTCGATGATGGGCGATTCAGGCGACACGGCGCACCCCCTTGTCCAAAAGTTCTTGCCAGCAACCCGCCAGCAGCCCGGCGGCCCGCTCGACATCGGCGAACGAGTGCACCGCGGTGACCACCAGGGTGACCGCGCTGCCCCCGCGGCAGGTCTGCCGCAACACCCCACGAACCCCGTTGGCGGCCAGCCGGTCGAGCAGCCAGCGCCCGGCCCCGACCGCGATCACCGGTGTGCTCTGGACCGGGAAGAGGCCGCCCACCAAGGTCAGGTCCTGCCTTGCGGTCACCCGGCGCAGCATCCGCACCCGATGCGCGAGCGCCGTTCGCAACCGGTCGCCGTCGGCCGCGTTGCGATCGACGGCGTGGGTGGCGGCCGCTATGTCCACTTGCGACGGTGGGCTGGAGTGCACCGCGCTGCCCGCGGTGCGCAGCTTTCCCACGATCCGCGCCGGTCCGGCCACGCAGGCCACCGGCGCGCCGAACGCTTTGGCCAGCGAGGAAACGGCCAGTACCGACGAGTGCGAAACACCGGCATGCGCCACCGATCCGCCGCCCCCGCTGCCATAGGGCTGTCCGCTCTTGACGCCGAGGATGCCGAGCGCCTGCGTGTCATCGAGCAGAAGCGTTGCCCGGTAACGGTCGAGGAACGCGACCACCTCGGCGACCGGATAGGCCCGGCCGCAGCCGGTGCACAGCCCGTCGGCCACCACGACCGGCCGCAGACCCCGGCCGGTGAACCTGCGCAGCCCGGACTCGAGGCCCGCGACGTCGTGGTGGCCGACCCAGGCAACCGGAGTCCCCGTTCCGGCGGCGCGTTGCACCGCCCACCGCCCGACCGGGTACACCCCGGAGTCGACCGCCAGCGCGGTGTCCTTGCCCAGCAACACTTCCAGGCAGTCGTTCAGCCCGTGCAGCGTCGACCGGGTGAACGCCGCCTGTTCGGCGCCCGCCCGCAGCGCCAGCCTGCGCGCCGCGCCCGCCCCGGCCGGCGGATCCAGTACCGCCGGCCGGCCGCTGGTGAGCGCCGACGACTCTGGCAAGAGGGTCGCCAGCTCCGCACCGGCGTGCCGCATGCCGAGATAGAGCGACGAGGTGAAGTCCGCCACCCTCATGGCATCGGCCCGCTCAGCGCGAGACGCGCTGCTGCGCGACCAGCCGGCGCTGCAACAGGTAAGCGGGAACTGTCGCGTCCACCTTCTCGGTGAGGTCCATCCCGGTGGTGGCCCGGTAGGCGTGGGTGTACCGCTGGATCTCCGGACGCCAGTAGCGGGCCCAGTTCGCGGCCTGCTGCGGGTCGTTGATGACACTCCAGTTGCCGTAGCGGATGCTCAGCAGGATCTGCTCGCCGAACACCCCGAGGTCGCGGGGATGGGTGACGGTGGTGTCGGTCCAGCCCTGCAGCTGTTTCATGGTGTCCACCCGATCCATCCACTCCTCCTCATAGGGCACCATCACGCGCCCGCCGAGGAACTCGCGCATCTCGGGACGGGCGAGCAGCCACTGCATGATCATCATTTCCGCGCGGGCCGCCGAGGGCAAGTCGCCGAACTGGTTGTGCGCGCCCTCCGACAGGATCAGATGGGTCTCGCGCAACGCGTTGAGCAACGGGAAGCCGTCGGCCAGCACCGTGGTGTCGTCGTCCTCCTTGAAGAACAGGTAGCAGCTGTGCAGCAGGGTGTGGAACGACTCGATGAACCGGGAACGGGTGTCCACGGTGCGCCGCTCGGGCATCGCCTTGCCCAGCAACGTGAGCCCGTACTCGTGGTCGTACTCGAACGCGCGGCGGCGCACCGTCAGCCGGTGCATCTCGTCCTCGGCCCAGCCCCAGAACAGGTTGGCCAGCGGGCGAAGCGGGTCGAGGTCAAGGCGGGCCAGCGGATCGCGCCCGTCGACCAGGCGGCGGTTCTGGAAGCGAGCCAGGATCGCGTTGAGGGTCTGCACGAGCATGCCCTCCTCGTGCCAGTAGGACCAGATCAGCTCCATGGCCAGCGGCCCGGTGAGCCGGGAGCGCAGAATGCCATAGCAGTTGAGCAAGGTCTCGTTGGGCCCCTTCAGCGGCACGTCGCTGAGCCGGTCCCGGATTATTTTGAGGTACGGCAAAGCCACCGCGCCGTCATCGCGAAGCTGGTCGTAGTACAGCGAACGCAGCGACTTGAGCTCCTCGACGGTGACCGGGGTGCTGCGGCTGTAGCGGCGCGGCTCCTGCTCCAGGAACCGCTGTGCCTCAAGCGAACCGGTCTCCAGCTCCCGCTCCACCAGAGCGGGGTCGAGGAAGCCCTCGGGTGTGACGTCCACGACGCCGCACTCCTGCATGAGGAAGGCATCGGTGGCCTGCTTGAGCACCTGGTAAGCCTGGGTGCCGGTGAAGTTGAGCCGGCCACCGTTGCCCGGGTAACCGCGAAGCTCCGTCCCACCGCACATGACGCCGTCGATGAACTGCTTGTAGCGGCGGAACGAGATGGCGTTGGTGCGGTTGCGGATGATGGTCCACAGCACCTGGTCCAGCGTGCCGGTGACCCCGGTGCGCTGCAGGCTGACCGGAACTGTTCCCTCGGGGCTGATCACGCCTGAGGACTGCACGGTGATGTCCCACGGTTCGGTTTCGAGGTTGTCGACCGGCCCGCCCGACACCACCGGCTTGGCGATGACGCCGGTCTTGGCCTTGGCCGAGAAGGCGCCCCCCTCCATACCGGGCAACGGCGTGGATTCTTCAAGTGGCGCTTCACCTCCCGGCGACGGCGTGCCGCCGGCCGGCAACCTGCGGGCGGTCACCGCGTAGGCGCCGGGAACCCCGGGATCGAAGTCAATCTTCGGCCCCCGATCCGGGAGGAGCTTCTCGTCGTTGGAACGCGGACCGCGGATGGTCCAGTCGATCCGCCATTGTGCCGGCACCAGCTCCCCATCCAGGAGCGCTTCTAGACGGACCGTCGTGCCCGCCTGCACCGGGGTCCGCGGGTAGCCCTGGACCCTGAACCTGTTGTTGTTGTCAGACACTGCGTCTCTCCTAGTTGGCTAGTGCCGGCGCACGCACCGGCACGGGTCGGCTGGCCTGTGCGCACAGCACTGAGGTGTCCAGGCTGCCGCGCACGGCCCATCGAGTGAGCTGTGCGCCCAGCAGACGGCTCTCCTGTTCGGGGCTGAGCAGACCCTCGCCGCGGGCCTGGCCGAGCACGGCGAAGGCCAGCGCGGGCGGCACCGCGAACAGCTCCTGCGGCGCGCGTTGCCAGGAGGCGTACCGGGCGAGCAGTTCGGAACGCTGCCGCCCCGGCATCCACAGCACGTTGCCGAGCCGCTCACCGCGCAGGGCGGCCGAGCGGTGATCCAGCAGCGTCCCGACGAATTCCGGGATGTGCGCCACCAGACTCGCCAGCTCCCCGCGCATCGCGGCCGGGGCACGCTCCAGTGGATACAGCGCGGACCAGAGCTTGCTGACCGTCGTCCACTGTGGATCCGGGTAGAGCGCCGCACCGATCGCGGCGGAAACCTGTACCCGTATCCATGGCACCGGATGCGGGTCGGCTCCGCTGGGCCGGAAGACGAACCAGCGGGGAAGGCTGACCACTCCGATCAGGCCCAGCGTGGATCCGACCCCGAGCTTGGCCACCGACCACAGGTCCGCGGCGATCTCGGAGATCCATCCCGCCCACGAGCGCCACGCGTGGCGTTGCGCCCCTTCGGCTCGCCGCATGGCATCGAGCAGCGCGGGCCGAAGCGTTTCCACCAGCGACAGCAATGCCGCGCCCTGGTGGCCGACCTCGTGGATCAGCGACGATCCGATACCGTGCCCGATCATTCTTTCCCTGGGTACCCGGATCAGCGCGGCCGGGCTGGAGGCGCCCCCGGGCAGGCGGGTCCGGGCTCGGCGGATGGCCGCGCCCGGTCCCCGGGCCAGGTAACAGATGAGCGGTGGCGGATCGAAAAGCTGCTGGCGCAGTCTCAGCGCGTCGGTGGCCAGCATGTCCAATCCGGACAGCCATACCCCGGTCTGGTGTTCGCTGCGCTGCGTGATCGCCTCGGTGAAGAGGTCGAACTGCGAGAGCACGTCGTTGAAAGCGATCCGGATGGCGGTGAACCGGTGCTGCTGTTCGCTTGCCGGCATGTCACGTCCGGGTCCCCGCAACCACTCAAGGAACTGCTCCACGTTGCGTCGCAGCACCCGGCGGCCGTTGAGCAGGAACGGCTCGACCGCGGAAAGCGCCGCGGGCAGCGGCGCGGCCGCCAGCACCATCGTCTCGTTGATGACGAAGGGCCGAACCCGGTCCAGCCGCGTCAACAGCGCGCGGGCTTCGTGTTCGAGGAATGCGGTTGCGGGCGAGGTCGTCATGGCCGCCGCCGTCAGGCCCCGATGATGAGGATCTTGCGCCCGCGCCGGATCCAGCGGCCTTCGCGCCGGGCTTCGCCGCCGTCTTCGTCGCCGGCAAAGCCGTCATCGTCCGCCCAGTCCTGTCCAGACCCGTTGGTGCTGTAGGCAAAGTCGCTGACGGAGCCGCCGCCGCGGCGCGGCCGGAACCGCGGGCGCGGGCCGCTGCCCGGACGCCCGCCCCGGACCAGCCCGGGGGCGTGCCGGCGGGCGGCCGAGATCAGCGCGGCCCGCGCGACGGCGCGAGGAGGAGCACCGGCCGGCGCCCGGGCCGCGTTGCGCGCTGCGGCGGTGGCGAAGCGCACGTAGCGGCGGGCGACCTCGAACTCGGCCTGCTGCTCGCTCATGCCTTCCAGCTCGACCTCGAACAGCTTGGTGGCCATCGACCCGAGCTTCGAGCCGATCATGCCGCCGACGCCGGGAACCACCAGGTTGCCCAGCGCGCCCGCGGCGACCGGAAGGGCCTTCTTCGCGATGCCCTTCAGCGCCCCACCGAGGGCCTTGCCGACTGGCGACTTGATGAACCCGCCGACCGCCTTTCCGGCCCGCTTGATCAGGTTGCCGAGGAACTGCTCAAGCTCTTCCTCGCTGGTGACCTCCAGCAGCTCGTGGGTCAGCTCCATTTCCATCTGCGACGACTCGGTCTCGCCACCGAGCACCGAGCTCAGGATCCCGCCGAGGAACTGTTCCTGCTCCCACTCGTTCTCGCCCGACTCCCACTCGTGCGACTCCCATTCGCCGAGCCCGCTCTCCTGGAACTCGAAGCCTTCCCATTCCTGGCTTTCGTAAGCACTCATCTTTGGTACTCCCCTTCACACGCCGAAGATGACGATCTGGTTGCCGCGGCGCACCCATTGCCCGTGTGCTCCGCCTGGTGTTGACCCCGCCGCCGGGGCGGCGAGAACGGCCTTGCCCAGCAGGCCGGGTGCGAAGCGCTTGGCGGCAAGGGTTGCCGCCGCCTTCGCCACCGCTTGCGGCGGCCCGCAGTTCTTCGATTGCGCCTGTGCCTGGGCCGCTCGTCTCGCGGCTTCGTTCGCGAAGCGGACAAAGGCCTTGGCGACTTCGAACTCTCTGTCCTCATTGGACAGACTTTCCAGCTCCAGGCCGAAGATGGTCCCGGCGCCCTTGCCGATTCGTTCACCGAGCCCGGCATACTGCGGCCCGATCGCGCCCCCGATGCCCTTGCCGATGACCGGCAGGGCCTGCTTGGCGGCGTTCTTCAGGATCCCGCCCAGCGCCTTGCCGGTGTCGGAGCGGGCGAAGTTGCGCACCGCCGAACCGGCCCGGCTGATCAGGTTGCCGAGGAACTGCTCGAGCTCTCCCGCCTCATGCGCTTCCAGCAACTCGCCGGCAAGCGCGGCCTCGTGCGTGGTGCGTTCGACCAGCTCGTGGCTGCCTGCCATCTCCTGACCGAGCTCGTAGCTCTCGTAGGTCTCGGCCTGCCGGCCGGGTTCTCGCAACAGGCC
The DNA here is from genome assembly GCF_016862955.1 of Rhizocola hellebori. GTDB lineage: Bacteria > Actinomycetota > Actinomycetes > Mycobacteriales > Micromonosporaceae > Rhizocola > Rhizocola hellebori. Next base: position 77,427 of record NZ_BONY01000031.1, on the reverse strand, counting down.
ACCCAGTACCTCGAGGAACTCCTGCTGTTCGCGGTGTTCCGGTTGTCCCATTTCCTGGCCTGCCGCGGCACTCTCGAACATGGCCCGGTCCAGGTCGTGCATGGCGACCTCCTCAACGTCACGCCTGACTTCGTTGCCAAAACCTGTGCACATCGCGTGCCAACCGGCGACATGGGGTTTCCTCGTTCGCCGCCGAACCGTGGTTCGCCGCTTCGGCGGGCTGGGCGAAGCGGCGTTCGCCGGCTTGCCGGCCGGGCCGGTAAGCCGCGCATCCTGTTAGCCATGCGGGCGATGGACATGCACATCTCGCAGCGGGCCGAACACCGGATCGGCCCGGCCCAGCTGCTGCTCGCGGAGCTGGTGACGCTGCCGGTCAGCGCGCTGGCGTCGCGGCTCGACGCCGAGCTGCAGTCCAATCCCGCGCTCGAACTACCGCAGCCCGCGTCGTGCGGCGGGTGCGGGTTGCCGCTGTGGCGGGGGCGGTGCGCGCCTTGCCGGTTCGGATCCCGCACCGCATACGATCACCAGGCGATGCTGGCGTCGCTGCCGAGCTCTCACTCGTATCCGCTCAGCGACGCGGTCGCCGCGCTTGACACGGGTGACCGAGGGATCGCCGAGTACCTGCTGGCCGATGTGGACTCCCACGGCCTGCTCGCCGACCCGCTGCCGGTGGTGGCTGCCCGGCTGGGCTGCCACGTGCCGCGCCTGCGCCGGGTGATAGAAGCGTTACGGCGGGCCGGGATGCCGGGGCTGTGCGCCGCCACCCTCGCGGAGCGTCTCGCTCTCCAGGTCGCGGCCACCGGACTGGTTGTCCCCCAAGAGGTCCGCCAGCTACTGCGGCACGGCCTTGAGGCGCTAGCCGCCTGTGTCCCGGCGGCCGCCCGGCCGAGCGGGTTTGAGGCGCTCAGCGCCGGTGCGCAGGCGGCGGCGCGGGCCAGTGGGCTCACGGCCGATCAGGTGGCGTTGGCGCTGGCCTGGTTGCGCAGGCACATCCGGGCCGACATCGTGGAGCGCGACGATGTCGCGCGAACACCGGCGTCGGTCGATGTCATCGTCGCGCGGGAGGCGGCCGGTCTGGTCGTGCAAACCGTTGCCGGGCCGTGGTCGGCGGTACGGGTGGCACCGTCCTACCTGGCCCATGCCGATCATCCGGCGCTGCGCCCGGACATGATGAAAGCCGCCAGATTCGTCGAAGTGCTTGCCCGCCGCGACGACATCCTCAGCCGGGTCTGTGGCGTGGTCGTGGACCGGCAGGCCGCCCGTGTCAGCTGCGGGCGCGAGGCCCACCTGCCGCTGTCCCGCCGGGAGGTGGCCACGCACCTGCGTGTGCACGAGTCGACGGTGAGCCGGGTGGTGGCCAACAAGCACCTGCTCCTGCCCACCGGCGAAACAGTGGAGCTGGCTTCGTTGTTCGGCGGCTCCGACGCGCTGCGGCAATGTCTGCGGGAGCTGGTGGCCGGGGAGTCCGCGCCCCAGTCCGACACCGAACTCGCCCGTGCCCTCGCCGGCCGCGGGCACGTCGTGGCGCGGCGCACCATCGCGAAATACCGCGCCGAATTGGGAATCCCACACCAACGCGATCGTGGAGGAGGAAAGCGCGATGCGACCCCAGAGCCTGCCCGTCGGTGAGCACCTTGAATTCATGGAGGTTCTCGGCGAGCTGACCCAACGCCACAACGGCAGCGTGCCACAACCCTTGAGCGGCTTGCACCACGGCGAACTCGCCGGGTACGAGGACTGGCAGTCACGCCCGCTCGACGCGGTCTATCCCGTCATCGTCATCGACTCGCTCACGGTGAAAACCCGTGACGCGGCAAGCGCGGGCGGGGTGGCCATCCACGTGATCCTCGGCCTGGACTGCGAGGGCTACCGCCACGTCCTAGGCCTGTGGCGCGCGGACGGCGACGCCGGCCCGTTCTGGCTCACCGCCCTCGGCGAGCTGAAAACGCGCGGCGTCGCCGACGTGTGCGTGGTGTGTTGCGACGACAACACCGCCATACCCGAAGCGGTCGCGGCGACCTGGCCGCAAGCGGTGGTGCAGCGCAGTGTCGTGCGGCTCACCCGCGCCTGCCTGCATTACGCCACCAGGCAGGACCGCACCCCGCTGGCCCAGTCCCTGCGCGCGATCCAGACCGCGGCCAGCGAGCGGGCCGCGACAGTGGCCCTCGAAGCTTTCGCCAAACGCTGGCAAGTCCAATACCCGGCCGTGGTCCGGCTGTGGCGGGAACACTGGGCGGACTTCGCCGCGCTGTGGAAGCTGCCGCCCGAGGTGCGCCGGGTCATCTACACCACGAGCCATGTGGAGTCGATGAACACGGCCCTGCGCAAGGTGGTTCGCGACCACGGCCAGTTCGCCTCGGGCCAGACCGCCCTTGCCGCGCTTTACCTTGCCCTGCAAGAGGAACGCTCGCTCGACGGGGGATCGAAGTGCCCGGCGTGGAAGCCCGCGCTGCAGGCCTTCACGGTGACCTTCGATGGGCGGCTGCCCATCCCGTGAAGGAGCGCAGCCGCACAGTCGTTTTTAGTCGCAGCCACCGAGCAGCAGGCTGATCAGGCCGCATTCAAAGAGGAGCTCGATAAGGCCGTCGTCGTGGTGGCCGTAATACCCGTAACCGTTGCCGTTGCCGTTGCCGTTGCCGTGGCCGTTGCCCTCGTCACCGCCCCACTGGCCGCTGTCGCTGCCGTTGTAGAGCGCGGATTGCGCGGAGGGGGACGGGGCCGCCTGTGCGGGCGGGACGGCGACGGCGACGGCGGCTACGGCCATGGCTGGTACCAGCAGCATTCGGGCAAGCTTGGTTTTCATCTGTGGGCTCCCTTTCGGTTGGGGACGCTTGATATGCGGTCAGCCAGCCGGCCGGCGTGGAGGTCTGCCTCAAGAACCATAGCCAGAGTTCATCCCGGTTATCAGGGTTTTGGGGGATATAGCCCAATCAGATCCCTTAGTGGATTCTGGTAAGACACATCACGCGCAGTCGCATTCCCAATTCGTGCCGCGAATAAACCTGTGCGCGACGCCTATCCATAGTGGACCGTTTCGTAAACGAGACCGACTGATTTCCTTGTCCACCAACGCTTATAGGAAAAATCTTGCCCCTACAGCAACTATGCCATTGACATACGTCTAGATCTCATGGAGCCTTTTTGTAGCTTATCCCCCCACAATTTAATTGGTTCACCTTAGTTGGGAGGCCTAGGTGAAGCCCAGCCCAATCTCCCCCCATGGTCCTCCCCGTGCCAGGCGGGCACGCGTGCCCGGACTTCGCCCGCCGCACACGAGGACATCTATGGTCATCGGCGCGATCGCGCTCATAACCACGATCACCGGCGCAGCGTTGCTGGCCGGTCGATTTAATACACAGGACAGCTCTGTGCCAGGGACTGCCACCCTATCCGGCATCACCACCGCGGTGAGCCGGGCCGATTGGTATGCCATGGATGCTCATTCCATGGACCAGCAGGGTGGGTACCAGATGCCGGCGCAGATGATGCCTGGCGCCCCGGCCGAAGGTGAAGCCCGCCTTGGAGTTCGGCTCACACTGCACAACACGAGCGAGCTGGCCCGCCAGTTCAACCCGGTAGAAGAATTTCTTCTGCTCGGTGGCAGCGGCGCACCCCGCGTGCCGCACTCGGACACCTTTGGCCGCCTTACCCGGCTCAATCCCGGCAGCGCCGTGGACGGGACCGTCTACTTCGACACCGTGGTGCCGAAGCCGGACGACCCGCCGCTGGCCCTGCGCTGGGTGAGGGGCGGCGAGGAGGTCATCCTCGCCATTTCCATCGGTGATGCTCCGTCCGGACATCACGGCCCCTAAGGTCACCCGCCGACCGTAACCGTTGCTGGAGGTACCCACGAAAATCTGATCTGACGTCGCGGCCTATCGCGACCGAATTCTTAAGCAGTGCAGCCGTTCCGCCGGCGAGGTGGCTCTCGCCGGCGGCCGGTCCGGCACTGCCGACAGCTGCGAACGCGCATTTGACGAGGAGGACCCCTATGCGCGAATCATCAACTGTGCCCGTTCCAGGTGGCACGGGCCCGAAGGCCCGATCACCGGTCCGGAACGACATCCCCACCATATCCAACCCGCAGGTCCCATCCCACCACCTCTTGTTCGCCGTGGTGCTGGGCCTGGGTGGCACGCTCTGGCTGCATTGGATTCAGCTCGCCGGCAGCGGCGAGTCCATGATCAGCCATCTGCCTAGCATCGGCATAGACGCTGCACTGGGCATCCCTGCCGCTGGCCTGGCGATTTGGCTTGTCGCCGCCTTCGGCACCATCCGCAGCGAGCTCGCCCGCGGCATATCGATCGGCATGGCACTGGCCGTGATGTATGTGCCGCTGTCCATTCTCTCCGCCCTCGGGCATCTGACGCTGGGCACAGCGCCGTCCCAGCATCACAGCGCGACCGCCGTACCGGGCACCTTTACCGGCCTGCTCGGCTACGGGATGCGCGAAGCGTTGCAGGTCGAGCCGGTCCTGCTGCTGCTCGCCATCTGCGGCACAGCCCTGACCGGCGTCGGCTTGTCAGGGCTGTGGCGGCACGGGCTGACGCCCCGCCTGCGCCCGCTCGGTGCGGGCGGCTCGGCGATCGTCGTGGTCGCCGGCATGCTCACCAGCGCGATGGTCACCCCAGCCCCGGCTGTCGCGCAGACCGTCGCCGAGCTGGGCGGCGGATGCGGCACGGCACCGTCGCGTACCTACGATGTGGTCGCCCTCAATGTGGACATCGTCGTCAACCGGTTCGGCGATCATGACCCGTACGGGTTCATGTACGCCCTGGCCGACAAGGAAGACGATGTTCGAGCGGCGGAGGCGGCCCTGATCGCGGCCTCGTCGCTGCCGATCGACGACCCGGCGGCGGCGAAGGTCTCGGCGGGGTTGGCGCAGGATGTCATCCAGCCGTTGGTGTTGCGGGCTCGCCTCGGCGAGTGCGTCGCCATCAACCTCACCAACAAACTGACCGCGGCGCCCCGCAGCGGCCCGAACGGCAACCCGGCCATCACCCAGCCCGGCGGCGTCCCGTCGGTGTCCATCGACATGTCCGGGGTCGCCTACGACGCGGCCGCCGGGGACGGCGGGCAGGCGGTCGGGACGAACCCGCACGCCACCATGACCGCCCCGGGCGCGACGCGGCAGTACAAGTTCTTCCTCGACCCGGTGATGGGTGAGGGCGCGAAGGTGTTCCGCAGTGGCGGCGACTCCTTCCAGCTCACCTCCCATGGGCTGTTCGGCGCGCTGGTGGCCGAACCGGCCGGGGCCTCCTGGTACGACCCGGCCACGGGACACGACGTGACCGGTTACAGCACCTGGAGCAACTGGGAAGCGATGATCAGGCCAGCCTCCGGGCCGGCCTTCCGGGAGTTCACCATCATCTATCACGAGATAGGCGACGAGAACTTCAACCTGCGCAGGCCATTGCGCGAAAACGCCGAGGGCGCACCGGTCGGTGACCAGGTGACGCTGGGCCGGCCGCTGCCGATGATCGACACCGGTGCGCTGAACCCGACCACCCCGACCGCCGGTGGTGGTGGCACCAACGCCTATCGTCCCAGCAGCCGCGCGCTGAACTATCGTGCCGAGTCCTTCTTCCGCCGGCTGCAGCTGATGGCCGCGCGAGGGCTGGACGCGGTGCGGGCCAACGAGTCCCTCACCTACAGCTCCTACGCGTTCGGCGACCCGCCGACGCCGATGCCGCGCTCATATCTGGGCGAGCCGACGAAGACTCGCCTCGTCCACGCCGGATTTGAACAGCTGCATGTGCATCACCTGCACGGTGGTGGCACCCGCTGGCGGCTCAATCCCGGTGCGGACGACACGGAGATAGACGGCGGGTTGCAGAAGGTACCGCTGCAGAACGCCAGCTCGATCCGGCTGGACTCACAGACGATCAGCCCGACCGAGACCTTCACCCTGGAACACGAGTGTGGGGCGGGTGGTTGCCAGCAGGCAGTCGGTGATTTCCTCTATCACTGCCACATCGCTCACCACTACATCGCCGGAATGTGGGGAATGTGGCGGGTGTTCAACACCGCCCAGATGGGCCTCGCGCCGCTTCCCACCAAGATGGCTCCGCCGGCCGGCGTCACCTCCGCCGGTCTGCTCGGCCGCACCCTGTCCGACGGCAAGACTGTGGTGCTGCAAGCGAATTACACCAACCCGAGCACCCAGGTACCTCTGGAGTCGCTGGTGGAAGGCCAGCTTCCGCCGCAGGGCGCCCGGTTCGACCCGGGTACCGGACCCGATCCCGATGACGCCACCGTCTGGGACTGGAACAAGGGAGGGACAGCGACCGCACCGGTCTATCAGGGTGAACCGGAGACCACCACCATCTGGGCCAACTATCGTTCGCCCACCCCGGGTGTGCGGCCCGACATCCTGTTCAACCCGGTGAACGGCCGCCCGGCCTATCCCATGTTCAAGCCCCACTTCGCGCTGCGGCCGCCGTTCTCCCCGAACGGGCACTCGGGCGCACCGTATCTGGGCAACACCGTCGCGACGGGACGGCCCGACGGCCTGTGCCCGACCGCCGCGCCGGTACGCAAGTACGACGTGACCGCGATCGCCATCGCGATCCAGGAAACGGCGAGGGAACGCGACGCCAACGGCGAGATCTTTGTTCTCAACGAGGACAAGGCCGCGGTGCTCGCGGGGACCAAACCCACCGAGCCGCTGGTGATTCGGTCCAATGTGGGCGATTGCGTGGCCATCACGTTCGGCAGCGAGCTCAACGCCGCCGTACAGCATAAGGTGAACATGCACACGCACTTCGTGCAGTTCGACCCGCAGGCCTCCGACGGCGTCATCACCGGTTTCGCCTACGAGCAGTCGATTTTCAACGCGGCCAAGGATGCCCGCACCATCGTCTCGGTGCAGAGCAGCACCAAGGTCACCGTTTCCAACGTGACCAAGCTGCGGGTGGGAATCTCGATCGGCATCGGCGTGGGCCGGGCCAACATCGAGATCCGAAAGATCACGGCGATCTCCGGCAACCAGCTCACCTTCGACAGCGCGCTGACCAACACGCACGCCGCGGGCGAGCCGGTGACGGTGGAGTTCGTCCAGTACCGCTGGTACTCCGATGTGGACTCCGGAACGGTGTTCTGGCACGACCACGTCAACGGCATCGACTCGTGGGCGCACGGCCTGTTCGCCGCGCACATCATCGAGCCGAAGAACTCCACCTACCGCGATCCGTTGACCGGCAACCCGGTCAAGAGCGGCACGATTGTTGACATCGTCAACACGTCGGGATCGGTGGGTGCCGGCCAGTCCGGCTCCTTCAGAGAGTTCATGATATTCCTGCACAACGGCAGACGAGGCAGAAACGAGCTCACGGCGGCGTCGGGAGGTGGGCTCAATCCGTTCAACTTCGGGCAGGAATGCGAAGAGGGCACGATAAATCTGCGTGCCGCACCGGTCGGTGAACGCACCCCGCCCGGGGCCACCCCGGCCGACCCGGCCACCACCATGCAACGGCAGGAATACAACGGAGTCCGGTGCCGAAACGCGTTCAGCCGCACCGGGGACGTGGCGACCGATGCCAACGCCAACACGCAGCGCGCCACCATCACCACGGTGGACCCGTACGTGTTCTCGTCGGTCAAGTACGGCGATCCGACCACGCCGTTGCTGCGGGCCTATGTGGGCGACCCCGTGGTCATCCGCACCATCGGCCTGGCCGAACGTGCTGAAGCGCTTCGCCTGCAAGGACACCGGTTCCGGGTCGAGCGGTTCAACGCCGACGGCCAGTTCACCGACACGGCCACCACCGGCATCTCGGAACGGTTCGACTACGTTCTCGACGGCGGCGCAGGCGGGCCCGGCGACTACATGTACTACAGCACCCGCTCGTTCGCCTTCGAAAGCGGCGCGTGGGGCATCTTCCGGGTGCATGACAAGCTGCAGTCGAACCTGAAGGTGCTGCCGGGACGCACCGCTCCGGCAAGCGGCTCCGGCTTCCCGAAGCAGACCGCGGCCACCGGGAACACCCAGCAGACCCCGGGCCCGAACCCGGCGTCGGCCTACAACGCCAACGGGACGGTCAACACCACCGTGGTCACCTCGACCACCGACCCCTGTCCCGGTGGCGCCCGCGCCATGAACTACGACATATCACTGATCAACAAGGCATTGCCCACCGCGCCGTTCTCCGACGCCAGCGGGGTGGTCTATGCGCTGACCTCCGATGTGGCCGCCATCAACGCCGGGACAAAACCCGTGGAACCGTTGGTGCTGCGGGCCAACAAGGGTGACTGTGTCAGCATCACCCTGCGAAACCAGACCACCGCGGGCTCGCTCTTCGGCGGCACGCGGGCCGGTTTCGACCTCGGCCGGTTGAAGGCCAACCGGCAGCTGGCTTCCGGGTCGGCGGTCGGTCTCAACCCCGACACCACCGTGGCCGCCGGAGGTTCGCTCACCTACAAGTTCTATGCCGACTCCGAGCTGGGCACCACGCTGTTCCAGAACCTTGGCAGCGTCGGTTCTCTGCGCCACGGCGCCTACGGGATGCTCATAGTCGAACCGCAGAACTCCACCTGGTTCGACAGCCTTACCAACATGGCTTTGAGCTCTACCCGTACCAGCACCCAGGCCATCATCCGCGGCCCGGCCGGGTTCACACCCTACCGCGAGTTCACGCTGACCATGCAGACCACGGATCAGCAGTACGCGCGCAGCATCGTGCCGTATATCGACATGGTGGCCGGCAACGGTTTGAACAGCTTGACCGGTGCCAACATCCCCGCCGCGCCGGTGCCGGGAGCACCACCGGGCACCGCCGCCAACGCCGGGTCCCTGGACAAGGCGTACAACCACCTGAATTACCGATCCGAGCCGCTCACCCAGCGGCTGGGCCTGACCGCCAACCCCGCCGACTACACCACGGTCACCCCGATCGGCGGGTACCACCTGGCGTTCAGCTCCACTCAGTTCGGTGATCCGGACACGCCCGTGTTCCGGGCCCACCCCGGCGACAAGGTGGTCTTCCGCCTTGGCGTCGGCGCCAGCGATCAGTTCCACTCGTTCACCGTTTCCGGTCACGTCTTCCCGCTCGAACCGAAGATGTGGGGCTCGCAGCTCATGGCGGCGCGCACCGTCACCGCCGGCGAGACCTTGGACGCGTGGCTGGCCGGCGGCGCGGGCGGCAGCGAGCGCTTCCGCGGCGACTACCTGTATGGCGATGCCAAGCAGCCGTTCCAAGAGGCCGGCATGTGGGGCATCTTCCGGGTAGAACCCTCTGGCAGCACGCTGCCATGGCTGTAACAGGTATTTGGTTTCCCCCGGCCCGTGCGGCCGGGGGAAACCCCCACCGTCTGTTTGTGCTTGCGCTATTGACCTTTTCTTTTGTCGGGTACCTGTTAGGCGCGGCCCAGCCCGCATGGGCGCACGCCGAGCTGATCGGCAGCACCCCCGCCAACGGCAGCAGGCTGGCCGAGGCACCGGCTGAGATCCGGCTGCGGTTCAGCGAAAAGGTCAACGCGGTGCGTGACGGCGTGACGCTGCTCGACTCGGCGGGCGCGGTGCAGCTGGTGGGAACACCTTCCCCCGGCAGCGAATCGGTGCTTGCCATCACCAAGCCCCTGCCCGACGGCGTCTACACGGTGGTGTGGCGCGTGGTGTCGGCCGACTCCCATCCCATCCACGGCGCTTTCGTCTTCAGCGTGGGCGACGCGGTGGTGGCCGCCCTGCCCGGCGGGGCACAGTCCGATGTGGACCCCGGTTTGGCCGCCGTCTTCTGGCTGGCCCGCTGGCTTGGCTACGCCGGGCTGGCGCTGCTCGCCGGTGGCGTGTGCTTCCTGATCGTCTGCTGGCCCAGCGGATGGGCCAGCGCCCGGGTCCGCCGCGTCATCGCCGCCGGATGGCTGACCAGCGTGATGTGCGCGGGCGCGGCGCTTGTCCTGCAAGGCCCCTACAGCCAGGGCGGAACCCTGGCCGGGGTCGCCGATCCCGCGCTGGCCGCCGCCACCCTGCGCAGCGGTTACGGCGCGTTCATGCTCGCCCGGCTCGGGCTGCTGGTCGCGGGTGGCCTGCTGGCCCTCGCGCTGACCCGCCAGCGTCCAATGTGGATAAAGGTCTGCACCGTGGTCCTGCTCGGCGTGGCCCTCCCCGCGACGTGGGCCGGAACCGGGCACGCCGCCGCGGGCAACCCTCTCACCAAGGCCGTCGACACCCTGCACCTGTCCGCGATGTCGATCTGGCTGGGCGGGCTGGCCGTGCTGCTGACGGCTCTGCTCACCCGTTCCGCGCCACCTTCGGCGCAAGCAGCGACGGCTTTGACGCGGTTCTCGCCGCTGGCCGCGGGATGCGTCGCGACGCTGGTGCTGACCGGCATCTACCAGGCCTGGCGCGGGGTCGGCTCGATCGACGCCCTGGCCGGTTCGGCCTACGGAAGGCTGTTGCTCTACAAGGTGGCCGGGATCGGCGTGCTGCTCTGGCTCGGCGCGCTGTCCAACTCCGCCGTGCGGCGCGGCTACGCCAACGCCGCCACCTCCCTGCGCGGCCGGGCCGCACGTGAAGCGGCACAACAGGAACAGCGCTCCCGAGCCGGGCTGCGCCGCTCGGTCGGCCTGGAAACCGTGACCGCGGTCGCCGTACTGGCCCTGACCTCGGTGCTGGTTTCCACCCCGCCCGGCTCGCGGCCCACCACCGCCCCGATCGCGGCCAGCACCGCGACCGAGGCCACCCTGTCGTTGCCCGGCGGCGCCCGGGTGAGCGTCACGCTCGACCCGGCGCGGGTGGGCGTCAGCAGGCTCGCCCTGAGCGTGCGCGACAAGGCCGGGACGGATTGGGACGTGCCCGAGGTTTCGGCCTCGCTCTCCCTGCCGGCCCGCAGCATCGGGCCGCTGCCGGTCGCCTTGAGCCGGCTGCAGGCGGGCCGGTACCAGTCCCAGTCGCTCAGCCTTCCCGCACCCGGTGGCTGGCGGCTACGGATCTCCGTGCGCGTCTCCGACTTCGATCAGCACACGGTCGAGACGGAGGTGACGGTGAAATGAGGAAAGTGATGAACAGACGATCCATCGCGATAGTCGTTGCGGTGGCAGCGATCGCCGCGATCGTGGCGGTGGTGCTGACCCGCGGCGGAAAGCCCCCGGTCGCCGACATTTCCGCCGACCGCTCCAACGTGTTCGGCCATCCCGCGCTGACCGCGACGCCGCCGCTGCCCACCGGGGCGGCCGCCGCTTCGGCCGCCGACTTCGCCCGCGACCCGTGCGCGGTGGCCACCGTCGACGAGCTGGGTCTGGCCTTGGCCAAGCCTTTTCACGTGCTTTCCGGGACCCTGCTGCGCCGCGACCGGCCGCCCGAGCGGACCTCAGGCGGCTGCGGCTACGGTTACCTCGCCGACGGCACCGACACGGCCGAGACCTATCACCGAGTGGTGATCACGGTGAAACAGGTGGCGCAGGGCGGCGCGAAGCTGCTCGCCGACTGCCTGGCCGGTGCGAGCGCCTTCCCGCACGGCCGGGCGGACGTGGGCGACGAAGCCTGTCTGGACAAGGGGTCGGTGCTCGTGGTCAAGCTCGGCGTCAATCACTACACGGTCGCTGTCGCGGCCACCCCGGTGCGGGCGAACAGGACCGACGAGGAGACCGAGCTGGCTCCTTTGATCCATGCCGCGGCGGCGCTGCTCGTCACCCGGCTGCCCAGCAAATAATGCCGTATCAGGTCGAACCTATTGTTTGATCCATACGTGGGGAGAAATATGGCCCAAATTCTCAGCCATCCGTTCAGGACGCTCGCGGGAACCTCGGCTGCTCTGCTCATCGCGTTGTTCTCGACGCCTTCGCCGGCGCACGGGGCGACCGATCGCACCCCGCCCACGGTGCCGCAAGCCCTGCGCGTCATCGACGCGACCGACAGCTCGGTCTCGGTCGCCTGGACAGCCTCCACGGACCGGTCCGGCGCGGTGACCTATCGCGTCTACGTCAACGGCGTCCAGGTGGGCAGTCCCGCCTCCGCCTCGTACACGATCAGCGGCCTGGACAGCGACACCACCTTCGCGGTGATGGTCCGGGCCCAGGACCGCTACGGCAACGTCTCAGCGCCGAGCGCCGCCGTCAACGGCACCACCGCCCCCACCGTGCCTCCGCCCTCGGGCGGCACCGGCGCGCCCCGCAACCTCCGCCTCACCGCCAACGGCTACGACAGCCTCTCCCTCACCTGGGATCCGGCAGCCGGATCCGTGATGTACTACCAGATCTTCCGCAACGGCCAGTGGGTGGACACCTCCTACGGCACGGCGATCACGTTGGGGCACCTGGCCGCGGGCGCCACCTACACCATCGAGGTGCGCGCACGCGACAGCCAGAACAACCTCTCCGCACCGGCGAGCATCTCGGCGAGCACGCGTGCCGACGACGGGGCGCCCAGCACCCCGGCGAACCTGCGCGTGGTCACCGGCGGCACCGGCGCACCGATCGGCCTGGCGTGGGATTCGTCCACCGACGACCGCGGCGTCGGCGTCTACTGGCTTTTCGCCGACGGCGACACGGTTTTCAGCGGCGGTCCCGGGGTCAGCTTCCTGGCCCTGACCGATGAGCTGTGCACCGTGGCCAGGGGCGAGACCTACACCTTCAGCGTGCGGGCCCAGGACCTCACCGGCACGCTGTCAGCGCCCAGCACCTCGATCACCGTCACCGTAAGGTAAAAAGTAGATCTGGCGCGTGCGTTGCTGCGCACGCGCCAGAATCATCTCCGCGCCAGGGTACGGAGGTTGGCGACGCCGATCGAGACGGCAGCGACCAGCGCGAGCAAGCCGGCCGCCACCCGCAGATGGGTGAGGAACAGCCAGGTCAAAGTCAGCGCGCCGGCGATGATGGCCAGGCCCAGCAGGAAAACCAGCATCCGGCCGCGCAGTATCGCCTCCACCGCGGTGACTACCACCACCGCGAGCGCGCAGGTCATCAGCAGCGAACCCCGCTCGAAAAGAAGCGCCAGGCCAAGCAGCGCAAGCAGAACCGACAGCGATGCGCCGGACCAGAAGCGCAGCAGCGCCCCGGTCGACATGGTGGTGTCGGGCGTGGCCCGGTGGCGCAGATGGGCATGCGGCGGCCGGGTGAGCGTGTCGTGGCGCACCTGGGACAGCTGATCGCGTTCGCTGGCCGCCTCGCGACGCCGCTCCCGCAGCCCGGCGATCGCCTGTTCCTGGGAAGCCAGCCGCGTTCCGGCGCTGTCGCGGCCTCGGCGTGCGGCCGTCATCGCCGGCGGCAGCACCTCCATCCCGGCGGCCGTGCCCCGCAGTTCCGTTTGCGATTCAGCGATCTGCTCGTTGAGCTCGGCGATGATGCCGTCCAGCTCGGCTACCCGCGCCGCGTTCGCCATCGCCTGAGCGGCCGGGGTGGCCGGTACCTTGTCCAGGCCGGCCCAGGCCACTGGATCCGCCCACGAGGCCCGGACCAAACCGGCGCGCTCATAGCGCGGGCCGGCCGGAGCGCGCTCGCCTCCGAACGGATCGGCCGTGTCCAGGCCCCACAACCCCCGGAAGTCGCGGACCCAGGGCGTCTGCGAGTCGATGAGGATCGCCGTCCACGGCCGCCGGCTACCCGGCCCGATCCTGGTCCCGTCGCCGCGGCGGTAGTCCACGTAGGGGATGCCCACGCCCAGCGATGGCCGGTTGCGGGTCCACGGGAACACCAGCGCCCGCACCCGGCTGACCGCGCTGAAGATCCGGGCCAGCGCCGGGGGCTGAATGCGGACAAGATAATCGCCCGCCAGGTACGCCCCGGAGTGGGAACCTGCGCCCACGTTGACCACGGGATGGGTGCCCTCGACCCAGCCGAGGTCCGGGTCGTCGGCGCGGCGGCGCAGGTCGTCGCCGACCTCGTCGTGGGCGGAGAACGCGACCCAGCCCACCTGGAGATCCTGTGCCGTCTGCGCGGGCTCGCCGCGTGCCGGGACGAGGTAGATGGTGACCTGCTCCCAGTCGGATTCGTGGTCGTTGACGCCGCTGAAGCTGGAGCGCCAATCGTTCATCGCGTACAGGAACCAGTACTGGATGATCACGTAGCCGCCGTCGGTGCTGACGTGCGCGTGATAGGCGTCGCGCACCGGCGTGGTGAGCGCGTACTGCTGCTGCGCGGCTGCGGTGAGCCCGCCCGGTACCTTGCCGCGCAGGGTCAGCGACAGCCGCATCCCCGAGTCGATGATCCGGCCGAGCATGCCCACGGCCGCCAGCCGCGAGACCCCGGTGAACCTCGGCCGATCCGCACGCCGCCGCCACGCGCGCAACTCGCGCCGCTGCAAGGATCTGGGCGCGTAACGCAGGAACAGCGGCCAGTCCGGGTGGGCCAGCGCGGCGGCGGCCAAGGCCTCCGAGTCGAGACTGCCGTGATCCACCAGCAGCGTCGCCGGATCGTCGGCCGAGGAGAAAGACCACAGCGCAGCGCGGCGCAGATAGTCGTCGACCCGCATCGGGAAGAACATCTCGCCCTCGGTGAAATGCAGCACCGGCTCGAAGCGCCGCACCAGCGCCATCAGGTCCACGCCGGGCGGCAGGTCGGGGGCATCGCTGGAACCGATCACCATCGCAGTCTGAATGGCGCAGCCGCCCCATGTGCCGCACTTTCGCCAAACAGTGGGTAGGGCTAGGCATACCCGCATAGGTAGCAGCAATCGGCTGGGTTCGCGGCCGTGCGCTGGCTACCGTTTGCGCCATGACCATCGATCACCCCTCGCACCTGGCCGAGGCGCTGCGCCGGCGCGGTTATCTGATCTCGTCGTGGCCGTGGCGGGCGTTGCTGTACCTCGCCACCACCGTGCCGGTCGCGGGCGTCCTGTCGGTCGGGTTGTTCATCGTGGGCGCGCCACTGTTCGCGGTGGTCAATGCGGCGCGGCAGGGCCGGCCGGTGGAGCTGCCCATTGTCGTGTCTCTGGTCATCGTCAGCCTGATAGCGCTGGCGCTGGCGCCGCTGGTGAGCATCCCGGTCGCCGCGATCGAGCGGTGGCGGCTGGCCATCGCCGATCCGCGGCCGCTGACGTTGCCGCGCTTGCGGGGGCTCAGGGCACGCTATGTCAGCGCCGCAGCGTGGCGGGAGGTCGCTTACGCCTGCTGGCTCGGCGGGGTGGTGCCGATCGCCTACTGGATCCTCGCCCTGTTGGCGCTGCTCGATTTCACGCTGATCGCCAGTCCCTGGCTGGCCGGCGGCGCCGACCACATCATCGTCATCTGGACCGAGGTCGACACCACCGGCCAGGCGATCCCCTACGCCATCGCCGGCGTTTTCTTCATTCCGATTATCTGGTACCTGGTAGGCCTGCTGGCCGCCGCGCAAACCATGGTGGCCCGGTGGCTGCTCGGGGTGCCCGCCGGCGAGGTGGCGCTGCGGGAGGTGACCCGGTCCCGGGCCCGCCTGGCCGACGCCTACGAGACCGAACGGCGGCGCATCGAGCGCGATGTGCACGACGCCGCCCAGCCCCGCTTGACCAGCCTCACCCTTCAGCTGGCCATGGCCAAGCTGGACGTGCCCGATGACTCGCCCGCCGCCAAGCCGCTGGCGATTGCCCACGAACAGGCCAAGGGTTTGATGGTCATGCTGCGCCAGATCGTGCACGGCATCCGCCCGCAGAGCCTGACCGAGCTCGGCCTGGCCGGTGCCGTGCGGGAGCTGGCCGGCGAGGCCCCGGTCGAGGTCAGCGTCCTTGCCGACCTCGGCCGGCCGGTGCCGGAACGGGTCGAGACGGTCGCCTACTTCGTGGTGTCGGAGTCCCTCGGCAACATCGCCGAGCATGCCGCGGCGACCAGGGCGCAGGTGCGGCTGAGCCAATCCGCCCAGGATCTCGTGATCGAGGTGGAAGACGACGGCCGCGGCGGCGCCGACCCGGCCCGCGGCAGTGGTCTGGTCGGCCTCGCCGATCGGGTCGCCGCGGTCAACGGGCGGCTGCTGCTCGCGAGCCCGGCCGGCGGCCCTACCGTGGTGCGGGTGGAGCTGCCGTGCCCCCGCTGACCCGAGTGGTGCTCGCCGAGGACGAGGTCCTGCTGCGCGAGGGACTGGTCGGCCTGCTCGCCAGGTTCGGCTTCGAGGTCGTCGCGGCCGTCGGCTCAGCGCCCGAGCTGCTGGAGGCCGTCGATCTGCATGAGCCGGACCTGGTCGTGACCGATATCCGGATGCCACCGCACCGCCGCGACGACGGTCTGCGCGCGGCTGTCGCGGTACGAACGGAACGCCCCCATGTCGCGGTCGTGGTGCTGAGCCAATACCTGCAAGCGGAATACGCCGCGGCGTTGCTCGACAGCGGCGATGGCCGCCGGGTCGGTTACCTGCTCAAGGACCGGGTCGCCGACATCGCCGAATTCGTCAAGACACTGCGCGAGGTGGTCGAGGGAGGCACCGCCATCGACCCTGACGTGATCCGGCACCTGCTGCGCCGCCCGCGTGACCCGCTGGCCTCGCTCTCGCCGCGTGAGCGCGAAGTGCTGGTGCTGCTCGCCGAGGGCCACTCCAACGCGGCGATGGCGGCGCAGCTTCACATCACCGAGGCCGCGATCGGCAAACACGTCGGCAACATCCTCACCAAGCTCGATCTTGCGCCCAGTCAGGACACCAATCGGCGGGTGCTGGCGGTGCTCACCTACCTGCGCAACGGCCCGCTGCGCTGACGGCTCCGCCCGCCACAAGCTCGCCACAACCTGGATGCCCGATGATGCCCGCATGACGATGAAATCTAAGATGCTGCGCCTGTTTGTCGCGAGTCTGGCCGGTCTGAGCGCCGCGGTGGCCGCGTTGGGTACCGGTGACCTGCCGGGCGCCGCCGCCTCGTGCCAGCGGTCGGTCGCGATCGATCCGCAGGTGACGGTCTCCGAGGCGGCCGGCAACCTGACCTTCGTCGTGAACACCGGATCGTGCCCGGCAGCGGGAAGTGTGTCCTATGTGGTCACCGATGGCTCGGCCAAGCGGCAACCGGCGCCCGGTGATTTCGCGCTGGCCGACGGCCAGCTGGCCTGGGCCGCGGGTGACACCTCGAGCCGCAGGATCACCGCGACCATCGTGGACGACCGGCTCATCGAGGCCCCGCTCGAGGACTTCAAGGTCACCCTCGTCGAGCCGAGCGCCGGGGTCCGCGTGGTCGCCGGGGCCGGCCAGGGCCGGATCTTCGACAACGACAGCGGGCGGCATCAAGCCACCACCGACAGCCAGATCTGCTTGGGCTCCAACGGTTCCGCGCCTTCACTCAACCGGATGCAGGCGCCCGGCCTGTCGCTGTCGCCCGGCCCCCAGCCCGCCCCGGCCCCGTCCTGGGCCACCTGCACCATCGAGCCCGGGCACATCGCTTTCCTGCTGTCGCCGATCGTGCTCAACACCCCCAACGCCACCAACGAGACGATCCAGTTCGACACCTCGGACGGCGATCTCCATGAGGGCCTGGACTACGTGGCGGTGCACCGCGTCGTGACGATTCCGGCCTGGACGACTGGGGTGTTCGTCGAGGTGAGGGTGCTCCCCCACGCCTTCGTGGCGGGCGGGCATTTCAACGTCCACATCTCCAACTACACCGGCGGTGGCTCGGTCATCCAGGGCGACGCTCAGATCACCGTGCTGCCTTAACTAGCCAAGACCCGACATGTTGGCCAGGGTGGCGGACTCCAGGTTGCGGTCGTTGATCTCGCGGCTCAGCGCGAGCGCCCGGCCGAAGGCGTCCAGCGCGCTGGCGTGGTCTCCGCGGGAGAGGTGGATGAGGCCGATGGCGTTACACGTCTCGGCCTCACGCCCCTTCTCCCCGATCCGCCGCCGGATGTCCAGGGCCAGCCGGAAATGGTGCAGCGCCCGGTCTTCGTCGCCGATGGCCAGGCTGGTTTCGCCGATGTTCTGCAGGACAGCGCCTTCCAGATGGTCGTCGGCGATCTCACGGGCGATGCTCAGTGCCCGGTCGAGATGGGCGAAAGCGCGTTCCGAGTCGCCCATCTGCGTGTAGATGTCGGCGATGTTGTTGAGTGCCAAGGTGATGCCGGGCAGGTGGCGGTCGGCGGTGTGCAGCTGCAGCGCCTGCTCGAAAGCGGCGACCGCCTCGTCGAGCCGGCCCAGCTGGGCATGGGCATGGGCGATGTTGTTCAGCGCCATGCCCTGCCCGCGCTGGTCGCCGCCGGCCCGCATCAGGTGCAGGGCGCGGGTCAGCTGTTCAAGCGCTTCGGCGTGCCGGTGCATGACGTTGTGTGCCACGCCCAGGCCGCTGCGCATCAGACGCTCCGCGATCGGATCATCCAGCCGCAGCGCGGCGGCCAGACCCTCCCGGCAGATCTCGGTGTAGTCAGACCAGTAGCCCCGGCGGGTGAAGTAGCCCGCGAGCAGGTAGGCCGACTGCCAGGTGATCTCGGGATGGCCGTGCTGGGCGGCCCCGCGAACGACCGGGAGCAGGTTGGGCCGCTCGGCGTCCAGGAAGGAGAGCACCGCGTCGGCGTCGGCCAGGAACGGCATGTCCGGGGCGGGGCTGGCCCAGGCGACTTTCACCCTGTCCCGGGCGGGTTCCAGCTTCTGATTGGTCGTTTCAGCCATTGCCAGGTACCACATAAAGATTAACGAATTTGATTCTGATCGCTCATCGGCGCTCGCGCATTCGATCGCGTAGAGCCGGATCAGGTCGTGGAAGCGGTACCGGCCACAGTCCACTTCGGACACGAGGTGAGCGGCGGCCAGCTCGTCGAGCGCATCGTCGACCTGGTCCTCGACCACGGCGGCGGCCAGGTAAGCCGTGAAGCTCGAGCCGGGATGGCTGCTCAGGCGACGGAAAAGCTTGGCGGCCAACGGACTCAACGATTGGTAGGCGGTGGCGAAGATGGCCCGCACACTGCGCGAGTCCCCCGGGACGGTCAGCGCGCCCAGGCGGTCGTCGCCGGTCAGGTCGTCAACCAGCTCGGCCAGCGGCCGCATCGCCCTGGCGGCAAGCTTGGCGGCGGCGATGCGCAGGGCGAGCGGCATCCGGCCGCAGAGGTCGACCAGCTGGTCGGCGCTGGCCTGTTCCCGCTCCACGCGGCTGCGCCCGAGCACCCGCCGCAGCAGGGTCGAGGCGTCATCGTGGGTGAGCATGTCGAGGTGGATGGTGGTCACATCGTGGTCCAGGGCAAGGCCCGCCAGCTGGTGACGGCTGGTGACGATCAGCAGGCTCGCCGAGTCCGGCGGCACCAGCGGCGCGATCTGCTCCATCGATCCGGCGTTGTCGAGCAGGATCAGCATCCGCCTTTCGTGCAGGGCCGAACGGTAGTGCCCAAGCTGGGCCGTGGCGCCGGCCGGCAGCCGGTCGCTGTTGACACCGAGGCTGCCCAGAACGTGGGCGAGGGCTTCGTTGACCGGCATCGCGGTGGCCGGGTCGTGCCCGCCCAGATCGAGGAAGAGCTGGCCGTCCGGGAAACGGTCGATGACCTGGTGAGCCCAGTGCACGGCGAGCGCGGTCTTGCCCATCCCACCCGGGCCCGAAATCACCGCCAGCCGGCTGGTGGCCGCCAGCATCTCGTCCAATGTGGACGTCTCGGTGGCCCGGCCGGTGAAATGACCGGCCCGGGCCGGAAGCTGCGCCGGTTTGCGCACGGCCGCGGTGGGGCCATCCATCTCCAGCTCGGGATCGCGGCGCAGCACCGCCACGTTCAGGCGCTGCAACTGCGGGCTCGGCTCCACCCCCAGCTGGTCGGCCAGATGAGCCCGCAACCGTTGGTAGGCCTCGATCGCGCTCGCGTGCCGGCCCGACCGGCACAGGGCCAGCATCAGCAGGCTGACCAGCCGCTCGCGGGCCGGATGGGCGGCCAGCAAGCGCTCGATCTCGGTGATCGCGCTCTCCTGTTCGCCGAGGCGCAACCGGGCGTCCCAGAGATCCTCCAGTGCGTTGAGGCGGGCGTGGGCGAGGCGATCCACCTCGGTGGCCGCCCAGCCGGAGGGCTCGCCATCCTCCAATGCCTTCCCCCGCCACAGCGCCAGGCCGTCGAGCAGGTGGGTGACGGCCTCGGCGGCAGCCCCTGCCGCCAGGACCCGCCTGCCCTGAGCCACCCGTTCCTCGAAGCGCACCGCGTCCACCTCGGTGGGTCGCAGCTCAAGCACATAGCCGGAATCGCGGGTCACCAGCACGCCCGGCAGGCCACAGTCGTCGAGCGCCTGCCGGACCCTGGCCACGTGGGAGTAGAGGGAACGCATGGCGGTGCGCGGCAACTGATCGCCCCACAGCGCATCGGCCAGATTCACATGCGACACCGGAACGCCCACCCGAAGCCCGAGCAGCCCGATCAGTGTCCGCTGGCGGGCGCCGACGAGATTGGCGGGGCCGTGCGGCCCGATGACCTCGATCGGGCCGAGAAGACGGACGGTTTCCGCGCCGCCCGAGGACCGCTGACGACGGTCTTCATCGATGTGGTCGCGCATCGTGGCCAGCCTGCCCTGCTCCACCGGCGACGCGCCCAGCAGGCGCACCAAGGCGTCGAAGCGATCCGTCGGGGGCAGGGTCTTGCCGGTGAAGTAGTGCGCGATGATCCCGGCCGACCAGCCGGTCTTGGCGGCCAGGGCGCGATAGCTCAGCTCCGCACCGCCCCTGCGCCGAGCATCGCGCCGCTTGAGCTGGCGCAACATCCGAGCAAGGTCGGCCAGTGTCTCGCCTTTGGCCATCGCACTCCCCATTGATATATCTGCGGTTGTCAGTTTAAGGGGTGCGCAATGGCGTTCAACGCTGTTCAGAATCTGGTATGCGCCCACGTCGTCTTTCCGACGCCCTCCCCGGATGACCACAGGTCACATTTCGATCACGAATGCAGGGTTCGGCTCCGTCCGCGCGTCTTGATGGTGGAGGTGCATGTGGACTCGGCAACCGAGCGCGACTTCAAAACCTTTGTCGCGCAATCGACGCCCGCACTGTTCCGCGTCGCCTTCGCGCTGACCGGGCAGCAGCACGCTGCCGAGGACCTGCTCCAGGTGGCGCTGGAACGCGTCTACGTGCGATGGCACCGGTTGACCGACCCGGCCGGCTACACCAAACGCGTGATGTACCACGAGTATGTCTCGTGGTGGCGAAAGTGGCGGCGGCGGGAAGTGCCCATGGCGGTGCTGCCCGAGCTGTCCGATGTCGACTCGGCCGCGCAGGTGCTGCTGAGGCGGGCGCTTCATGCCGCGCTGGGCGGCCTGCCGCCCCGGCAGCGGGCCGTGCTGGTGTTGCGCTACCTCGAAGATCTCAGCGAACAGCAGGTAGCCGAGTTGCTCGGGTGTTCGGTGAAGACCGTGAGCAGTCAGTCCTCCCGAGCCTTGGCCCAGTTGCGTTCGGCCTGTGGCTGGCTCATGGAGACGAAAGCCAAGGAGGTGGCCGAATGATCGACCTGACCGATGAGGTCCGGCGGTCGCTGACCGATCTGGCCGACCGGGCTCGGCCGGTGCTGCTCGGCGACGCTGCCATCCGCCGGGTGCGCGAGCGCCGCAAGCGCAGGCGGGTCAGCGCGGTAGCCGCCTGCATCGCTGTCCTGGTCATGCTGGTGCCGGCCTGGTGGGCCCGCAACGGTGCCCGGCCCGAGCCGCCGACCTCGACACCGGCGGAGGTGACCCCTTCCCCGCCGAGTCTGCCAACCCATGTGCTGACCGCCTTCGCCGGCTCCGGCGGCGCCTGGCAGGTGCTCAATCCCGAGACCGGCCAGTACTTCCGCGCGCCGCAGGGCACCACCGCAGTCGCCGTTTCCGCCGACCTCAGGACCGCGGTCGTGCTCACCGGGACGGGCCGGCTCGGCATCGCACCAACGACGGGGGATGCCGAGCCGGACTGGGTCGACCTGCCCCAAGCCACCGAGTACAGCTCGGTGAGCATCTCCTATGACGGGGAACGGATTGCCGTGCCGCTGTGGGCGCAGCCCGTCGCGGGCCGAGCCGTCTTCCGGCGCTACGCGGTGGTGGACATCGACTCCCTGCGCCTGTCGGTGGTCCAAATTCAACAGACGCGGGAGACCGAGGCCACCTCGCTGTCGTGGCAAGGATCGCGCCTGCTGATCTCCATGTTCGCGGCGCGCCTGTTCACCGGGCAGCCCGACCCGGGGCCTGCCCAGCTCCTCTATGCCGCAATGGATCCCGACACCGGCACGCTGTCGGATTTCACCGCCGTGCCCGCCCGTACCGGGCCGGTCTACCCCTGGCGGCACCAGCTGGTGCGGGACAACAGCGTGGTGGTGCAGGCCGACATCAACGGCCGGCACGCCTTCGCCATCTCCCGGCTGGTGGGCGACTCCCTTGTGCGCGGGCCGATCCAGCTCAAAGTGCCGTTGGCGGTCAGCGCTCGGGCCGTGGGCTGGGACGTGGTCACCGACACGATCATCGTGGAGATTGGAGGGCCGCCGGGAACCAACCTTGTCGCCGTGCAGGTGCGCACCGGCGAACAGCGGCAGCTGCTGGTGCCTATCCCGGCTGAGGCCACATATCTGGTGCTGGGCAACGGGGATGCCCTCGGGCCGGGTGCGGCCTACTTGCGTTTTTCGGTGTGATGGCGGCATGAGAAAGCCCGCCCGGAAGATCACGGGGGGAACCCTCCGGGCGAGCTGACTGAAGCGTACTCCCTACTGCCTGACCAGTAAATGCCCAGTTATCGCGGAGTTGGTCAGCCGCCCGCCATCGCCCCGAGAATGATGAACGGCTCCTGCCCGCTGACCACCCTGTCGGGCAGCGGCGTCTCTGGGGATTCGTTGGAGAGATCCTGCTCGCAAGCGTAAAAACGCACGAACGCCCGCCGCTGGCCGGTGTGGCGATCGCGGATGGTGCCCAGCAGCATCGGGTACTGAGTCTCGAGCGCTTTGAGCACCATGTGCTGCGTCACCGGCCCGGCCGAGTCGTCGACCTGAACCTGAACCTCCCCGCTCACGTGGGCCAGGTTCTTCAGGTGGGCGGGCAGGACCACCCGGATCACGGCAACACCTGCACCTCGACGGAAAGCACCGCCGGCAGATCCCGCACGATCGGCGCCCAGCTGTCGCCGCCGTCGGCGGAATGGTAGACCTGACCGCCGGTGGTGCCGAAGTAGATGCCGCATTCGTCGAGCGTGTCCACGGCCATCGCGTCGCGATAGACGTTGACGTAACAGTCTTCCTGCGGCAGGCCCTTGGTCAGCGGCTCCCACTTGTCGCCGCCGGTGCGGCTGCGGTAGACGCGCAGCTTGCCCTCCGGCGGAAAATGCTGGGAGTCGCTCTTGATCGGAATCACGTAGACGGTCTCCGGCTCGTGGGCGTGCACAGCGATCGGGAAGCCGAAGTCGGAGGGCAGGTCGCCGCTGACCTCTCGCCAGTTTCCACCGGCGTCGTCGGTGCGCATGACGTCCCAGTGCTTCTGCATGAACAGGGTGTCGGGCCGGGACGGATGCTGCGTGATGTGGTGCACGCAGTGGCCGGTTTCCGCGTCGTCGTCCGGGATCTCGCCCGAGCGCAGGCCTTTGTTGATGGGCAGCCAGGACGCCCCGGCGTCGTCGCTGCGAAACGCTCCCGCCGCGGAGATGGCCACATAGATGCGGTCCTTGTGCACCGGATCGAGGATGATCGTGTGCAGGCAGAGCCCACCCGCGCCGGGTTGCCAGGTCGGGCCGGTCTGGTGCTGGCGCAGCGCGGTGAGCTCTTTCCAGGTTTGACCGGCGTCCTGGGACAGGTAGAGCGCGGCGTCTTCAGCCCCGGCGTAGACCGTGTCCGGGTCGTCGCGCGAGGGCTCCAGATGCCAGATCCGCTTGAACTCCCAGGGCCGCGGGGTGCCGTCGTACCACAGGTGGTCGCCGACATCGCCTTGGTAGGCGAAGTCGTTGCCGACTGTCGTCCAGTTGGCGCCGCCATCGTCGGAGCGCTGGATCACCTGCCCGAACCATCCGCCCGACTGCGACGCGTAGAGCCGATCGGGGTTGGCGGGCGAGCCGTTGAGATGGTAAATCTCCCATCCGGCGAAATGCGGCCCGTCGACCTTCCAGTCGCTGCGCTTGCCGTCCGAGGTCAGAATGAACGCGCCTTTGCGCGTGCCGACAAGAACCCTTACACCGCTCATACCTTCATCCTTTCATTTCGGGTGAGGTCTTCCAGCCCACTTCATACCCGCTTCCTACGACATTGCGGAGCCTGGCATAGTCCGGAGCCTCCAGCCTCGTGTTAGAGGTGACACGAGGGAGGTACCGGATGGACGAGGTGGCCGAGCGGGAGTTCCGGGAGTACGTGCAGATGCGGCAGGGTGCCCTTTTTCGCACCGCGCTTCTGCTCACCGGACATCGCGAGGATGCCGAGGACCTGTTGCAGGCTGCGCTAACCAAGTTGGCCACGCGGTGGACACGCCTGCAGCGATCGGGCTCACCGGACGGATATGTCCGGAAAATCCTTTACCACCAGCAGGTCAGCTGGTGGCGAAGGGCACGGCACGGGCGGGAGTACATCACCGCCGAGCCGCCGGAGCTATCCAGCATCGCCGATGTCGCCGGGGACAGCTCAATTCGCCTCTCGGTGGCCAAGGCGCTGCGGCAGCTCACGCCCAAGCAGCGAGCAGTGATCGTGCTTCGCTACTACGAGGATCTTCCGGAAGCCCAGGTGGCCGAAATCCTCGGCTGCTCGGTCGGCACAGTCCGCAGCCAGACGCACCGGACCCTGGACCGGCTCCGTGTCATATGTCCTGAGCTATCAATGACTTTGGAGACAGCATGAGTCACGAAACGGCGCTCAAACGGGCGCTGCAAGAGCTGGCCGAGGCGCCCGGACCGGCCGGTCTGGCCGACGTGGCGCTGAAGGGCGCCAAGCGTTCCCGCCGCACGCAGGTGGCGCTCGGCGGCCTGGCCGCCATCGCCGCCGCCGGCGTCATCGCGGCCCCGTTCCTGCTGAAGCCAGCGGCCGGCCTGCAGCCGGCCGCACCCGCACCACAGGTGGTCCTGCCGGCGAACACCGCCACAGCCAACGCCTCCGACGAATGTGTGGCGGCGCCTAGCGTGTCACCCACCGAGAAGAGGGTGGCGCAGGAGAACTGGCCTGCCTTCGTTCAGATCACGATCGCGAAGCTGCCGGCGCGCAGCGACTACATGATGCAATCGGGCTATGACCTGTGCACGCCCGAGGGTGCCCCCGAACAACCCGGCGTCGCGCCCGACATCCTCAAGAGCGCCTACGCGGTGATCAACTTGGGTCCGATGAGGGAACACGGTCACCTGACCGTGTACCTCGAGAAGTTCAGCCCGGGCAGCGTGCCGGCCACCTGCGCGGCGCTCCAGCAACAACTGGACACCCCCAACCCGAACAATCCCGAAGGGCCCAAGCCGCAGTTGCTGTTCTGCGACGAAGCCAGCGGCACGGCACCCATGGTGTACGCCACCAGCAGCTACTCCACGCCCGTGGTGACCGCGTCCTACACCGGCTACCGGGTCTGGATGGAATCGCATCCCACCGCCAGCGACCAGCAACCCGAAATCAGCGCCGAGGCCCTGCGCACGGTCGTCACGGACCCGGCCCTGGCTGCGCTCATCGACTAAATTCCACCTCAGCGAAGGGGCCCGGCAGTGAAAACTGCTGGGCCCCTTCGGTTTCGCCTCAGCTCAATCTCGGCGCACCGAGCGGGCGACGCCGGCCGCGACCGTGGTGACCAGGATCCAGCCGACCGCGACCAGGGTGTAGGTGAGCCAGCGGTTGACCTCCTGCGGCTCGAACGACTTCTCCTGGCCCAGGTCGATCAGGGGCAGCAACACGTCGGCGGTGTAGGCGATCGGCTCGAACGACGAGGCCTTGACCGCGCCGACCGGCGTGGGCGGATGCCGGGAAAACTCGAACGATCCGATGCTCAACGCGAGCACCAGCCAGATCGCCGCGCGCATCGGCCGGTAGCCATAGCCCACGGTCACCTCCTGCAGCAGCCCCCACAGCCGCACCGCGAAGGCCCGGCCGGCCATCCGCTTACGCTGGCGGGCCAGCAGCACGGTGCGGGCATCGTCATCGTTGCCAAGCCGCCGGCACACCGCGGCCAGCTGCTCGTAGGGCTGTGGCCGGTACCCGTCATGATCTCTTTCGAGCAGCCGGAGCCGCCGTGGCGCATCGAGAATCGGCTCCACCGATTCATAGGTCATGCCATCCAGGCGAATCTCGGCCGGCCAGGTCACCGGATCGTCGCGCAACACCTCCACCTGTGCGAAACGCAAGTCCACCAAGCCTTGCGGGGCTTCGCGCCAGCGCAACACCAGCTCGGGCACCCGCAGCCGCCGCGTTCGCAGCGCGGTCTGCCCGGGTGCCGACAGGATGGCGTCGTGGAAGGTCAGCACGCCGCCGATGGTGGAACCGGACAGCCACACCAGGCCGTCGGCGCGGAACCCGCCGGCGCAGTGCAGCGCCGAGTTGGCGGTCAGCCGGGTCGCCTTGAGCGCCTCCCCGCCGGGGTGGGACAGGTGCGCGCCGTCCAGCCGGATCAGCCCGGAAATGGTGCTGTCGCTCAGATTCACGCCACCCGTGGTGTGCAGGCCCATCGCGTCGAGCCCGCCGTCGATCACCGCGGCGCTGGCGAGCAGGGCATATCCGCCTGGATTTTCCAGCGTCGCCCCGGCCAGGGTCAGCCCGCGGCCAACGTGGGCGCTGACCAACCGGATCTGGCCCTGCGCCCGAAACGACCCGCCCTGCGACGGCACGCCGAGCCAAAGCCCGCCCTCCAGGTCAGCTCGGTCGGCCCGCATCGCCACCCCGCCGGGATTGGACAGCTCGGAGGCGCTCAGCGTCACCGCGCCGCCGGTCCGGGCGTGCCGCAGGCTCAGCTCCCCGGTGATGCGGGCCCGCCGGCAGAAGACCGCGCCGGCCACCGTCACCGAGTCGGCGCCCAGGGCCAGACCGCCTTCCCCGGCAACGGTGAGGTCGTCGAGGGACAGATTGCCGCCGATGGTCGATTTGAAGAACCGCAGCCCGCCGGTCACCTTCGCGCCCTGCATCACCAGATCGCCGCCGACCTCCAGCCGCTCGGCGACCAGCGCCTTGTCCGGGCCGTGCAGCTCGACCTGGTCCAGCAGCAGACCGCCCGCGATTTTCGCGCCGGACATCCTCACCTCGCCGGTGAACACCGACGAGCTCAGCTGCAAGTGCCGAGCCACCTGCACATGTGAGGCCCGCAATCCGGGCATCCGGCAGCCGACGAAACGCAGGAAATCGAGGCGTGCCCAGTACAGGTCGGGCGCCTGATCGAAGTCGCAGTCCTGCAGCATCAGCGGATGTTCGACGCTGGCGAAGCCGAGCTGCAGCTGGCCGGTCACCCGTGCCCCGGCCACATTCAGCGCCGGGATGGCCCCGAGCTCGCGATCCGGCCGGGCGCCCAGCGCCAGCGCGGCCACCACCGCGCCGCGCACCTCCCGCTGACCGGCTTCCAGCTCACGCAGGTCCACCAGGGCACCGGTGGAAAACGCTTCCCACACCTTGCGTTCCGCCGCGGTCAGCTCCGAGAAATCCACAGCAAGCAATATGCCGGATCTTGTCAAGCTGGGGAACCCCGCGCGCTGACGGTGACTCAAGCCTTCGTGAGAATCTCGCTTTTGGCTTGCCGGATAGCACCGGCCGCAATCGTGGTGCTTGCCGGATGCACACCCGCCAGCCCCTCGCCTCAACCGGCCTCGCCCACGCCCCGCCCGACCCGGACGGTCTGCGGTTCCCCGGTCGAGAAGGGTCCCCTGCCCGAGTGGGCCCAGGCCGGGTTCTCCGGCGATTCGAGCATGCCGCACGTCATGGGCGACCAAGGGGAGATCGTGGCGGCGATCTTCGCCTATCCCCTTGCGGTGGTCAGACCCGATGGATCCAACAACAAAATTTTGTGGGTACCCAAGACAGCTTTCCCAACCGGCGACCTCGTGATCGAAGCGCGGCTTGACGGCTCAGACGTTTCCGCCAACCGCAGCGTCCCCGGCGGTCCCGGGCCCTCCATCATCGACCTGCCGCAGCCCGGCTGCTGGCGGCTCACCCTCACCTGGCCGGAACACACCGACACCATGGATCTGGTCTACCAATAGCGCTAGGGGCAGGTCTGCCGCCACGCGTCGAGATCGAGGTGCTTGTGCAGGCTCGCGAAGCGCAGCGGCCGGGTCACCGGGCAGAAAGCGGTGACCGGAAGGTCGTATTCCACATGGAACACCGGTTTGCCCGCCTGGACGAAGACCCGCAGCTGATCGCACTCCCGATATCGGGCACACTCCTCGTTGACCGCGAAGTCCATCGCCGCCACCAGATCGGCGGCCTGCTCCACATCGTTCTTGAGCCCGGCCGCGAGCCCGTGCTCGTGGGCCAGCTCGGCTACCCGCCGGTTGAACGCCAGCTGATCGGACCCGGTAAGCGGAAACCCGCTGTCATTGGCGTAACCGTCCACATTGTCCGGTTCCACCGCGTCGAAACCCTTGTCCCGGCACATCGTGAAGCGCGCCGCGAAGATGGGGCGCAGCTCTTCCCAAGCCCGGATGTCCAGCCATCGCTCGCCCGGCCAGCCGTCCAGCGGCTTGCCCAGCAGACGATCGGGGAACCGGCCATGGTCGGGGCGAAAGTCCTCGGCAGCCCCAACATTGACATAGCAGATCGCATGCCGGCCGCGCCCGTGCAGCAGCGCGACATCCTCGGCCGTGGTGGTGAACGCGTCGAGGTCGAAGACATCGGCTTCCACCGTCAGGTCGAGGGTGCCGGTCAGCTGCCACTGCCAGCTCATCCCGACGGCCGGCTGCCACCGCCCCGCGGCGCCCGCCGGCCCCACCGCGCTAGCCGGAGTGCCGCCCGCCGTGGCCGGCACGCTGGCAGCGGCCGAGGTCATGGCCTCCACTTTGGACGATGACAGGTCGAAACTGTTGCTGTGCTGGATTCCCACCACCGCCAGTCCCACCGCCACGGCCAGCCCCACGGTAACCGCCAGCACACCAAGCCCCCGCCACCCCGGCCCCCTCTCGCCACTCCCACCCGCGCTCATCGCCCCACCCCGGTCAATCGCACCAGCGCCCGGACCGCCCGCACCGAACGCGCCTGCGGGACCACCGCCCGCACCGCCTGACCAGCCGCTGACTGAAGTCCCCGAAGCGGCACCCCCGGCGATGACTCAGGGATCGCGGCGCGCAATGGCTGAGCAACCACGGCGCCTGATGGCCGCGGAGCCGATGGCTGAAGCCCTCGAGGCGGCACGCCCGGCAACAGCTGAGGAGCCGAAGCCCGCAACGTTTGCGAGGGCACGGCCGGCGATGGCCGAGGAACGGCGGAGGGGACGGGTGGCTGGGGAACGGTGGACGGGCGCGGCGGCTGGGGAGTCGGGTTAGGGATTGGGGCGGGGGGTGGGCGGTGGGTCTGGGTGGGGAGCCAGGAGGGGATGCCGCGGTAGGGAAGCGGGGCTTCGAGGTCGGTCACCAGCCCGGTGCCGCAGCGTGCCGCCAGCAGTGCATGGGCCGGGCCGAGTTGGCTGGGGGGCACGCCGTAGACGAGATGGGCCGCGTTGCCGAAGTCGGGCTCGCCGGGCAGCTGGTGGTAGGCCGTCCACGGCCCCTCGAAGGTGCAGATCAGGTCGGCCAGGGCCGGGTAGCCGGGATGTGGCCTGGTGCCGGGGTTGAGCACGGTCACTCCCGGCGCCCGCCGCAGCGCGCCGGCTGTCCAGCTCAGCAGCGCCGGATCCGACGGCGCCTGGTCGAAGAAGATGCCCGCGACCGGATAGCGTTGCCACGCCACGATGTCCGATTCGATCAGAGCGCGCGGCCGGCGGCCATAGTCGAGGTCCACGTAACCGAGCATAGGCACCCGTGCCGCGTGCAGCAGGGAGGCGGCGTCGGCGTAGGCCGCGTCGGCGCCCGGTCCATTGTGGACGTTGATGATCGCCGTGACCCCGGGTCCGGCGAGCGCAACCGTTTCCCAGGCGGCCGGCGACTCCAGTGGGTGGATGTAAAGCGGCAGCAGCACGGTCATCGGTAACTCCAAGGATCTCTGATCGCGGCCACGGCTACCGCCGCGGCCGGCAGGTAGACGCACAGCATGGCGAGCGCGGCGGCTCCCGCGGCGGCCGCCCGCAGCTCGGGCAGCAGTGTCGCGGTGACCAGCGTGCCCATCGCGATCAGGGCGGCGCTGAGCCAGACCAGCAGGATCGCCGTGGACTGGCGGCGGTGCGCCACCAGTACCAGACAAATGGCATTGATTCCCGTCAACAGGGTGCAGGCGGCCAGCACCCAGCCGTCGGAGCTGGACGCGAGCCAGACCAGGGCCAAAGCGGCCGGCATCGGCGCCACCAGCGGCACCGCGGTGAGCCAGCTGATCCGGCGCAGGTGCAGCTCGAAGGTGGCACGCTGCGCGGCCCGCTCCCGGCCGTCGGCGACCCGGCGCTGATGCTGCAGCAGCATCAGCTCGGTCAACGGGATGCCGAGCAGCAGCGGCGCGGAGGCCGCGATCGGCGTCAAGGTGCCCGCGGGCGTCAACACGACCAGAACGAAAAGCGCCGCTTGCCCCGCGCCGACGATGCCGTGACCCGCCGCCACCCCACCCTGCCGCAGGCTCGGACACCAGCTGCCACCGCCGGCGAACGCGGGCCAGAAGCCGACCACCACCATGGCGGCCAGCGCAGCGAACAAAGCGACGACCGCCACCGGCCCGGCACCGGCCATGAACGCGAGCACCGCCGCCCAGCCGGTCAGCGCGATCGCCAGCACCCGCCGCTCGGTGCCGGTCACCAGCGTCACCGTGTTGGCCGCGAAGAGCATCAGCTGTGCGGCGCTGACCAGATAGGCCATCGCCGGAGCGCCCAGCCACATCAGCAGTGCGGCCCAAATCGCCGTCAGCGCAACGAAACCGAGGCCGAGCAGCCGGGCTGCAGCGCGGCTGCCGGATTCGTTGGCGGCCAGATAGCCCAGATGCGCCAGTCCCTGCGCGGAACCCCAGCCCGCCACGAGCAGACCGGTGGTGGCGTACCAGGGCAGCGTCCCGAGCGATCCGGCCATCCCGACCGCCACCACGGTCGGGGTCAGGTAGAGCCCGGCCCGGATCATCGCGCCCAGCAACGGCAACGGAGGCCGTGGCTTCGCTTCGTCCGGGCTCGGCCGCGCTGTCGCCAGGCGCACCTGGCGCGCCAGCGTGAAAACGTTGCCGTGGCCATAGTCGCGACTGGCCACGGAGTCGTTGATGCCGGTCGATTCGAGCACCGCGGCCACCTCATCGGTGTCGGCGGCCCAGCCGACCCGCGGATGCACCTGCGGCACCAGCCGGGCATGCAGCAAGACTGAGTCAGCACCCATGGTTGTCCCCGCTCAAATCAGTCATGCCATTGCCTCCTGCCGTCGGCAATCGCCTGCGGCGCAGGCATGATCGAATCCCAATCTCATGATGACCTCGACAAGCTCGGTCATGCCACCACGGCCAGGCTTCCATATCGTTGCCTGTACGCGTCGAGGCAACGGTTGAGGGTGAACAGTTCCAGTGCCCGGTCGCGGCCCCGCCGGGCCAGATCGCTGCGCAGGCCGGGATCGCAGAGCAGGCGCAGGCACGCGTTGCCGAAGGCGACCGGATCGCGCGGCGGCACGACCAGACCGGCGTCGCCGACCATCTCGGCCACTCCCCCGACGTCGGTGCTGATGGTCGGGCGGGCACACATCATCGCCTCCATCACGGTGTAGGGCATGCCTTCGGAGATGGAAGACAGCGCGGCGACATGGCCCGCCTGGAAGGCTTCCCGGCTGCTGGACACCGGGCCGGCGAAGTTCACCGACGCGTCCAGGCCCAGCTGGGCCACGAGCGAATAGCAAAGGCGCGCATAGTCCTCGTTGCCGGCCGGCACCGGCCCGGCCAGGTGCAGCTGGGCATTGGGCAACCGCTCCCTTACCACGGCCATCGCCTGGATCAGCGTCTCCAGGTCCTTGAGCGGATCGATGCGGCCGACCCACGAGATCGTGGGCACCGCCGGCTCCTCCGGCAACGGCGGGAACCGTTGCGGGTCAATGCCATTGGGGATGACCGCTATCCGGGCCGGGTCGGCGCCGTGGCGTTCCTCCCAGCGCTGGTTGAATCCGCTGACCGGCGCGATCAGATCGGCTTCGGCATAGGCGAGCCGGGCCAGCGCCCGATGGAACCGCAACAGGGCCACCTTCACCCCGGCTGACAGGTCTCCGGCCGAAAGGTAGCGCTCACGCAGGTACACACCGTGCTCGGTCATCAGGAACGGCACCCGGAAGCGCCATTTCGCGGCCAGCGCCACCAGCGACGACAACCCGTTGGCGTTGGCGTGGCACACGTCGACCGGCGGCAGCACCGCGGCCAGCGGGCGCACCGCGTGCTCGATGAGCACTGCGGCCTCGTCGGCCTCGCGCAGGGTCAGCCGCGGCAGGTCCGCCCCACCGGCCTGAGCCTGCGCCCACGCGTCGAGCAGCAGCTCGGCCAGTGGCACGCCGAGCAGCGGATGCCGCCCGATCAGGCCGTGCCGCACGCAGGTGGCGGCGTTGGCGAGGCAATCGCCGCAACCGCGGCGACGCTCGTCGCGGCGCATCATGGCGAGCTCACGCAGGGCCTCGCGGAACAACTGCGCATGGCCCGATGATTCGCCCAGCATCCCGGTGCACATCCGCGCCGCCGCGTCATCGCGGCGGCGGCGCGGAGCCTTTGAGGCGTCCCAGATCGGGACCGGGGTCAACGACGCCACATTGTCGCTCAGCTGCACCACCGGCTTCACCGTCGCCGGTCCCACGATGGTCACCAGGTGCCAGGTCACCTCGCTGAGACCGCGGACCAGCTGATCGCACCAGGTGCTGACGCCACCCTGCACATAGGGATAGGTGCCTTCGTTTATCAATGCGACGCGCATCAGCAGCCTCAGGGAAGGCGCAGCAGTTGCTGGCCGTTGGTGCCCAGGGTGGTCCAGGCGGACCGTTCCGGGCCGTAACTCGCGCCGTATGCGCCGCCCGAGACCTCCAGCCCGAGCAAGGAAAGCGTTATCGTGCGGGTGTTCGCCGGTACGGTGATCGGCACCGCGAGCGAAGCCCCTCGGTTGATCACGGTGATCCGGCCGCCCTTCAGGTAGGCCTCGACGCTGCGGCCGGTGACCGCGGCCCGCCACGCCTCCTGCTGCTTGTGCAGGGTGGCAACCTCGCTCAGGCGCGGGTTGACGATCGGCGTCTGCGGCGTGAAGGTGTTGCGGTAGCGGCTGAACACCGCGTCGAGCACCGGGTAGACGATCCTGTCCGCGGTGATGTTGGACTGGTGCACATAGTGCGGGTAGGCGTCGGCCGCGATGACGTGGCTGTAAGCGATCCGCGCCTCGATCGGCACGAGGTAGCTGTCGAACCCGGTCACCGTCGAAAGTGGACTGATGCAGGTGGAAACCGGATTGTTCTCACAGATCCCGCTGCCGCCATCGGCGGCGCTGGTGTAAATCCAGTTGTACTCGTCCACCTCGTCGGCCTTGGTGGCGACGTTGTAGAAGATGTTCATGGGATGCCTCGGCACCGTGCGCGCGGCACCGGCGGCACGCGGGCCGCTCTCGCGGGAGGCGTCGGAGGCGAGCACGGTCACCCCGGCCTGGGCCAGCGCCGGGGCCAGATTCGGGTTGTCCACGGCCATCTGCGGCAAGGACTTGAGCCCCGAATGTTCGCCGGTCACCAGCTCGGCCCGGTTGACGCTGATCCCCTTGCCCTGTGCCCAGGTCACGTTGTCGGTGATCTGGGCGCGGATCTCCGCCTGCGACATGTACTGGATCGCTCCGGTGCCCGCGTCGGTGGCGCAGCGCCACGGCGTCACGCTGAAGTCCTGCACGCAGCCGAGGTAGGGGTGACCGTGGGTGTGGTTGAGCCACCGGAACTGGGCCCGATCGGCCACCA
This sequence comes from Rhizocola hellebori, assembly GCF_016862955.1. Taxonomy (GTDB): domain Bacteria; phylum Actinomycetota; class Actinomycetes; order Mycobacteriales; family Micromonosporaceae; genus Rhizocola; species Rhizocola hellebori. The sequence goes on along the minus strand of NZ_BONY01000031.1, from coordinate 43,718 downwards.
GCTTCGCGGTCAGCGGATCGGACGGACCCGCGTCGATGCTGCCCTCGCCGTTGAAAACCAGCTCCACCTTGAAACCCTGCGCGTTCTGCCACGTCTGCAGGAAGGTCACATCGTCGGCGGTCATCCGGATGTCGGCCGGCGGGTTCGGGATCACCGGGCACCCGTCGCCGACCGTGCAGTTGCGCTGGGCGTCCCAGCGGGCGTCGGGCAGGAAGACGTCGTCGACGTGCACACTCATCCAGTTGCGCCAGTGTCCAAGATGGACACCCTGGGTGAGCCAGGTGAGCAGGCCGTGGCCCAGCTGCAGGGCCACATTCTGGTACTGGTTCATCGCCAGCGTAACCACAAGCTCGTCATGGTTGCCGTTGCGGTACACCCCGATGAGGGCGCCCGACCCCGGTGTGGTGCCGTTGACCAGTGGTGTGTAGACCGCACCGGCCACCGGCGCGGCGAGATAGCCGTAGCTCTCGTCGACTCCGGGATCGTTGTCGTCCACCCCCAGCGACCCGTTGAGGTAGCCGAATCCGGCGGCCTTGCCGGCCGCGGTGACCTCCAGCGTGCCGCCGTCGAGCACACCGCTCCAAGTGGTGGCCAGGCCGACCGCGGCGCTCGGCGCGGTGTAGGCGTCGAGCTGGCGGATGCCGAAGGTCTGCTCGAAGGTGCTCAGCACGGCGAGCTCAGCGGCGTCCAGGGCCTGCTCGTTGGGCAGCACCACCCCGTTGTACTTGGCTCTGGGCGCGCCACCCACAGTGTCCGACAGCGCGGCCGCGGTCAGCGCCGGGCGGCCCGGCTGGGTGAGGTCGATGGCGTCGTAGGGAACGCCCTCGCGGTCCATCTGGGCGGTGATCACCCCTACCCCGGCCGAGCCGTCGCTGAACACGAGGACCCGAAGGTCGACCCGGTAGGCGCTGGCGTAGGCCTGAGCGGGCGCCGCGGCCAAGCCTGTCAAGAGGCACAGCCCGGCGGCGGCCGCCAGCAAGCGAATGTTTCGTGGCAACGGATTCTCCTTGGTAACTATGGTCTATCCGGATCAGACGGCGGAGGCCAGCGCGAAATGGCCGGCCGCCGAGGCGACGATGTCGTCGAGCCCGAAACGTGCGGCCCAGCCCACCTTCTTGGCGATCTCGCCGACCGACGCGACCACCTCCCCTGGGTCGCCCTCGCGGCGTGGACCGACCACATAGGACAATGGAGCGCCGCAGGCGCGGACCACCGCGTTGATCATCTCCAGCACCGAGGCGCCGGTGCCGCGCCCGACGTTGAGCACGTCGGCGCGCAGGGCACCACCGGCCAGCGCCAGCGCCGCCTGCACATGGGCCTCCGCGACGTCGCAGACGTGCACGTAGTCACGGATCGCGCTGCCGTCGCGGGTCGGGTAGTCGCCGCCGTACACGGTCGCGGAGGAGCCCTCCTTGACGGCTTTGAGCAATCTGGGTACCAGATTGGTCAGCCCGCTGTCGGCAAGCGCCGCACTGCCCGCACCCGCGACGTTGAAGTAGCGCAAGGCGGCCCAGCTGAACCCGGCGCTGGCCGCGGCATCGCGCAGCAGCCACTCGCCAATGAGTTTCGTTCGCCCGTAAGGGTTCTCCGGCTTGGTGAAGGCGGTCTCCAGGATCGGCCCGGGGCGGACCGGGTTGCCGTAAACGGCTGCGCTGGAAGAGAAGAGCACGTGCTTGACCTTGTGCGCGGCAACGGCGTGCAGCACCGAGCGCAGCCCGTCGAGGTTCTGCTGGTAGTAGCGCAACGGCTGGCGGGTGGACTCGGCGACATCCTTGCGGGCAGCCAGATGGATCACCCCGTCGGGCCGGTGGCGGGACATCGCCTCGCCGACAGCGCTCAGGTCGCACACGTCAAGGCGTTCCAGCGGCACGTCTTGCGGCAACCGCGCCGCGATTCCGGTGGACAGATCGTCGCCCACCACAACGTCATTTCCCGTGGCCTGCAACGCATGCACCACGTGCGCGCCGATGTAGCCAGCGCCTCCGGTCACCAACCAACGCATGCCCATTCAACGACGGCGATCGGCCCGGGAACGGCAGAGTCAGATCAGCGACATACGTGATGAAGCCCAATGTCCACTCGTCCTGGCACCGTCGCGAAAGGGCTGACCCCAACCGGGTGATCCGGCGGCTTGACAGATCGACGTTGACAGCCGTGCGGGGTTGTACGACGCTTGGGAACGCTCCCATACATCGACTCTAATAAGGATGCCCGAGATGCGACCCCGTTTAGCCGCCATGCTGGCTCTCACGCTGGCGGCCACCACCCCACTGTTCGTGCCGTCCACCACCGCCCAGGCCGCCGACATCGTCACCGTCCAGGTCAACACCCGAGCCGGGCTGGAGACCGTCAGCGGCACCGCAATCGGCGTGAACCATGCCATCTGGGACTCCCAGCTGGGCACCAACACGGTTGCCGATCTGATGAAGGACGCCGGTGTGCAGATGATGCGCTACCCGGGCGGCTCCTACTCCGACATCTATCACTGGCGCGACCACACCGCACCCGGCGGATACGTCGCCCCCGACACCGACTTCGACCACTTCATGGCCGGCGTGCGCCGGGCCGGCGCACAGCCGATCGTCACCGCGAACTATGGCACCGGCTCGCCGCAGGAGGCCGCCGACTGGGTGCGCAGCGCCAATGTGGACAAGGGTTATGGCGTGAAGTACTGGGAAATCGGCAACGAGCTCTACGGCAACGGCCACTACGGCGCGCAGTGGGAAGCCGACGACCATGCCGACAAGACCCCGGCCGGCTACGCCACCGTCGTCAGGCAGCATGCCGAAGCGATGAAGGCCGTCGACCCGACCATCAAGATTGGCGCCGTGCTGACCACGGCCGGCGACTGGCCCGACGGCATCGTCGGCGGGGGCGACGCCGGCACCTGGAACCAGGTGGTGCTGTCGATGGCGGGCTCGGCCATCGACTTCGTCATTCTGCATTGGTACCCGTCCGGCTCCTCCGGCCCCGAGGTGCTGGGCAAGACCGTCCAGATCAGCGAAGCTCTGTCACTGACCCGCCAGCAGATCGCCAAGTACACGGGCCGGGATCTGGGCATCGCGGTCACCGAAATCAACGTCCCGCACGGGCGCAACACCCAGCCGGGAGCGCTGTTCGCGGCCGACGCCTTCGCCACGTACCTCGAGCAAGGCGTCTTCACCGTCAACTGGTGGAATGTCCACAATGGACTGGAGTCGGTGTCCACGATCGACGGCCAGCCTGACTACCGCGACTTCGGCCTGCTCTCCAGCGGCAACTGCACCGCCGACGGGACCACCTGCCAACCCCCGATGAACACGCCATTCGCGCCCTACTACGCGCTGTCGATGGTGTCGAAGTTCGCCAAGCCCGGCAACCAGCTCATCCGGGCCAGCGCCACCGACCCGCTCGTCAAGGTGCACGCGGCCCGCCGGGCCAACGGTGAGCTAGCTGTTCTTGTCATCAACCAGGACACGGCCGCCGCCAAGCCGATCAGCCTGCGCTACGCCGGTTACAGCCCAGCCGCCACTGCCACGGTGCTGACTTTCACCAACGGCGCCACCGCCATCACCACTTCCACGGGCAGCGCCACCTCGCTGACCGTCCCGCCGAACTCGCTGACCACCATCGTCGCCCGCCCGAGCGCCACCATCATCGGACCGGCCACTCCCGGCCGGCCCACGGCTTCCGCGGTCACCGACCGGGCGGCCACCATCGCCTGGCCGGCCGGTCCGGCGGGTGTCAAGTACGAAGTGCACCGCCAGAACGGCACGACCAGCGAGCAGTGGGGCGAGACCACCGGCACCTCGTTCACCGTCTACAACCTGAACCCGGGCACCGCCTACACGGCCAACGTGATCGCCCGTGACGGCGCGGGGCGGGTGTCGTGGGCCTCCCCGCCGGTCACCTTCCGTACCGGCTCGCCCAGCACCTCCACCTGTGCGGTGACCTTCACCGACACCGCCAACTGGGGCAACGGTTTCGTCGCCAGCGTCGACATCACCAACACCGGGACCAACCCGATCGACAGCTGGAACCTCGCCTTCACCTGGCCGACCGGGTGGCAGCGGATGGACGGCGGCTGGAACGGCACCTGGTCGCAGACCGGCGCCGCCGTACAGGTGAGCAATGCCGACTTCAACCGCACCCTGGCGCCGGGCGCGAGCGCGAACATCGGTTTCGTCGGCGCCTACCAAGGCCCTAACGTGACCCCGGCGCTGTTCACCCTCAACGGCGTCCTCTGCACCACCCGCTGATTCCTCCACTCGCGGCGGCCGTCTGTCCTGGGCGGCCGCCGCACGCATCGAGACTGGCAATCTTGCCGATGCAGCGGGCGCGGGCGCGCCGTGACGATAACCGTTCAACGTCCCGCTCATCCTCTATCCCGGAGGGGTCCATGCGCATACGCACCCGCCTCGGCGCTTTCGCCGCGGCTCTCGCCACCACCGCGGCGCTCGTCATCGCCCCAGGCGTGCCCGCCAGCGCCGCCACGAGCACGCCCGTGATCTTCGTGCACGGCTACACCGGCAACGCCTCCAACTGGACCACGGCGCTGTCGGTCTTCCGCGCGGGCGGCTTCACCCGGCTCTACACCTACGACTACAACTGGGCCGGGTCCAACCAGACCAGCGCCGCCGGACTGCGCAATATGGTCAACTCGGTGCGCAGCCAGACCGGCGCTTCCAAGGTCGCCATCGTCAACCACTCCATGGGCGGCCTGGTCACCCGCTGGTACCTCGAGGAACTCGGCGGCTCGGCGAACGTCAGCCACGTCGCCTCGATCGCCGGCGCGAACCACGGCACCACGTTCGCCGGCGCCTGCCTGATCAACATCTCGTGTGTGGAGATGTACCCGGGGTCGCTGTTCATCACCGACCTCGCCGACGGCGACGAGACACCCGGCAGCGCCCGCTACGGCACCTGGTACTCGGCCTGTGACGGGATCATCATCCCCTACACCAGCACCCGCCTGTCCGGCGCCACCAACAACAATGTGGCATGCGAAACCCACATCGGTTTCCTCACCAACACCAGCGTGTTGACGCAGATCCGCTCCTTCATCGCCAGCTGACACGCATCGATGCCGGGCCTGTCGCGAGGACAGGCCCGGTATCGCTTTGAGCGATGGGCAGAAGTTATCCGAATCGTTCTCAAGGCATGGACTCACTCTCTGCGCAAGCATTCTCGTTCGGTCAGCTGATGCTCGCCGCGGCGGCGGGGGCCGTGATCGCGTCGATGATGGTCATTCTGTTCGTCTGGGCGAAGCATGACGAGCTGAAGATGCGGGCCAGACACGCCGAAGACGACCACCGGCAGGCGCGCCGCCTGCTTGCCCTGCATCGGTCGGCGGCCGGATATCTGGTCGATGGCCGGTTGACCTCGGCCGAGGCGGGCCGGCTGACCCACCAGAGTCTGCAGAGCCTGCTGCGCGCGCCCACCAAAGCGAGCTGGCTCGCCACAGTGGAATAGGCGGCCTCAGCGGCCGACATAGCCGACGCATAGATCATGTTCGGTGCAGCCTTCCATCCTGGTCCGGCAAGCCAAGGGGTTCCATTTCGGCCAGGAGGAACGATGTTGTCCAGATCAAGACTGCTTCGAACGATGTTCGCCAGCGCGGTGCTTTCCAGCGCCTTCCTGGCCGTGCAGGTCGCCCCCGCCCAGGCGGCGGGAGGCTGCAGCGCCTACAGCAGCGGGTCGAACGCGGCTGTCGCCAACTGCTGGGGCAAGCCGGCCGGTACCTCCTTCAAAGGCGTAGCCAGGTGCCAGAACTTCAGCAGCGGCGCGATCCACGACCGCTACGGCCCGAAGCGGGCGGCGAGCCTGCCTCCGGGCGCGACCACCTCGTCGGCCTATTGCCTGAGCAACGAGGAGTACCTCGGTCTGGGCAACGGGGGCTTGGGTTACCTCTACCCAGCCGTCTAGTTCCCAGGAGGAGCGGTGGCCGCCAGCCAGGCGGCCACCTTGGTGGTCTCCGAACGGTTGAGCGCGGTGTAGAGATCCAGCGCCTCTTGCCCGATGGCCCGCGCCCGGTCCGGCTCGCCCGCCGCATGCCGCGCCCGCGCCAGCTGGAACGTGATGTGGGCGATGTCCATTTTGGCGTTGAAACCCTGGGCCAGCTGCAGCGCGCGGGACAGCCCCTCGATGGCCTCGAGGAGATCGCCCACCTGCATTGCCACCTCCCCGGCGGTGATCAAGGCGTTCATCACCCCGCGCGGGTGGCTGGAGTGTTCGGCGATGACCAGCGCGGCCTTGGCATGCTGTGTCGCCAAGGTCAGGTCGCCGGTCATCATGTGCACCCGCGCGATCGAGTCGGCCGCCATGCACCGCCCGACCGGGTCGCCCACCTCATGACAGATCACACTGGCCTCCTCATAGATGGTCAGTGCTTTCTCGAACCGCCGGTCGCGCCGCCACGTCTGGGCCAAGCAGATCAGCACGGTGCCCTCACCGGCCCGGTCCGCGGTGGCGCGCATGACTTCCAGCGCCCGCTGGTAGGCCAGGCGGGCCGGCTCGGTCGCCTCGGTCTCCAGCAGAAGATTGCCCAGAGCCAGCTGCGCATAGCCCAGCTGCGCGGTCTGCTCGATGGACTCCAGCTCGCGGATGGCCCAGAAGACCGCGGCGCGCGACATCCGCCACCGGCCGCCGGTGCGGTGCACGGCGCTGAGCTGAAGCGCGGCCGACCCGGCGCGGCGGCGATCACCCAGCCGCCTGTACCCCAGCCGGGCCATGCGCAGCAACGGCAACGCCTCCGCGGCCCGGCCCCGGCCGCGCAGCACGCCACCCAGGCCGAGGGCCAAGGCCGCTTGTCCCTGCTCATTTTCGCCGCCCGCACTGCGCACCAGCTCGGCCGCGTCGACCCATTCCTCGATGTAGTCCTGAAGGCTGCAGAAGTTCATCATCGCGGCCACCAGCCGCCAGGCCAGGCCGATCCATTGGCGCGCAACACAATCGCGCACAGCCGCCAGGATGGTGGCCTGCTCGGCCTCGAACCAGGACACCGGCTCGGCCGGCGAGGCCGCACCGGCGCCCGCTTCGATGGTCGGCGTGGGAAAGGCTCGGATCGGCAGCCCGGCGTCGGCCCGCACGGCCAGCGCCAGCAACATTTCGTAGGCGCGATGCAGCGATGCGGTGTCCTCGTCGTCCACCGCCTGCTCCCGCGCGTGCAGCCGCACCAGGTCGTGCAGCGCAAAGCGGGTTTCGCCCGCGCCGCCGACCGGGCTCACCAGCGACGCGGCGACCAGCCTGTCCACCACCCGCTCGGCCGCCGCCTCGGGAAGATCGAGCAGCGCCGCCACGGTCCACAATGCCATTTGTGGTACCGGAAGCAGCCCCATCCGCCGCCAAGCCTTGCGTGCGTCCTCGTCGAGCCGGGCGCTGCTGAGCCCGATCACCGCCCGGATTTCCCTGTCCCCCACCGCCAGCTCGTCCAGGCGTGAGCGTTCATCGGCGAGCCGGTCGGCCAGCCGGGCCAAAGGAAGATCGGGACGCTGGGCCAGCCGGGTCCCGATCACGCGGATGGCCAGGGGCAGCCTGCCGCCCAGCTCGACCAGCCGCGCCGCGGCCACCGGATCGGCGTCGACGCGGGCGTTTCCCACCATGGCGCACAACATGCTGACCGCCTCGCCGGGCGCGAGCACACCGACCTGCACCACGTGGGCGCCGTCGAGCCCGGCCAGCACCCGGCGGCTCGTGACCAGCAGACCGCTGGTGGGGCTCGGTGGCACCAGCGCACGAATCTGCGCCTCGTCGGCGGCGTTGTCGAGGACCAGCAGCAGCCGCCGGTCGGCCAGCTCGGACCGGTACACGGCAAGCCGGGCGTCGCGATCGCCCGGGATCGCCGCACCGGGCAGGCCGAGCGACCGCAGGATCGAGCCCATCACCTGAAAGTCGCTGTGCGGGACAGCATCCGAGCCGCGCAGGTCGAAAAAGAGACATCCATCGGGGTAGCCGGCCGACAGCCGATGGGCCGCCCGCACCGCGAGCGTCGTCTTTCCGGCGCCCCCCATGCCCGCCACACAAGCCGTCACCGGGACCGCCCTATGTCCACTCAGGACGGTGATCAGACGGGCCAGCTCCTCATTTCGGCCGAGAAAGTCGCCTATATCGGCCGGAAGCTGGCGCAGCGCCCTGGGTCTGGGCTGCGCCACCAGATCCGCCTCGTCGCGCAGCATCCTGCGCTCGAGGGCGAGAATGTCCGGACCCGGGTCGAGCCCTTCATCCTCCTTGAGCAGCTGGCGCAGCTCGCGTGCCGTGGACAGCGCCTCCGAACGCCGCCCGGACCGGTAGAGGGCGAGCATCAGGTGCGCGCGCAAGCCTTCGCGCAGTGGATGATCGGACACCAGGTCGGCCAGCCAGCCGAGGATCTCGTCGTGATTGCCGCAGGCCAGCTCCAGCTCGGCCAGGTATTCCTGGGCGGTCACCCGCTGCTCCTCCAGCCGGGCCCGCAGCGGGGCCACATATTCACCGGCGACGTCGGCCAGCGCCTCCCCGCGCCACAGCTGCAATGCCCCGCGCAACTGGTGCGCGCCCGCACCGAATTCCTCCTTCGCGGCCAGCGCCCGCGCGTAGGCCACGGCCCGGGTGAACTCGTCGAGGTCCAGCTGGCCGGGTTGCAGCGTTATCCGGTACCCGGCTGCAGAGGATTCAATGAGATCGACCCCGCCGGCTTGCCGGATCACCTTGCGCAGCGCCGAAACCTCGGCGTGGATCTGGTCACGAGCCGTGGCGGGCGGCGCTTCCCGCCACAGCGCGTCGATGAGCCGCTCGATCGAAACCGGCTGGTTGGCGCTCAACAACAGATAGGCCAGCACCGCCCGCCGCCGAGGCCTGGTCAGCGGCACGTCACAGCCATCATGCTCGATTCCTATCGGCCCAAGGACCGAGAACCGCACCGCTACCCCCTGTCGCCAGGAACCGCGCCAGTCTAGATGACTTCCCTTCTATTCACGCTTTGGCGGGCTTCCTGGTTGCGATGCTTGCGCGCAGCGAATTCGTGCGCCTGCGCCAGCAGCGCCCGAACCGTCTCCAATGTCGCCTCACCCGGATCCACCACGCACACCCAGTACTGGGACGCGTACTCCGGATGCGGCATGAGCGTGTCCACCGCCGCATAGTCGAAACCGGTCTGCAGCACACCTTTCGCGTCGCGTTGCGTGGGCGGGGCCCCGAACCGCGCGGTGTAGGTGGCCTTGGTCAGCCCGATGTTGAGCCGGTAGGCGCCCGGCCTGTTCAGATTGGAGACACTGTCGTAGTGGTCACCCGTCACGATCGTCGCGAACGGCAGCTGGCGCTCGGGCGGGAGGTCACGTTGCGGGTCGTAAAGGAAGAAGGCGTCGCCGCCCGCCTCCAAGACGTTGACCCCGTCAAATGTTTCGGTTAGATAGTGCGTCATCTCGCTGGCGTCCATGCTTCAATTTTCTCATTGAATCTCCTTCTAGAGACTTCGCCCATGTTTTAGACGGAGGCAGTGAGATGAACCCTCAAATGGGCCGACAACCGTGACGACGGGCCGATGGCGGCTGGTGGAGCTGGCCCAGCTGGCCGGGATCACCGAGCAGCAGGTGCGCAACTACCTTGCCGCGGGGCTGCTGCCGCCCGCCGAACGCGCGGCCAACAACTACCGTGTCTTCACCGACCAGCACGCCGATGCCCTGCGCACCGCGCGCACCCTGGCCGCCGGACACGGCTGGCCCCGCGCCCGCATCATCCTGGCCGCGGTCCATCGCGACGCCCTTGCCGCGGCCCTGGCGGCCATCGACGACAGTCATGCCGAGCTGGCCCGTGAGCGTGCCACCATCGCCGCCGCCACTGCCGCTTTCACGCAGGCGGCGGACGATCCCTCCGCCCAGGTTCAGCGCCCGGCCCGCATCGGCCGGGTCGCCGCCGACCTCGGGGTGCGCACGCCGGTCCTGCGGCTGTGGGAACGCCGGGGTCTGCTACGGCCCCAGCGCGAGAAGGGCACCGGCTACCGCAGCTACAGCCCGGCCGAACAGCGCGCCGCCCACCTCATCGCCGTGCTGCGCGCGGGCGGCTTCGCCTTCGCGATCATCGATGCCGCCATAGCCGCCGTGCGCGCCAGCGGCAGCATGCACCAAGCCCTGCAACAGCTGGCCCGGCGCGACGAGCAGGTCCACCAGACCAGCCTGCGCCGCCTGGAAGCCTCGGCCGCGTTTCACGCCTACCTGGTGAAGTACTACTAGGCCCTGGGTAAGGGGATCCGGGCACGGATCTGGGTGCCGCCCTGGGCCCGCGGCGCGGCGTCGGCCTCGCCGCCCAGCTCCGCGGCGCGCTCGCGAATGGACAGCAGTCCCGTACCGGCGCGATAGCTTTCCGCCAGGCCGACACCGTCGTCGCTCACCTCCACCCGCAACCCCTCATCGCGCCACAGCCGCACCGCACAGGCGTGGGCGCCGGCATGTCGGACCACATTGGTCAGCGCCTCGGAAACGATGTGGTAGGCGGCCACCTCCACCGCGGCCGGCAACGGCTCGAGATCGGCGGCCGCCTCGACGGTCACCGCCAGGCCGGTGAAGCGGTCGGCCCGCTGGCGGACAGCGCCGACCAGGCCCAGCTGGTCGAGAACGGGCGGCCGCAGTCCTTCGACGAGGCGGCGCAGGTCGGTGAGGGCCTGCTGCTGGGTGGTGGCGAGGTCGGCCAGAACGGCTTGCGCCGCATCGGGATCGGTACGCAGCAACGCCCGGGCCAGTTCGAGCCGCATCCCGCCGGAGGCCATGACCGGGCCGAGCCCGTCGTGGATGTCGCGGCGCAACCGGCGTCGCTCCTCCTCCCGCGCCGCGACCACGCGTTCCAGCGAACGCTGCAGCCGCACGGTCAGCAGCAAGTTGTGCGCGGTCACGCCGACCTGGCGGGCCAGGCCATCGAGCAGCCTGCGGTCGTCGGGCCCGAACGGCTCCCGGATCGGCCCGCTGTCCAGGACCAGCTGACCGACATGCTCACCTCTGTGCGTGAGCTGGACGGTCACCGGGTTCCCGGCCGGGCGGCCGTGGCTGGCAGTGCGCGGCTCCGTTCCGCTCAGCTCCACGCTGACGTAGGGCAGCCGCAGCGCACGCGCCAGCGTCTGCGCCACGTTGTGCAGGATCGAGTCGGCCGACGCGGTGGCCTCCAAACGCTGGCTGAGCTGGCGGACCACCTCGTCGGGATCGTCGCGGTCGCCGAAGATGAGGCGGATAACCATGCGGCGCAAGCGTTCCCGCAGCGACAACACCAACCCGATCACGATGCCGCCCGCGAGCAACGGCCCGACCTGGACCGGCGTGCCCAGCAGCGCGCCGAACGCCGCCGCGGCGCCGAAGTAGATCAGAATCAGCGTGCCGGTCAGCGCCCCATAGATCAGCGAGCGACGTAAAAAGATCTCCAGGTCGAACAGCCTGTACCGCAGCACGGCCGCGCCCAGGGCGAGCGGAACCGGCAGGAAGAACAACGTCTGCCAGGCCCACGGCACCAAAGGCGTGCCGTTGAGCCATTCCGGCAGCCTGCCCAGCCCGAGATAGCAGGCAAGGCCGAATCCGAAGGCCGCGAAGACCCACGCCAGCCGCTGGCGCGTGGCCCGGTCGCGGGCCGCTCGATAACTCAAGACCATGACCGCTGCGGCAGCGAACGGGATGACGTTGGCCGCCGGTACCGAGATGGTCACCAGCAATCCGGTGCGTTCCAGCGCCCCTGTCGCGCCGGGCAGGGTGCGGGCCAGGTTGGCCAGATACAGCACGGCCGGCAGCAGGTAGGCCACCGCCGCCGCCAGCCTGCGATGGCGCGCCACCAGCCCGGACGGGCGCGGAAAGACGAAGGTGAAGTGCAGCACCGCCCCCCACATCAGCAGCGAGGCGGTATCGGCCACGACGAGCGGCCACAGCCGTCCGGTCACCACATCGATGACCTGAGTCGAATAGGGAAAAGCGGTGAGCCCCAAGGGAACCAGGGCCGCCACCGCCAGCAGCGCCCGCGCCGCCGGGTCGTCCGGGCGGCGCAGGAAGACGAACCCGGCCACCGCCAGCAGCGCGATCAGAAGCGGGTGCAGGGCGGCATTGTCGACGACCTTGCGGACCAGCGGATAGGGCATCAGCACCACCTCGACCGTGCGCGGCTGCCCGTCCCGGATCACTTGATAGCGCAGCACCTGGCCCACCCGGAAAGCGGTGGCGGGCGGGTCGGCGACCCAGGTCCGCAGCGCCACCCCGTCGACCGCGACCACCCGGTCACCTGGGCGCAGATCACCGGGCTGACTGGTCACGTCGGCCAGCACCACACCGTCACCCCAGGGCGGCGCGGACGGGAAGGTGGCCGTGCCGTCCGCGGGCGCGCCGAGGCGGGCGAAAACCAGCAGCACGATCGGCGCGCAGGCGGCGAGCACCACCACGGCTATGTTGCGGGCCCTTCGCTCCCGGCGTTGCGGCGTCGCCTCCACCCCCGCACCATCGCCTGCCCGCCCCCGCCGCATCAACCTGCTGTCCGGCATTTGTCCCGACCCGGCTTAGGGCCGTGGCCCCGTGACACCGGGACCGGCCCCATCCGATCATCACAAGTGACACCTAGCTGTCAGCACGGAGGTGACCGTGTCCATATCCTGGGGTCCAGCCATCGAGGAAGGCAGCAATGTGGATCCCTTCCGTGTCCTGATCGTCGACGATCATCCGGTCTTCCTCTCCGGCCTGAAGATGCTGCTTGACTCCGACCCCCGCACGCAGGTCATCGGCGAGGCGGTGACCGGCACCGAAGCGATCTTGATGGCCGCGCAGTCCCAGCCCGACGCGGTGGTCATCGATCTGCACCTGCCCGACCTCAACGGGATAGAGGCCACCCGCGCCATCACCCACACCAGTCCCCACATCGGCGTGCTGGTGCTGACCATGTACGACGACGATGACTCGGTCTTCGCCGCCATGCGCGCCGGCGCGCGCGGCTACCTGCTCAAGGGCGCCGGGCTCAGCGACATCGTGCACGCGATCGCCGCGGTGGCGGCGGGAACAGCCGTCTTCGGGCCGAGCATCGCCCAGCGTCTCATCGACTACTTCGCCGCGCAGCGCGCCACCGCCGCGCTCGCGCCCTTCCCCCAGCTGACCGACCGCGAGCGGGAAATCCTCAACCTGATCGCCGCCGGCAACAACAACACCGCGATCGCCGAGCGGCTGTTCCTCAGCGCCAAGACTGTGCGCAACCACGTGTCGAACATCTTCAGCAAGCTGCAGGTCGCCGACCGGGCACAGGCCATCGTCCGGGCGCGCAAGGCCGGCCTGGGCGTGGAGTAGAGGCAGATCAGTTGGGACGCCACACCTTGATGGTCTTGGGATCCACCCGGCAGGCGATCAGGTAGCTGGTGGCCCCGCACTGGGTGAGGCGCTCGTAGGGCACCGAGCCCACGACATGCATCCCGGTGCGATCGATCGCGGCGACGAAGGTGCGCGAAGGCCTCACCGACAGCAGGAACAGACGGCCCTGCCAGCTCACCACGCCGGTGTCGAGGCGCGGGCCCAACGGCCGCCAGCCGGTCAGCTCCTGCGCGCGGCGGGTCGTCGCATCGAAGTAGGTGAGGGTGCTGACGGCTCGGCCGTAATCGGGACCGAGGCCGACCACGCCGCCTTCGGTGTGGATGGCCAGCTGCCACAGCTCGCCACGATGCACCAGCTCACCGGTTGCCTTGTCCACCAACATGATGTCGTAGGTGGAAGTGGAGTATTCGCACCACAGCGGTCCGCAGTCGGCCCGCTCTGGTCGCCCCTCGGGGAAACCGATGCGGCTGAATTCGGAGTCCTGCCGGCTCACCACCCCACCGTCGGCGAAGAAGGCGACCACCTCGCCGTCGAGATAGCCGAGCCCGGTGGCCCCGATCAGGTCGGGCAGCACAACCCTGGCGACCTCGCCGCCGGTGTCGATCCTGTACTCCACCATCTCGCCGGACAGGCGATCGAGCACGAGCACGGTCTGCCGCCGAAGATCCACGGCGTGCAGCACGGCGACCGGCGCCTTGGCCCAGACCGGTTGCCCGGCAAGGTCGTAGACCGCGAGACGTCCGATCGGCGGGAAGGTCGACTGATCGACCGCGTGGGTCACCACTTGACCGCCCACCACGGTGACCCGTCCCGGCAGCCGCCAGCGCACCTGGCCGGTATCCATCTGGATGCCCAATGACCACAGCTGCCCGGCCCTGCCATCGGCAGGCTCGGTCGCGCCGTTCACCAGCACCAGGTCGCCCTCACTGTGGGTCAGGTGCCGGCCCAGCCCGGTGCGCACCTGCCAGCGCGGCCGGGCGGTACGGGAGTCCAGCGCGGTCAGCAGGCCCGGCTCATCGATCAGCAGCTCGCCGGAAATGCTGACCAGCTCGCCTTCGATCTGCAGCTTGACCTCGGCCACCGGCTCGACAGCGGGTATGGGTCTGCCGCCGGAGCCCAGCGCAAGCAGGCACGCCAGCACCAGACCCGCCGCGATCCACCTGCGCCCGGCCGAGGTCAAGGACGGGCGAGGCGACGAGAGCAGCTCGTCCAGCCCTTCCTGACGATCGAGCTCGATGACTAGGTCTGGCACCGGGTCATTGTGTCAAAGGCTCGGATCGCCTCAGGTCCCGCTCGGGCTGACCAGTCCGGTCTCGTAGGCCACGACGACGGCCTGGACGCGGTCGCGCAGGCCGAGCTTGGCCAGGATGCGGGCGACGTGGGTCTTCACGGTCGCCTCGGACAGATGCAGATGCCCGGCCAGCTCGCCGTTGCTCATGCCCTGGGCGAGCAGGCGCAGCACCTCCAGCTCCCGGGGCGTCAGCGCGGAAAGATCGCGGTGAATCGCGGCGGTGTCGGGGCCACGGCCGGCGAACCTTTCCACGAGACGGCGGGTGATGGCGGGCGCGAGCAGAGCGTCGCCGGAGCGCACCATGCGCACCGCGGCCACCAGATGCTCGGGGGTCACGTCCTTGAGCAGGAAGCCGCTGGCACCCGCGGACAGCGCCGCGTAAACGTAGTGGTCGAGATCGAAAGTGGTCAGGATGATGACCCGCGGCTCGCCCGCAGCGCCGGTGAGGATGCGGCGGGTGGCCTCCAGGCCGTCCATCTCCGGCATCCGGATGTCCATGAGCACCACGTCGGGAAGGGTGCGCCGCACCGCCTCCACCGCCTCGGCGCCGTTGGTGGCCTCGCCCACCACGTCTATGCCGTCGGCGGTCAGGATCATCCGGAAGCCGGTGCGCACGAGCGCCTGGTCGTCGGCGACGACGACGCGCAGCGGCTCGCTCACATGGCCTCCAAAGGAATCTGGGCGGTGAGACGGTACCCGCCGGTGACCCGGGGCCTGGTGTGCAGGGTGCCGCCGTAGACGGCAAGGCGTTCCCGCAAACCGATCAGCCCGCGGCGGTTGCCGGCGGCGGCCGCGGCGCCCGGGGTGCCGCCGCTGTCGGTGACCTCCACCCGCAGCTCTTCCGGGCTGTACTCGACAAGCACCCGGGCCGCCGCACCGGCCGCGTGCTTGACCGTGTTGGTCAGCGCCTCCTGCACCACGCGGTAAGCGGTCAGCTCCACCCCCGAGGGCAGCGGCCGCGGCGATCCGGCGATGGTCAGCTCGACCGGGACGCCGGTGTCGCGAACCCGTTGCACCAAGGCATCCAGGCGGTCCAGGCCGGGCTGCGGGGTCAGATCGGCGCCGGCCGCCGGATCGGGGCCATCGCTGTCCATGGTGAGCAGCCCCATCACGTGGCGCAGCTCCGCCATGGCCGCCCGGCCGCCCGCCTCCACGGCGAGCAACGCCTCGCGGGCCTGGCCCGGGGCGGCGTCGAGGACCTTGCGCGCCGCGCCGGCCTGGATCACCATCACGCTGACGTTGTGGGTCACCACGTCGTGCAGCTCGCGAGCGATCCGGGCGCGTTCGTGCTCGGCCGCACGGCGCAGCGCTTCCGCCTGCTCACTTTCCAATGTGGACAGACGAGCCCGGTCCTCGTCGGCGCGCCGTTTCCAGCGCCGCAGGCCATCCGCGACGACCGCGATGGGAATCAAGATCAAGAAGGGAACGGCGTTGTCCGGAACGGTGGGCACCGCATCTTCGCTCAGGCCCGTGTAAAGGATTGCCGCGAAAGGCAGGCTCACCAGAGCGGGTATCCGGAACGGGCTGTAAACGGCGGCGCTGTAGGCAGCGATCACGCAGGCGTAGAAGGACAGCCGCAGCGCGGCGTCGAAGTCGCTGACCAGTGGCGCCAGGATCAGCACGGCCCACAGCATCGTCAGCGGGTAGCGGCGGCGCAACACCAACGGCATCACCACGAGCAACATGACCAGCATCAAAGTGGCCTGGTCCGGCTCATGCGCGTCGAAGGGCTCGGCGCCGGGCAGCGGCACCGCCGGCACTTCAATGTTGGGAAAGTAGGTGGGCCCCCGATATTCGGCATCGCCACCGTCGGCATCCAAGAACGCGGCCAGGCCGAGGCCCAGGGCAAGGAACAGATCGAACAATTGGCCGCGCCGGGTCAGTGGCGGCAGCGGACCGGAGGGGCGCACCAGCTGCCCTGTCCATGCCCGCAGTCGGCCGACCACAGCCACCTTCATCACCGGCCCATTCTGGCCGATGGAAGCGGCCCGCGGCGTCACCCTAGCTGATCAGCGCGGGTACCTCCCAGGACTACATCGCGAGGATGACGCCGGCGGGCTTCATCCACACGCGGTAGAGCAAATGGCTCAACCGGCCGACGTCCGCCGTGCGCTAGTCGACCTAGCGTCTGGTCCGACCGATTCGCCAACGAATCTTCAAGGAGCTTCACATGACCGAGCCCGTGATCGAGTTGCACGAAGTAAGCCGCAGGTACGACGGGGGACCTCCAGCGCTGGACAGCGTGTCACTGCGGATCGCCGCGGGCGAGGCAGTCGCCATCCTCGGGCCGTCCGGCAGCGGCAAGTCCACGCTGCTGAACCTGGTCGCCGGGCTGGATCGGCCGAGCAGCGGCACGGTGTCCGTGGACGGGGTGCGCGTCGACGAGCTCGGCGAGGCCGCCTCGGCACGCTACCGGCGGGCCAAGGTCGGCATGGTGTTCCAGTTCTTCAACCTGCTGGACGACCTGACCGTGGCCGACAACGTCATGCTGCCGGCCCAGCTGGCCGGGATGGCCCGCGACCAGACCCGGCAGCGGGCGGCGGACCTGCTCGGCAAGCTGGGCGTGGCCCAGCATTCGCGCGCTTACCCGGGTCGGCTGTCCGGCGGCGAGCGGCAGCGGGTCGCGGTGGCCCGAGCCCTGATGAACCGCCCGGCGCTGCTGCTGGCCGACGAACCGACCGGGGCCCTGGACACCGCCTCCGGCGAGGACGTCCAGCAACTGATCAAGGACCTGCACGCCGACGGGCAAACCATCGTGCTGGTCACCCACGACCTGGCCCTGGCGCGGGCGTGCGCGACCCGCACCATCCAGCTGGTCGACGGCCGGGTCGCAGCCGACACCGCGATGAATCGGGTGCGCTGATGAGTGCCGTTGGCGGGGTGGTCCGCTCCGGAGTCGGGCGGAGACGGGTGCAGACCGTCGTGGTCGGGCTCGTCGTGATGCTCGCGGTGACCGCGGCGGTGCTGGGCGGCTCGCTCATGGTGGCCTCCAGCGCACCTTTCGACCGGGCCTTCGCGCAGCAGAACGGCGCGCACCTGACCGCCCAGTTCGATGCCGCCAAGGCCACGGCGGCGCAAGTCTCGGCCTCCGCGCAGGCGATCGGCGCGACCGCTTCGGCCGGCCCGTTCGCCACGACCATCATCAGCCCGGACACCGCGCGCAACCGGGATTCGGAGCCGATGACGGTGGTGGGGCGGGCCGATCCGGGCGGGCCGGTGGACGCTGTCTCGCTGATCTCGGGGCGGTGGGTGACCGGTGCGGGCGAGATCGTTTTGTTCAGCGACGGCCGGCTGCCCGAGTTCTTCCAGCCGAAAGTCGGTGACGCGCTTAGCTTGCCCGATCTTCCGGGCAGCCCGACCCTCAAGGTGGTCGGCACCGCGCGCTCGGTCAGCGAGACCGCCGGCGGCTGGGTGATGCCCGACCAGATCAAGGCGCTGACCGCACCGGGAGCCGATAGCGGCTACCAGATGCTCTACCGTCTCGCTTCGGCAGCCACCGCCGAGCAGATCGACGCAGCCCGCACCACGCTGCTCGCGAACGTACCCGCAGAATCCTTGACCGGAACGCGATCCTGGCTGGTCACGAGAACCAACAGCGCCGGGAACACGGTGCTGTACGTGCCGTTCCTCATCGCCTTCGGGGTGCTGGGCGTGCTCATGGCGGTGCTCATCATCAGCAACGTCATAGCCGGCGCGGTGGGGATGGCCACCCGCCGGATCGGCATTCTCAAGGCGCTCGGCTTCACACCGAGCCAGGTGGTGCGGGCCTATCTCGCCCAGGCGCTGATACCCGCCTCGGTCGGGGCGGTGCTCGGGGTGGTGGCGGGCAACGCGCTGACGGTTGGGGTGCTGGCGCAGACCAACCGGCTCTACGGCACGTCCGACACCGGTGTCAGCTGGTGGCTCGACGCCCTCGTGGTCGCCGGGGCGCTGGCGATGGTGGCGATAACCGCATGGGCCGCCGCTTCCCGGGCCGGACGGCTACGCACCGTCGATGCCCTCGCGGTGGGCCGCACCAAGGGTCTGCGGCATGGTCACACCGCGGCTCGGCTGACCGCGCGGCTTCCGCTGCCCCGGCCGGTGAGCCTCGGTCTGGCTCACCCGTTCGCCCGGCCCGCCCGGTCCGCCACCATCATCGCGGCGATCGCTTTCGGCGCCGCCGCCGCGACCTTCGCCGTCGGGCTGGGCAGCACGCTCAACGAGGTCCAGGCGACCGAGAGCCACGGCGACGTGATCATCCATCCCGGCAAGCGCATGTCCGGACCGCCGCCCGCGGGTCTGCCGACCGAGGGTCAGGGACGGGTGGCGGGCGGGCCGCCGTCGCCGCCCGATCCGGTGGCCGTGGTCCGGGCGATCACCGCCCAGGCCGGGACAGCCGGATACAGCGGGGAGGCGGACACGCAGGTCACTGTCGCCGGGCTCACCAACGCCCTGGACGTGCTTGCCTACACCGGGGACAACTCCTCCTACGGCTACCGGATGATTGGCGGGCGCTGGTTCAGCCAGGCCAACGAAATCGTGGTGAGCACGCCGTTTCTGACCGCCACCCGAACCAAGGTCGGCGACTCCGTGGTGCTCACCGACCACGGCGTCGACATCACTGTGCGGATCGTGGGCGAGGTCTTCAACACCGAAGATCGCGGCCTGCAGATTCTCACCGCGGCGACAACGCTCGCCACGGCCGAGCCGGAGTTGCGGGCGATGAGCTACAGCATCGCCCTCAAGCCCGGCACCGACAAGGCCGCCTACGTCAAGTCGCTGAACACCGCACTGGAATCGGTGGAGGCCACCGCGGAGGTCGCCGAGGAGGACACTGCCGAATTCATCATCGTCGTCAACGCGCTGACCACCTTGCTCACGCTGATGCTGGTGGTGGTGGCCGCGCTGGGCGTGCTCAATATGGTGGTGCTGGAAACCCGGGAGCGCGTGCACGATCTCGGTGTGCACAAGGCGCTTGGCATGACTCCACGGCAGACCATCGCGATGGTTATCGCCTCCGTGGTGGTGACCGGGCTGATCGGCGGCGCCATTGGCGCACCGGTGGGCGTATTACTACAAAGGACGATCGCCACCCAAATGGGCAACGTCACGGGATTCACGTTGCCCGCCTCGGTCGTGGACGTCTACCAGCCGATGCAGCTGGTGCTCTTCGGCTTGGGCGGCCTGCTCATCGCCGTGACCGGTTCTCTGTTGCCGGCCGGATGGGCAGCGAAGACCCGTACCGCGACCGCATTGCGCACCGAATAGCACCACACGGCAAGAGAGATCCTGGCGTGGGCGGTAGCATCGTCGGCTATGGCCGATCCCACCCCCCACGCCAGTTTCAGCCCGACCGCCGTCAAGGTTGACCTCGGACGAGCCAGCATCGTTGCGGTGCTGCTGACCATCGTGCTCTTCGGTTTGTTCAGCGCGGGTGGCGTTTATGCGGCCCTGGACACCGAAGAGACGATGGTGACAGTCATCGGGCTTTTCTTCGCCACCATCTTCGGGTTCATCGCGCTGTTCGGCCTGCTTGCTCTCCCCCGGGCGTTCCAGCCACGCGTCTTCGTCTTCGACGCCGACGGAAT
The DNA here is from genome assembly GCF_016862955.1 of Rhizocola hellebori. Lineage (GTDB taxonomy): Bacteria > Actinomycetota > Actinomycetes > Mycobacteriales > Micromonosporaceae > Rhizocola > Rhizocola hellebori. Next base: position 23,595 of record NZ_BONY01000031.1, on the reverse strand, counting down.
TCACCACTTTCAGGGGACAGATTGGACGCTCATGCCGTGGCAAGATGTCGCCGCCGTCGGCATCGGCTACGACCAGCCGCCGGAAGCGCCGTCGCTGCCACTGTCCATTGAGGACGCCGTTAAGGGCTTCGTGGTAGATAAGGCGAAAAGCGCCATGAATCTGGACAGCAAGCGCCGCTTCGGATTGGAAATCTATCCGGCCAGCCCGGAGGTCCTTTCCCGGTACCCGATACTGACCCGATATCGCAAACAGCTGCATGTTCCCGCGGCCGGGCTGGCCGCCAACCGCTGGCGCTTCCCGCTGCCGCCGGTGCTGGGCACGGTCTCCAAGGTGGAACGGGCCGTGCAGACCCATCGCAGTGACCTATGGCTCGGCTGGTACGCCCGTCCGTGGAGGCGCGGCTTCCCAATGTGAGCCCGGCACAGGTCCGAACACGACACTAACGTGTGACATTGGGAAGATCGAATATCGACCCTGATCACGCGAAAGGCGACAATGTCGGGATCGCGACTCCGCAGGGATCGTTCTGGGGCTTAACCTCCGCGTAAGACTCAACCTGTCGGAGGTCCCAGATGCCGGTGTCTCTTTCCTATCCGGGTGTGTACGTCGAGGAGATTTCCAGCGGAGTTCGCTCGGTCACCGGCGTGGCCACGTCCATCACCGCATTTGTCGGACGCGCTCGGCGCGGGCCAACCGACGAGGACGGACCGGTGGTCGTCAACAGCTACGCCGACTTCGAGCGGATCTTCGGTGGGCTATGGCTCGACAGCCCCATGACGTTCGCGGTGCGCGACTTTTTCCTCAACGGCGGCGCGCAGGCGCTGATAGTGCGCATCTTCAAACCCACTGGCGAGCCTTCGGGCAAAGCCAAGGTGGGGCTCCCGCTGGAGGGGGCGCCGTCGGAGTTTTACGACCTGACCGCGCGCTACCCGGGCAAGTGGGCCAATTCGCTGCACGCGCGGGTGGATTACAACACCAAGGATCCGCTCGATACCAAGCTGTTCAACCTCTATGTGCGCGAAGGTGAAGACGGCCCGCTGGAGGAGTTCCGCAACGTCTCGGTGGACAAGGCCAGTCCCCGTCGGGTGGACAAGGTTCTCAAAAACGATTCGCTTTTGGTGACCGGCGCCGTGGTGGGCGACGGCCAGAAGCGGCCCGCGCAGGTCGACGCCACCAAGCCGTGGAGCGATGCCGTGGTGCTCAAGGTGAAAACGGCCGATGAGGGCGAGGACGGGGTCGTGCTCAACGACGCCGCCATCACCGGCGTGGCCGATCGCGGGCTCTACGCGCTGGAGAAGGCCGACCTGTTCAACCTGCTGTGCATTCCGCCGCACGCCAGCGACGGCGACACCATCACCGACATCGAGACCACCCTGGTGACCAAAGCCGCCACCTATTGCGAGAAGCGCCGGGCCGTGCTCATCGTGGATCCGCATTGGAAGACCAAGGCGGAGGCCGCCAACACCACCACCGGCGCCCACAACTTCAGCGGCAACACCGGCACCAACAGCCGCAACGCCGCCTTCTACTTCCCCCGGCTGCGCCAGCCGAATCCGTTGCGCTCCAACCAGATGGAGTCGTTCGCCCCGTGCGGCGCGGTGGCCGGAGTGATCGCGCGCACCGACGCTCAGCGCGGCGTGTGGAAGGCCCCGGCCGGGCTTGACGCCTCGCTGGTGGGCGTGCCCGAGCTGGAGGTCAAGCTCACCGATCTGGAAAACGGCGAGCTGAACCCGCTGGGCGTCAACTGTTTGCGGGTCATGCCCGCGGCCGGGGCGGTGGTCTGGGGCGCCCGCACCATGCACGGCAACGACAAGCTGGCCGACGAGTGGAAGTACCTTCCGGTCCGGCGGACAGCGCTTTTCATTGAAGAGAGCCTTTTCCGTGGTACCCAGTGGGTCGTCTTCGAGCCCAACGACGAGCCACTGTGGGCGCAGATCCGGCTCAACGTCGGGGCCTTCATGCACGACCTGTTCCGGCAGGGCGCTTTCCAGGGGCTGACCCCCAAGGAGGCGTACTTCGTGAAGTGCGACAAGGAAACCACCACCCAAACCAACATCAACAACGGTGTGGTCAACATCGTGGTCGGCTTCGCGCCGCTCAAACCGGCCGAGTTCGTGGTGATCAAGCTGCAGCAAATGGCCGGTCAGGTCGCCGTCTAGGAGGAGCAAGCACGATGCCGAAATTCACCGTGAACCCGCAACGCTTCGATCCATACAAGAACTTCAAGTTCCGGGTGCGCTGGGACGGCCGGTACGTGGCCGGGGTAAGCAAGGTCGGCGCGCTCAAGCGCACCACCGAGGTCGTCGAGCACCGCGAAGGCGGCGACCCGTCGACCTCCCACAAGTCGCCTGGGCGCACCAAGTACGAGGCCATCACCATGGAACGCGGGGTCACCCACGACACCGAATTCGAGAAGTGGGCCAACCGGGTGTGGAACTTCGGCTCCGGCCTGGGCATGGAGACCTCGCTGAAGAACTTCCGCAAGGACATCATCATCGAGGTGTACAACGAAGCGGGGCAGCTTGTCCTGGCCTACAAGGTCTACCGCGCCTGGGTGTCGGAATTCCAGGCGCTGCCCGACCTCGACGCCAACGCCAACGCGGTGGCCATCCAGACCATCAAGCTGGAACATGAGGGCTGGGAACGCGACTACGAGGTGGCGGAGCCGGCCGAGCCCAGCTTCACCGAACCGGCCGGCTGAGGCCCGCCGTGACCGCCGTCGCCGCCCAGGATCTGCTGGCGGCCTGGGATCGCCTTGCCCGCAAGCAGGCGCTGCATTGGGACGCCCGCAACGCCGCTCTGCTCGACGCCTTCGCCGTGCCCGCCGCGCGGGACACGGCGGGTGCCAGGCAGGCCGCGTTGCTCCAGCTCTATGCCGCCAGCTTCGGCGAGAAGCTTGACGGCGTGGCCGGGTGCCCCCATTGCGGCACCGAGGTGGAGCTCAACGTGCCGGTGGCGGAGCTGGTCGAGCAGATGCCGCAGCCGCTCGGGCCGGAGCCGCTTGAGATTGACGGCGAGGCGGTCCAGTGGCGGCTTCCCGGCGCGGAGGACTTGGCGGCTTCTGCTCGCTGCGCCGACCCGGCGCAGGGGGCGGTGCTGCTGCTGACCCGCATGGTGGGCAGCGACGGCGCGCAGCTGAGCGAGACGGCGCGCTCGGAGCTGGCGCGCCGGGTGGCGGCCGCGGACCCGTTCGCGGACATCACCTTTGAGCTGACCTGCCCGCAGTGCGCCGCGTCCTGGGAGAGCCCGCTGGACATCGGCGAGTTCGTCTGGGCCGCGCTGCGGTCCACCGCACGGCGGCTGCTGGGCGAGGTGGACGAGCTGGCCCGCGCCTACGGCTGGAGCGAAACGCAGATCCTCGCTCTGTCGCAGGCCAGGCGTGCCTACTATTTGGAGCTGGTGCGCGATGAGTGATCTGTTCACCCGCCTGGTCTCCGGCCCGGTCTCGCGCACCACCCCGATCGTCCGTGGCCCGATGCACACCGAGGCGGCGCCGCTGGAGGAACACGTCGAGGAAACGACGGTGAACCCGCCAGCGCCCGCGTTGTCGCCACCATCGCCCGCCGTGCTGAGTTTCGCAGCGCCCGCTGAGCCGCATGCGCAGACCCACTCCGACCCCGCCCGACCCGCGCCACCTGCCGCCGCCACGATTTCGCCGTCGCCGCAAGCCATCGCGGCGCCGCCGGCTCGCAGCGCGCCGCCATCGGCCGCGCCGGTCGCGGTGCCGCCCGTGCTGCGGCCGGCGGAACGTGAGGTCGTCGTCAAGATGCTGTCCACATTGGACAGCGAGGTGGTCGAGCGGGTCAGGCCGGTCACCCCGATCGAGCACCGACGCGAACCCCGGCCCGCGCCACAGCCGCCGGAACGGCAGACCGTGCAAATATCCATCGGGCGCATCGAAATCCGTGCGCCGCAAGCGCCGAGTGCCGCGCCCGCACCGGTTTTCGAGCCGTCACCGGTCGCTGCGGCCAGCGACGGGGTCAGCCTCTCCGACTACCTGCGCGGAAATGACGGGAGGCCGAGATGAGCACGGCCCTGGCCATCGGCGCGGTGAGCGCGGTGCTGCGCAACGTTCTGGACAACGGCCTGGTCGACGCCGTACCGGCGGTGGGCAGCCCGGTCAAGGTGTCCGCCAAGGCGCCCGATCTGATCAAGCTCGACAACCCCTCCGACGGGCCTCAGCTCAACCTGTTCCTCTACCGGGTGAGCCTGAACCAAGGCTGGCGCAACGCCGATCTGCCCTCCCGCGACAGCGGCGGCCGCCGCACCTCCAGCCCCCCGCTCGCCCTCGACCTGCACTACCTGCTGACCGCCTACGGCAAAGAGGATCTGCAGGCCGAAATGCTGCTGGGCTACGGGATGCAGCTGTTGCACGACCGGCCGTTCCTGGACCGGGCCGCCATCCGCAGCGCGCTGCAATTCGACCCGCTCGACCCGTCGGCGACCGTGCCCACCGCGTTCCAGACCCCGGCCAACGCCGGACTGGCCGATCAGCTGGAGACGTTGAAGATCAGCTGGGAATTGCTTGACCTGGAAGGCATGTCGAAGCTGTGGTCGGCCACCCAGAGCCACTATCGGCCCAGCGCCGCGTTCCAGGTGAGCGTGGTGCTCATCGAGCCGGCCCGGCCCGTGGTCACCCCGCTGCCGGTGCTCACGCGCACCCTGCGGGTGGAGCCGTCCACGCTTTCGCCTTACCCCACCCTGGAATCGGTGAGCGCGCCCGACGGCACCCCGGTGGTGGAGCTGGGCGAGACCGTGACCCTGCACGGCACCCATCTGGCGGGCACCGCGCTGAAGGTTCTTCTGCAACACCGGCTGCTCAAAGTGCCGCACGTCATCACGGTGGGCGCCAACGCCGACGCGACCACGGCGAAGTTCGCGCTGCCCGCCACCGAGCCGGTGAACCAGATCTGGCCCGCCGGGGTGTGGAGCGTCAGCGTGGAGCTGGTCCCGGAAGGGGAATCGGAGCCGCGCACCACGAAGGTGGCCGCTATGATGCTCGCCCCAGTCCCGACCGTGTCCGGCGTGGCGCTGACCCGCGACCCGAACCGGATCCACGCCGTCGTGCCGCTGACCCCCAGCGTGCAACCCGAACAGGCGGCCACCATCGGGCTCAACTCGGCGCAGGGCCCGGTGGCCCCGCACGCGGCGGCGCTGCCCCAGATCGAAGCCGACCTGGCCCCTATTCCGGGCGGCCCAGCCGTGGTGCGGCTGCGCGTCGACGGTGTGGAAAGCCGCATCATCGACACCACCAAGCCCGCACCCGAGTTCCGCGCCGACCGCAAGGTCGTGGTGCCGTCATGACCGAAGCCGAGCAGGAGACCTGGATGGCGCGCAACCAGCGCCTGCTCGTCGCGCAACTGGACCGCCTGCACGCGGTGATCAGCGGGCAGGCGCCCGCGCAGGATGCCGTCGTGCCCCAGCAAACCCGTCTGGCGCAAGTGGTTTCGGTCTTCGGGTTGTCCGGGTTCGAGCGGGACCTGCTGCTGTGGTGTACCGGCGCCGAACTCGACGAAAGGTTCACCCCGCCCACCTTCGCGGCCGCGCTTTCCGTTCTCGGCGGCGGCCACTGGGACGCGATGGCCACCAGCGCACCGCTTCGCCGCTGGCGGCTGGTCGAGCCGGGGGCGGGGGCGGGCCTGATCAGCCGGCCACTGCGAATCGACGAACGGATCCTGCATCACCTCGTCGGCGTGGTATGCCTCGACTCCAGGCTCGACGGCGTGGTCAGGGCCCTGCCCGACATCCCGGGCCGGCTCACCCCGGCCCAGCAGGTGATCGCCGTGGATCTGGCGTCCCGGCTGGGTTCCCGGCCGGAAAAGGTCGTGGCCAGCATCCACGGCGCCGGAGAGCAGACCCGCAACCGGATAGCCAGCCACGCCGCGGCCGCGCTCGACCTGACCCCGCTGCATATTCCGGCCGACCGGATACCGCCGCTGGGCGCGGAGAACGCCCTGCTGGCCCTGCTGGTGGAGCGGGAAGCCGCGCTGCTGGGCGCATTGCCCGTGATCACCGCCGAGCCGGAGACCGCGCCGCGCCCGGTGGCCGCCTTCGTCAGCGAGCTGGGCTGTTCGGTGGTGCTGTCCGGCCTGCCACAGCTGCGGGCCGACCTCACCTGCGCGGTGCCGTCGCCGAGCATCGGCGAGCAACGCCAGCTCTGGGAGCAGCTGCTCGGCCCGGCCGGGGAACTGGACGGGATCACCGCGGCGTTTCGCCTTGAGGTGGAACAGATCGAGGCCATCGCGCTGGACCGGCCCAGCGACCTGCACGACGCCTGCCGGCGCAGCTCCCGGGGCGGGATAGCCGACCTGGCCCAGCTGATCGAACCCGCCGCGGGCTGGGAAGAGGTGGTGCTGCCGGAGTTCGCGACCGAGATGTTGCGGGACATCACCGCTCAGGTAAGGCACCGCACGCAGGTCTATGAGAGCTGGGGCATGGCGGGCTCGTCCGGACGTGGGCTCGGCGTGACCGCGTTGTTCACCGGCGAGTCCGGGACGGGCAAAACCCTTGCGGCTGAAGTGCTCGCGGGCGCGCTTGATCTGGATCTCTACCGGATCGATCTGGCTTCGGTGGTGAGCAAGTACATCGGGGAGACCGAGAAGAACCTCAAGCGGGTCTTCGACGCCGCCGATGCGAGCGGGGCCGTGCTGCTTTTCGACGAGGCCGACGCGATCTTCGGCAAGCGCAGCGAGGTTCGTGACAGCCACGACCGGTACGCCAATCTGGAAGTCTCGTATCTGTTGCAGCGCATGGAAACCTATCGAGGTCTGGCGATCCTCACCACCAACCTGAAGAACTCCCTCGACCGGGCCTTCCTGCGGCGGCTGCGGTTCGTGGTGCCCTTCCCGTTCCCCGACGCGCAGGCACGGGCGCGGATCTGGCGGCTGATGTTCCCGCCCAAGACGCCAACCGCCAATCTCGATTGGGATCGCCTCGCCCGGATGCAGCTGTCCGGCGGGAACATCCGCACGATCGCGCTCGGCGCGGCGTTTCTGGCCGCCGCCGCGGGCGAACCGGTCGGGATGGGTCACGTCCTGACCGCGGCCCGGCGCGAGTACGTGAAGCTGGAGAAGCCGCTGACCGACGCGGAGCTCGGGGGCGGCTATGCGTGACATCTCCATCGCCATCGACGAGATCGTGCTCAACGGGGTGAGCGTGCCCGACGAGGGCGGCTTCCGGGCCAGCCTGATCGCCGAGCTGACGACGCTCGCCCTGGGTCATACCGGCGCCATCTCCGGTGGCGCGGCGCCCGAGCTGCACGGCACGGCACTGTCTGATGTGGACAACTTGGGAGCGCAGGTGGCCCAATCGGTGTGGTCAAGCATGGTCGCGCAGGGTGACCAGAGGGGGACGCCATGAGCGCATTTCCGGGTTCACCCCGGCTGGTCAAGGGCGGCATAGTGCTCGTCGACCCGGGCAGCGGCGCGCTGCTCAAGGTGATCTCGCTGCAGTACAACCCGGACACGCTGACCCGGTCGCTGCAGCTCAAGGCGGCCGGCGGCGACAACGCCGACCGGTCCCAGGCGTTGCGGCTCAAGGGCGCCGCGGTAGAGACCATCAAGCTGGAGGCGACGCTGAACGCCACCGATCAGCTGGAGTTCCCCGACAGCAATAAGGATGCCGTCACCTACGGCATCCACCCGCAGCTGGCCGTGCTGGAGGCGATGGCCTATCCGGCGACGTCGGTGATGCTGGCCAACGACCGGATGGCTCGGTCGGGATCGCTTGAGGTGCTTCCCATCGAGACGCCTCTCGCGCTTTTCGTCTGGTCCAAGAGCCGCATAGTTCCGGTGCGGCTCACCGAGCTGTCCATCACCGAGGAGGCCTTCGACCCACAGCTCAACCCGATCCGGGCCAAGGTGAGCCTCGGGCTGCGGGTGCTCTCGGTCGACGACTTGGGCTTCGGCCACCGCGGCGGGGTGCTGTTCCTCAACTACTTGCAGGCCAAGGAATCGCTGGCGGGTAAGGCGAAGCCGGGCGTGCTGTCCAGTCTCGGATTGGAAGGGCTGAGCGCATGATGGATCCGTTGCAGGCGCTGATCGCCGCGGGCGCCATTCCCGCCAACAGCTTTCCGCCCAACAGCCGGTACGCCAGCACACCCATCCTGGCGCACGATCCCGGCGACGGCCGGGCGGTCATCGCCTACCTGGGCCGGCGGCTGCTGCCGCAGCCGCACCAGCTGGCCCCGCTCGGCGAGCACTCGGTTTCCAGCGGCGACCGGCTCGACACGATAGCCGCGCGTTATCTCGGCGACCCGGAGCTGTGGTGGCGCATAGCCGACGCCAACCTGGCCGCCCATCCCGACGAGCTGACCGACACCATCGGCCGAAGGCTGCACATCGCCGCGCAAGCCGGCATGCCGGGGGTGCAGGATGCTTGACGGCGGAGTGAAGCTGTCCCTCTACATCGGCCCGGTGATCCCGATCCCGGCGCCGAAGGAGGTGATCGATGAGGTCGAGTCGGTGACTGTCCAAACCGGATCCGGCGAGACCCAGGGCGGCTTCGAAATCACCTTCCGGCTCTCGCGCCGCTCAATGCTGCACACCCTGTTCCTGCTGACCGGTGGGGCCACCATCCCGATCGTGCGGGTGGTGATCGTGGCGACCATCCGCGGCCGGTCCGAGGTGCTCATGGATGGGGTGATGACCAACCATGAGGTGCGCGACTCCGGGACAGGTGAGACGAGCCTGGTGGTGAAGGGCAAGGATCTATCGGTCGTCATGGACTACTTCCAGTTCGACGGCATCCCCTATCCGGCCATGCCGCCCGTGCTGCGGGCGCTGGTGATCCTGGCGAAGTACGCCGCCCTCGGCGTCATCCCGATGACCATCCCGAGCGTGGTCGAGGACATCCCCATCCCCATCGAGTCGATCCCCCGGCACCAGGGCACGGACTACGCGTACCTGAAAATGCTCGCCTACGAAGTGGGTTACGTCTTCTACCTCGACCCCGGCCCCATCCCGGGCACGAGCCGTGCCTACTGGGGTCCCGAGATCCGGGTGGGCGCTCCGCAGCCGGCGCTCAATCTCGACCTGGACGCCCCGCACCGCAACGTCGAATCGATGAGCTTCTCCTTCGACAAGGAGCGCAAGGAGCTGCCGATCGTGTGGATCCAGGAACAGTATTCCAAGGCGCCCCTGGGCATCCCGATTCCCGACGTGACGCCGTGGAGCCCGCCGCTGGGCCTCATCCCTCCCCTGCCCACCAAGCTCACCAACCTCAACGAGGAGGCGAAGCTCAAGCCGTGGGTGGCGCTCATGCGCGGCCTGGCCTACGCCTCGCAGCATTCCGACTCGGTCTTCGGCCAGGGCTCGCTGGACGTGGCCCGGTACGGGCACGTGCTCAAATCGCGGGGCCTGGTCGGGGTACGCGGGGCGGGCGAGGCCTTCGACGGCCTTTACTACGTTTCCTCGGTCTCCAGCACGATCAAGCGCGGCGAGTTCAAACAGTCCTTCACGCTGGCCCGAAACGGCTTGCTCTCCACCGTTCCGAAGGTGCCGACATGACGATGACCTCGACCACCAAGAAGTACTACGGCAAATACCGGGCGACGGTGCTCAACAACGTGGATCCGATGCAGATCGGGCGGATCCAGGTGATCGTGCCCGACGTTTCGGCCGTCGTGCCGACCAGCTGGGCCATGCCCTGCCTGCCGATCTCCGGCATCAACAACGGAGTGTTCGCCGTCCCCGCGATCGGGGCCGGGGTGTGGGTGGAGTTCGAGCAGGGCAACCCCGACCATCCGATCTGGGTGGGCGGCTACTGGGGGCTGGCCGCGGAAACGCCGGCGCTGTCGCACGCGGTGCCGCCCGGGGTGCCCGGCATGACGATGCAGACGACGACGCTCAACGCGGTGGTCATCAACGATGCCCCCGGGGTGGGCGGGGTGACCATCTTCTGTCGCGGCATTCCGATGATCGCGGTCACCGACGCCGGGATCAGCATCATGAACGGCAAGGGTGCGGTCATCACGCTGGCCGGTCCGGCCATCAGCATGGTGGGCACCCCGGTGGACATCAATGTCGGCGGATTGACGGTGACGTGAGATGCCTGGATACATCCTCCACTTAGGAGCCGCCGTGCTCTGTTCCCATGCGGGAGTGGCCACGCCGCTCGCGCCGAATCCGCGGGTGACCGTGAGCGGGCAGCCGGTGGTCACCGTCGGCACGCCCTACGCCATCGCGGGCTGCTCGCTGACGCCCAGCGGGGTCTTCTGCGCCACCGGGCAGTGGGTGGTGGGCTCGGCGCGGGTCAAGGTGATGGGCATGCCGGTCGCCGTCCAGGCCGGGGTTTCGGTCTGTGTCTCCACCGGCTCGCCGATGCTGCCGGTCATGGTGCAGCCGAGGGCGATGGCGACATGAATCTCGAATTTCCCTACCGCATCGCGGGCACCGGCCTGACTAGCGCGGTCGACGATCACACCCATCTGCGCGATCTCATCGCCCAGGTGCTGTTCACCGCGCCCGGCGAGCGGGTGATGCGCCCGGATTTCGGGTCGGGCCTGCTGGCGCTGACCTTCGAGCCCAACAGCCTTGAGCTCGCCGCCACCACCCAGTTCCTGGTCCAGGGGTCCCTGCAGCAGTGGCTGGGTCATCTCATCGCGGTGGAAAGCGTTGAGGTGACCGGGATCGACGGCCGGCTCGAGGTGCTTGTGCAATTTGTCGAGCTGCGGTCGCGGCAGCGCCGCACCGAGAGTTTCGGAGCGCCAGCGTGATAGGCCGGTACCTGTGTGCGGAGGATCTGCGGCTGCGTGTGGTCAAGCGGGCCGGGCTGCTCAACGGCATCGAGTATCTGGACGTCGCCGACACCGCGCAGCGCACGCTGCTGGTGCGGCTGCTCAAACCGGCGGCCGGGATAAAGGCCGAGGAGGTCCGCATCGATGGCGGGGAAAGGATAGCCACCGTCGGGGTGGAGTGGGTCAGCGCGGCCGACAGCCTGCCCTCCGGTGAGGACCCGGCCCTGGTGGCCGGGCTGGACTCCCCCGGCCAGGTGCTGGTGGTGCGCACGGCCCAGGCCGGCGACTTCTCCTACTACACCTTGCACATCGGCACCACCGGCTTCGATCCAATACTGGCCCAGGTGCGGTTCACCTTCAAAATCGCGTGCGCGGGCGGATTCGACTGCCGCGACGGCAAATGCCGGTGCGGCACGGCCCGGCCCACCGGCGTGCCCGAGCTGGACTATCTGGCCAAGGACTATCAGAGCTTGCGCCGGATGCTGCTGGACAGGCTCAGCCTGGTCACCCCGCGCTGGCGCGAGCGCAGCCCGGCCGATCTGGGCATGACTCTGGTGGAGCTGCTCGCCTACGCGGGCGACCGGCTCTCCTACCGGCAGGATGCGCACGCCACCGACGCCTACTTCACCACCGCCCGCAGCCGGATAGCGTTGCGACGCCATGCCCGGCTGGTGGACTACCGGATGCACGACGGCTGTTCCTCGCGGGTGCTGCTGCGCTTCACGGTGCCGCTGGGCGGTGCCGTGCAGCTGCCCAAGGCGACACGCGTCTACAGCAAGGTGGAAGGGCTGCCGCCCATGCTCGGCCCGCAGGCGGTGACAGCCGCCCTCAACGCGGGCGCGGTCGTCTTTGAAACCGTCGACCACGCGGTGCTTTACGCCGACCATGACGAAATCCCGTTCTACGCCTGGGGAAACGAGGACTGCTGCCTGCCCGCGGGAAGCACCGCGGCCACCCTGTCCGGGGATCACCCCGATCTCAAGGCGGGAGACCTGCTCGTCTTCGCCACCCCCGACCGGTTGCGCCGCCACCCGGTGCGGCTGGTCCACGTCACCTCGGCGCAGGACCCGTCCGGCGGGCTGTTCAAGGACACCCCGGACAACAACCCGTTGCCGGTCACCGAAATCGTCTGGGAGGCCGCCGACGCGCTGCCCTTCGATCTGCCGATCAACGGCCGGGTCTCGACCGACCCGGTCGCGGTGGCGTGGGGCAACATTGTCGTGGCCGACCACGGCCGCCGCGCCAAGGACGACGAGCTCGGCGTGGTGGGAAACCGGCGCTACCGCCCGCGGTTGCGCTATGCGCCGCTGACCCGGTCGGTGCCGGTGACCGCGAAGGTCATCGCGACCACCGATGCGGATGCCGCGGTGCAAGCGGATCTGGCTCTGCGCAAGTCCTCCCAGACCGTTCGCGACTGGCTGGCCAGACAGGGCGTTGTTTTCAAAGACCTTTCCTTCGTGGTACGGGGAAACGACGGCGAATGGTCGGTAAGCAACACCATCACGCTGGCCCGGATCACCGTGCTGCCGTCCGGCAAGGTGCGGGTGACCCAGCGCCCGATGCCGGCCGCCCGGCTCACCGAGGCCGACGCAGCCCGAGCCGAACCCGCCATCACGCTGGTCAGCAAACAGACCGGCGAAGCCGACACCGGCTGGAGCCCGCAGTGGGATCTGCTCGGCAGCGGGCCGGACGCGACCGACTTCGCCGTGGAAACAGAACACGACGGCACCGCCTATCTCCGCTTCGGCGACGGTGAGGACGGCCATGGCCACGGCCGAAGGCCCGCACCCGGGACAGCCTTCGTGGCCAGCTACCGGCTCGGCAACGGGGTGTCCGGAAACGTTGGCGCGCATAGCCTTGAGCACCTCGAGCAGGGGGCGGCCGCGACGGCGGTGACCAACCCGCTGCCCGCGGCGGGAGGGCTGGAGCAGCAGACCGCCGACGAGGTGCGCCGCGACGCGCCCGAGGCCTTCCTGATCCAGGAACGGGCGGTCACCCCGGCCGACTGGGCGGAGGTCGCCGTACGCGACCCGCTGATCCAGCGCGCCGCCGCGACGTGGCGCTGGACGGGCAGCTGGCACACGGTGTTCCTGACCGTGGACCCGATCGGCGGCGGTGCCCCCGACAGCGCTTTCGAAGCACGGCAACGGGAAAGGCTGGAAAGGTACCGGCTGGCCGGCTACGACCTGGAGATCGACGCGCCTCACTACATCCCGGTCGAGCTGGAGCTGCACGTGTGTGTGGCCGCGGGCCATCACCGCTCCGCGGTGCGCCAAGAGGTGATCGCGAGCATCGAAGCGCTCTTCCACGCCGACCGGCTCAGCTTCGCCCAGCCCGTCTACCTCAGCCCGATCTACGCCGCGACCCAGGCGGTGCCGGGCGTGGAATCGGTGAACATCGTGACCTTCCGCCGCCAGCACGATCCGGCGGTCAGCGGCCTGGACACCGGCGTGCTCACCATGGGCCGCCTGGAGATCGCGCGGCTGGAGAACAACCGCAACTTCCCCGAGCGGGGCGTGCTTTCCCTCACCGTTGGAGGCGGGCGATGACCCTGGAGACACCGCGCGAGATCACCAATCGCTCCGGCCTGCCCCAGGTCAGCTACCGGCCGGGCGGCTACGCGGAGTTCCGCGCCAGCCTGCACGCCCTGCTCGACGATGAGGGCGGGCTGCCGAAGCTGACCACCCGCGACAGCGACGATTTCACCATCGGCCTGCTCGATGGGGTGGCCTGCGTGGCCGAGGTGCTCACTTTCTATTCCGAGCGCCTCATCAACGAGTCCTACCTCGGCACGGCTTTGGACAGAACGTCTCTGGCCGAGCTAGGCAAGCTGGTCGGCTACCGGTTGCGCCCGGGCGTCGCGGCCACCACCCATCTGGCCTTCCACGTCGAACCCCCGCCACGCCAACAGCTCACCGACGCCACGTCGCCTTTCCAGCGGGTCAGGATGCCAGCCGAGGTGATCATTGAGGCGGGCACCGCGGTGCGCAGCGTACCCGGCCCGGGTGAGCAGCAGCAGACCTTCGAGACAGCACAGCGGCTGGTGGCCCGGCCCGAGTGGAACATGCTGCGCCCCTTGGCTTTCCGCAAGACGGTGCTGGGGGCAGGCGCAACCTCGATGAACCTCAGAGGGGTGGCCACCGGTTTGCGCGCGGGCGATCAGCTGCTCTTCGCCGCCGATCTCGGCACCTGGGCCGCCGCCACGGTGGCCACGGTCACGCCTTCGACCGAATCGACGCTGGTGACCTGGAAGCCCGCCCTGGGCGTGGCCGGGCCGCTGACCCCTTATGTGTGGCGCAAGCGGCTGGCGGTCTTCGGCCATCAGGCCCCGATGTGGGGTTCGATGTCGGACACCTTCCGCAAGGACTACAAGAACGCCGTGGAGAGCTCTTTGCCGGTGATGAAAGCCCCGGGCAAGGAGTACAAAGCCGCGATCAAGGAGAACTGGCCGTTCTACGCCATCCGCCCGGCGTCGGCGGGCCAGGCGGTCGACATCGAGGGTTCTCATCCGGAGATCGCGGTCGGCAGCTGGCTGATGCTGGTGCAGGGCAACGAGCGCGGCCTGTTCGAGGTGGCCGAGGTCGAGGAGCTGACCCGGTCAGAGTTCGCCGTCTCCGGCAAGGTGACCCGCGCCCACCTCACCGGCAACCCCACCCAGTTCAACAAATTCATCAGCTACGTCAGAGAAACCACCATTTTCGCGGTCAACGATCCGCTGGACCTGGTCGGCGAGCCCGACCCGACCGCGGTGGCGGAGGGTCAGTGCACCGTCGCCGGGGACGTGTCGGCGCTGCCGCCCGGGCGGCTGGTGCTCGTCTCCAGCCCGGCCGGCGCCCAGCTGCTCGCGGTCGCCTCGGCGGTCGCCACCGACGAGGGCACCGAGCTGACCTTCGCCGAAGACCTTGCGCAGCCGCATGATCGGGCCAAGGTCAGCATCTTCGGCAACGTGGCGGTGGCGACCCACGGCGAGACCGTGCACCAGATTCTGGGCGATGGCTCGGCCCGGCCCTTCCAGCGTTTCGAGCTCAAGCACGCGCCGCTGACCTATGTGCCCGCCGACGGCCCGAGCGGGGCACAGTCCACTTTGGAGGTCCGGGTCAACGAGGTGCGCTGGGCCGAAGTCGGCTCGCACTACCCGGCCGGGCCCAACGACCGCACCTTCGTCACCCGCGAAGCGCCCGGCGGTGAGGTCGTCGTCGGCACCGGCGACGGCGCGCGCGGCGCACGTGTTCCCGCCGGAAGCCACAACGTTCGAGCCAAGTACCGCAAGGGAACCGGGGAGGCCGGCAACCTGCCCACGGGCGCGCTGACCCAGCTGGCGTCGCCACCGCTGGGGGTAACCGGGGTGACCAACCCGGTCCCGGCGCAGGGCGGCGCAGACCCGGACACCGTGGCGCAGGCCCGCACCGGCATCCCGCGCTCGACCCGCACCCTGGGCCGAGCGGTGTCGCTGACCGATTACGGCGACTATGCGAGCACGTTCGCCGGGGTGGCCAAGGCCGACGTGACCGTGCTCGCTGTCCGCAACACCCGCACCATCGTGGTGACCGTCGCCTCGGCGGAAAAGGACCACCTCGCCGGGGATCTGCTCTGCGCCCGCCTGGCCGCGTCCCTTCGCAGCTACGGCGACCCGCTCGCCCCCGTCCTGGTGGTGCCGCACCGGCCGGCCTGGTTCCAGGTGGCGGCGAAGGTGCTCGCCGATCCGGCTCTGGAGTGGGAACCCGTCCGCAAGGCGATCGCCGCCCGGCTCGAAGAGGCTTTCGGTTTCGGGGCAAGGGATTTCGGCATGCCCGTGCGCAAGTCGGAGGTGATCGCCGTGATTCACCGCGCGCCCGGGGTGATCGCCGTCGACCTCGACGTGCTAGCCCGTTACACCGCGCCCGCCCCGCCCGAGCTAGACGCCGCCACCGGCCTGCGCAAGCTGTTTCAGACCCGCAGCGCCGCCCTCGGTCTGCACGGGCTGAACGCCGCCACCACCTCCACCGGCCTGCGTAAGCTGCTGCAAACCCGCGACACCGCCCTCGGCCTGCATGAGCTAAGCGGCACCACCACGGGCCTGAGCGAGCTGCTGGACATCGCCATCGGCTCGCACGAGCTGCGCGCCCCCGGCACCACCACCGGCCTGAGCGAGCTATTCGACATCGCCATCGGCTCGCACGAGCTGCATGGCGTCGGCGGTCTGCGCAGGCCGCTGCGGCCCCGCCCCGCGCCGCTCGGTGTGCAAGAGCTTCTGCTCGCGGCGCGGGCCGAGGCCGAGCAGGGCACGGTGCTCGGTGCTGAGCTGCTCCTGCTGAACCCGTTGTCCCCCAACGCGATCGGGAAGATGCCATGACCGAGCTTTATGATCTTCTTCCGAGGGTCTACCGGGCGCGTGACGAGCTGGGCGACGGGCAGCTCAAGCGGTTGCTGACCATCATCGCCAGCCAGCTCGGGGTGCTCGAGGACAGTCTCGATCAGTTTCACGATGACCAGTTCATCGAGACCTGCGCCGACTGGGTGGTGCCCTACATCGGCGAGCTGGTCGGTTACCGGCCCCTGCACGAGGATGCGGCGCGCAGCACGGCGCGGATTTCGTCGCCGCGCGCCGAGGTGGCCAACACCATCGCTTACAGGCGGCGCAAGGGCACAGCCGCGATGCTGGAACAGCTCGCGCTCGATGTCACCGGCTGGAAGGCGCGGGCGGTCGAATTCTTCGAGCGCCTCGCCGCGACCCAATACATGAACCACACCCGGCCGGGCCGGGGCGGCACCCTCGACATGCGGGTGGCGCAGCTGGAGTGGCTGGGCACCGCCTTCGACGACCACGCCCACCTTGCCGACGTGCGCCGGATCTCCACCGGCACCGGCCGCTACAACATCCACAACGTGGGCATCTTCCTGTGGCGGGCGGCGGCGCTGGAGCTGACCCGGGTGAAGCTGACCCCCCATGGCGGAACTGACAAGCGGCGCTTCCGGTTCCACCCGCTCGGCATCGATCAGCGCCTGTTCGGCAAGCAGCGCGCCGAGGCGGAGATCACGCATCTGGCCGAGCCCTCGGACGTTCCGCTGCCGCTGACCCGGCGGGTTCTCAAGGCCAATCTGGACCACTATTACGGCCCCGACCGCAG
This sequence comes from Rhizocola hellebori, assembly GCF_016862955.1. GTDB lineage: Bacteria > Actinomycetota > Actinomycetes > Mycobacteriales > Micromonosporaceae > Rhizocola > Rhizocola hellebori. Next base: position 6,752 of record NZ_BONY01000031.1, on the reverse strand, counting down.
CCTGCTGGTGGGGCTGCTGGGCGCGCCGACCCCGGGCACCGTGAGGATTTGCGACCTTTCCGATGTGCCCGGCGACGATTGGGCGCACGCGCCCGAGGCCGGCGTCATCGCCATCGATCCGGTGCTGGGCCGGGTCTACTTCCCGCAGGATGTCACCGGCAATGTCACCGCGATCGGCAGCTACCACTACGGGTCCACTTTGGACATCGGTGGCGGGGGATACTCGCGGCGGCTGCCCGCGCTGGTGGCGCCCGAGACCGAGCCGGTGCTGGCGAGCGGCGGCGAGGATCTGGCCGCCCTGCTCGACGCCAACGGCGGCACGGTGCAGATCGAGGACAACTGGGAGTACCCCGCGCCCGCCGAGATCACCGCTGCGCAGGGCAAGACGGTCGTGCTGCGCAGCGCCAACTGGCACCGGCCGCACCTGAGCACGAAGACCCAGGTCAAGCTGAGCCCGGCCGACGACGCGACGATCGTGCTGGACGGTCTGATGATCAGCGGTGGGCCACTGGTGATCCCGGCCAACGCCGACATCGGGATACGCAAGGTGGTGCTGCGCCACTGCACCCTGGTACCGGGTCTGACCCGCACCACTGCCAACGAGCCGGGCAAACCCGGCGCGGCCAGCCTGATCGTCGAGCATCCCTTCGCGACCGTCGAGCTGGAGCGCTGCGTGACCGGGCCGGTGACGGCCGTGGAGGGGGCGGTGGTGAAGCTCACCGACTGCGTGGTCGATGCGGGCTCGGCGGGCGTTGCCGGGTACCAGAAAGAAGGCATGGTGATTCTTGAAGCGTGCACGGTGTACGGCGGCATCGAAGCGACCGAGGTGGAGATCTCCAACTCGATCGTCCTTGGCAAGGTGACCGTCAAACGCCGGCAAAGCGGTTGCGTGCGTTTCAGCTACCTGCCCGCGCAGTCGCTGACACCGCGCCAGTACAGCTGCGTCTCGACGCCGCGGCCGGACTTCACCAGCATGCGTTTCAGCGATGTCGGCTATGCGCAGCTTCGGCGCTCCACATCGGACAGTGTGCGGCAGGGAGCGGACAATGAGAGTGAAATGGGTGTGGGCAACTACCTGTTCGCCCCGCAGCGCGAAGCGAACCTGCGGGTGCGCCTTGACGAATACCTCCGGTTCGGCCTTGAGGCCGGGATCTTCTACGCTACGTAAGGACGGCGAAGATGAGTGCTGACCTAAGCCGGGTCCGGTTCGACCCGCTGCGCGACCACAGCGGCATCGGCAGCCTGCAAGGGCGCGTGTGGCTGGACGCCGATTTCAACGAGCAGGTGGCCATCACCGATCGGCGCGTGCGCGCACAGATGGTCGACCTGGCGCCGACCCCGTCGATCGTGTCGCGGCTGACCCCCGACGCCTTCAAGATCACTGAGGCGGGCGGGGTCATCTCGATCGGCGCGGGACGCCTCTACGTCGACGGGCTGCTCGCCGAAAACCATGGCCTGCTGACGAAAACGGACCTCGAGCCGATCCTCGCCGAGCCCAACGGCAACGCCGCCATCGCCTACACCCAGCAGCCCTACCGCCGCGACGTCACCGATGCGCCCACCACCGGCGGGCAGCATCTGTTCTATCTCGTGGCGTGGCAACGGGAGCTGGACCATCTCAACACGCCAGACCTCGTCGAGCCCGCGATCGGCGTCGAGACCACTACCCGCAACCAGACCGCGTGGCAGGTTCGGGTGCTGCCCAACGTGGGCACGGGTCTGACTTGCGACTCGACGATCGCCAAGTGGGCGGAGCTGACCGCGCCCTCCTCGGCCCGGCTGACCACCGGCACGGACGACAGCGACCCGCCGTCGGGCCCGTGCGAGGTGCCGCCGAGCAAGGGCTACCGCGGCCCGGAGAACCAGCTCTACCGCGTGGAGCTGCATTCGGCGACCGAGTTCAAGTGGTCCCGGGACAACGCCACCATCACCAGCGCGGTGGACAAATCCATCTCCACGTCGCGGCTGCGCCTGACCGCGCTGGGCCGCGACGAGCTGCTGAGCATCAAGTCGGGCGATTGGGTCGAGGTGCTTGACGACCGGCTCGAGCTGGACCACACCCCCGGCGAGATGCGCAAGGTCACCGTGGAGGAGGGCAACGTCATCCTGCTGGATTCGCCGCTTCCCGCCGACCTGGCGAATTCCACCCACCATCTGCGGGTGCGCAAGTGGGATTCGGGTCCGATCCCGATTCCGGCCAGCGGCAAGGCTTTCCTGCTCGAGCTCGGGGTGACGGTCACCTTCACCTTCGCCGCCACCGGCAAGCCCCGCCCCGGCGACCATTGGGTCTTCGCCGCCCGCGTCGCCGACGCCTCGGTGGAGAAGCTGACCGCGGCGCCGCCTCGCGGCACCCATCTGCATTACGCGAAGCTGGCGCTGCTCACGATCGGCGGCCCGGTCACCGACTGTCGCCCCGACTGGCCCTCCACCGGCGAGAGCTGCGGCTGCGAGATCTGTGTGTCGCCAGGCGATTCGCTGCAGGAGGCCATCGAGACGCTCAAGAAACACAATGGCGGCACGATAACCCTCTGCCCCGGCGTCTACGAGCTCGAAGATGTGGTGAAGATAGACGGCGCGCGGTCGATCCGGATCCGCGGGGTAGGCGCGGCCACCGTGCTCAAGGCGCCCAACGGGGTTCTGTCGGTCACCCGAAGCCGCGACGTGGTGCTGGAAAACTTTGCGGTGAGCACCCGGGGCGACATGCCCGCCGTGGTCTTCGGCTCGGCGAACCGCAACTGTGTCGCCGACGCGCTGCGGGTGACCCACGAATGGGAACAGGGCAGCTGCCTTGGCCTCAGCGGTGTGCAACAGCTACTGACCATCCGCAACTGCCTCTTCACCGGCTTCGCCGGCCTGACCGCACAGACCCACCTTGACGACAAAGGCTTGCTCACCGCGGGTCTGTCCATTCAAGACAATTTCTTCTCGTGTACCGGGCGAGGCATCGATCTGGGCATAGACCACAACGGAGTCGTCGAGCACACCGGGCTGACCTCGGTGGCCGGCAACCAGTTCACCGCGTGCGAGGACGCCGGGATAGTGATGACCGGCCTGGTGCCACAGGACGTGGCCGGAGTCGACGGCACGCTGAACATCGACCGCAACATGCTGGAGGTCACCGGCGCCGGCATCGTCACCGGCGGCCGCGCCAGCATCAGCGGCAACACCGTCGTCGGCGCGTCCCGGGTGCAGGGCAAGCACGGCATCGCTTTGCAGGCGGCCCCGCCGGACACCCCGGACGGGGTGGCCATGGTGCTCGGCAACCGGATCGCAGGCATGGGCGGCACCGGCATCGTGGTCTCGGCGCAGCTTTCCAGCCTGCTGATCAAGCACAACATCGTGCGCAAATGCGGTGGCGGTGTCCTGGTCCAGCCCGCGGCGCTGAGCGGCCGGGTTTCGGTGGACAACAACCACGTGCTCGACCTTTCCGCGGGCTCGTCAAGCCTTCCCTTCCCCGGCCGGCTCTCCGACCGGTTCGCCGACCGCCTGCGGGCGGAGGTCGCGGGCCAGCCCTCGTTCCGGGAGGCCACCGCCGACGAGCCCACGCTGCACTTCGGCAGCGCCGCCGCGATGCGCGCCTCGGCACGCGTCAACCCCGGCATCACCGCCCTCTCCGCCGCCGCCATCCCCACCTCCGCCACCACCGCCCCTGCCTCCGCGGCCTCCGCGGCCTCCGCCGCGGGCGGCGTCGGTCTGGCGGCGGGTGCTCGAAGCCGGGTGTCGGCGGTGCTCAGCGAGCACCTGGCGGCGTCCTTGGTGGACAGACCTTATATCCAGGCCGCGATGCTGATGGGCATCGCCGTCATCGGCGTGCAATCCGCGCTCATCAGCGGCAACACCATCGACGGGGTGGCCGCGAGCGACACCGGCGGAAACGGCTACGGCATCCTCGTCGCCTCCTGTGTGGAGGCAAGGATTTCGGGGAACATGGTGTCGCGCATCGGTTCGGCCAACTCCGGCGGGACGAGCGTCGGCATCGGCTGCGCCTTCTGGCAGAGCACGATGTCGGTGACGGACAACACCGTACGCGGCGAGACCGAGGAGGGACTGCGCGCTGCTTGGACCCCGATGCTGCTGATGGGGGTGCAACGGGCCAGCTTCCAGCTCTTCCGCTCGGCCGCCACCACCGCCGGCACGTGGACCTTCGCGGGCGACAGCGCTTACCTGATGGCACAGGTCACCGCCGATGCCGAGCTGACCCGCAACACGCTGCAGGGAGGCGGGCAGGAGCCGGCCATCAACGTCACCGTCACCGGCGACGTCCACCTGACCGGCAACCGTGGCTCACATCCCAGCGAGACCGACCGCGAGGTGGCCCGGATCAACGCGGCCACCGCGATCGCGCAGGGCAACCGGCTAAGCGGCGGGCATCCCTCGCTTTCCATCACGGCCAGGTCGGCCGCGGTCGCCGTCGGCAACATCACCAGCGGCGGCATCCAGATCAACGGGCACGAGGTGGCCCGCGACGCGCTCAACCCGATCGGATAGGACACAAGCCGATGCCAGAGAACATCAGGGTGCTACGGTCCGCACTCACCGGGATGGTGGACACCTCCGCGCGGTTCCAGCGCGTCGCCTCCGCCCAGCGGGAGGAGGCCGCCAAACTGCTGGCTGCCGACGACCTGCGCCGGATCGCCGACACCGACATCGACCTCGCCGCGGCCATCGGCCGGCACACCGAAGCCCTGGCCGGCGCCAAAACCGTGGCCGAAGCGTGGCAGGAGTCGCTAGCCGCAGCGACCAAGCAGTGGGAGGAGAAACTGGCCGAGCTGGCCGAGCTGCACGGCGAGGACTAACCTTCGCGCAGACGACGAGGACGGGCCGGAGGCATCGCGATGAGAATGTTCTGGCCCGACTGCGTCAATGCCCGAGACCTCGGCGGCCTGCCCACCGCAACCGGCGGCCGCACTCGAATGGGTGCGCTGTTTCGTTCCGACAACCACAATCGCTTGACGCCTCAGGGAATCCGCGCCATCACCGAGAGCGGGGTAAGCCGGATTCTCGATCTGCGCTGGAACTGGGAGGCACGGCGGGGCCGACAGCTATCTGCTGGACGGTGGCGCCACCCCTGACCAGATCAGCGCGTAAGAGCACGCCTGCTCGGCTTGGCGGCGCTCTAGTGGCCTGCAAGCCAACTTGGGTAGAACTATAGCCGTGCTACCCAAGGTCAGTATCATCATGATCGATGGATCGTTTCGCGAGGCCTTCCATGCCATCCCGGCCTTCGCGCAGCAGAGTTTTGCCGACTTCGAGCTGATCTGGGTCGAGTACTACGGCACGGTCGATCCCGCGGTCAATGCCGCGATCGCCGCCGAAGCGCCGCGCGCCCGGCTGCTGACCCTGGGCCGCACCGGGGTCTACCACTCGTCCTACTGCTTCAACGCCGGCATTTGCGCCGCCCGCGGCGAGCTCGTCCTGATCCCCGACGGGGATCTGGTGGTGGAGCCCGATTTTGTGGAACGCATGTGGCTGCTGCATGAACGCAACCCGCGGCTGGTGACCTACAACTACCGCTACAACGAGCCCAAGGACTGCCACCGCGACGAGGTCGACCTGGCCCATCTGCGGCAGACCGGGGTGCTGACCCACCCGTCCAACTGGGGCGGCTGTCTGGGGGTGCGCCGGCGCTGGCTGGTGGAGCTCAACGGATACGACCAGCACCCAGTCTTCGCCACCGGCGACCACGGCAACGACTTCGACATGTACGTGCGCCTGAAGAACCTGGGGCTGGAAGTGTGCTGGCCCCGCGAGCCGGTGCTCTACCACCCGTGGCATCCGGGCACCCTGGCCTTCGCCTACACGCATCGGCTGCAGGCGCTGATGACCCAGGATCGGGCGCACCGGCTGACCACCCTGGCCTACCGTGGCATCGATTCCACTCGCGACAGTGAGCCGCCCGCCTCCGTGCTCGACGCGATCGACGAGGCACGCCGCGGTTTCGAGCAGCATGGCGCCGCCTACCAGATGGCGCCGGCCGCCCGGTTCGGAGCCTAGCAATGCCGCGCTGGCGCAACTGGGCGGGTACGGTCACCGCCCGCCCGCGCCGGGTGCACCGCCCGGCCTCCGAAGCCAAGCTGGCCTCCGTGGTGAGTGGCGCGCTCAGGCCGCTGAAGGTGGCCGGGTCTGGGCACAGCTGTGGCCCTATCGCGGCCGCCGACGGCGGTGGCGACCTGGTCCTGCTGGATCGGCTCAACCGCGTGCTGTCGTTCACCGACCACGAGGTGACCGTGCAGGGCGGCATGCGTTTACACGACCTGAACGACTTCTTGGCGGGGCATGGGCGAGCCCTTGCGAACATGGGCTCGATCGCGCAGCAGACGGTGGCGGGCGCGATCAGCACCGGCACCCACGGCACCGGCCTTTCCGTTGGCGCGCTTGACCAGCAGGTGACCGGGCTGCGCCTGGTCGACGCCGCGGGCCAGATCCTGGACACCCAAGGCGATCTGCTCGCAGCGGCCAGGGTGTCACTCGGCGCGCTAGGCGTGATCTCCGCGGTCACCCTGCGCCACGTGCCCGCCTTCGACCTGCACGCCACCAGCCATCGCTCCACATTGGACACTACCCTGGACCACCTCGACGAGCTGCTGGCCACACCATACTTCCGCTTCTGGTGGTTCCCCCACACCGAGCTAACCCAAACCTGGCAAGCAACCCCCGCCCCACCCGCCACCCACCGCGACGGCACCTCCGGCGGCTCGAGCGCGTCGGCGCGTCGGTGGAAGGGCAGCTTGAGCACGGCGGCGGGCCGGTGG